>JBBAXA010000016.1:0-30162 GCA_040396935.1 Pirellula sp.
CAATTGAAAAATCTTAATTTGTTCAAAGTTGTCTCACTCATGTTGGCACAGAGGGCCTTGCCAACGACGATAGTGTTACTCGCTAAACTTTTTATGTAGGTCTATGAGTGGTCCGTAGTTTCTGAGATCTGCTTGCTTCATGGCTGCAATATACTCACCTCGAATCGGGCTTTCGGTATCACGGAGGTCGGTGGCAGGCCAAATGGTCACCGGTTGGTCGTGTTGCATCAGCCAGATGTTTGCGAGGAGTCTTGCCCAACGACCATTGCCATCCTCAAACGGATGTACCCAAACCGCGCGATGATGAAACTCCGCAGCGGTTGCAATCACAAGTTCGCCTGTTTCGCTATGCCGTTTCTCTGATTCGATTGAGATGACGCCGAGCTCGGCAGTGACAATTTCCGGGTTCACGCCGATGTTCTTTTGAGTAGTCCTAATTTCCCCCGCCCAACTCCAAATCGATCCCAACATCTCTCTGTGCAACTCCAATAGCCAACCGAAGGTAAATGGCGCGAGCTTGTGGCTTGGTTTGCTAAACAAGTACTTCTCAGTCACTCGCAGTATCGACTCGAACTCAGCTTCATTGAGTTGGCGACGCGTTTTGATGGTCTTGATTTTCAAACCCGAGCCATCAAACGGAGTGTCGTCGTCTTTGCCGACTGAACCGAATGGATTCACTGAAGACTACCGCTGCCTTTAGAGAATTAGGAAGCCCAGAGCTTTCGACTGGACGATGCGATTCGCGCTTTGGTGGCTTCCAGGTGCTCTTGGGCAGAAGGTTCGGAGACGGCTTGGGATTCTAAAGCTACGTTCCCCTGTGTAAGCGCGATCAAGCGCTTAGCCTTCTGCGTAGCGATGGAATCTTTGAATCCTTTGGCTGGTATCGCCAACAAATCCATCTTCATTCCGAGTGCGGAAAGAATGGCTTGCAGATTGGAAACGGAGTAATGCTCATCCTTCCCTCCGAGAATGCGAATTACAGTTGCCCGTGATACGCCACTGCGGCGAGCAAGATCGGAAATCGATATGTCGAGTTCGTTAACGCGGCTTTGTAGTAGCGTAGATAGCGACATGGGTTAACAATCGATAGGGACTTCAAGTGAGAGACCGAAAGAACTCACTAACCATAATATTGTTGCATATGTGAAACAAAAGACAAGTGAAATTTCCGGAACGACTCGCGGGCTGCAATGCGTAAGTGACTTCCAGAAAGGGACTTGCGTATTATTTACGTGTCTCGCGAGCGGTTTGAAAAGAGTTCGGTTCCCTCAACTCTATTGCTCTCGGCGAACCCAGGCTGACCGCCGAGTCAAGTGAACAAGCCGGCGATGGTGTGATGCACTGTCTCCGACTTTTTTCGTTTATGCCCCAGTATTTTGCAAGGCCGACGGCTCTCGGCTCTTATCTCTCGCCCGACTGATCGTCTCTGCAGAGAGACTCTCCATCAAGCCGTCCGACACCCCGCATACGCACCTCCACCACAAATCTCTCGCCACTCTCTGGTTTCTCAGACCTCCAGGTTGCGTGCTCCCGGTTAGGTGCGAAAGACTCTCTTTGTCGCCTTAAAAGCCTCGGGATGACGCGATAGCAGATCGAACACTTGAGTCCGCTCATAACTGAGGGCGTTCGAATGTGTTTTCTCCCTTGTCTGAGTGGTAGTCCCTAGCCGCACGAATATCTGACTTGGCTTCAGGCTCGATAACGATGGGGACTCGGTTCACTTTCTAAACAGTTCCTCGCGAACGGACTCACAGGCTTCACCCTTAGCCGTGGGTGTGGCTGTTTGATCTGTTAGCCGCCGTGGAATGCCCCCGGTTTTGGAATGTAGCAAACATCGCAACCTGAAACAGAGTTCAACCCGAATGCTCGCGCATTTCCGCTACCAAGGTTCCATTGCGTCGTCGTCTGGTTCCACCTTCCTATAAGTCCGCCCAATCTTTTTTTGCCCCCGTTTCCCTCGCAGCGCGCGAGGGCTCCGATGGGCTGACCGACTCACGGGCTCGACGTCTTTTCTTGTTTCCGTTCCTTGTATCATTGTGTGAGACCTTCGGTTTTTTGATTTTGTGCCCGCTCGGCTGTTCCTAACCAGGAACCGACCACCAAGCACTCCCGAAGCAAACCCTGTAATCTGTCGTTCCAATGATCGACTCGTCCGAGCCGGACACACGGAACCGAAAATCTCGCCGGTTTTTGTGTCATGATTCGATGTCCATTGCTAAATAATCAATGTCAGGTATTCGGGACTCGATTGGATATCCGCCATGGACGAAAAATATCAACAAGCCATTCGATATTGGACGCTCGCCCAGCCTGCCGTTTCCGCCTACGTTTCCGCTGTCGTTAGGGACTTTCGAGACCGAGACGACATCCTTCAGGCGATTTCGGTCGCTGTCCTCGAATCCTTCAATTCCTACGATCCGTCTCGGCCTTTTCTGGGGTGGGCGATGGGGGTCGCACGAAATCAAATCGGAACCTATCTGCGCGAGCGACGTCGCAATCGATTGGTCTTTGACCCTGAGACGGTTGAGCAATTGTCGGTTGCTTTTGAGCAGATCGATCCAGAGAAAATACGTTCGCTCGATTATTTGCACGAATGCCTTGGCAAATTGGAGGGGCGAGCGCGAAAGCTGTGCGATCTGCGGTACCAAAATGATTTGAAGCCTGCCGCGATTGCGAGTCTCCTCGGGATGACCCCCAACACGGTCGCTAAGTCTCTGCAACGCATTCGCGACCAGCTAAGGCAATGCATCGAACGAACTGCGAGCGTGGACGGAGGCCGTCCGTCATGAAAGACCCACGCGAATGGATCGATGGCTATTTAGATGATGCCTTGACTCCAGAACAGCACGCTGCCCTGCAATTGTGGATCAAAGCCGATCCGCAGCATGCGAAAATCTTTGCAGAGGCAGCCCTGCTGCACGACCGTCTACAAAACGCGATCGCGGCTGACAGCAGTGTGCTTCAGCTACCCGAGTTGCGTCACCCCAAAAACTCCCTCGCACCGCGGGAGCGATCGTTCTCCTCCTTTTCCGTTTGGAGCGTGGCTGCGAGTGTCGCGGTCTTGCTGGCAGGAGGGGCGTTGTTGTGGTTCAGTTCTGGTCCGTCGACAGCCTCGGATGCATTTCGTGAATTGGATCGCATCATCATTCGTAGTATGCAATGGAAAGATCGTACCTACGACATCGTTGTCGAGCATATCGATTCACCTGCACGCCGAGAAAGCCGGGCTGCTCGTCAGGAGATGCAGCGGCCGCCGAAGCCGCCGTTGGATGGAGCCACGTTGCATCTTCGCCAAGGGAATCAGTTTGTACTCATTCGTACGACGACGGATGGGCTACCCTTCATTACCGGTAGCAACGGCCAGCAGAGTTGGGCAGTCAATACACGTGGTTCGGTCAAAGTCAGCTCCGATGTTCATCACTTTGATCGTGATCTTCCCGGACACGAAACCTCCATTCCCCTTGCCAATCTACACGAGGGGCTCGAGCAACTAAAGCGGTCGTACCACCTGCAGTTCTCCAGCCTCGGGCCCGAAGAGTACGAAACGAGGGAGGGTGAAGATGTCCGTTTATTGGTGGCTGTGAAAAGACCGAAAGTGCGCGGCCCTCAGAGGGTCGAGATCACATACGACTCAAAGAATGGACGAATCCTGAGTATGCGATTCGTGCAAATGCCCTACGGTCCCGATCGTTTGGATCTCCGTTTGTCTCTGCTCAATGAATCGGAATTGCCGATCGATTTCTTTGAGCACACCCGTCATCATTCCCCCGATAGCCTCGTTGAATTGGAGAATTAGTCGATGAAACGCGCTATAAAAATGGCCACGCTTTTTGCAGCCTTGATGTTCGCTCAGAACGGTTGGGCGCAAGGGACGGCGCCAGCCAAAGTGCGCAAGCCACAAATGAGTGACACAATCAAGGCGAACATCTACGCTGACAATTGGTTCATGCTGTACATCAATGGTGAATTGGTCGCTGTCGATTCGATCTCCTTCGTGCCGCACAACGTCATCTCGGTCGATATTTTGCCAAGTTATCCGATGACGATTGCCGTCATGGCTAAGGATAACTTTGATCCGAAGTCAGGTATGGAGTACGCCAACACCAATATCGGCGATGCCGGTTTTATTTTGAAGTTTGGAGATGGGACGGTCACCAGCGGAGCCTGGAAAGCCAAAAAGATTTCATGGGGACCGATCGATCGCGACACAAAGAATCCGCGCGTCGAGAGTATTCCCGTACCTGAGAACTGGTATGCCGTCGCGTACGACGATAGCTCATGGTCCAAGGCCAAAGAATACACTGAAGAGGAGGTGGGGCCGAAGCAACCTTACTTCGAGAATGACTTCAAGGGTGCGAAATTCATTTGGTCCGACGACATCGCACTCGACAATGTGGTCCTCTTCCGGCACGTCGTCAAAACATCGCCCGATGGCAAAGAACGGATCGATTTTCGGAACCTCAATAACGTCGTTCCCGAAAACCCACCGCGCGGGCCAGGCAGAGGTGGTCCTGGACGTGGTGGTCCGGGTGGCCGAGCCCCCGGCAACGGAGGACAGACGGACAATAATGGACAGCCCGGTAACGGTGGAGAAAAAAGATGAAAAAGTATCCATACGCAATGCTTCAAGTAATGGCGCTGTTCTTGTTGCTGTGCTCCTGTTCAGGGATTGGCCAGTCGGCAGAGAAGCCGAACATCATCTTCATGCTGTCCGACGATCAGGGCTGGAATGGACTATCCGTCCCGATGCACCCTGATGTCGCTGGCTCCAAGGGGGAGATTTTTCAAACGCCGAATATCGAAAAACTCGCCTACCAAGGGATGCGGTTTTCATCGGCCTATGCTCCTGCTCCCGTTTGCTCCCCAACGAGAATCAGTATTCAGACGGGCAAAAGTCCCGCACAACTGCATTGGACCAAGGCAGCTCCTGCCGTACCTGGTCGCAAACTGACTGAGCCACGCCTCATCAAAGATTTGAGTCGGGACGAACGGACGATTGCAGAACTGCTCCAACGGGCCGGCTATGCCACTGCGCATTATGGGAAATGGCACATTGCGGGGGGCGGACCGGGCGCCCATGGATACGACGAACATGATGGTGATACGGGGAATGAGAACGCGTTCAAGTTTACCGATCCGAATCCAGTCGACATCTTCGGCATGGCGGACCGAGCTGCCAAGTTTATGGAGAAAAGCCAGAAGGCGAACAAGCCTTTCTACATTCAGCTTTCCTGGAACGCGCTGCATGCCCCTGAACTTGCAAACAAGGCTACGCAAGCCAAGTATGAGAAGTACGCATCGCAAAATAATTCGAAACAGGTTGCAACCGCTGCGATCACCGAAGATCTGGACTCCGGGGTGGGTAAAGTCCTGGAGGCAATCGATCGATTGGGGCTGAGCGATAACACGTTTGTGATCTATATGTCGGATAACGGTTCCGGTGGCGGGGGCAAACGTGGTGGGCTCAGCGGTGGTAAAGGATCCGTTTGGGAAGGGGGCATTCGCGTCCCTCTGATCGTACGAGGCCCTGGGGTCGCTGCGAATTCCTGGTGCGATGTACCAGTGGTCGGATACGACTTTTTGCCTACCTTTTGCGCGATGGCAGGTGTTTCCGATCAAGAACTACCCCAAGCGATCGAGGGTGGCAATATCGTGGGTCTGCTCCAGAACAAAGGGCTCGGAACGGTCAAGCGGGCTCGCGAGGAATTGGTCTTTCACTTTCCGCATTATCAAAGCGACGATGGACCTCATAGTTCGATTCGACTCGGAAACCTCAAGCTCATTCATTTTTATGAAGACGACCGTGTGTCGCTGTTCGACCTGTCAAAAGATATCGGAGAGCGGAATGATCTGACGAAGCGAATGCCGCGCGAAGCGCTGATGCTCAAGGAGCGTTTGAGTAACTATCTGACGGCGGTCCATGCTCAGATGCCGAGCAAGAACCAGGAATTCGACCCCTCTCAACCCATCGCACCGCGAAAAGGGGGAAGAGGTGGTAACAAGGGCGATAAGAGAGGAACGGAAAAGAAATGATGAACCAAAGTGTTTTGAGATATCTACTACTCGCTGCGATCTCACTCTGCGGTGTAGATGTTTATGCTCATGATGGGCATGAACATGGTACGACGGATCGTTCCACTCGCGCGTGGACGCTCCGTGATGTCGGCGCGCACGTTCACGGATCCTACGTGGCATCTGTGGATGGAAAGGTTCAAATCCGTCGAACCGATGGGAAAATCGTTTCGCTCGAAATATCGACATTGGTTGAGGAAGATCAAAAATGGATCGAGCAAAAAGTAGCTCAGGTGAGAGCGATCAATGAGAACGTGAAATTGCCAGCGGTTTCGCCGAAACTCATCGCCGTGAACGTGACTGGCAAAGCCACGATTGCGGATTCGTTCGAGCCGTTTGCAAAACTCAATGCACTCAAGTATCGGCAGGATGCGCAATTCTTTTATGTCGAGTCCAATTCCATGCCGGATCACCGGATGATGGTGGGGATCACGGCATGGCAGCGGCAGGTCCCGATTCCACAACCTTATTCGGGAAACAATGCGTGGCGGATACCTCTAGAGCCGGTCGTTGCGAAAAATCCACTCTCTGCGAAATCGCATTTCTTCCGAGGCGCTATCGCGTTGGCCGCCAACGGTGTCCCCATCTTTAATCCGATTAAGAACGATGGCAGAACCGATACTCTGGTCGCAGGTGAACTGGATGAGTTCGGCGGCCACTGCGGTCGTGCTGACGATTATCACTACCATATCGCTCCGACACACTTGCAAGAGATTGTTGGAAAAGGGGTGCCTATCGCCTATGCGCTAGATGGCTATCCGATTTACGGATACACCGAGCCAGACGGTTCTGAGGTGAGGGGACTCGATGCCTTCAATGGGCATACCTCACCCGATCTCGGGTATCACTACCACGCGACAAAGACCTATCCCTATCTCAACGGTGGATTTCACGGTGAAGTCAAAGAGGTCGGTGGTCAAGTGGATCCGCAACCACGAACCGGTGGCGTGCGCGAAGCGTTAACGCCCTGGCGCGGAGCGAAGATCACAGGTTTCGAAACCAAGGATGACAAGAGCTTTAGCGTGAAAGTCCAAGTGGGCAAGGAAACGCACTATATTAACTACGTCTTGAACGACAACGGATCGGTGAAATTTGATTTCATCGATAACAAGGGGAACGTCAAGACCGAGACTTATTCGCCAAGGCAACAAGGGAGAGGTGGCCCTGGCGGAGGGAGAGGTGGGCCGGGTGGTGCCGGTCAAGGTGGAGGTCGAGGTGGACCCGGCGGTGCTGGTGGTGCTGGCCCTGGCGGGTCCGGGCGAGGAGAGGGTGCAAATCGAGGTGGCCCTGGCGGCGGGAATCGACCGCCGCGCGATGACAATGCGCGAGGGGATCGACCGCCGCGCGATGAGCAGGGTGCCGGAGCGGGGCGTCGACCACCCCAGGCTGGAAATGCGGATGGACGCGGTCGTACGGACGGTAACCGCCCACCAGGCCGACCGGGTGATCGACCAAGCGATCGACCGGGTGAGGGACGACGTGGCGAGGAGAGTCAACCCGCAACACCACCATTGATCATCGATGCCAAGAAAACGGGCGCTTTCAAACTGACCAGTCCGGCTTTGGTCGAGGGGCAACCGTTGCCCGACGAATTCAATGGGAACGGTGAAGGCGCGACACCTCCCCTCGAGTGGAAGGGAGCTCCCGAGGGGACCAAAAGTTTCGCGCTCGTTATGGATCACATCGATCGCGACAATTACCTGAAGACCTATTGGAATCTCTATGGCATTCCATCGACCGTCACGATCCTTCCGAAGAATGCGAAAGGTATTGGAAAGGTCGGTGCCACGTGGAAGCGAGACCAGGCGTATGTTCCACCCCATTCCGCAGGTGGAGGGAAGCAAACGTACACGTTGCACGTGTATGCTCTGTCGATCGTTCCAGAGTTTGACGAGAGCCAGGGGCCTGTTACGCGTGAAGCGCTGCTCACGAAGATCAAGGATCACATTCTCGATAGTTCGGATCTCAATGTGACTTACCAACGACCAGCAGGTGAGTCCGATGCCAACAAGCGCAATCCTGGTGGTCCAGGTGGTGGAGGGGGACCAGACGGCGGACGAGGTGCCAGAGTGGGGCAACCTGGTCCTCGAGGTCAGGGAGGTCAGGGAGGTGAGAAGCGAGGCGGACCCACATGAAACCGTTCACGATCGACACGGTATTGCGCGTGGTCGGCTTATGCGTTTTACTCTCGACGTACCGGCCTGTTGTCTACGGAGTCGATATACCAAAGGCACCGAATTTTGTATTCGTCTTTGTGGATGATCAGTCCTGGAGTGGAACATCCATTGCGATGATGCCAGGGAACGAAGGGAGTAGGACAGCGAGTTTTCGCATGCCAAACCTCGAGCGCATGGCAGCTGAAGGCATGATCTTTTCGCAAGCCTATGCGAGTCATCCGAAGTGCGAATGCTCACGGGCCGCGCTGATCATGGGGCGGAGTAAGACCAGTTTGAATGCGGTCGATAAAACAGCTCGTCGATGGAGTGCGCCTCCCAGCGAATCTTTGGCAAATACATTGAAGCGAGCAAACCATGCGTATCGCGCTGCCCATTTTGGGAAATGGTAGTGGCCAAGAACACCCGAGTCCATGGGATAAGACACGAGCGATGAGATCACGATGAATACCGATGGTGATAGCAACGACCCGAGCGATCCGAAGCAATCCTTCGGCATCACGCGTCGTGCGAAAGACTACATGGACCAACAAGTCCGGGAAGGTCATCCCTTTTATCTACAACTCTCGTACTATGCACCGCACAGCAAGCCTCAAGCCTTGGCATCGACCCTCCAAAAATATGAAGGGGATTCCCGAGTCGTAGATCCAAAAGGAGGGCGCATTGGTAGCCCGATCATGGCTGCGATGACGGAGGATCTCGATACCTGTATCGGAGAAGTCGTTTCAAAAGCGAAAGAGTTGGAGATTACCGATCGAACCTATTTCATCTATATGTCGGACAACGGGGGAAGCACCCAGGTTCTCAAGGGTGGTAAGGGATTGGTCGACGAAGGAGGATTGCGAGTCCCTTTGATTGTGAAGGGACCCGGCATCCTGGCTGGTACGCATTGCTCCACGCCCGTGGTCAATTATGACATCCTGGCGAAGGTTCTCGACTTTGCTGCCCCAGGATTCCCACTGCCCGAGGGAGTTGAGGGAGGGAGTTGGAAGTCGGTTTTGCTCCATGCAGGTACAGGTGCCGTCGATCGACCCATCGATCGCTTTGTGTTTCATCATGATGTGGAGGTGGAGCATCCTCAAACTGCCATACGCAAAGGGGACTTTAAGTTGCTTTATTATTGGGATACCAAGCAGAGCTTTCTTTACGACCTTTCAACCGACTTAAGTGAGCGTCACGATCTCGCTGCTGAGCGACCCAACATAGCCAACTCGTTGCTCGTTGAGCTCAAAAGCCATGTGCGAAATGGCCTCGGTGAGCAGAAGTTCGCCGCGCTCGAGAGTGGACAGATTCGCGGTAACGAGCGTTCGAATAACAGCAGTGGGAATCCTGGGCAGAAAAAATCGAAACGCAAACCCAGTCAAACGTAAAGCAACAGAGATGAATGAACCCGGTTGTCATCGGACGTATCTCTTTTGAGTTGGGCAGGAAAGAGGCAGCGTATTATTTTGTTATTCATGAAGAGATCGGAAATGATCTACAAACATACAGGCGTTTCTGCAGAGACGTACAAAGGAATGGGTAATTCAATCATGATGCGTTACACCGCGATTGCGCTCGTAGCGATTTGTTTGCAAGCGAGATTCGTAGTGGTAGAGGTCGCTGCGCAAAGCGAGGAGATCAAGCGCGATGAGCAAGGAATAAACCAACGTGAAATCGGCGGCCAACGCGGTGGTCCGGGAGGACAACGCGCTGGTCAAGCTGGCCAACGCGGTGGACCTAATGGCCAGCGAGGAGGACAAGCCGGACGGGGTGGGGATCCAGGCCAAGAGCAGCGAGGCCGTGGTGGACAAGCAGCCCAAGGTGGCCAAGCTGGTCGAGGTGGGAGTGGCAAAGGAGGAAGCGGCCTCGGTAATTACACCGAACCACCACCTGCCAACAACGTCCCTGAGCACCTTTTCAATCTATTGTTAGGTAGGCCCACGGACACAAGCATCACGGTGAGAGTCTTGTTTCACAAAGAGGCTGAGGTGTTTGTCGAGTATGGGCTCAAATCAGGCGAACTGGATCTACGGACTCCGGTAGCCAAGATTGAGGCAAAGGGGGCGTACGACTTTGTCTTGAACTCGCTGAAGCGTAATAGCCGTTACTATTACCGACTGGTCTACACAACCCAGACGGGCCAGTCTCTCCCGACCGACGAGTACACCTTTCAAACGCAGCGCGACCCGAGTAGTTCGTTTGTCTTTACCGTTACCTCCGATTCGCACCTCGATGAGAACACGAGCGGAGATGTCTATCTGCTTACTCTTGCGAACGCTCTAGGTAGTAAGCCGGATTTCCATTTCGAACTCGGAGATACCTTCATGACTGGCAAGTATGTCAAGCCTGAGCTCTCCGAACCGCAGTATCTCGCACAACGATACTATTTGGGTAGTTTGTGCCATTCAGCCTCGCTTTTCTTCGCATTAGGAAACCACGATGGAGAGTCTGGCAGTCGGGGATCGACTGTTTGGGCGACCCAAACGCGTAAGCGTCTCTTTCCCAACCCGGAACCCGACCACTTCTATACAGGAAACGAACAGAAGGATCCCGAGATCGGTCTGCCACAGGATTACTATCAGTGGAAATGGGGTGATGCCCAGTTCATCGTGTTGGATCCTTTTCGCTATACGACGCAGCGAAGCAGGGATGGTAACAACTGGTCATGGACGCTCGGAGAGCAGCAGTATCGCTGGCTCAAATCCTCTTTGGAAAGCATAGACGCCAAGTATCGATTCGTTTTTCTGCACCACTTGGTTGGTGGATCACCCGCCAATAATCGTGGAGGAGTCGAGGTCGCGCAGCTTTGGGAATGGGGTGGGAAAGGGATCACGGGTGAGAACGAATTTGCCAAACAGCGCCCAGGTTGGGAGATGCCGATCCACGATCTTTTAGTGAAGCATGGAGTCTCGATTGTTTTTCACGGTCACGACCATCTCTTTATCAAACAGGATCTCGATGGGATTGTCTATCAAGAGATTCCACAGCCAGGGCATCCTCGTTCAGGGAACACCAACTCCGCAAAGGAATACGGCTATGTCAGCGGCGAAATCCAGAGCAGTTCGGGCTTTGTTCGTGTCCGAGTGGGCGAAGAGAGCGCTAGAGCAGACTACGTACGTACCTATCTCCCGAATGCGGAATCGCAGAGTCGAAAGAATGGCGATGTGAGCTTTTCTTACACCGTTCCAGGACGCAAGGCACGGTGAGTGAAGGTAGCAAAAAGGTGCGGATACTCTCAGAGTGCCCCCCGCTCAATACTTTTGGCAGCCGTGGATGGATTGGTCCACTCAGATGGACTCTACACCGCTATCCTTTCGCAGGCAGTAGCCTACGGAAGAGCCGTAACAACGAATTTGCTGTAGTCTCCGAGGATCTCGAAGGCTGCGTCAAGGATTTCTATTTCGCGGTGAAGATGGGATCCATTCTTACGGGCTCGACTTTCTGTGGTATACCCCGGCCAACAGTGAAACGGGGGCAAATCGCATGCATGAAATGAATTGGATCGTACTAGGATGAGTGGTTCACGATGGATGTTTCTCGAGAGTGCCAAAACGATTTTGATCGTAGCATTTCTGTCTATGCTGGCGTCCTCCTCTCTCGGATTCTGGCAAGTCGCGGGAACAGTCGAGGACATTCAAAGCACCTTTCCCGATACTGGTCAGGCCGCGAGTTACACCCAGACCTTTGGTGAGGATGCTGACTTTACTAGTGGTCGACCAAACTACAACGATCATGGAGATGGAACCATCACCGACCGAGTGACGGGTCTGGTTTGGCAGAAGACCGATGGGGGTGAGATGACTTGGGAACAGGCCACGCGGTACGCATCCACCTTAGAACTGGGTGGCTATCGAGATTGGCGATTACCACAAAGTCATGAGCTATTCAGCATCATGGATCATGGTAAGCATGGTCCGGCGATGAACACGGAGTTCTTTTCTCGTACGGAAGCGCGTTACTGGTGGACGAATGTCTCTCGGGCGGACGAGCCATCCAAAATCTGGGTTGTGAATACCGGAGGGGGAATTGGGGCGCATGCAAAAAGCGAGTCGATCAGCGCAGGAGGTAGTCGCCCCATGCATGTGCGTTGTGTCCGTGGCCAATCCCAGGTTATGAGTGGACCTCGATTGCATGACAACAACGATGGTACGGTGACGGATCTCACAACAGGCTTGATCTGGCAAAGGCTCGGTTCGCCGGAGGGGATGACCTGGGAGGATGCATTGAAGGCATGTGGTCATCTCCGTCTCGCTGGTCACGAAGACTGGCGACTACCGAACATCAAAGAACTGCGATCGATCAACGACGATCGCAAGGTTCGTCCCTCGCTGGATACCTCATTTTTTCCGAACGCGAAGGCTGATCTTTATTGGTCATCGACAACCCAGTCGAATCGTCCCGAGAGGGCTTGATTTCGTCACGGGACTCGTCAGTTACGCAGATAAAACAGAAAGGCACTTTGTACTCGCGGTTCGCGATAGCAAGTCGATCGCAGGTCCTAAGGAAAAGTCTCAGCCGGATGTGGGATCGCAGAACGGTAGACGGAGGGAGTAGTTGTTGGTTCTTGGTACTTCGTTCTTAGTTCTTGGTGGCGAGTGGCGAGAAGTGCGATTTCTTTCTTCGTTGTTAGTTCCTAAATGGGAACAGCCGAGGGACCAAACAGCCACACCCGCGGCTAAC
The DNA here is from genome assembly GCA_040396935.1 of Pirellula sp. Lineage (GTDB taxonomy): Bacteria > Planctomycetota > Planctomycetia > Pirellulales > Pirellulaceae > JBKCUI01. The sequence goes on from JBBAXA010000016.1 coordinate 12,909, forward strand.
GCACGGCGGCTCACAAAAGCAAAACAGCCAGAAGGATCCAAAAAACAGCCCTATTGATCAAGCGAAGACGCAAAGCGAAAAAGAAACAAAGATCAGGGGGCAGGTAGCTATCTCGCGAAGCGTAGGGAGAAGGCAATCCATCCCTAGCAACTAGCATCTAGCGAATTTCCGCTTCGTTCATGATTCTCCGGAGAACAGATCATTGAGATCGAGAATCGCGTTGGGTGCGAATGCGGGCGAAATGGTTTCGGTCGATTGAGCGATTTGATGCGATTGATAATCGGAGCCGTGCGGACTTCGGAAGACATGGACACATCGATTCTGGCAATCGACGATCCAGTATTCAGCGATTGCGACTTCGGCATAGAGGTGTCTTTTGATTTCGAGGTCTTTGGCGAGCGAGCTATCGGCGATTTCAATGGCGAGTTGGACATCGGCGGGTTCTGGATGCGCGGATCGGTAGCGAGCTCGCCGAACCCAAAAAAGGTCTGGTTCGGTCCGGCTATCAACTTCGGGCATGTCGAGTCCTGTTTGAGAGGTGATCCATGTCTTATCGGGATCGCAGTTGGCAGCGGACCAGTTGGTCAAATAGGTAATGTAGTCGTCATGGAGCGGACCTGCGGGATTCGTTTCAACAATTTCTCCTCGAATCAGTTCGATACGTCGAGGCAGGTCATCGAATGCACCTTTACGAACCATCGCATCGTATTCGGCGAGTTTGAGTTGGAGGGTGCGGAGAGTCATGGTTCAACTCCAGAGGAGGTTCACAGTGAGCCATCGATTATCTCGCAACTCAAAAAACGCTGTGAGTTTTTTCAAGGTGGGTAGCATCCAGGGAACGGTTCGCGGGGCGAGCGAGAGTTTAGTGAGTGGAATAGTAGCAAGCAGCGAACAGAAGGGGGGATCGCAAAAGCAATCAAGCAAACCCGCAGCTGGCCCCAGCATCTACGGATCGATGGATCGGCATTCCACAACGCTGGAAGATGGTCTAAACTTCGTAGAGTTGTCGATTCATACGCTTGTGAGGTAGTGCTGTTTTCATGACGACCTGCATGAAATTTCGCCAATTGGACCGCATCCTGGAGCTGAAACCCGGGGAAAGCATTCGCGCTTGTCGGAGCGTGCGGGAAGAGGAGGATTATTTGCGCGATCATTTTCCTCTTTTCAAGGTCATGCCGGGCGTCCTCATGCTCGAGTCTCTTTTCCAAGCATCTTGCTGGCTGATTCGAGAAACCGAGAACTTTCGACATTCGCTGCTGACGCTTCAGGAAGCTCGCAATGTGAAGTTTGCCGATTTTATGGAACCGGGGCAAACGTTGAGCATCCTCGCCGAGATTGTCAAAACCGAGGATCGCACTGTCACGATCAAAGCGTCCGGGAACAAAGGAGACGTTGTTGCGGTTTCCGCCCGTTTGATTATCGCGAAATCGAATATGGCGGACAAACAGTCCGATCTGGAATCCCTCGATATCTATATGCGTGAGAGCATGCGAAAGGAGCTAAGGAAACTGTTTTCTACCTAGTGGTACTCGCGATGTGCGCAGGTTCGGTCCATCGCGTTCGTTAGGGAAAATATTTTTTTGAGCGGCCATGTTCTTTTCCAAACTTCTGGTCATTGCTTATCGTGAATATGTAGCCATGGTTGGAACCAAGGCTTTTATATTTAGTTTGGTGATGATTCCGATCTTGATGTTCGGCAGTATTGTGTTGATGCCGACGTTGCAGAAGATCGGTGGAGGCAGGACGCTGAAAATTATTGTCGCAGATGGTACGGGACGATTGATGGATACAATCATCGCATCTGCCGATCAGCGAAACGAATCGATCAAGCGTTCTAAAATGCAGGTAGAGTCCGTGGAGGATTCCCATCCGTTCATCACGGCTCAGGATTTTTGGTTCTTTGAGCCATCCGATGCACCCGAGTTGGATGACGGGCAGCGTCTCGAGATCAACAGGCGAATCAAGCAGGGGGAGGTCTATGCTCTGGTTGAAATCCCAAAGGATCTATTCGACAAGCCCTCCAAGGATGCTAGCTCGAAAGGGGGGGCTTTACCAAAACTGTATGCGTTTGATTCCCTCATGAGCGAGGTTCGCCGCTGGTTATCGGATTTGATCAGCAGGAAAGTCCGAGAAGAGCGCATCGAGCAATTCGGGTTGGGCGATGTGGATCCACAGGTGCTCGCATGGGTGGACTCTCCCGTCGAGGTTTTACCCAATCGACCCGTCGATGGGGAGAATCCAAAAGCATCCCAATCCACGAGCGATGCGCTCAAGGCCATGTTTCTCCCCTTTGGCGTGATGATGTTGATGTTCATGGTGATTCTCATGGCGGCCCAACCGATGCTCGAAAGCGCCATGGAGGAAAAGACCCTGCGTATTTCCGAGGTGTTGATCGGATCCGTCACTCCGACGCAACTGATGGGAGGAAAGCTGTTGGGGAATGTTGCAGGTTCGATGGTGATTTTTTTGTTGTATGGTTGCGGTGGGATTTTTGTACTTTCGCAGCAGCGCATGCTGGGAGATCTGCCAGCCTCGTTGATTCCATGGTTCATCCTGTTTCAGATTCTCGGAGTCTTATTTTTTAGTTCTATTTTTCTGGTCGTAGGTGCGTCGGTCAATGAACTCAAGGAAGCGCAGTCTTTACTGCTCCCGGTGTGGATGTTTCTCATGGCCCCCGTGATGGTATGGTTCATTGCGGTTCGCGATCCGAATGGCTTGGTCGCGACAGCGTTGAGTTTCTTTCCCCCCAGCTGTCCGATGACCATGGTGCTCCGATTAGCCTCAGGTACCGCGGTACCTTGGTGGCAACCCTTTGTGGCTGCAGCTATGATGATGGTTGCCACTTCGGCGATGGTCGTATTGGCGGGTCGTATTTACCGGGTGGGTCTGTTAAAAACGGACGGGGTTCGTTCCATCCTGCAGCTGGTGAGGCGAGCAGGTCAATCGATTTAGTTGTAACATGCTGCATGAAAACCAATCTTCAGCCGAGGTGGAATCGGACCACGTGGTCGTCGCGAGACGCCGTTGGTCGATGGCTCTCCTGGTCTTTTTTTCAATGATTTATGCCGGTTTTATCGGACTGTGTGCATTCGCTTACCAATGGTTTTCGACGATCACTTGGATGGGCGTGCCGGCTCCGGTTTGGTACGGGCTCGGTTTGATTTTCCTGGCGTTAGGGATCGCGGGGCTCTACGGGCATCTCACTCGGCTAAAATCGTGAGCACCGAGTTTCGGTGTTATACCGTTCGAAGCGATAGACGTTCATTCCATACAAGAGAGTGTGTACTTTTCAGCGACGCCGCTGGGAGTACTCCAATCGGGACTGAATCCCCGAGGAGTTCAAGTTTACGATGCAACGAATCAGCATAGTATCGATTTCCCTCCTAATGTTGATGGTGATTCCGTGGGCGGGAGCGGAGGAGAACAAAGAGGCCACCTGGACCCGATTCCGTGGGCCAAACGGTTCGGGTACCGCTATCCAAAGTGGACTTGGACTGCCATGGTTGTCCACGAGTGTACAAAAGGTGCCTTTACCGGGTGTTGGGCATGGCTCACCGAGTGTGTACGGCGATACGGTATTCCTTTTATCGGCGGATCCGACAGATGCGACTCGGTTTCTTCTCGCAATCGATCTGAAAACCGGTGCCGAGAAATGGAAACGATCCTACAGCTCCTTACCTCACAAACTACACAAGTTCAGTTCGTATGCATCATCGACCCCCTGCGTGGACTCCGAGCGAGTTTACTTTGCTTGGGCAGATCCGGAGCACACGATTGTACGTGCCCTTGCCCACGATGGTTCCGAGGTTTGGGTTCGAGATTTCGGCAGGTACGTCGCTCAGCATGGATTTGGCATGTCCCCCATACGAGTCGATGATTTGGTGTTGTTGCTCAACACGCAGGATGCAGAGGAATTGCCCCCAGGTGTAGCCCCTGGTTCAGACCGAATGATCGCGCTCAATGCAAAGTCTGGCGAGACGGTTTGGGAAACGCAACTACCTACGACCCGCGTCTGCTATGGTGTACCGTGCGTTTGGGAACATGAAGGCAAGAAGGAGTTGGTTTGTATCACGACAGGAGAGGGGATGTTCGGGATGGACCTATCGACGGGAGCTGTGTTGTGGAACCACGATTGTTTTAGCCAGCGTATTTGCTCCTCCGCTTTTTTGGTGGGTGATCTCCTGATCGGTAGTCACGGATCGGGGGGTGGGAAAGACAATCGGTTGATCGCATTCGATCTGACGAAAAAGCAAGAGCGATTTCAGATTGCGAAGAAATCGGTTGCGCCGTACGTACCTACTCCTGTTGCATCAGGGGATACGCTTTTTCTTTGGTCCGATGCTGGTATTGTCTCTGCGGTGGATTTAAACGACGGAAATACGATTTGGTCCATGCGCATCGGGGGTGATTTTTCCAGTTCGCCGATCATCGTCGGTGATAAGCTCATGAATGTTTCGCATACGGGAGCGGTGACCATTCTGAATGCGAGTCGGGAGTTCCAAAAAATTGCGACCATTGAAACCGAGCTCACCGTCCGGTCGACGATGGTCCCGGTAGGTGATCGGTTGTTGTTGCGAGGTGATTCTCAGCTTTGGATTATTTCCAATCCCACATCACCCTGATCGCATCGGACTCGAATGCGGCTTCTTACCAGGCCACGCTAGTCGATCGTAGATTGGTGACTCAAAAAAGGAAGAGTTGCCCGTCCCCAGTTCGAGGCCGTCGAAATTCCGCCGTGTTGAGCGGTGCAGGCGACTCGGTGAGATGGAGTTTTCGACGGAGGACACGAAAGAGTTGAGACCATTCGTCCGAGAAGAATCCCTCGCCGCGCATCCGCGTTCCGAAGCGTGGATCGTGGAGTTTTCCGCCCCGCAATTCACGAATTCGGTTGAGGACCATTGTTTTTTTGTTGGGCAGATGACGCTCGAGCCAATCGGTAAAAACGGGTTCAACGCTCCCTGGTAGACGAACCAGAATCCAGCTCGCGCTGGTCGCACCTGCGTTCGCGGCCGCTTCGAGAATCGTGGGAATCTCAAAGTCGTTAACGCCTGGGATGATTGGAGCAATGTTCACATGAACTGGAATACCGGCCTCTTTTAATTGCTCAATCGCCTTTAGTTTTCCCTCCGGTACCGTGCACCGGGGCTCGAGTACTCTGGCTAACGATTTGTCGAGACTGGTGATGCTAAGCGTGACGGATGCAGCGCGGCACGATGCGAGTTGGCAGAGCAGATCCAAATCTCGCGTCACCAAAGCATTTTTGGTGATGATGCTGACAGCTTGTCTCGCCTCGACACAGACCTCGAGTAGCGAGCGGGTGACACGCAGCTTTCGTTCGATGGGTTGATAAGGATCGGTAACACCTGAAAGCATGACATGTTCCTGGCCGCTCCACGCCGGTCGAACCAGCCAATCCCGAAACAGACTCGCTGCGTTCGACTTGACAAGAATTTTCGATTCGAAATCCAGTCCTGCATTCCAGCCGAGGTACTCATGAGACGTACGCGCGTAGCAGTACGCGCATCCATGCTCACAACCACGATAGGGATTCAGGCTGTAGCGAAACGGAATGTCTGGACTTTTGTTTTGAGTAACGATCGACTGAGTATCATCCCAGTAGAACTCGGTACGCGGAGAGTCATTGGAGTCCTCGACCGAGCAATACTCATCGACAGTCAAATCGATTTTCTCGAATCGGTTTTTCGGTTGAAACTCCGTTCCCCGCAGATTCATCTTAGCTCCGTGTGATCGCAAGGACCGCGGGATGTTTGATCCTACGTTCTACAGACAATGCGTAGAATCTTTCGACAATGGGAAGCTCTCCGATGGGAACGACATGGTACATCTCGCAAACCTCTTTCAGAATCAAAGTCGGTACGGTAAAGATACCCAAGCCTGACTGACCTGCGATCTTGATCATGGCCGCGTCCTCGAACTCGGCTCGTACAAGAGGCTTGAGGTCGTGTTCGGAAAACCATTGATCCAAGCTACGTCGCAGGACTGTATCTGCCGTCGGCAAGAGAAAAGGAGCATTGTCCAAAGATCTAGGAAATCCATTCTTGTAATCCAAGGCGATCGCTTTGCTCGCGACGAGAGTGACTGTCGACTCACCCAGGATGTGGGAGTACGCGCGAACTTTGAAACTCGGGTCGAGTGGGGTATCGGAAAGGACGACGTCTAACCGATGTACGGTAAGTTCGCTAACCAGCCTGTCGACCTCCCCCTCCCGGCAGATCATCCGAACCGGTTGATCCAAAGACAGACCGCGTTGGAGGAATTTAAAGGCAACCAGTTTAGGCATCGCATCTTTGACCCCGACCCGCAAAAGGAGCGGTGTTCCCAGCGGATGCCCTCGCATGGCTCCTTTCAATTCCTCGCCCAATGCAAAAATGTCGCTCGCGTAGCGATAGACGGTTTCCCCCATCTCGGACAGGGTGATGCCACGCCCGGATTTTTTAAGGAGTTGGCAGCCCGCGGATTTCTCCAATTCGCGAATCTGAACACTCAGAGTTGCCGGAGTTACATGCATTTTCGCTGCAGCCCGCGTCATCGAACCTTCGCGTGCCGTGATCCAAAAATAGTACAAGTGGTGGTAGTTCAGCCAGTCCATGTATTGTTTAGTTTTTTCAAAGTATGAGTGTTGTTTTTTTCGTCTCACTGCGGATCGCGAATGCCGTAGTATAGAACGTCTAGTTGAGCTGAGAACTCAGGGACAGCATCGAAGTTGTAGTTCCCTCTCACGGAGAAAGGTTTTGGCATGTCAATTCTGGTTCACTCTCGGGGCATTCCGTTGAACGATTCCCTGCGAACATGGGTCGAAGATCGTTTTGAGTCGGCGATCATGCGTCTCGGACGCCATGGAAGGAAGGTGAGCGTTTTTCTTTGCGACGAGAACGGCCCGAACCGTGGTGGTGAGGATAAATCTTGCCGTGTCGTTGTTCATATGACAGGTCATACGACCTTGGTTGTCGAGGATCGCGATGCACATTTGAATGCATTGATCGACCGTGTCTGCGACAGGATTTCATTAGCAATTGATCGTAAAGCAGAACGTCGTAGGGAGCACAGGGGATGATTGAGCCATTGGGTTCTGACCTCCGAAGGTGTCCGCATTGCCGAGGAGAACTCGAGGCGACGCTGCGTTGGGGGCACACGATCGACATTTGCAGCGGATGCGGTGGGGTATGGCTCGATCGGGGTGAACTCGAAAAAATCCTCGAACGGTCGTATCGGAACCGAGCCCTGCGATATGACGATGGTGAGGAGGAAGCCGAGCCGTTTTTCGTCTCGTGGTCTGTCAATAAAGCGGGTTAAGCATTCATCCGACGAGGTGGTACATTGCAGTAGTGCGCTCGAGTTCCTCAGGTCGTCACACACACGATCGAGTTCACTGCAGGTAAAGCAATGTACCACCCGTTGGTAAGGATCGATTTGTTGCTTCCTTCCAACGGATTGCTCTACGGATTGTGTCATTCGATACAGAAAGCCTCATGCGAGCCAGTTTGGGTCTGAGGTTTGTGTAAAGTGTGTTCAGAGCTTTGCATGGTGGTAGACGTGTTCTCCGGCGGGATGTAACCATCAGCGATGTTGCGATGTACGTGTTCAGGCCAGCGGCAAAAGAAACATACCGTGCAGCCCGAGCTGTATCCCTATGCAATCGTAGCGGCCGCGCGCGAGCACTCCGGTATATTGGAAGATTTCTTTTCGCCCGCCCCGTGAATCCTCACTGCGCCGAGTAAGCATCTGCGTATAGTTGCACTGGTGAAAAAGGGTCGAAGCCACTTTTGCTCGCGATCCTAACGCAACTAGGAAGAAACAGGCGTGACCATCCAGGCCTAGGAAACACCGCCTTCGCGGACTCAGGGACCTGGCACTCGGTGATCAGGGACTCGCCATGCAATGCTCGGCGACGTTGGCATTCGATCGCTGGTTCCCTGCTAATCGATCCACCGACGCATCGAGATTGTTTTTGGTGACGACCGAGACACTCGGTGTCACCCACGCTTTCTTCGTTTCGCTGGCTTGAACTTTTCGAGATCTCGCAGGATTCGATTCGAGGACCTGCGCCCCCTACTTTTCGGTTGTAGGGTCGGGGCAACGGTGTGATGCGTTACTTTTTCTAGTTTGAAGCTCAGTTGTCGACGAACCATATCGATTTTGTCGACCCGCACGAGCAGTTCATCGCCGAGACGAAATCGATTGCCGCTCCGAAACCCCTCGAGGGTATGCGTTTCGCGATCGAATTGGTATCGATCGGGAGGAAGCGAACTGATCGCGATCAATCCGTCGATGGGAATTTCGATCGCTCGAACGAGTAGTCCATTCGATTTGACTGCCGATACGACGCCGCTCATGATCTCACCCTGTTTTTTCGAGAGAAAATGGAGCAGCTTGATCCGAATCAATTCCCGCTCCGCAGACTCTGCGTTCTGTTCCATGGCACTGCAATGCTCGCCGAGTCGTTCGAGGACATCTTCATCCTCATGGGCCGGAACACCATCGATCAATTTTTGAACAATGCGATGCACCACCAAATCGGGATAACGACGTATCGGGCTTGTAAAATGGCAGTAATGGGACATGTCCAAGGCATAATGTCGCTCGAACGCTGCTTGGTAAACAGCTTTCGACATACTTTTTAGAATCGCATAATTCACTGCATATTCCGTGGTTTGCCCTTTCACGGCATCGATCACCCGTTGGATTTCAAACCGACTCTCGAGATTTTCAGCGGGAATCCCCAGGGCTCGAACGAATTGATTGAGCTGCCGTAGCTTGAGACGATTCGGGGGAGCGTGTGCACGGCGAAGGAACGGTAATTCCAAGCTGTCCAGCCAGGTCGCGACCGCTTGATTGGCGGCCAGCATGAACTCCTCGATCATCTGGTGGCTTTCGGTGTGGTGTACCAGATGCGCTCCTTTCACTTTACCGGATTTATCCAGATCGATTTTGACCTCGGGTAGTGTCAGCTCTAGCGATCCTTTTTCATGGCGTAGTTTTCGCAGCAGCATGGCGAGACTGTGCATATCCGCTACCAGTTGGAAGATTTCTGGCTTGAGCTTGGCTCGCCACAGTTCTGGCGTGGACAGATACTGATCGATCTGTTCGTAGTTGAATCGATGTTGGTTTCGGATCACGCTGTTGAAGACGTTCGTATGAATCAAGAGACCTTCGGGCGTGTACTCCATGAAGACTGTCTTCGCCAATCGATTGCGATCGGGCTGCAGAGAAGCCAGGTGATTGCTGATGGATTCGGGCAGCATCGGTATGACGCGATCGGGCAGATACACACTGGTCGCTCGCCTTTGCGCCTCGCTATCCAAAGGGCTACCCTTTGGGACAAAGTGGGAAACATCGGCGATGTGAACCTGGAGTTCCCAGTTTCCTTTTTCGTTTTTGCAAAGGGAAATAGCGTCGTCGAAATCACGTGCGTCGATCGGATCGATGGTGAGAGTCGGTATCCGGGTAAGGTCGGCTCGATCCGATGGAATCAAATCCTCCTGGAATGCATCTCCCTGGCAGCGAGCCACTTCGAGGGCTGGGGGAGGGAATTCCTCAACAAGTCCGAATTGGTGCATGACGGCCATGGTATCGACCGCCGGGTTCAAATTGCTCCCTAACACGCGCAGGATGACCGCTTCGCCGGGCTGAAAAAAGTCAGGGTACCGGACCAGTTCCACAATCACCTTTTCGTTGTCGCTGACGGGTAGCCCGCGGATGTCCCCAATGTGCACCGGATGGGCCAGATTGGCGCCATCGAGCCAGACCATCGCTTGCCCGTCGATCGTCTGAAAGGTACCGGAGAATTCTCGTCGACCTCGCGATACGATTTCGGTGACAATCCCCTCGAGTCGTTCCTTACTCCGCATAGAAATGCGAATACGAACGGTATCTCCCTCCATGGCACCTTTGGTGTGTCTAGGTGGAATGAACACCTCATCGACCGCATCGCGGGCTGCCACCTTGGGGAGTTTGACAAATCCGAAGGATCGATTTGGCGCGACGCGAAAGACGCCTACGGTCTCGCTCGAGGGAACGCTGCTTCGAGCCTTCAGTCGCCGCGGGCTGATGTCGAGCAGCTCGTTGAAATGATCCGGCGCACTATCTGGCTGTACCGCGGGTGGTTTGGCAGGACGGAGTACCAGATGATTGGCTCCAAAAAGAATTCTGCCCTCGCGTACCAGACTCTTTATCGCGCGGCGCAAGTCTCGGTATGCTTCTTCGGGAAGCTTCAGCGCTTTATGAATCGACTTGGGTTTCGATGGTCGATAGTCGTCGGAGTAAACGTAACGAAGGAGTTGTTCGGTGATAGATTCAGCATTCATCCTCCTAAGATAACTGCTGACAGGAACTTCATCCAGCGACGAACTCCCACGGAAACATGGGTTTACGTCGGTTTTGATATTCCAAGGCTCCGTCATCAGCCGTTGTGACACCGGGAGTGTTGACACGAATCATTCGATCACAAACCTCAGCATAGGCTGCCACGGGAGCATGGACTCCTTTGATGACGATCGCGCGAAAATCGTTGGGACGGATCCCGAACTCCGTGAGTTGCGCTAAGCTTACTGGTGCAACTCTTTCCGATGCGATCATGATTACCAGTCCTTTTGCCGATCTCAGGACGGCCGTCGGCCCTTGATCGTAAGTGCAATATCCACCATGGCGCACCTGGTTGTCTCGAAACCTCCCATCATGGATTGAGACGACCTCAAAGGTATCTACTATCGGCGAGCCATGTCTCGGATCTGTTTTTCCCCCTAGGCTGAATTTCCCGGAATTTCCTGGACCTATTTCGGTTGCTCGTTGGACACTCGAGGGATCGTGGAGCCACAAAAATGCGGGAAGGCATTCTTGATGGAGGAGTTCATGAGCGATGATCGTGCCATCGCCGGGACTTCCTCCCCCGATGTTGTCTCCCATATCGAGAAGCCCTACGGTCCCTTCGCTTTGCTTGGCCAGTGCGACAGCATCTCGACGGTCGATCATTTTCCCACGAAACTCTTCACGTTGCGTCCACCAAAGCTTGGCCAGTTCCTCTGCGATCGAATTGGCTTGTTCGGGATCATCCCAAACGATGGTGAGAACGCTGGCTCCCATTTCCTGGACATCCGCATAAGGAAAGCCGTAGACCCACGAGACATCGACCAAATTGGATTCTCTTTCATACCATCGACCTTCCCACTGATGCAGCAGGGCTCCCTGCGGTTCTGCAGTCGCCTGTCGTTCGATATTGATCGACATCGGTAGGGAGGCAAAGCCTGTGTACAGACGTTGATGGCTTTCCAGGCTATCCAGGAGGAGGGATGCTGCCTTGATTCCTCTTTCCTTTTGATCCAAATGAGGATTCGTTTTATAGGCCAGTAGCGCATCGCATGCCTTTACCATCGCCTCGGAAACATTGGCATGCATATCGAGCGTTCCAACGATCGTCTTGTCGCGTCCGACGATCGATCGCAGGCGTGTCAACCAATCTCCGTCAGCATCCGACGCACTTTCCGCGACAGCCGCACCATGGGGAGCTACCAACCATGCATCGATCGGACCCGCATGCTGGATCGATCGCTCGAGAACACCCATCAAAGCGTCCCAGCATGTAGCCGATATTATTCCATAGGGCATCGCGCGGGCCGCAAAGACACCGACCAATTCGACACTTGGTTCCTGATCGAGTCGTTCGATAAATCCTCCCACTTCGTGATGCGCTCCGCGAAACACCTCGAGAACCTGCGGACCCGTACAAAGAATATTCTGCAAAAAATGCTCTAACTCGGTCGGCTGATCGAGGAATGTGTTGGATTCATGAAGCAACGCAATAATGCCTATTCTTTTGCGATGTTTAATTGCCATAGAATGGTTTGTTGAATAATCGAAGTGGAAAATGAGGTCGGAACGCTTTGGAAGGCGGGAGTCCTATCTTGAGTGTCCGACCAGCCTACGGATGGAGTTTATCGCATGAAGCTCGGAAAGTGGTGGCATATCGATAGCCCTAGCAGTGAGGGTGCCGTCTCCGATGAGACGATGAGGATCGTCTGCGATCTCTGCCCAAGGCAATGTCGAATGAAGGAAGGGGATCGCGGTTTCTGCTTCGTTCGAAAAATCGAAAACAATCAATTGATGCTCGACACCTACGGGCGCAGTACTGGGTTCTGTATCGATCCGATCGAAAAGAAACCGCTAAATCACTTCTACCCGGGAAGTAGCGTTTTGTCTTTTGGCACCGCCGGTTGTAATTTGGGGTGCCAGTTTTGTCAAAATTGGGATATTTCCAAATCGCGAGAGGTTGCCAAGCTCAGTGAAATTGCAGAGCCAGCAACAATCGCGAGAGCGGCAAAAGAACTCGGATGCAAAAGTGTTGCCTTTACCTACAACGATCCGGTGATCTGGGCCGAATACGCCATCGATACCGCCGCGGCATGCCACGAATTAGGGATCGCGACCGTCGCTGTCACAGCGGGCTATATCATGCCACAGGCTCGCCGGGAATTCTACGCCCAGATGGATGCAGCGAACGTCGATCTCAAAGCCTTTACAGAGGATTTCTATCGTAGGATTACCTACTCGCATCTCGATCCAGTCCTCGACACACTACGGTATCTGAAGCACGAAACCGATGTTTGGTTTGAGATTACCAACCTGATCATCCCATCCTTGAACGACAGCCACGATGAACTCAAGAGTATGTGCGATTGGATTCTCAGGGAGTTGGGAGATGACGTCCCTGTTCATTTTTCAGCGTTTCATCCCGATTTTAGGATGTTGGAGCGTCCTCGGACGCCACACGAGACACTCCTGGCAGCCCATCAAATCGCAACTGAGGCGGGCATTCGGTATGCCTACGTAGGCAATGTCCACGATAAAAAACATGCCTCTACGTATTGCTACCAGTGCAAATCGTTGCTCATCGAACGCGATTGGTATGACTTAGGTAGCTACAACCTGTCGGGTAATCTTTGTCGAAAATGCGGTGCGGAGCAATCCGGAAGATTTGACGTGAGCCCAGGGACATGGGGACGCAAACGATTGCCTGTAAACCTCGAATCTTTCCGCGTTGCGAACGCCGCATCCCCAAACCGTCGGTTATCTTTGCCTGTGGTGGAACCCGCTACCGAAAAACGATATCCAACGCCCGATCAGCCCTTCCAATCTTCTCGCCAAACCACGGAGGAAACTATGGCCGTTACTGCTCCTGTCAAGCTCCCGATGCTTCAACTCGATACGTTGACATCCGAGCAAAAGCATGCCATTCAAAAGGCAGCACAACTGACGGTCATTTCCGCCGTCATAGGACGTCCCTTGACCTCCAGTTGGGATGAGGTGCTCGGGGAACTCGGCGATCAGTATGTGTTTGGTTTGTTTACGACTTTATCCCGAGGTATGCAGCTACGCGGGTGTTGCGGATTTTTGGGAAGACCGACGACATTACGTGAGGCCATTCTGCAGTCGGCTCAGCGCACCGCAAAGGAAGATCATCGAATGGCCGCGATTTCTCCAACGGAACTACCCCATCTTTCTCTCGATGTTTCCGTTCTAGCCTCACCCGCCGTGCTCCAGGTTCCCGCAGAGAAGCGGTTCGAGCACATTCAAATTGGGAAGCACGGGCTGCGCGTGGCTCGAGGCAATCAAGCAGGCCTTTTGTTGCCGAGCGTTCCGAGCGAACAGGGTTGGGATAATATGCAATTCCTTGAAGCCGTTTGCCGCAAAGCAGGTCTTCCAGAAAATGCATGGCAGGACTCCAGTACCCAGTTGGAAATCTTTGAAGGAGTGGTTGTCGAAGGGAAAATTGAATCGGATTCACTGCCATCGGACCTCCCGGTCCGACTCCCGCCCGGGACGATGGCACAACTGATGCGGCTCAAGCAAGTTGCAACCGACAATGTCGTTGCCTTCACGCGAGGAAGCACTCCTAGCTACGTCGCTTTGGATGCCATGAACGGGACGGTACATGGTGTCGTTTTGACCCTCAGGGACACCAAGAACAATCGGATGCTCGCGAACTGGATTCAAACGTCGATTCGACCGGGCATTCCACTCCAAACAAGTGTTTTTGATCTCTGCAAGAATGCAGCCCAAGCGTTGGTGAATACTCGTTTCGCCGAGGAAACGAAAGTCGAGTTAGAACTCACGGTGCTCTACGATCCAATCCATCATGGAGTCGTGGTTCAGGAGGATTGGGATGGAGACTCGTTGACCGAAACCTATCGGCAGTGCGACGTATCGGAGGTCAACCCATCGCATCGAGCGATTATCGCCCTCTGTGGCGAACGTTGTGCTGTAGCATTCGAAGCGAACAAATCCGTGCATGAGCTGATACAGCAAGCCGCCAATCCCATTCGAATGAGAAGAAATCCGGTCGCCATTTTCTCTATGAGTTGTGTCTCGACCGCGAGTTCTCTGATCGCTTCCAATGGAACGGTCGCTCTCGAAAGCGACGTAGAGCGTCCACCCGCCGTGGCGGGCTCTTTCTATCCAGCGAAGAAAGAAGAACGAGAAAGACTCTTTGCGGAATTCGCGGAGCATCGTTGGGAAGGTCCCAAAATAAAGCCTCTCGCGATCATGACTCCGCATGCGGGACTGCGCTTTAGCGGTCGTACTGCTCTGGAGGTCTGGAGCCGGATTGAATTCCCCGAAAACATCCTCATATTAGGCCCGAAACACACGCCCTATGGATGCGATTGGGCTGTCTCTCCGTCCAAGGCTTGGAAGTTACCCGAGTCCGCGGACTGGCCAGCCAATGTCGAGCTGGCGAAAGCGATTGCAGATGGAGTGGAAGGGATGGAGATGGATGCCGGTGCACATGCATCCGAACACGGACTGGAGATTCAACTCCCTGTTTTGGAATCGATACTTCCAGCCAACCGACGACCGAAGATTACAGGAATTGTTTTCCGTGGTGCGAATTGGGAGGAAATCGAGCGAGCTAGTCAGCAACTCGCAGCCGTCCTTAAGCAACAGGCGGAGTTGCCTCTTTTGGTCATTTCGAGCGACCTCAATCACTACCAACCCGAAGCGGAAAATCGACGCCGCGATCATCTCACGATCGAGGCAATGATGAACGGAGATCCGAAACACCTGATCGATGTCTGTCGAAAGAATTCCATCAGCATGTGCGGGCTCGTACCTGCAGCGGTGGTGATGCAAACGTTGATCGCAATGGAAAAACCGTTCCGAGTCGAGAAGGTGGGGTACTCGAACAGCGCGGACCAGGGGGGAGATCCCAATCGAGTCGTCGGATATGCTGGGATGTTGATCCTACCCAAATAAATCCCTTGAGTGCTCAATCGCCTCGTTCCGTTCATCGATCGACCGATGGGTTGGGACGGCCGGTGCCTTGGTCCGATACCGATTCTTGTTTTCAGAGGATCGCTTCGATCGGCGAACCCTTGGAGATGGCTAGCGGTCGACCGAGACGATCATGGATCTCTGTGGCAGGTTTGTATCCCAGGCAATGAAAAAGGGTGGCTGAAAGATCTTGAGGTTCGACTCGCCCCTCGATCGGATAAGCCCCTTGTCGATCGGATGCTCCATGGACAACGCCCCCTCGTACGCCCCCGCCAGCCAGAGCGCCGCTGAAGACATGGCCCCAATGATCACGGCCACCGCTCGCATTGAAACGGGGAGTTCTTCCGAACTCGCCTACCCAAACGACCAGTGTTTCGTCCAACAAACCGCGTTGGTCGAGATCCTCGAGAAGCGCCGAGTATGCCTGGTCCATCGGGGGCATCAACGCTTTTTTGAGCCGTTCTGTATGCTTGGCATGAGAGTCCCACGCGGGAGCTACATTCTCATCGGTTTCCCAGCGAGTCCAATTCACTTGAACCAGTGAAACTCCTGACTCAATCAATCGTCTCGCCAGCAAGACGCTCTGTCCGAAGCGATTGCGACCGTAACGGTCACGCATCTTGTCCGACTCCTGATCGATCGCAAAGGCGCGCTGGGCATCGGGTGTTCGAATCAGATCCATTGCTTTCGATTGCCAGTGCGCCCAGCGTTGCGAGGTCGGATGTTCACGCAGCCCATCGAGTTTCGCGTTGAGACTGGATAGGAATCGGCGACGATCGGAGAGTCTCTCGGGAGAAACATCCACGGGAAGAGCGATATCGGGTACTCGAAAATCCGACTTGTTGGGATCGCAGGTCACCAGCCAAGGATCTGCGTGGCTACCGAGCCAGCCAGCATCTTGACCCGGCCAAGGTATGCGACCTGTATTCCAAATTTCCTCGGGCAACTGAATCGCTCCTGGCAACGTGCCTCGATCCCCTCGCAAGTGCCGAACCACCGAGGCGATACAAGGCCAATCGTTCGGAGCCCCAGGTAACGCGTTCTCATTATTTTTGGGAGAGTGCGGATAACCTGTCAGCATCCAATAACCGCTCGAAGAGTGTGCGTTGTCGTCTGTCGCAAGAGCTCGAAGCACAGCGATTTTGTCGGTCAGTTTAGCGGTCAGCGGCATCAACTCCCCGACGCGCAAGCCGTCAGTCGCTGTAGGAATACTCCCCAGCTCCCCTCGCACTTCTGCGGGAGCATCTGGCTTGGGGTCCCAGGTCTCGTGCTGTGGTGGCCCCCCCAGCAGAAACAGCACGATGCAGTTCTTAGCGCGAGCAAACGAGGATGCCAACCCGTTCGGCAGGGTCGATGGCACCGTAAAGGCAGTTGCCGAGGGCTGTGCCATGCTCAGCCCAAATGCACTAAGTCCACCGATCCGCATCCATTCACGGCGGGATACACCATCGCATAGTCGTGTCGGTCCACCATGAAAGGAAAGCATTGAAAAACTCGCAGCTATGTCATTGGGGAGGAAGTTGCGTCGGCGAATCGAATTTCCATGGCCAGCGAGAGAAAAAAGGACTTTCCCCCACCAACCTGTCGGATTCTTTTTCGAAATGGTCTGTACGTTCCGCACGCATGTCGATCGAATTCGAAGCCGCCGAGTCTCATAGTGTACCAGACCAAACTCCAAATCTCCATCGTCAAGTCGAACGAGGAAAAGCCTGCACGATCACCGGTACACGTCGATTTCTTTATCGCTTGCATGGAAAGAGTGCAAAGATGTCTATCCGGCGCGAGTCCAAAGCGTACGATCGAGTAGTTCGGTCCAGTACGTTGTTCGTGCTTGTTGTCCTACTGCTTACTCCTGCGCGGGTCGAGCATCATGGTTTGGATAAGATGGGTGATTCGACGCAATCGTTTGTCGAGTTGTTTTTTGAAGATGAGGTGTCATCTATCATGAAGGGAATCGGTCTGCCATGCTTTC
>JBBAXA010000016.1:30262-53057 GCA_040396935.1 Pirellula sp.
CGAACAGGGAGCGATTGGATTCAGCATTGGCGGGAGGTTTCACTGGAGGAGCGTGAACGCGAAGCAATTCGTGCGATCAAACGTGGCAATGTACCAGCCATGTTCAAGCAGCGGATTCCGATTGAAATCTCAAAGACAATCAACGGTCAGCCGTACACTCTGAAATACTACGCGAGTCAGGATGTCCTTTCGATTGGGACCGATGAGGACTTTGTACGTCTGCCGATGTCTCCTCCTGCTCTCGCTCTGCTATTAAAAACCCAGCAGTGCATACTACCGACACCGCAGATGGTCGATCAAATCCATCAAGCCTCAATCCGTCTCAAGCCTATTCCGATTCCACCGAGCGCCGCAATGACCAGCGTCGCTGAGTTCGCACGGCACAATCACTTGATCGAAGAGCAACTGAGAACTCTTACGATACCGGAGCACACAATCCTGGCTGGACACAAAAAAGATGTTGTCATTCACAAGGATTTGAATGCAGGGCATGTCGCGCTCTATGGATGGCATGAGCCAAACGGCAAAGCGATTCAACCTGTATACACCAAACACCTCGAATCCTGGGTGGACTATAGCCATGGAGCGAGATTCATCGATCGTCGCATGGTCCTCAATGGGCAAACGGTCGATGCCGCTTCCATCTTGCAAGATTCCGTCCTCTGTGAACTGCTATCAGCGGATGGGCCTGTACCCATCGATACTTACTCCACCAACAGGACTCAGATTTTGAGACCACTTTCGGATGTGAAGTTAGTCATTCAGCGTCCCATCGAGACGCATTCCGGAGAGAGGTTTTCGGTCGTCATCTATGCATTACCGAACGGCAACACGATCGAGCAAACGATTGGCAGGAAATCGCTTACCCCCGAGGATTGGCGATTCTCGATTCAGAACATCGGTTCTCAAATCGACTGGTTGCGAACTCAAGCCAATCCGACGAACCTTGCCGTTGTCTATGTGGCGAACGACCTGTTGTCCTGGCCGCAATGGCGGCGGGAACATGGAGGAGAATCACTCGAACTCATTCGACAAATTCTTCGAGCCATCGAGAAATCCTTTGCGCAAACGCCGATTGCGATCACACTCGCCAGTCACAGCGGTGGAGGCGCGTTTGTCCTAGGCGCTATTGAGGCTTGGGATCGGATTCCGGGCAATGTTGAGCGGATCGCCTTTCTGGACAGCAATTACGCCTACGAGGACGAAAAGCATTTGTCTAAATTCCTTCGTTGGTTAAACGCCGAGGAACGGAGGTATTTATCGGTTCTCGCATACAAAGACTATGTTGCCAGGTTGGATGGTCGTCCCTTCGTTTCAGAGGCGGGCGGGACGTGGGGGCGAAGCCAGGGAATGATCGAGGCCATGCGACGATATGGAATCGAGTTCATTGAATCTCAAAAGGGGCCTGTTCGGAAATACGCTGCGAAACAAGGGAGCATTTCGTTCTATCTCCATCAGAATTTCGAGGAAAAGATACTCCATTCGGTCCAAGTGGAGAGGAATGGTCTCATCCATGCTCTCCGCGCAGGTACCGACCTCGAAGAAAAGGGATACGAGTATCTCGGAGAACCAGTTTATCGAGGGCAATGATCTGGAAGTGAGCGTGCATCGCGAGACCGTTTCCTCAGAGAAGCCGACTCACTTTTCCAATGAATAGGACATAGAGCAGGAGCAGCAATGCACCCTCGAAATGGGAGATACGTTTGTCTTGGGTCAGCAAATAGAAGATAAGCATGATCGCCCCGTAGACCGGCAGTGAAAACTGCACGAGTTCGCTGGGTACTTGGAGGGAGCCGAAGCAAGCAGCAATTCCAGGGATCGCGAGCGAGTTGAAAATACAAGATCCAAGGACATTCCCGACCGCTAACTCCGCCTTCCCCGCGATTGCGGCCGACATGCTGACAACGCATTCCGGAAGGGTAGTTCCGATCGAAAGCAACGTCATCGAGACGATGGCCTTGCTAACACCGAGAGTCTCTGCGATTGTAGACAAGGAAGAGATGGTCTGACCAGCGCTCAGGAAGATGACGATGCCGCTCGCAATGATCGTCAGCACCGGTTTCCATATCGGTGCGAGGTTGCTCGGAGGTGCACCGTGAGATACGTCCTGTTCGGCGCTCGTATTGCCTGCTTTGAGTAAGTAAAAAAGATAGATTGCATACGCGATAAGCCCGATCGACGCCTCTGGAAACAAGACTTCACCATCGAACATTGTCACAACGACGATGAATGCAGCCCCGGCCAAAAAGTTTAAATCAATGTAGATATATTGCGAGCCGAGATCGATTCGCTTGGGCGAAACTAAAACAGTGAGGCCGAGCACGAAAAGGATATTGGAAAGGGATGAGCCGATCACATTACCAGGTACGATTTCCGAATTGCCACCTCGCGTCGCGACAATCGAAGATATCAATTCCGGGAGGGATGTTCCTACAGAAACAATCACGACACCTATTGCAAAGGGAGATAGCCCGAAACGATACCCGAGAATCTCTGCGGCCTGGGTGAAAAATTTAGCCGCGCCGATCAAGAAGGCGATCGAGATTGCGAAAATCGACATGGAAGCGACAATCGACATAACAAACTTTTCCCTAAGGATTCTTTATCGTGACCTCGCCATACCAACGCGTTGTTGGAAATCGATTACGGGTTCGAACCGCGAGTAGAGCTTCTACGTAAATCGAATGATTGACAAGTCTTCCGAGCTTCGAAACCTTCTTGAGGAATTGGACTTTACGTAAAGAAAGTCCAATAGACAAATTTGGAGGCTGGGAGATTTTTATCGGCTAAGAGTTTTGTTTGTTTCCTTTCCCTGAGCCAGGCTATAATCGAACGGTCGTTGGTTGAACTATCCACTCCGAGAGGCGACTATGAGAAGAGTTTTTTTTGTTTTAACGACTTGTTTTGCTTTGTCTTTTTGCCAGGCCGGATTGAAGGGTTCTGATGAGCTGATCGAACGCGCTCGTAACCTAAAAGAAAAAGCAGCGCGCATGGCGGAGCAAGGGGACAAAAAAGGGGCAGAGTTACTCCATCAAGAGGCCCGAGAACTGATGCGAAATGCGGAAGCTCGGAAGGAGGGGCGAGAGGCTGGGGCTCGAGGGAGAGTCGATGAAGTAAAAAGGAGACTGGCCGACTTGCTAGAGAAGGAGAAGGCTCTCCGAGAATCTGGAGCCAATGAGCGTCAAGTGGATGAGATTCGCAGGATGGTCGAGGAATCCAAACGACTTTTGCAAAAACTCCAGAGCGGTGATCGACCCGAAGCGACCAGGTTTTCGCCAGATCAGCAAGCGATGGCCGAGAAGTTTGAGCGAGGGGCCCAGCGCATTCGGCACATGCGCGAAGCTGCCGAACACTTGAAGTTAGCCGACATGGCCGACTTTGCCGAGCAAATCTTCGACAAAGCGGCTTCCATGGAAAAGGAGATGTCGGAATTCAAGCGAAGGATGGCCGAAGAATTGGAAAGATCCCGGTCCCGTACTCCTGCTCGAGAGGAAATGGCGTCAGAGATGCGGCAAGAGATCGAGCGGTTGAGGGACGAAGTTCGCGATTTGCGGAATCAGTTGAAGGACCGTTAGGTAAATTCCGACGCGGAAGCTCAAGCTTGGCTCGGTTCGTCCTCGAGGCTAGAATAAAAGATTAAGGAACCAAGCTTGATGCGATCATCCTACCTCCCCTCCCTCCCTCCATTCATCTCCGTACTGCTGTTTCTCTCTATTTTCGACCCTTGGGTACTCGCAGAGGAAACGAAACAAACAGAACGGTCCGCACAGTTCGAACGGGAGATCCGGCCCGTTTTGGTCTCGAAGTGCATTCAATGCCATGGGGAAGAGAAACAAGAGGGTGGCCTGAGGCTCGATAGTCGCGAGGGATTGTTGCGGGGTGGAGAAAGCGGCAGCATCTTGGTGGCGGGCAAGCCGGACGAAAGCCCTTTGATCGATGCATTGCATTATCGAGGACTCGAGATGCCTCCCACGGGAAAACTCCCCGAGAAAATCGTACTGCATTTTGAGCGTTGGGTTGCGGCAGGTGCTCATTGGCCGGAGACCATCCCTCAGCTTCGAGAAACCGAGGGGAATATTACAGAGGCTGACCGAGAATGGTGGGCATTTCAACCTGTTCAAAAGATCGAGCCGCAACGTCACGAAGATGATAAGTGGTCCACATCGATCATCGATCGCTTCGTCTGGAATGAGCTCGCATCGAACGGCATGCATCCCGCGCCTCGCGCAGAGAAAGCGATCCTGATCCGTAGGCTCTATTTTACATTGATCGGTCTGCCTCCATCCCCCCAGGAGGTGGAGGCATTCCTCGGGGACTCGTCTCCCCGAGCTTTCGAAGCGTTGGTCGACAGACTTCTGCAGGACGATCGATACGGTGAACATTGGGCGAGATTTTGGTTGGACCTCGTTCGCTATAGCGAATCCGATGGTTGGAACCAAGATGCTTATCGACCCAATATTTGGCGTTACCGAGACTACGTGGTCAATGCATTCAACAGCGACATGCCCTATTCGCAATTCGTTCTCGATCAACTAGCGGGAGATGAGGCCGTCGATGGTTCTCCTGAGGGTTTGATTGCTGCTGGTTTTTTGAGGCTCGGTGTTTACGAGTACAACCAACGGGACGCTCGTGGCCAATGGAACGACATTATGAATGAGAAGACGGATGTCGCCGGCGACGTATTCCTGGGAATGAGTATTGCGTGCGCTCGATGCCATCAGCACAAATTCGATCCGATTCCTCAGCAGGATTATTTCAGACTCCGAGCCTTTTTTGAGCCGGTCGTTTGGCGCGATGATCTGGTCGCCGCAACAGATGCCCAGAAGAAAGAGTATCAGGACAAACTCGCCGGCTGGGAGAAAGAGACCGAATCCATTCGAAACGAGATAGCCCAGCTTTTGGAGCCCTATGAAAAGAAGAAGTGGAAATCCACGGTCGACAAGTTTCCGATGGACATTCAAGCATGCTTTTACATGCCCAAGTCGGAGCGAACCTCATGGCAGGATCAGATGGCCTATCTGGTTTCCAGGCAGTACTTGGAAGAAGGTGGTGGTCCTCTCAAGGGGATGAAAAAGGAAGATACCGAGAAGCACGAAGCCCTGGTTAAGGAATTGGCCAAATTGGATTCCCTCAAACCAAAACCTTTGCCAGAGGCGATGACGGTAACGGATTTCGATGGCTTGGCATCGCCGACCTTCATTCCCGATGATCCAAAGCGTCAACCGATACTGCCAGGTTTTCTGTCCGCGTTGTCTGAGCGTCCTGAATTGCCGAAATCCACGGCGGAAAGCCAGGTTCGAGCCGGAAGTTCAGGTCGACGAACGGCGCTCGCGA
Source organism: Pirellula sp. (assembly GCA_040396935.1). Lineage (GTDB taxonomy): Bacteria > Planctomycetota > Planctomycetia > Pirellulales > Pirellulaceae > JBKCUI01. Next base: position 35,597 of record JBBAXA010000016.1, read on the forward strand.
AGTGGATCACCAGTCCGGACAATCCCTTGACGACTCGCGTGATCGTCAATCGAATCTGGCAACAACACTTTGGACAGGGCTTGGTAGCAACCTCGAACGACTTTGGTCATCTAGGCGATCGTCCCACGCACCCTCAGTTACTAGACTGGCTGACGGCAACATTCATCGAAGAGGGTTGGAGCTTGAAGAAGATGCATCGGCGCATCTTGTTGTCAGCAACGTGGCAACAAAGCGCCAATCACCCGGATGCAGCCAACTATCAAGCTCTCGACCCTGCGGAGAAATGGTTATGGCGTGCTCGAGTAAGACGCCTGCAAGCTGAGCAAATCCGCGATGCCATGTTATTTGCATCGGGTGAACTGATCGACGAGCGAGGCGGACCGAGTGTGTCCGAAGAGAAGCCTCGACGGTCTCTCTATCTGAAAAGTTTTCGGAATCAGAACGATACATTTCTCCATGGCTTTGATGTAGCCAATGGCCTGCAGAGTGTACCCGTACGCGATACGACAACGACTCCGACGCAATCGCTCCTGTTGCTCAATGGAAAATTCGCGATTGGCCAAGCGGAGAAATTAGCCAAGCGATTGACGGAGCGACCGGCCGCTCCAGAGACGATCCTTCAAAATGCATTTCGATGGACTTGGGGTGTCGAACCTTCTAGACAGGAGATGGAAAATGCGATGAGCTTCCTTCAAATCGAATCAGGGGAGGAATCGCAGTTCATCGATCCGGTGAAATTGTCCGACTTCTGTCATGTGCTGTTCAATTCCAATCCGTTCCTTTATCTCGAGTGATATGTCGCAATCCTTTGATCCGTTGATAGCGTCACGTCGATTGTGTCTTCAGTCCGGAGCGATGGGATTGGGGGCGGTTGCCCTGAATTGGTTGTTGGGAAAAGATGCCGTTGCTGAAGTGCATCATCGTCCCAAAGCCAAGAGCGTGATCTGGCTATTCATGGAAGGTGGGCCCAGTCATCTCGATCTGCTGGATCCGAAACCGTTGCTCAACCAGCTCGGTGGTAAACCGTTGCCGAGCAGTTTTCGCGAGCCCATCACTGCAATGGGTGAGCGTGGGGCCCCGCTTCTGCCGTCGCCTCGACGCTGGACACAGCATGGGCAAAGCGGAATGTTCGCGTCGGATTGGATTCCTCATATTGGGGAATGCATGGACGATATCGCTGTTTTACGATCTTGTTGGACGAATGGAATCAACCATGCTGGCGGGGTCTGCCAGATGAACACCTGCATCAACTTCGCGGGGAGGCCTTCGCTCGGCGCTTGGATCAATTACGGACTCGGATCCGCCAATGAAAATTTGCCCTCCTTCGTTGTGATGTGCGATAACTCCGGACGGCCGGTGAATGGTCCCCGGAACTGGGGGAGCGGATTCATGCCCGCTTCGTACCAGGGGGTGCGAATCCAGGGTTCTGAAAAAGAGCCCATTCCCAATCTGAACTTTCCTGAGGGGCATACCGGCAGCCGATTGGAGTCCAAGCTATCGTTGCTCAAAGAATTCAATCAATCGTATGCAGCCGAGCACCCGCAGCAGTCCGAATTGGAGGCCCGTATTCGGAGCTATGAGTTGGCGTTTCGTATGCAAGCTCAAGCCCCGGAGGCTCTCGAACTATCCCAGGAAACATCGGCGACCGAAGCCCTGTATGGCATGGACCAGAAAGAGACCGAGGTCTTCGGTCGAAACTGTTTGTTGGCACGGCGGATGGTCGAGCGAGGTGTTCGTTTTGTACAGCTGTACCACGGAACAGGTAGTAAATGGGATTCCCATTCAGGAATTGAGAAAAACCATTCGAGCCTCTGCCGAGCGATGGACAAACCCGTCGCTGGATTATTGAAAGACTTGAAGCAGCGAGGACTGCTCGAAGAGACACTCGTAATTTGGGGTGGAGAATTCGGCAGAACTCCGATGAGTGAAAAAGGGGATGGACGCGATCACAACCCCACAGGTTTTTCAATCTGGATGGCGGGGGGTGGGGTCAAGGGTGGGCAAGCGATCGGCGCTACAGATGAACTCGGTCTCTATGCTGTAGAGGATAAGATGCATGTCCATGATATCCACGCATCGATCCTATGGCTTTTGGGACTCGATAACCTGAGATTGACCTACAACCACAAAGGTCGCATCGAACGCCCCACCATCAACGAGGGACGCTTTCAGAAGAAATTGATCTCTTGATCGTTGTGGGGGGATGGTTCGGCTAACCGGTAGATCGGTTTTTCTGGTTTTGTTCCCATCCTCGTGCGAAGCAACGATCCCAACTTCGCAAGGTTCCGCAGAGTTCATTTCGTGGTTGCGTAGGTGCAACCTTTTGCTTAAGAGAACCTCTGTGGTTCGGATCCAATGTCCGATTTGGTCCGGAAGCGATCCATCAGCCGATCCATCGAGCACACAGCGAACCTAGGCGATGATTTCCTTGACAATTCTTCCGTAAACATCCGTTAAGCGGAAGGGACGGCCGGCGTGTTGGAATGTCAATTTCTCGTGGTCGATCCCGAGCAAATGGAGCATGGTCGCATGCAAATCATGCATATGGACTTTGTTTTGAATGGCGAGTTGACCAAATTCGTCGGTTTCCCCGTAGGCAATACCCGGTTGAACACCCCCGCCGGCTAGCCATACCGTAAATCCGCCAGGATTATGGTCTCGACCGGTTCCATTTTTTTGCGCGTATGGGGCGCGTCCGAATTCGGTACCCCACCAAATGAGAGTGTCCTCGAGCAACCCTCGCCTGGCCAAGTCCTCGAGCAGTCCCGCGATAGGTAAATCGACTGCCTTTGCATGGTCTGCATGCTTTGGCATATTGCTATGTTGATCCCATGCCGGGTTCGCAGTGTTATCACCATAATTCACCTGAATGAACCGAACTCCGGCTTCGCAAAGCTTTCGAGCGAGCAGGCACTTGCGTCCATACCCGGCGGTTTCAGGACGGTCGAGACCGTAGAGCTGCTGTGTTTCTCTCGTTTCCTTGTCGAAGGTGAGCAAATCGGGAGCGATGGATTGCATCTTCCAAGCGAGTTCATACGAGGCGATGACCGCGTCGATTTCAGACTCCGCTTCGTTCCAACGTTGTCTCTGGATCGCATTGAGTTGCTGAATTTGTTTGAACCGCTTTCGGTCGATGCGACTGCCGGTCAAGTGCTCGATGGTTAGTTCATCAGCGCCCGCTTTTCCGATCGGGGTTCCTTGATGTTTGGCAGGCAAAAACGCGTTTCCGTAGTTTCGCGGCCCCCCATTGCCTATGGATGGAGCAATCGAAATAAAACCTGGTAGATTTTCATTTTCGGATCCCAGGCCATAGTCGATCCATGAGCCCATCGAGGGGCGAATGAAATTTTGCGAACCGCAATGCAGAAACAGGGTTGCTGGACCGTGAGCCACCCCCTCTGTGTTCATGCTATGAATGAACGCGAGCTTGTCGACATGTTGGGCCATGTGAGGGAATAAGCCGGAGACCCATCGGCCGCAATCCCCGTACTGCTGAAAATCCCAAAGGGATTTCATGACGCGCTGTTTCGTTCCTTGCGTTCCCGTGTTGGCCAATTCACGAGGATCATCAAAGCTGATCATATCCCCGTCTCGTTTGTCCAAAAGTACTTTTCGGTCAAACGAATCGACTTGGCTAACCCCTCCCTGCATGAACAGGAAGATAACCCGTTTGGCTCGGGCTCGATGGTGCAATCCATCCGACCTATCTCGGGAGGCAGCCAAACCTCGATTCCAGGAGGCGTGCAAAGACGCGGCCGCAAAGGCTCCAAATCCACATGCCGATTGGTTAAGAAATTCGCGTCGCAGCATCGTCTTAGTGGCAAGAGAGTTCTCTGGAAGGAAGGGTTACACGCTACCCATTTTCAAAAGATAACCGACTTTCTTTATTATGGCATCACTCTCGAATGTCGTTACCCAAACCCACCGATCTTTCTGAGGAATACGGGTCTTTCGGAGCAATTGGGGGATCGAAGTACTTTTCCGATGTGAATGTCCTGCGCCAGTGCTCGGCTCGGTTGTGGGCTTCGACCGGCGGTTCGATAGAAAAAGTAATAGCGGCAAGCAAGTTTCGTTGGGTCGAAGCATTTGCCGGAAAAGCTTTCCCGAATTTCACAAATCTCGTTTGCTGCGGAGTTCTCGTGCTTATCGGTCCTGGATCCTACTGGGCACGAGTCTTCTCGTGATCATCGGTCCATCCAAGAATCGGTCCGATTCTTTTCTCGGTTTCAGGATGCCGGAGGTGCTCAGCGTTTGGCCGCTAAACAATACTCGCGTCGATTGTGAGCCAATTGCCTGGCTTTGACGTTTGAAAACCCCCAGCTTCGGACTCGTTCCAGATGATCGGGGATCCACTTTGCATGTTCCCAGGTGGAGAGCTTGATGGTCAGCAACAGCCCCTCCATACGAGAGGTCGGGTAGGTCACGATGGCTTCCACGGTATCCAAGGTGTAGTTGGGAGCAACATTCGCATCGCAGATCAGGAAACGAAAGCCTGAGAATTCCTTGCGTTTTATCTGGATCGAGCGCGATCGCCAGTGCGTGTAAGCCGGATGATTCGCGACTCGTTCGTCCATCTCGGCGGGGTCGATCCCTGTCACTTTGGCCCCTAAATCGAGTAGGAATTGACAAGCACCACCAGGGGAAGAGCCAATCTCAACCACTTTCGAGCCGGGCCCGATCGGCATTTGGCTCCAGGCCACTGCTTCCGCTAGTTTGAGATAGGCACGACTCACCATGTCTTCGGGTATGGGGATGTTGTAGATCCCACCTGGCCAACCATCCTCGACCGACTCAACGGGTCTTGCTCCCACCCACCAACGATTTGGTTCATCGATGATCACCTCGAGAATCTTTTTTCCATGGGGGAGAAAGTCGAATGCAGAAGCTCGCCTCGGATCGGGAATTTTTGCTAACTGATCATTGAATTTTTCCGCGACGAAGGCCGCCAACGCGGAGCGACCAGGTTCAAACCCATTCCAGCCCGGTTGTGCGATATCCCGTTGCCAAACATGCATGTGATCCCAATCGAGAGAGGTGAACTCACCAAGGATTTGCTCGACAATTGGCTCAGCTACCTCGCCATCAAAACGCTTCAAAACATGTCCAGAGGCGCGAATCAGCGGATGTCTAGGTAGGGACTTCGACCAACAAGGGGTGGAAAGGTTGGACTTCAGCGTGACCAAACCTTTTTGGGAGTAAGCCAGACGGTAGGGGCTTCCCTCCTGAAGCAGCTCCTCTTTGACGGCTTTTTCCGCTCCATGTTGGCAAGAAAAATACAGGTAAGGGCTGCGGAATGATAAGTTCATGAATTAAGCGGTGTTCCGAGGAAATCTAAGAGATAGCATAATATTTGGAGAAAAATCTCGGGTTGAATCGAAAGTCGAAAGAAATGCCTCTTTTCTGTTTCTTTGAAGTGGACGATCGAGATAGGACTCGCCTATAACTTGTTGGACCAAAAATAAAGCCCAATCGTTTGTTGGTTTTGGGAGCTATTGGAATATCGACGTTAGGATCTATGGCAAAGAACGAAGAAGCATTCGAAGTAGAAGGAACGGTTACCCAGGCCCTTGCAAACACCCGTTTTCGCGTGCAACTGGAGACTGGGACAGAGGTTTTGGCGCATGTCGCTGGGAAAATGAGGAAGAATTTCATCCGAATCGTACCGGGGGATAAGGTTCGAGTGGAACTCTCGCCGTATGACCTAACCAAAGGCAGAATTGTTTTCCGCGAGCGATAGAGTTGTGTTTCCCGCTCGGGTTCCAACGATCACAAGCTCGAAATCTTTCGAGCGTTCGAAAATAGATTCCAAGGTAGTTGACCACCTCGCGAATCTTGCCCCGACCCTATATTATTAAGCCCCTTGGATTGTTGCTGAATTATTCCAAGGACTGATGCCACAGGTCGAAGCTCTTTTTTTTTGGAACGTGCTTTTCGGCTTCGCGGCGTTGAAGCTCAATCGTTATGAATCGAAAGATCAGGAATAGGAGTGTTCCGTATATGAAGTTGACATGGTTTGCTCGATCAGCTGCTTTCGCCACGATAGGCATGCCTCTCGCGTTGGCCCCCTCGATTGGTTGGGCACAGGAGCAGCGTTCGAAAGCTGCGGTGACGGGTGCGATTCAAGAGGAGCCTGACCCGTCGGTTCTGGTCCTGGCTCTCGCCCCGATCGATACCATGCTCCCGAATGTTCAGCATTTGGCGAGGCTTGTTGCGGGAGGTACGGGTGCGGGAACGGTAGCAACGATTCTGCGGCAGTACACCGGTGGGTTGGATACAGCGCGACCCGCGGGGGTTTTCGTCGAATTGGATGAAACCGGGAATCCTACCCCGATCGCTTGTTTACCTCTAAAGAATCTCGAGGACTTTTTTTCAAACTTGGCGATCTTTGGAGAACCAGAGGACCTAGGTGACGGGCTCTATCAGTTCAACGTCGGAAATTCCGTCTATCTGCGGAAAGCCGGCGACTGGTTGGTGGTTGGTCAGACAGAGGATGGCGTTTTGGATTTTGATACCAAGACGGCGACCGATCTGAAAGCAATGGTGGGCAAGTATGACCTGAGATTCCAAGTCAATCCGCAGAATATCCCGGACGAACTAGTCGATTTTATGATGTCTCAGATGGAAGCTGGGATCGAGCAAGGGATGGCGAACAACCAAGGGTTGGATGCCGCGCAGGCCGAAGCAGCTCGGGCCAATGCCGAGCAGATGATGAACAGTATCGAGGAGGCCGTGAATGGCACCGAGAAATTTGTCTTCGGGCTCGCCGTGAATAAAGCTGAGAAAACAACGATGCTCGATTTCGGCTCCAAGTTTGTGGCTGATTCGAAATTCGCCAAGCAGATCGAGAAGCTCAAGACCTCGAAGGCCTCTCTCGGGGGAATCCCCGTCGAGGGCTCGATGATGACGATGCAAGCTCTGCAGTTGATCGCTCCTGAAGAGATCAAGCAATTGGAGGATTCTCTCGACGCATCGCTGGAAGCTGCCTTCAAGCAGATTGAAGAGAGAACGAACGATGCAGCCGCAGTCGACAAAGCCAAGGAATTTTTGGGAAGACTCGTCGAACTCGTTATGGCGAGCGCGAAAGAAGGTCAAATGGAAGCTGCCATGAATGTTTCGGTCGACAAGCAACTCAGCATTGTCGCTGGGCTTGCAGTGGCCGATGGCAAGAAGGTCGAAGCCTTGGCTGCAGAAGCATCCAAGGCGCTTGCAGCCGAAAATGTAGACATCAAGCTGGAGGTGATGACAGGAAAGCATGGAGGAGCCAACCTTCATAAACTGACCGTTCCGATCCCTGGTGGTCAAGATGAAGTCAGGAAGATCTTTGGCGACAACTTGACGGTTGCGGTAGCTACAGCTCCGAAAGCAGTCCACTTGGCTATCGGAAAAGATTGCGATACGGTCATCAAGTCCGTCATCGATCGAGTTGGCTCGATGCCATCGAGTCAAGGCGAGATGATCAAGGCTAGATTCTCACTCGGTCAGCTACTTCAATTCATTCAGTCGATTGAGGCAAATCCAGCAGTAGAAGCGATGGCCGAGGTGGCCGCCGGTGGCTCGGACAAAATCGCGATCGATTCAAAGTCGGGTGACCGAGAGACCGTGGTACGCATTTCGCTGGAGGACAATGTGCTCAAAGCGATTTCAGCTGCCGCCACTGCTGCCCGTGGTGGTGGATTCTAGTAGGTTCTCGAGAGGATCGGCCTGAGCTGTATCCTGAGTAAGGCGAGTCCAATAGGGGCTGGGAGTAGCGTTCTGGCTACTGTCCAGCCCTTTTTTGCTGTTGATGCAGTGGAACGGATCGCTATACTACGCGGTTCCAGTCGGTCGGAAATCGGACCGACGACTGGCCTGCTCTACGTTCCACCTGAGTATGGGTTTGATGGTTGGAGCGATTCCTTGGGCTAGTCCCTTCGTTTGTTGGAGTTGATTGAAAAAATGAAAGTCGTTTCGTCCATCGGGGCGTTGAAATATCGACACCCAGATTGCCAAGTGGTCCGCCGCCGTGGACGCATTTACGTCATTTGTAAAAGCAATCCTCGCTATAAAGTTCGTCAGGGAAACGCGAAGAGTAAACGTCGTAAGCGATAGCGATTTCTGAATGAAGCTTAGGATCGGAGTCGTTGGACAAGGCCGCGACTGGCAGTCGCGATATCTCCCAGCCCTCCGGTCGATGCGGGATCGGTTTCAGGTAATCGGTGTCTACAACAGCGTCCAGGTTTTGGCGGAAAGCTGTGCCCGGGAACTAGAAGCAGAGACCTTCACAAGTTTCCGTGAGATGATGGAGAGCCCGTCGATCGAGGCGGTCCTGGTCCTGGAGAATGATTGGTATCGGCTGGTTCCCCTTTTTGCGGCATGCGAACTGGGCAAAGCGATTTTTTGTGGTTCGGAGATTGACCTAAGCTCCTCAATCGCGGCCGATATCCGAGGGCGGATCCAATCATCCGGCGTCGCCTTCATGACCGAGTTCTCGAGAAGATTCGCCCCGGCGACCCTCCGCTTGAAGGAGTTGATCGCCACGAGGTTGGGGACCCCTCGTCTCCTTTTTTGCCATCGAAGATTGGCGTGCGAGAACAAGGATATACGCCACGCGAAATCGTTAGAGTCCAGATCCCAGCGGGAGCTCCTGGAGCTCATTGACTGGTGCAACTACATCGTCGGTCGCAAGCCAAATTGGGTTCAAGCGATCCGGCATTCCAGCAAGGATTCCGCGGCGACCGCTGACTACCAAATCTTTAGCCTGGGTTTTGGTTCGCCGGAAAGCGATCCACAGGCCATCCTCGCGCAGATCAGTTGCGGTGCTTACATTCCAGAGGTGTGGCATGAGGCGATCACCTACCGCCCCCCAGCTGCTGTACAGGTTTGTTGTGAAAAGGGGCTCGCGTTCGTTGATCTACCTTCGACGCTCGTCTGGTTCGACGATGCGGGACGACATCAGGAAGCATTGGATACGGAGTTGTCGATCGGCCAGCAAATGTTTGGTCAGTTCCATCGGGCGGTAACTTCTCTGGTTCGAAAGACAAACGATCTGGATGAGACTTGTGCAGCGCTCGAGATTTTGGACTTGGCTAAAAAGAGTATGGGAGCGCAGTCTCGCGTCCCTACGGCTTGATTCACCTGGATGGCGTCGGTTCACTCTCGATCACGAATCCGTTCGACGGTCTCGAGCGGGCGTAGAGTACAATACAGGGGTCTCGACACTTTGTTTTTGATCCAAAAGCGAGAGAGACTCCATCCGCACTCTGCGATAGAGCTGGAATGAAATGATGAAAGTTGCTTATTTTGATTGCATGAGTGGCATCAGCGGCGATATGACTTTGTCTGCGCTGCTGGATGTGGGGGCGCGTCTAGAGAGTATTCAGGATGCGGTTCATTCGATGGGACTTTCGGAGGTTCGACTGGAGGTAGGCTCGACGACTCGAAAAGGCTTTCGCGGGTTGCTCCTCCGTATCGAGCATCCTCCAGAACATGCGCATAGAAATCTTCTAGATATTGTGACCTTGATTCGGCGGGCTGCTATCTCTGTGCGGGCGAAGGATCTCGCGATGCGAATCTTTGAAAGACTCGCACGAGCCGAGGCACGAGTGCATGGTACGACTCTAGAGAGAGTTCATTTTCATGAAGTCGGTGCGATCGATTCCATCATCGACATCGTTGGTGTTTCGATTGCATGGGATGAATTGGGGATCGAGCGAGCCTACGCCTCACCGGTACCTACAGGAACCGGTACCATAAAAATCGCACACGGAGAAGTTGCGATCCCTGCACCCGCGACTGCGGAGCTGCTGAAGGAAATCCCTATCGCCTCGTCGGGCTTGCCATTTGAACTGACTACTCCTACCGGAGCGGCCATTCTGTCCGAATTAGTTTCAGAATATGGACCAATGCCTGCTATGCAGGTCAGTCGTATCGGCTACGGTTCCGGACAACGAGAGATGCCGGATCGGCCCAATCTGCTCCGAATCCTCGTCGGTCATGCCTTAGCGACCAAGCACAGGCACGAAGAATCAGAACCGATCTGGGTTTTGGAAACCAATCTGGATGATATCAGTGGCGAGCAAATCGGATTCGCGATCGACATGGTCTGGCAGGCCGGTGCGTTGGACGTTTTCACGACGCCGATCCAGATGAAAAAAAACAGACCGGGTACGATGCTCTCTGTTTTGTGTCGGCGCGAAGACCGAAAACAAATGGAAAGCATTTTGCTACGGCATACCGGAACCCTCGGTGTCAGGCATCGCAAACAATGGCGAGTCGTTGTACCTCGAGCTCGGATTGAAATCGACACGCCCTGGGGTGTCGTCTCCGGCAAGGTGTCCAAGCTCCCTACAGGTGAGATCGATTTTTCGCCGGAGTACGAAGACTGCAGCCAAATCGCCAGAGAGAATCGCTTGAGATTGGTGGATGTCGTTGCCGAAGTGAAGGAATGCTACTACGAACAAGAAACCGTGCGAGCCCCTCTTCGAGAGGAATCCGACACAGTCGTTGACTCGGAGGCAGCGGAGGGTGAATTCGCGGATCGTATCAACGCGGCCTTTCAGCGAGCTGCGGTGGAGGATCGAGAGAGTGTGGCCAGGAACCTTAGCGAAACGATCGAAGGAGCCATCGGTTCAAATCCTGCGGAACATTCCTTCGCAAGCGAAGAAAACGAGGAAATCGATACGTTCTACCGATGGGATAGTTCTCCGTGGGAGGACCGCTCCTAAACCGTCTGCACCGTAGTTGTGCCGATTCAAGTTTTGTCCGCTTCCGAGAAGTGACGCGATTCGCAGATAAACGCTATACTTGGAGCGTCGGCGATGGCTGACCGAGTGCTCCTCATTCCTCGATGATCGATCTCTAGTGACGATGTCCAGGGCTCAATTCAAAGTATTACTGGTTGTCTGGATGCTTCTGGGTGCTGGTCCCCTCTGCGAGGTTCGAGGGGACGAACCCGTCAAGCGGTTCTTGGAGCGAATCCGTCAGGAACGACTCTATGAAGTAGGTCTCAAGTATCTCGAGATTCTCGAGCAGAAGAATCGATTGCCCGAAGGCATGAAAGAGGATCTGCCCCTTGAGAAAGTGGCTTTGCTCAAAGCGTCATTAGCAACCTCTCAAAAGCCGCAGCTTCGTGAAGAACGATTGGATCTAATCGAGAAGACACTCCAAGGGTTCTTGGACGCTTATCCAGATCATGCACGTCGGAGCGAAGCTCAAACGAGTTTTGGTGACTTGTTGCGCGAGCGTGCGTTTTCGGCTTTGGAGGAAAGCAAAAAAGTAACCGACAACGAAAAGGTAACGAAGCTTCGAGAGTCGGCTCGCGCGTACTTGGAGTCCTCCGTCCAACTGTACACGAAAATCGTAGAGGAGCTGCGGCCCAAGCTGGAACAGTTAGCCGGAGACCGAGCGAAATCCCAGCAGCAAATCGAGCTGCGCGATGCGTTGAGAGATGACTATCGAACCGCCGAAATCATCCACGCGAAAACACTCGAAGACATCAGTCAAACGTATGAAACCAATTCTTCTTCTTGGAAGCAATCGCTCGAGGCTGCTGAGAAAAAGTTCAATGAGATCATCGACAAGACCACAGGGGCCAAAGAGGCCGGGCGACGAATTCTCTGTTTCTTGTACCGAGCGGGTATCCAAGCAAAGCTAGGGAAATCGAAAGAGGCTCGAGAGAGCTTCACGCGTGTCGCCGATATCAATGAGGGAGGGATCTTCCGGGAATGGAAAACCGAGGCCGTCACGGGGCTACTGCAGCTCGATAGGGAGGAGGGGAAATGGGAGCCCGCGATCCAGCGCGGTACGGATCTTCTCAAAATGATGACTTCCAAAGAACGGGCTGCGCAACACTGGATCGACTTTCAATTGGCCTTTGCAGAGACTCGCATCGCCTATGGCGCGACGCTCAACAAGAGCGAAGCTGCATTTAAAAACAACCGTCGCGAGGCTCGAGAGATTCTGTTGGATCTACTGAAGCTCAACGGTCCGCATGTTGAAAAGACCAACCAGTTGCTGGTCGATTTGGGATACGATGCCGTAGCCAAAGAAGAGGAGAAACTGCCGGAGCCCAAGTCATTTGACGAAGCGATGGCTCAGGCGAAATCGCGCTTGGAGCGGATTCAGAACAGCCAGCGAACCATCCCGATCCTGCGTCAGCAGGGAACCAGCGACGAAGAAGTTGCCAAGATGGAGGCGGAGATCGATCGAGACAAATCCCAAGCCATCCAACTCTTCCTGACCGCTATCCGACTCTATCGGAACTCCGATCCCCGCGAGGGTTTGTTAGATGCTCAGTTTTATCTGTGCGATTTGTACCGTACCTCGAAGCAGTATTGGCAATGCGTGGCTGTCGCTCAAGCGGTCATGCGAGCGAATAAAGGTGGAGAGAAATCCGGCCGATGTGGTCGATTCGCATTGGAAGCGCTTTCCAATTTGATAAGCAAATCGGCACCCGAAGAGCAGATCTCGCTGCTCCCCTCCCTGGAACGTCTGGCCAGAGATTTGATTGCGACGTCTCCAGATTCCGATGCGGGAGGAAAAGCCGTCGAGCTTTTGGTCAAGCTGGCCTTGATCCATGGTAAGTATGAAGAGGCTGAGCGTTATCTCGCGTTGTCGGAGAATCAAAGCAGTTCGGGAAAGAGTCTTTTTGGACAGGTCCTCTGGCGTGACTATCAAGTTCGCTCGATCGAAAATCGAAAGAACAATCGTCAGGATACAGCCGAGGATCTGGCACTCCGACAAAAGGCGGAGCAGTATCTCCAAACAGCTTGGGACTCCATGCCCGCCGATAAAGTCGAATCGATCTTTGTTTCCGGGGCCAATGCGTTGACCAATCTTTATTTGAACTCCAACCGATTGGACGATGCTCTTCGGATTCTTAACGACCCGAACAAAGGGACCCTTCAGCTCCTAGGTGGTGATGCCAAGCTCGATGCAAAAGATCAGTTGGAAACGCATCGTCTGCAACTGCAAGCGATGGTACAAGATGCGGGGCGACCCGGCGGATCACCCCTTCAGGCCAAGCAGATCACGGATATTTGCGATCGTATTAAGGAGCTGGCCGGAGGCGATGAGCCTTCGTTGACTCGAACGTTTCAGTCTCTCACCGCATCGATTGCGGCCAAAATAGATACGGCCGGAACGCCCGAGGAGCAAAATCGCCTCGGAGAGGCGATGGGATTATTGGTGCAACAGCTTGTTGCGTCGACATCCGATTTAGGAGTCTTGGATTCGGCGGGTAAGGCTATGGTGCGGCTAGCGACCAGCCTGTCCAAGTTTTCTTCTTTGGCCGACCAAGCCAAGGCGATGATGGGAATCGCCGATTCAGCTTATACGAAAATTGGATCGAAATCGGATGAAGAGATTTTGGCTGCGGATCGCAATCCAGACGAGTTTGCGCGCAGCCTGGCATTGGCTCGGTCCGGAGCTGGAAAGTACGAAGATGCCCATCGCGTTTTTGTGAAGTTGATCACAAAGCACCCTCGTAATGTAACCTACCAGGTGGATGCGGCGAAAAATTTGCAGGATTGGTCTGGAGGACGCTCGATCGAATTGCTCGAGAAGGCATGGAGAGGAACCGAACCGGGCAACGAAAATCAAAATCTCGTTTGGGGTTGGAACAAAATCTCGCAAGCGACGGCGAATCGGGATGATCGTAAGGAGATTTTCTTCGAGTCTCGATACAATCTGGCTGTTTGTCAACGATCGATAGGAATGGCCCAAAATGAGCCAGCATCCAAGAAGAAAAGCTTGAATGACGCAATGAAAGTGATCCGCGCTACCAAGGTACTCAATCCGACTCTCGGCACCCCGGAATTCAAAGCCAAGTTTGAAAAACTGGAAGCCGACCTCCAGAACGATCTGCGGCAGTAAGCTTGCCAAAGGCAACCGACGATTCAACGAATGATGCGACTTTTATCGAACCTACCAATGGCCATGCCTATTTACCTATCCCGGTTATTGTGTCTCTCGGTGGCGTTGATTCCGGCGCGAGTATCGAACGCCCAAGACCGCGTCTTTCCAACCAAAGGGGGGCCGGCTGCCAGTGGAAAGATCATCGAACGGACGAAAGATAAAGTCGTGATCGAATCCACCAAAGGAACGCAACAGAACTTCGCTACCAATGAGGTCGCGAGAATTGTGTTCGAAGGAGAACCGACCACTTTATCAAGAGCCAAGGATTACATCGTCCAGGGACAATACGAACAAGCCTCCGATGAACTCGGACGCGTGGTCGACAATGCTTTGAAGTCCAAGGACATGCAAGATGATTATGGTTTTTACAGAGCCTACTTGGCTGGTTCGCAGGCGCTGCGAGGGCAAGGCGATCCTGCGGCGGCTACGAAATCCATGATCGACTGGGCAAAAAATTATTCCAATTCGCACAATTTCTATGCGGCCTCGGAAATGCTCGGCAATTTGGCAATCGCTCAAGGGCAACCGGATCAGGCGATTCGTTTCTACAGCGCCTTCGCGGCTGCCCCTTTTTCGGAGTACAAACTCAAGGGGAATTTCTTGCACGGCAGGTCACTTCTGCTCCTCGGAAAAACCGAAGAAGCCAAAGCGAAATTCAGTTCCGTAGTCCAGGTAAAAGTCTCCGATACCGAATCGCTCAAGCTGCAAAAACTCGCCACGGTCGCGAGCGTCAAATGCGATGCTGCCGACGGGAAAGCCGACCAGGCTGTCAAAACTTTAGAATCCATGGTCGACGAGGGAGATTCCACAGACTCCGAGCTTTTCTCAGAACTGTACAACACCTTGGGGGCCATCTACCAAAGCCAGAATAATCATTACGAAGCCGTCCTTTCGTACCTGAAAACCGACTTGCTATACTCCACCCAGCCCGAAGCGCACGCAGAGGCACTGTACAATTTATCGAAGCTCTGGGGGAAAGTTGGTGAGCCACTGCAAGCGACCGACGCGAAAGCTCGATTGTCGAAACTTTACCCGACATCCCCCTGGATTAAGAAATAAGCTCGCGATCGCTTCCGTGCAAGGCGATTTTGAGCAATGCATTTCGTATGCCAATGTTTGTTCCTGAAACCTTTTCCTGCTCCTCAAACCGGTAGAACACGCGAGTAGTTCCATGCATCGATTCTCCATCGTTCCGATTTCCTTGAAGCTTCGATGGATCCTCCTGGTGCCGGCTGTTTGGGTCGCTTTGGCTCCAGCGGTCTGGGCGCAAGAGGCTGAGGCTCCGAAAAGCCAAAATATGTTGGTCAAGACCTGGGTCTCTCTCGGTACTCCCTACGCAATCACATTCCTATTGATGTCGATCGTGCTGGTCGCCTTGGTCGTTCGAGCCATCCTAGCGGTACAAAAGTCGAACTTCGTACCGGACGAACTGGTTCAGGGAATCGAAGCGAGCTTGGGGGAAAAGAATGCTCAGGGAGCAGTCGATCTGATTCAAGCCGACGATAGCTTGCTAGGGCAGTTGCTCACCGCAGGAATCGGACACCTCTCGAAGGGTAAAGAGTCAGCGCTGGAAGCCATGCAAATCGCGGGTGAAGCAGAGATCATGAAACTCGAGCACTTGTTGAGTTATCTGGCACTGATCGGAAACATCGCGCCGATGGTCGGCCTCCTGGGGACCGTTCAGGGAATGGTGACCTCCTTTGGTAAGATCGCCAGTAGTCCGACGACACCCAAGCCAAACGAACTGGCAGGTGGGATCGAACAAGCCCTGTACACGACCTTGGTGGGATTGTTGTTGGCGATTCCAGCAATCACGGTTTACAACATTTTGCGGAATCGTGTTCAGCGGAATGTCTTGCTAACAGGAGTGCAAAGCGAGGATCTACTGGATAAATTTCAGGGTTACATCAAATAGTCCCAGTGCAACGAAGTTCGCAACGGAAGCCTGATGAGAATTCGCCAAAAATTTGATACGAGAGTTGCGGAGGGAGACATGACCGCCATGATCGATATGGTCTTTCAATTGATCATATTCTTCATGGTGCTGATCAATTTTTCGCAGGATGAACAGAATGAAAAAATCAAACTTCCCGCGAGTGAATTGGCGCGACCCGCAGATACGCCGCTGAAGAATGCAATCACGATCAATCTCGATGTCAACGGAACCGTGTATTTGGGCTCGACGGTCGTGTCCGTCGATTCGATTGCTCCCTTGCTACGGACCGAAATCGATTTGCTCAAAGGGGATGGCAAGACCGCGAAAGATGCCAACATCATCATCCGTGCCCACCAAGACACCAAGGGTGGGCTCGTTCAGGATCTGATCAAAAAGTGTCAAGAACTCGGCTTCGAGCAATTCGCCTTGAGAGCCAAAGAAGAGGATAAACGATCTTAATTGAAGCTTAGTACGAAACGGGTCGGCGAAAAAGCAGAACTACAACTCACATCGATGATCGATGTGATCTTCCTGCTGCTGATTTTCTTCGTGATGACATTCAAGATTTCCTCGCAGGAGGGTGACTTCAATGTACGAATGCCCCTGAGTGGCGGAGCTGGAGCGGCCGATAACCTGAGCGTTCCGATCAAGCTGCGGTTAAGAGCGAATGCAGATGGTAAGATCGCGGACATCGTCGTCAACAATACGACTTCCTTTGGAACCGATTTTGGAAAACTGAGGTCATTCATCCTCGAATTGACTGGTGGAGTAGCTCCTCCTAACCCCGACGAAGGCCAGGAAGTCGAAATCGACTTCGATTACGATCTGGGCTATTCGTATGTGATTCAAGCCATCACCGCGATCACCGGTCAAAAGCAGGGTGACGAAGTGACACGGCTCGTGGAACGGATCAAATTCGCACCCCCTCGAAAACCTCAACCTTGAGGATTGTCACTCTGCATGCCTCCGAATCTCAGCTCGGGCTCGATGGGATCGAAACAATCTCGGATCGCTCGGGATAGTTCGAGCGCTAAGGTGTGGCAGAGGCATTCCCTCGAAAGTCGATAGAGTGTAGCTGTTTCGAGGGAAATCGGTCTTGCTGCGACCAAGCGGATGAATTTTTGGCTCAATTCCCGTCCGCCGGTCTCTTTGATTTGCATGCGGATGGTTGTCGGCGCCGGTAAATCAGTCTCTTTAGGGTGGAGCCATGGATCGAATCCGCACAGCGATTCGCAGAAGCCAGGAATCAAGTCCGATGACCAGTCATTTTTGGGATTGTTTGTCCCGATGGTGACGCTTCATCAGCGATTGTGAAAGGGGCGAAAATCGAATAGAATTTAGTGGTTGTTAGGGAGGTCCAATCCCTGCAAATTGATTGGTTTTTTGAGGGTTTCGGGGACGGGTCTCCGATGCCGGCCGGCGGTGACGAGATGGCTTCTGAAATGGGGGCGACGACAAGGCTACATGGCATTGCACGTTGCACCATCGGAGATCGCACTTTGAAACTCGAATACCTCCTTTTTGGCTTGCCCCTCAGGGTGGAATCCGCTTTTAGATCGGCATAACTGTGTCTTCTGTACCTCCCGATGACTTTGATCCCAATGACCCTTCGAGTCTACCCACGGCTGAGGG
>JBBAXA010000016.1:53157-62748 GCA_040396935.1 Pirellula sp.
GGAGATGGTCCGGGTGAGAGAATGATTGAGGAGTTGATCGAAGATGAGCTTCGAGACAGCTATCTCACCTATGCGATGAGTGTGATTGTCAGCCGAGCGCTTCCCGATGTTCGAGACGGATTGAAGCCGAGTCAGCGACGGATACTGGTCGCGATGAACGATTTGAATCTGACGCCGGGAGCGGCGCGGGTCAAGTGCGCGAAGATCGCTGGGGATACCTCTGGGAATTACCACCCTCATGGTGAGGCGATTATTTATCCAACGCTCGTACGCATGGCCCAGGAGTGGAACATGCGTCACGTTCTTATCGACAAGCAAGGTAACTTTGGTTCGATTGCTGGCTTGCCTGCGGCTGCTATGCGATACACCGAAGCGCGTCTGGCCGCTCCGGCAGCGATGATGCTCGACGATCTCAAGTTGGATACTGTCGATTTCATCCCAACCTATGACGAACGCCGAACGGAACCGGTGGTACTACCATCGAAGTTTCCCAATCTGCTGGTCAATGGCTCGCAGGGAATCGCCGTCGGTATGGCGACTAGCATTCCACCCCACAATCTTCGGGAGATTTGCGCAGGGTTGATCAAGCTTATCGATGATCCGGAAACCTCGATCAGTGAATTGTGCCAATTGGTTCCAGGTCCGGATTTTCCGACCGGCGGAATGATCTGCGGAAGATATGCGATTCGCCAAGCTTACAACACAGGTCGGTCCACGATCATAGTTCGCGCGCAGGTCGATGTCGAAGAAGGTAAAAAATCCCGTTTGGTGGTCCGAGAAATCCCCTACCAACAGTTTCGAGATCGAGTTGTCGAGCGGATCGCCGACCTCGTTCGCAGTGACAAGATCAAGGGAATCTCAGCGATTCGCGACGAATCGGATTTGAAGGAACCGGTCCGTTTGGTGATTGAAATCAAACAAGGCCACGATCCGCACATCGTGCTGAATCAACTCTACCAGTTTTCATCTCTTCAAGAGTCTTACTCGATCATCTTGCTGGCGTTGGTGGATGGCAAGCCTCGAGAATTGACCTTGAAGGAGATGATGCAGGAGTTCTTGAGGCATCGCGTGACGGTCATTCGCCGCAGAACGCAATTCCTGCTGGCAACCGCTCGTAAACGAAAACACGTTGTCGAAGGCTTGCTCTTAGCATTGGCCGACATCGATCACATCATTCAAATCATCCGAAATAGTCGCACTCAGGCAGAGGCGAAGGAGCGGTTGATGGGAGTGGAGTGCCCAGCCTCGATGATGCAGAGAGCGCTCGGAGATCTAGGCTATTCCGACTTCCAATTGGAACGTGGAATCAGTGATACGTACCGACTGACGAGCGTTCAAACGGATGCCATTCTCCGTCTGACTCTCGGTCAGTTAGCAGGGCTCGAACAGGAGAAACTCGCTCAGGAGCACGCTGCACTTCTGGATGAAATCTCAGAGTATCGCGACATCTTGGGTGACCAGGCACGTATTTACTCCATCATCCGCGCGGAGCTCGAGGAGATTGCTCGCAAGTTTGGCAATGATCGACGGACCGTTATCGATGATGAAGAGCTCGGTGACTACAACATGGAGGATCTCATCACCGAAGAGTCGATGGTGGTTACCATTTCAACCCAAGGGTACATCAAGCGGATTCCGGCCAGCACCTACCGCGCCCAGAAACGGGGAGGGAAGGGAATCGCAGGCATGCGGGTAGAGGAAGAGGATCCCGTCGAGCACTTGTTCGTCGCGAGCACCCACGCCTACCTGCTCTTTTTCACCAATCAAGGGAAGGTCTACTGGCAGAAGGTTTGGGAAATACCTCAGATGAGTCGCGAGAGTCGTGGACGCGCTGTGGTCAATCTGCTGAATCTCTCCGCAGAGGAGAAGATTCGCGACTGCATCGCGGTGCGCGACTTCGATTTGCCCGGACACTTCCTCATGATGGCCACCAAAAAAGGCATTGTGAAGAAAACGGAACTCGAGGCTTACAGTCGGCCGAAAAAGGGAGGAATCATCGCGATCAAACTGAGGGAAGACGACGAATTAGTAGACGTCGTCATCACCAAGCCCGCGGATCAAATCGTCCTCGCAACTGCAAACGGCATGGCGATCCGATTCGCGGAGAGCGACGCGCGGCCCATGGGGCGAAATACGTCTGGTGTCAAAGGAATTTCCCTCAAACGAAATGATGAGGTGGTTGGAATGGTCGTCGCCGACCCAACCGCCACCTTGTTAACAGCGTGCGAGTTCGGTTACGGCAAACGCACGACTTTTGGACCGGGTGATGAGATGGCCGGCAAAGAAGCTCCTCCCGTCGACGATGAATCCAACGACGAACTACCCGTCGAAGAGGAGCCAACGGATGAGGGAGAAGATACGGATGACCTGAGCTCCGCGAATCGATATCGCACGCAGCGGCGCGGTGGGAAAGGTGTTATCGATATCAAAACTTCTAAACGAAATGGCCGCGTGATGGGAGTCATTCCCATCCATGATGCAGACGAAGTCATGATGATGACCATGCGAGGAAAGATCCAACGGATTGCCGCAAAAGATATCAGCGTGATAGGTCGCAATACTCAGGGCGTTCGGATCATGAGTTTGGACGAAGGCGATTCCCTGTCAGCCCTCGTGCGTGTCCCACCCGAAGACCTGGATGAGTCTGTTCCCAGCGACTCGAACCCGAGTTCACCCAGCGACACCCAGGGTGCACCCGAGCCCACCTGATGTCGTCTGAGGAAAATGCTCTGATCCAGGGGACTGATTTGCCGCGATCGAGTTTGCTCGTGCTCGTGTGCACCTACAACGAACGACAGAACTTGGGCGAGTTGTTTTCTAGAATCGACCGGACGATTCCAGGTGTAGCGATACTTGTCGTCGATGATAATTCACCCGATGGAACTGCCGATTGGGTGGAGCAGCTTTCACGCCAGCGATCCGAGACCTATCTCATCAAACGCCCAGGAAAACTGGGTTTGGGAACCGCCATCCGTGAAGGGATGCAGTACGCCATCGAGCATCGCTTCGATTGGCTACTCAATCTCGATGCAGATCTCAGCCATGACCCACAGGCGATGACCAAACTACTCGCACAAGCAGACAAGCACGATCTCGTGATCGGATCGCGTTATGTGGAGGGGGGCGGCCTGGAAGGTTGTTCATGGAAACGCGTGCTGGTCAGTCGCTGTGCAAATGCCTACGCGAGATTGGTCGTCGGATGGAACGTCCGTGACTGTAGCAGCGCATTCCGTTTGTATCGCGTTTCGTCTTTGGCACGCCTGAATTGGAACGCCATTCATGGCACAGGATATGGATTTCTCGAAGAGGTTCTTTGGCATCTCATCGATGCAGGATGTCGGTGGACCGAGGTGGGAATCATTTATGCCGAGCGGCAAAAAGGGGATTCCAAAATTTCTCTCAGAGAAGCCATGTCGACCGTAGCTTCACTACATCGGGTGGCCAGATTGAGGAAGACGACGCAAAATCGCAGCTAGCGATGAACCCGCTCCGTTGAGAATGGTACTCTCGGGTTGAACTGAACATGAGCATTCGGGAACTTTTGCTTCGGGACGGATTTTCTCGTTCTGGTAGTCGAATGGGTGTAGCTAACCGAACCAATATTTGACCATGAACGACTCGATCACTATCGACTTGTGATCGAGACCGTCGCTTCTTCCTATCGAATCGTGAAATCATGGAACGGTGTGGAACGCCATGCTCGGGATCCGTGGCTGCGAGCGGCACAATCCACGCCACTCAACATTGTCGAGGGCAGCGAGAAACAAAGTCTCGAGGACAAGAAGCGATTTTTAGAGATCGCACGCGGTACAGCTTTGGAACGCGCTGCGATTCACGATATACTTTCTTGCTCGTCGCGAGCGATTCTGCACCGAATCGGGTTGGCAAGACCAACATGAAACGGATCGTATCGACGTTGACTCGATGGATCCAACGAACCGATTCGGTATCGGAAGGATCGATCGAGTACGGGAAAAGGTATGAACAGAGCATTGCATCGAAGTTCTCGATTGAGCGTTTTTGACTTGCGTTGAGTCTTCTGCTCGCAACCGGTCAATGCCTCCGCTCCGGTGCATGGAGCGAAGAAGTGGTAGAGTTTCAAATGGAGGAGATACAGCCGATGAATATTCAAAAGATCTTCTGGCTCACGGTGGTGTTTTTGGTTGGAGCGAATCGCACGCTAGAAGCGCAAAATGTTCTGGCCTCGTGGAATGATACCACGTCCAAGCAAGCGATCACGTCCTTTGTCGCAAGAGTGTGTACTGAGGGCTCCAGCGACTTTGTTCCTCCATCGCAAAGGATTGCGGTCTTTGACAACGACGGAACGCTTTGGGCTGAGCAACCGATGTATTTTCAAGCCTTTTTCGCAATGGACCGAATTCGGTCGCTCGCCTCCAGCCACCCCGAATGGAAAGAGAAGCAACCGTATGCTTCCATTCTCAATGGGGACAGTGCATGGTTGTCGCTTGCCGATGAAAAAGGACTCCTCGAATTGGTTATGGAAACCCACGCGGGAACGACCAGCGAAGAATTTGAACAACTGGTTCGGCAATGGATCGCTTCGGCAAAGCACCCGAAAACCGGCAAGTTGTACACCGACATGGTGTATCAACCGATGCTCGAACTACTCGATTATCTGCACCGGAATCAGTTCAAAACATTTATTGTTAGTGGAGGCGGAATCGAATTCATGCGAGCTTGGGTGGAATCCGTCTACGGCATTCCCCCAGAACGCGTGATTGGAAGCAGTATCAAAACCCAATATGAAATACGGGATGGAAAGCCTGCGATCGTAAGATTGCCTGCCATTCAATTCATCGATGATAAGGCTGGAAAACCCATAGGAATTCAACAGCACATCGGTCGTCGACCTATCCTGGCAGTCGGTAATTCCGATGGTGATTTTGAGATGCTCGAGTGGACGACATCGGGATCTGGTGCTCGACTAGGAATCCTCGTGCATCACGATGATGCCGATCGGGAGTTTGCGTACGATCGGGACTCTCATGTGGGAAAGCTGTCTCGAGGATTGGACGAAAGTCCGGCACGCGGATGGTCGGTGGTCAGTATGAAGCGAGATTGGAAACAGATTCATCCAAACCGGGAGAGCCTAGCCGTGGGAGATAATCGTAAATTGACCGGGGATTGGTTGTGTGAGGACATCGATCATCGAGGTGTCCTCGATCGAGCGGAATCCACGCTCCGTTTCGCTGAGGATGGAACCGTCTCCGGGAATACCTCAGTGAATCTGTTTGGAGGTAAAGCGACGGTCCAGGGGAACAAGATCACCTTTGCCGAGTTGCAAACGACGCGCAGAGCGGGTACTCCAGCATTGATGGATCAGGAGACACGATACACGCAGGCGCTCATGAAAGTTGCCAGCTATCGCATTGACGAGAATGGGTTGCTTTTTCTACTCGATGCATCCGGGAAGGAACTGCTACGATTCTCGCGAAGAACTCGCTGAGATCGACTTCTCCAGGCTGGAACAGGGCACGAGCGAAATAGGGGCCGTAATTCGGATCCACAGCTCTTGTTGGGTGGGCGTTTTGACGCCTTGTCTATTGAGGTGAAGGATAGGAATCCATTCACCATGACACCGGAGTGCTCGCGCACTACCGCTGCCATTTTTAGCGGTGCAGCGCGAGCTGCCCGGTATACCCTTACTTGCCGCTCGCCAAAGGACGCGGTTTAAAGTATGCCGTACTCTTTAAGCGTTTTTGCGAGGGTTTCGTATTGCGAATCCTCGAGTTCGGTCATGGGCAATCGCAACTCCCCCGTATCTCGTCCTAGTAGCTTCATAGCTCCTTTGACAGGGATTGGATTTGTTGCGAGCGACAGCATATCCCTGCAGAGTGGAAACAATTGATGGTGCCATTGCGACGCGTTTGCAAAGTCGCCAGCCAACGCCGCCTTGACCATCTTGAGAAGATCACCCGGAACGATATTACCAGCAACCGAGATGACCCCTTCAGCACCGATGCTCATCATGGGGAGCGTGAGAGAGTCATCGCCACTCAGTACGGTAAGGTTGGTGGAGTTGAGAATCTGAGAACACTGATCGAGCGATCCCGTCGCTTCCTTCACCATGGTGATGTTCGGTAATTCAGCGAGCTTAGCGATCGTCTCGGGTTCGATATTTTTTGCGGAACGCCCCGGGATGTTATAAACACAGTGGGCAATCCCGATTTCCTCAGCAATCGCTTTAAAATGTTCGTAGAAGCCTCGCTGCATCGGCTTGTTGTAGTAAGGTGCGACTTGCAACGATGCGTCTGCTCCTTCTTTTGCGGCCCAACGGGTCAATCGCAGCGCCTCCGAGGTGCAATTGCTGCCCGTACCTGCCATGACTTTGCATCGCCCGGCTGAGAGCTGGATGACTTCGCTGATGACACGTTCGTGTTCGTCATGGCTCAACGTCGGCGATTCACCTGTCGTTCCTACAGGCACCAAAAAATTTGTCCCGGCGGCGATTTGAAACTCGATTTGCTGTTTCAGCGTCGCGACATCGAGCTTGCCATCTCGAAATGGAGTCACAATCGCGACACCGACACCCGCAAATTCACTCCCCTTTCGAACCGTCATTTTTCTCACTTTCCATTTGTCCAATCGTACGCGACACGCTCGCAGGTGTCATTTTTCGCTCGCGCGTCTATCCGAATCGAGTTATGGAATGCACCCTACTTCCAACCGTCAACTCGTTCTGAGACACGCACATCCAGACCGCGGATAGTGTAAACGGATGGATCGAGTTACCCAAGCCGATATCGATCCTAGGGATCAAGATTGTGTGCGCGAGGATGGCTCTAAGGAGAACGAATCGGTGTTTCCCTTTACCAAAAGCCTTTCCAAGTCGAAATCCTTTTTCGACGTAGAGCCCCGATCGATTTCTACGGATTCCATCCCCGTCGGTCTAGGCGGCGCAGCGAGAAAGCGTTTTTGTTGCACCCTGCTTTAGACCCGATCCTGCCGTCGATCTCGCGATCGTTTCTTGGTGCACTCATCGCAGACTCCATGGATGATGAAGCGATGGTCTTTGGCTCGAAATCGGAATTGCTTGGCGACTTTCTCACGAATTTTTAGCGTGTCATCACTTGTGAACTCGATCAGCTTTCTGCATTTTGTGCAATACAAGTGGTCGTGCTGCGGGTAGCCATAGTCATGTTCGTAGACGCTCCTACCGTTCAGCTCGAATACCTGCAGCAGCCCCGCATCCACAAACTCGCGCAGCGTACGATAGACAGTGGGACGCGAAACGTAGTTCGGGGTCCCTTTCTCAGGCAACTGCTCAATCAGCTGATCCGCATCGAAATGCTCGTGACGATTGAATACTTGTTCCAACAAGTACTTGCGTTGTTCGGTGTTCCGTAATCCTTTGCTCTGCAAATACTCTTCAAAACGCTGCAGGGGGGTCATCGAAACTTCGACGGACTGCAGTGGCGGATCGGGTGGCAGAACAGGAGATGCCATGGAATGCCTGCAAGGGAAAAGCGGGTCGGGAATACCGTGATCCGACCTCGAGGACATTGGATTGTAGTCGACCATCGTCTCGTTGGGCAGTTCAAAACAATTCGAGTTGCCTGGGAGTGTCCCCTCGATCGTTCGGCGCGTTGAGTTCCGGAAGAGGCGGTAACGATCGGATCCGTTGAGAAATCTCCTGATGAAGTGCTTTGACCAAACTCGGCGCGTACCGATCGTCGGGTGCGTGAGTGAAAACCCAGGGTTGGAATCCCTTTCGAATCCATTCGGCAATTTGGTCAGCCCAGCCGTGCCAGAAGGAGGTGACTTCTGTCTCATCGTTTCTCCCGATCAGGCGGAGGAAGGGGCTTTTGCCCGTCGTAGTTATTCGGAAGGGACTTCGGGGTTTCCTGGTCTGCGAAGCGACCTCCGAAGGATCCGTGGCAGCCATCGAGTTCAGGGGGCGTGAATCGAAAAGTACTCGATCGATGTTCAATCGACTCAACAAATCGTCGAGTCGAGATTCGTATTCACCGGCATCAAACCAATCGAGATGCCTCACTTCCACGGCCCATGGCCAGTCTTTGGGAAGTTTAGTTAAGAACAACTCGAGTGCACCAAAGTATTTAAAAGAGAACGACGGTGGCAACTGCAGAAAAGTAGGCCCGAGGCGTTCCTTCCGGTGCAGAATCGACAAACAGTCTAGCCAATTCTGGAGTTCGTTATCGCAGCGGATGAGTTTTAGGTCATGCGAAATACGTTGCGGAAATTTAAAACAAAACTTGAAACCCTCAGCCGTTTGGTCGCACCACTTTTCAAAGGTGCTGACGGGCGGGACAGCATAAAAGGTGCTGTTCCCTTCGACGGTGGGAAACATACGGCTATACCAAGCGAGAATGTGATCGCTAGAAACCCCTGGAGGGTAAACGATATCGTTCCACTCTTTGCATCCCCAGACTGGACAGCCTATGCGATACGACCAACTGTCCCAATCTGGTTTTTGATCTGGAGGTTTGATTTTTGCTAAATTCGACTTGCCCATCGGTGTGACGGTGTAAATTGTTTAAACGCTACAGATGGAACTGCGCGAATAAAAAAATTCGTCGTTCGTATAATTGCTGTAATCTTTTTGTTGACCCTGACCGGGGGCGTGGCATCAGATTATTGCGGATTCTCGGACCTTGCCGAGATTTCTTCAACACCTATTCGCAGGACAGCCTCAATGCGCAAGCAGATTTCGTTGTGGATTGCCATGGTTTGCATCCAGTTCGGCGGTGAGCCATCGGCGGAGGCTGGCGCATGGATCGATTCGTTGTTGAGCCCGAATCGACCAATCTATCCGGTGGGGCCTGCCTATCCTGTAGGTGGAACCCCCGTCGCATCGAATTATGGGTCGGTAGTCGCCAATTATGGACCCTACGCGAACGCAGTTCCCGCTACATCCGGGGCCGGAGCGATCCCTCTCGGAGTACCACAGACCGTTGGAGGCTACTTACCAACCGCAGCGTACGACACCGTCTGGAGCAAAACACCCGTTACCTACTACCGTCCCGTGACCAGTTTTGACCCGCGGTCAGGTACCACAGTCACCAGTCTTCAGCCGTGCACATCGGTACAGTACCAAGCGGCGCGTGTTCCGTTGGCATCGCCCCGGCCAGTACTTGGGGAGTATGGTATGCAAGCCAACCGATGGCCTGGCATCACGGGTCCTGGCTACAATCCGACGGGGTTGGTCAATACGGCCAACTACCCTAGCTACCAAACACTTCCAACTTATGGATCGCCTGTTGCACCCGCAGTCGCCTATGGTGTTTCGGGTTCATCGATGGGCATGCCGCCGAGTTCGCTCCCCATATCCACGATTCCTACACCGCTTCCAAACCCGTCGGGCGCTCCTACGATTCCCTATTCTCCCGCTCCTTTTGTGCCATCGGTTCCATACACCAGTTCCTATGGGCAGGTACCGACGAGCTTCGCACCGGTGACTTCGGTCGCCCCAGCCAATCATTGGGTCCCTTCCGCGTCGGCGGCGCCTGTCCCGGGAGTCAGCTACTCGCCGACCGTATCCAGCTATCTGCCACCGACGCCGGTCCAGACCGCTCCGGTCGTGCCTGGTTATCCGATGCCCAGTGCAGC
>JBBAXA010000016.1:62848-63957 GCA_040396935.1 Pirellula sp.
ATGCCCAGTGCGGTGCCTGGCTTCGCACCTCCATCGGTTGCAGGAGCTCCAACGTGCAATGGAACGTATTGCCCGACACCGATGTCGTCGTCAGTACCTCAGCTTCCAACGACGACGATGGTTCCCCAGCCTCCGATGACTACCATGGGCCCTCAGATTCCGAACAGTACCATGGTCCCCCAGATTCCAGGTGCGACCTCCGTAACACCCGTCGGTCCGCCGACCTACTCGCCGGTTCCATCCCCCTCGAGCGGAACGTTGGGGCCCGCTCTCGGGACTTCCACACCGAGTGCTTTCCCGCCCTCAGGCGGTGTATTGGCGCCCTCAGGAGGTGTTCTACCTCCCGGCGGGATCTATCCCCCTGGGAGTGTCGATTCATCGCTACAACGCGATCCTGAGGCCAATCGGCAACCCTCCCTGGGTAGTTCCGCGTCGATTCTACAGCCTTCGCCCGACCAGCTCGTAAGAAACGATGGACCAGCGGTACTTGGAAATCAATTCAAGCGTCCATCGACGGACTTTACCAACGACGATATCGCGCCGCCGAGTCTAGGGAATGCAGCTAGTTCGAGCTCGGAAACTGGCAACGCAAAAAACTTGCTCGACCAGGTGCTCAGCAACCAAAACAGCATGGCGGCCCCACGGACGCTTCCAAACGAAGACGCCAAAACCAAAGCAAACGGGCTCCGAGCTCCCGATGGAATTGAAACGGCACCTCGTTGGAATCCTACCACGATCGATGAGGAGGATCATGTCGCGCGGACTTCTGCGAATGGAGTCGAGAGAAGGCTACGAATCACAACGGCTGAGGATGAAGATCCTTCTAGTTTATTCCTGGTATCGGGGACCAAGCCAATTTCCAAAATGCCGAGAATGCTAAACCGAGAGGTCGAGACGTCATCAGTGAGCCAAAACCATGGTATTCGCTTTGAACCGAGGTAGATGGTGAGTCGGGTTGGTTGCGTCTCCATGAACGGAGAAAAGAGCATCTTTCCCTATCGATCAAAATCTCCGATGACCGGTAGAAAGTTCCTCATGTGACGGGTTCCGTTTTGTGGAATCCAAAGCGGGAGTGGAATCCAAAGCGGGAGTGGAATCCAAAGCGGGAG
>JBBAXA010000016.1:64057-86160 GCA_040396935.1 Pirellula sp.
GTGGAATCCAAAGCGGGAGTGGAATCCAAAGCGGGAGTGGAATCCAAAGCGGGAGTGGAATCCAAAGCGGGAACTGTGCGGACGTTACGGCCAAAACGATTTCTATTCGCTCGTTAGGTGCTGCGTCGGCAAACGACGTTCGCCTCAAGTGGCCTCACGGATTTCTTCGGGAGAGGTAAACTACCTCTTTTCATCGACCCTTTCCTCGTCCCATTCCATTCGATGTTTGACTATCGCTTTGTGACCCTCTTGGGACCGAATCGCTGGGCTCCTGTGCCGATGCTGGAGTTTCATTACCCCGATGTGATCGCGGCAGAGGGTGTCGCAAACATCGCCTTGGTTGCAGAACGCCTTCGACAATTCCTGGATAGTCGAAGCTTTACGACGACGCATCCACAGAGTATCGCGAACGCGGACGCGCTGGCCGATCGGCTTTCGAAATCCTGCTGCCATGGTGAAGCGACTTTAGCGCTCGCGCGATGGTTCTCTGCCATGGCTGGTGTGCCAACTCGTGATGTCGGGACCGATCGCGAGCAACGCATGGATCAGAATCGCTTGATGAGCGTAGTGGCAATGGAGATGGAGGAACAGGAGCTCAGCCAACGATGCTACGAGTTAGCGCTGGAGGTGTTGCAACACCACGAGGAATCGAGGGAATTTCCCCTGACCACGAAGTTCCGAGAGCTATTTGACTATGCGGACGACGTGCGATTAGGGCCTAGTTCTAGGGCGATCCTGCGAGCGGCTCGACGTCGCGATATTCCCTACACCCGATTGAACCGCGGTTCGCTCGTGCAGCTTGGAGAGGGAAAATACCAACGACGGATTTGGACTGCCGAAACCGATGCGACCAGCGCGATCGCTGAGGCAATTGCCAGCGATAAGCATCTGACCAAACGACTTTTGAGGCAGGTCGGTATTCCGGTTCCTCACGGTCGACAGGTGACCGATGCGGAGGATGCATGGAAAGCGGCAAATGAAATTGGGTTCCCTGTGGTTGTCAAGCCTGTGAATGCAAACCATCAACGAGGCATCTCGATTGAACTCTACGATCGAGAAGAAATTCTCAAAGCCTACGAATGGGCAATCAAAGATGGGCAGACGAACGAGGTCATGGTAGAGCAATTCGCTTATGGATACCATCACCGATTGTTGGTGGTAGGCGACCGAATGGTCGCCGCGTCTCGCGGGCATTTTGATACGGTCACGGGGGACGGAAAACGGACCGTCGAGGAGTTGGTCAACGAACTCAACAGCGATCCGCGGCGAGGCGAAGCCTATACCGACCCTCTTGCAGTCGTGAAGCTTGATGGAGCTGCAAGGATCGAATTGAAAAAGCAGAATTTGAATTTCGACTCGATCCCTATGGCAGGTCAGCTGGTCCTGGTCAGTCGCGTTGGCGACTTAACTACAGACTGCACCGATGAAGTCCATCCGCAGCTTGTTGAGCAAGCGGTGCTCGCTGCGCGGGTTGTCGGGCTCGATATTGCAGGACTCGACATCCTTGCTACCGACATTTCCAAGCCGCTCGAATCCCAGAGAGGGGCGGTGGTCGAGGTGAATGCAGGACCATCGCTGTCACCCCATGTTTCTCCACTGTTTGGCAAGCCGCAGAAGGTGGGGGATGCCATCGTCGATATGCTTTTTCCCAATAATGCGCCGAGCAGAATCAAGATTGTCGGTATTGTGCAATCCGCGACCTCCGCCACTTTGCTGGATCAATTGTCGGCTCAACTCAGGTTGCGCAACATCGATTTCGGAATGGCGAGCCACGGGGAGGCAGGTTTCAACGGTCGAATTGTCGACACCGGTTGCGAAGACGATACCTCCCGAGTCGCGGCTCTTTTAGGAAATCCTATCCTGACAGCCATCCTGATTCACTTGGACCTGGCGTCCTGCGCTCTTTTTGGCGCGTGCGCTCCACGACTGGACCGCTTAATCATTCCGAAAGATGCGATTCCAAAGGGAGTCGATCCAGCGATGCGCCTGTCGGAACTTGCAGGGCTTCGGGCTGTCGTGCATGCAGTTCCCTCGCATGGCTCGATCTACTGCGATGCTTTATCGGCATCCATTTGGGAGCTGGTAAACCGTTGGAAACAGCCAGGAACCCGGCTCGTCAACTCGCTCGAAGGCGCCTTTGATATCGAGCTGTAATCTCCCTGGAAAATCCTCACCATGCAAAAACCCAGCCTGTGGTCGAAAGATTCGACGCGCACGCGTTCGATTGCGGTTTCGTGGGGATTGCAGTTGCGTTGACGTCAATTTCCTCTAGGAAAATGTAGACGTTCGATCTGCATTCCTGCGAGAGGATGGGGCAAACCCACAGCCATCCGTCGCATGGGTTTACCATGATCGGATTCACTCGGTAGCCGCATGCGGTTCGGGTAATGGATTGAGCTCAGCCATATCACTGACTGGATCGTGCGAGGAGGCGAGCTTCATTCGAATGAGTTGCTGCGCGACCAGATAAGCACCGAAGCTAGCGATCAAGCCCTGGACGTCGGATGGTACAAAGGAATAGGCGTAGGCCAAATCCTGAAGAAAGGCCCCGTTCATCTGATCATGAACAAAGTGAGGGTAAACCATGCTCGCATATTTTTCCGGTTGCTCGCTCACCAATCGCTCAAAAGTGCTCTCTGGAAAAACGAAGCGGTGAAATCCCTCGCGTGCTAACCAGACAAACCCACCCACGATCATAGGCAGATAGCCGCTCATCGGCCCGAGTGGTTTGCCGAGCACGCCCATACTGAGCGGTACAAACAACGTACACATCGCCAAGGAAAGCTGAATATCCAGCAATCCCATGATCGACTCGCCAGCCAGTGCGACGGCGACACTCCCCGCAGTCACGATCAGAATGCAAAAGCGATCCAAGGCCAAGTGTCCTTGGTCTGTTGTCCTCCAGCGACCAATCACGTTGCTAGCCAAAATCGCTGCTTGCGAAATCGACGCGCTGGTTGCGACTGAAACGACAATCGCGATAACCGCGATGATAAAGACGATCACCATGACCTCGCCGAGATACTCTCCAGCCAGGATAGGGAGAATGCGGTCTCCCTCAACATCCCCTTCGGTGATCTTACTCGCCATATGCTGACTGGCTGCCAAGCCTAGGAACACAGGGATGAGTCCAAACACCAGGTAAAGGATTCCGCTGAGGATGCAGGTCAACGTTGCGGTCTTTTCATCTTTCGATGAAAAGATCCGTTGCTGCAAATCCTGACCGGGAACATTTCCCAATAGCCCTGTAAGGAAAGTCCCGACGACAGCCATGATGGCATAGGGATGGGATGAGGAGAAGAATGAAAGTCGCTCAGGTCCGGCGTTGGAAAGAACGCTCTGAACTCCCGCGACCGGATTCCCATTGCCGATCGTGCTCGACACTGCATACCCGAGCGCGACGAGCCCCACGATGGCGACCAGGATCTGAATCGCGTCTGTGAGGGTCACAGACCACATCCCTCCCACCAGCGTGTAGGACAAGATGATGACTGCGGAAACCAGAATCACCGGCAGTGGACTCCATCCGAAATAGGTTTCGCCAAGCGCGGCCAGAGACACGTACTGCGCACCGATCCAACAGAAAAAGGTTGGGACTTGAATCAAGCATGCGATGAACTCGGCGGTCGATCCATATTTCTTCAAATAGAAATCCGCCATCGTGAACAATTGCATTCGCCACAAGGGGGCTGCGAAGACAATCCCGGTGAAAAGCAATGTTGCCGAACATGCGAACGGATCGAGCACCGTTCCACCCACACCGCTCTCGTACGAGTTTCGCGTTGCACCCATGATGGCTGAGGATCCAAACCAGGTTGCCATCAGGGCTCCCCATGAAAGATGCAATGGGAGCCGTCTCCCCGCGACGAGAAAGTCTTGTTCGGTTTGAACGTACCTCGAGGCATAGAGACTCACAATCAGCAAACCGACGAAGTAAAGAACCAGTGCGATGATGAGGCCCGTTTTGCCTGATGCCGAGAGCTCAACTGCCGCCAGTGGGTTAAGAACCAACCATTGCACCCAAGTACTATCTAACATACCTACAGAACCTCGCCGCAAAGAAGCTGTGAAATCGAAGCTGAGATCTTAGCAAACAATTTTCATTGGCAAAACGTGGATTTTCCCAACTCCATACACGGAGTTTATTTCCGATCGAAATAAGCATTTCGGATTTCGTTATCATGCGTCGCTGATTCGTCCATGGCCGCTTGGAAACTCGCTTTGCTCAGAGAGCATACGAGGGAATCCTCAGCCGCGTAAACGCTTGCGTTTCGTGGCTGCCCCGTGATCAATGCGGCTTCGCCGAAGAAATCGCCTGTGTGAAGTTGGGCAACTTCGGTTTCCGGCGAACCTCGTTTCACGACGACGGACCCCTGACGTATCAGAAAGAAACGATCCCCGGGCTCATTCTCCTGGATGATCTGAGTTCCTACAGGGACCCATTCTACAGTCATCTCGTCCGCGATTCGCGTGAGCGTTCTGGGGGTCACTCGTTGGAAAACACTACACTTGGCGATCATCTGCGTGAGAATCGCCGCCTCTTTCATCAACGCATCGCTTCGAATGCGACCGTCGACCAAGGTTACGATCCTGTCCGCAACGTCGAGAATACGGTTGTCGTGTGTCACGATAAGGATCGTGGCTTTGTTTTCAGACGCCATACGCTGGAGCAGTTCGACGACCATTCGCCCGCTCTGCTCATCCAGAGCCGCGGTAGGCTCGTCGGCTAAAACGAGCTTGGGGCTATGGGCCAAGCCGCGGGCAATCGCCACGCGTTGCTTTTGCCCTCCGGACAACTGCTTGGGTTTATGATGGATCCGGTGTTCCAGCCCTACCTGCTGAAGCATCGCTTGTGCCCGTGCATTCAATTCTCGGCTGGATAGCTTGGGATGGGTCAGCTCGAGCGACATTCGGACATTTTGGGTGGCTGTGAGCGACTCGAACAGGTTGTGGGCCTGGAAAATGAAGCCGATCTCGCGACGGAATTCCTTCAAATGGGCGGCCGTCGCTCCTTTGAGTTCATGACCCAGAACGGAGAGCCTGCCCTCTTGAACGGTTCGGAGCGCGCCGATCAAAGTCAACAAGGTTGTTTTCCCGGAGCCGCTCGGCCCCGTCATGATGATGATTTCGCCTGGGTAAACCGTGAGATTGTTATCGAATAGGATCTGTTTTCGGAGCTCTCCTTCTCCAAAATAATGCTGCAACCCCTCCGCACGTATCGAGGGTTGTTCTCCGTGCGCGATACGGGTCCGGGTCTGAGGATCAAAGAGAGTCGCACGCTGCGAAGTGCCTGACAACATGTTTTTCCTATCGCACTCCTACAGTTTGACAATGCATCGCCGAAACCCTTTGGCAAATTGGTAATCTTGGTAGGCTCGAGGGTTCGGAAGAGTGTAATCTATCAGGGGTAGATTGCGTCGGTCGATCCAAAGCGCATTGTGGATGAGAGTCGGTATCATGGGTTGGAGTAGAAAAACAATTTTCTGGATTACCGCCTCCTGCGCCTGCGCGGTGCCAGGTTGCGAAAGCGGGTTTATGACCTGCACGCCTTTGGCGATTATAGCGGAGGTGGTGTCCGCGGATTCTGTACCTGCGAGCACCCCTACCCAGATCGTTCGCCAAGTGAACTCGCAGGGCAAACTCATGCCCGCGCGCGGCATCGCCCGTCTTAGCGCCCTACCCGGCGATCGAGTGGACTCGATCCTCGTAAAACCCGGTGATCGCGTCGTCAACGATCAAGTGTTGGCCGTCCTGAAAAGCCAAACCGCCAAAAAGCTGGAACTGGAGGCCGCGGAGCTGAAATACGCGGAGGCCAAATCGCTCCACGAAGTCAAACTGAGGGAGCTAGCACTCGCCGTCAGTATGGCAAAGTCTCGTGTCGCTGCCGCAGAGCAGTCTATCGAGATCGCTCAATCGCAGCAACGACTGGCCAACCTGAACGAGCAGCAGATCGACCGGTTGCGCAAGCAGGTGGAAGCCATGAAGCGATTGCGAGAAGATCCACTGACGCGTGCAGCCATCGGACGTTTGGAAGTCGAATCGAAGGAATTGGAAGTCGAAAAACTCTCAGCAACTGCAGAGCAGTCACAGCTGACTGCAGAGAATGGATCAAAACAAGCATCCCTTCAACTAAAACAAGCCGAGGAATCGTTGGTGGCATCACAAGAGGCTCATAGCTCGGCATTAGCCAATTCACCCCTCGAATCCCTTTCGAAGTCGATTGAACTGCTGAAGCTCCAATGGCTCGAATCCTCGATTCGAGCCCCCTACGACGCAACCATTCTGAATGTCGTTACGGAAGTAGGCGAGAGAACGTCGACGCTTCCTGTGCTGGAAATAGCAGATCTTTCGAGAATAGTCTGCATGGCGGAGGTCTACGAGGCGGATGTGGGACGAATCCAATTGGGGGATCCAGCCAGGATGAAATCGGCTGCGCTGGAAACGGATCTCACCGGCAGAGTATCACGAATCGACCGCATCGTCGGAGCCTCCCAAATGCGCTCTCCGAATCCCATGGCTCGTACCGATTTCAGATCGGTAGGTGTTTGGATCGAAATCGCAGAGGAAAATATTCCTTTGGCCGCTAAACGTCTACAGCTCCAGGTCGACGTTCAGATCTCAGTCGCCAGATAAAGCCTGCGCATAGCAAAACCTTCAAGCAATAGGCCGATGAGGCCGGTTCGAACACCGATCTGCTGGGTTTTTCGAATCGTCTAGCTCCCGAGATGCCCTCAATCGACCGCGTATGCAACACACATAAGCCACCGATATCCTGTTGGGAAAATCATGCGAGCATGGTCGTCCATGTATCCTTGGCGATCTGTAAAGCCTCAGGTAATTTCGATGGGATCTTCCCACCCGCCTGGGCTAGATCCGGTTTTCCGCCGCCGCCACCACCGACCGCTTGGGCTACAGGAGTGATCCATTTACCGGCGCTCAGGCCGCGGTCGACCAGGGATTGACTGATTCCAGCAATCAAAGTCACCTTGTCCTCGGAACAATTGGCGAGGAGGACTGCGACTGGCTCGGAGGATTTCTTCCGTAGTTGATCAATCCACTGCCTCATCATCCCCGCGTTTGCGTTGGGTGTTTCGGCGACGATCAGTCTCGTGCCGGAAACCTCGAGAGCCTGTTCCAGCAACTGGTCGGCGCTGATATTCCCGCTACTGGACGATAGATTTTTGATTTGATGGAGAAGTTGTTCTTGTTCCTCGAGTAGAGACTTCAATCGGGCCGGAACCTCCTCAAAGCCGACGTTCAGCGTTCTTGCGGCTTGTCGGAACGAGGTGCGCAGTGCTCGGTAATCGCATGTGCCAGGGGACGTAGCGCTACCTCCTATCGGGGCCGGAACGGTTTCGTTTCCGGTCCCAGTGGCGATCTTCTTTAGCTTCCGAACGGCTGCCACCAATTCGTTGGTCGTGTTTCCAATTTGAGCCAGCGAACAACCCAGAGCCTTCGAGGCTTCATGTGCTAAGTGCTCCAGATTGTTGCGATACTGGAGCGCTTTCGCCCCGGTCAGTGCGGTGATTCGCCGTGTCCCTGAAGAAACACTTTCCTCCGCTAGGATCTCTAGGGTTTGGATATCACTGGTGTTCGATGCGTGAGTCCCGCCGCACAGCTCTTTAGAAAACGTCCCCATGCTGACCATCCGTACCGGATCGGGATATTTTTCTCCAAAGAGCATCATCGCTCCGGCTTCCCTCGCGGTGCCCAACGGAACGAGCTTCCAATCGATGGGTGCCGACTCTCCGATGCGCTGATTGGAGGTCGCTTCCACCTGGAGCAGCAACTCGTCGCTGAGGGGTTCCTGATTTGAGAAATCGAAACGGAGCCAATCGGCATCCACCTTGCTACCTTGTTGCTGTGCATGTCGACCGACATGAGACTGCAGGGAATGATGCAAGACGTGCGTCGCGCTGTGGGCTCGTTTGATCGCATCGCGTCGCTCCGTGTCGACCGTCGCCGTAACGGAGTCCCCCTCCTTGAGCTCACCGGAAACCATCTTCCCGATGTGGATAATCAATTCTCCACTTCTCTGAGTGTCGCTCACGACAAAGTGCCCTTTGGGATTGCGAATGAAACCTGTGTCTCCAACCTGGCCACCGCTTTCGCCATAAAAGGGTGTTTGGTCTAGCACGATGCGCACAAAGTCATGATCCTCCGGCTTGACCGAGGAGGCGAGTCGATCGTCCTTAGGTTTTCCGACGATGATACCTTTGATTTGGGCCTCGCATGTATTCGCGTCGTAGCCGACAAAATCGCAGTGTTGCAGAGCCTCCTTGAGCGTTTCAATCGGACCTGTTTCAAAGACTTCGACCTGTTCACCGCCACTGATCTCTCCATGCTCCGCCATGGCTTTTCGGTAGCCATCCCAATCGAACGTAAAATTCTTCTCGGCAGCAATCTGCTGAAACATCTCAGGGGGGACGCCGTGGGTCTGATAGAGCGAAGCGGCTTCGCGCCCATCCACCAGGACTCGGCCGGAGGATTGCATGTCGGTGAATACCCGGTGGATTCGCTCGAGACCAGAGTCGATGGTCGCGAAGAAATCGGATTCCTCACGCTTCATCACTTGCGCGACCCGCTCGGTCGTCGACAACAGTTCGGGATAGACCGCCTTCATCATGTCCGCGACGACGGGTACCAACTGATACAAAAAGGGCTGACGCATTCCCATTTGGTGTCCATCGAGTACCGCTCTTCGCAATAACCGCTTGATCACGTAGCGGGCCTTTTTTGGCCCTGGATAAACGTTTTCATGGATGGCGAATGTGCACGCCCTCACGTGGTCTGTGATTCGACGTAGTCGACGACCGTTGTCGCTTTCGTACGCATACTTCTGCCCGACAACCTCAGCAGCCGCCTGCACGATGGGGAACAAGATATCGATATGGAAATTGGTCGGAACGTTTTGCAGAACGCTGGCCGTTCTTTCCATGCCCATACCCGTATCGATATTCTTCGATGGGAGAGGACGAAGATTGTTCGGCGGATCTCCCACACGATTGAACTGCGTGAAGACCAAATTCCAGATCTCCACAGATTTCCCGTTTTCGAGTTGAAAATAAATTTCGCTGCATGGCCCGCAAACGCCGTCGGGACCCTGGCTCGGTGCCGAAGCAGGCCAGAAGTTCTCGTCTTCATCCATCCGCGCGATTCGACTAAAAGGGAGTCCTATTTTCTCATGCCATAGATTCGCCGCTTCATCGTCGTCTTTGTAGACGGTGACACTCAGACGATTCGGATCCAGGCCGAGCCACTTTTTGTCCGTAAGGAACTCCCAAGCCCATGCGATCGCCTCATTCTTGAAATAGTCACCGAAACTGAAATTGCCGAGCATTTCAAAAAAAGTGTGGTGGTACGCCGTCCGACCCACATTATCGATGTCACCCGTTCGGAGACATTTTTGGCAAGTTGTAGCTCGAGTGAACTCCAGTTTGACCTTTCCGAGGAAATGGTCCTTGAATTGATTCATCCCCGCTGGAGTAAACAAAACGGAGGGATCCCATGTGGGAACCAATACATCGCTCGCTTGCCGATGATGTCCTTTCGATTGGAAGAAACTGAGGTACTTTTCCCGCAATTCGTCCGTCTTCATACAAGTTTTCCTTACGTGTCTGGCGTTCTGCCAAAAGACTCCAAGAGTATTCCATCGTTTGGCGGCAAGTCCCGCGGACCCTATCCATTGTGTAGAATTTACCGACTCTCAAGCAATTCGCCAACGCGAGAAGGGATTCTCCTCCAATCGGGATTCGGTACGTTTTGGGGATCGAGAATGGAAGGGATGTTTCTCACACTGAAGGAGTTCGCCATGCAATTCCGACTTGCACTGTTGCTTCCCATTTTTGCCTGGATCTCGCTCGCAAACTTGGAGATCAGCCTCGCCTTTGATTGGCCTCAATGGAATGGCCCAAATCGGGATGGACGGATTTCTGATCCGGATTTCTCAACCAATCTCGATCTGACTAAGGTCAAAGAATTCTGGCAAACGCCGATCGCTTATGGATACTCCGGACCAGCCGTGATTGGCCAGCGGGTTGTTGTCACCGACTTTCAGATCGAGTCCGGACAGATAACTAACAACCCAGGAGGTCGAGACAAGCTCAGCGGCCGGGAACGAGTTCTGTGTTTGGATCGCTCGACTGGCAAATTGATTTGGAAACACGACTATGCGGTTGACTATCAAGTTTCTTACGGTGCAGGACCTCGAGCAACTCCGACGATCGCGAACAATCGAATCTACACGTTGGGCGCCGAGGGACATTTGATTTGCTTCGATGTATCGAGTGGACAGATCGTTTGGCAGAAAAATCTTCGTGCCGACTACAAGACCGAAACGCCGATGTGGGGCTACGCCTCGCCTCCCCTGGTCGTCGGCGATCAGTTGATCGTGTTGGCCGGCGGGAAGGGGAGCACTTACGTCTCCCTGAATGCGGACACGGGTGTAGAGCAGTGGCGGTCGGGTTCTGCGTCGAACATCGGCTACTCACCACCGATGTGGATCGAGGTTGAGGGAACTCGACAGTTGATTGTTTGGGACGCAGATGCCCTGAGATCTTTGGAGCTAAAGACGGGCAATGAGTTGTGGTCGACACCGCTGAGTCCGCGATTCGAAATGTCCATCATGGCCCCGGTTATCAGCGGAAATCGGCTCTACGCATCGGGGATAGGGCAAGTTTCCGGTTTGTTCGAATTGCAGCGCGATGCACAAGGAGTCAAAAAGCTCTGGACAGGGAAACCAAAAATGTCGGTCTACTGCTCGAACAGCACGCCGGTTTTTGATGGAAAATACCTTTATGGTTGTGACTGCGATGCAGGTACCCTCATGTGTGTCGATTCCGAGAATGGTGCTCGATTGTGGGAGACCAGCAAGCCGATTACAGACTCCGAGCGACCAGCAAGGCACGGGACTGTTTTCCTAAGCAAGGCGAAAGACGGTTATTCGATGTTCAGCGAAAATGGTGATCTAATTATGGCGGACCTCACACCTGAAGGTTATCGAGAAAAATCGCGTCTGAAGCTGATTGAGCCCACGAACGAGTGTTTCGGTAGAAAAGTAGTATGGGCCTACCCAGCCTACTCAAGAAATGAGATCTTTGTTCGAAACGACAAAGTCATCAAGTGCTTTTCTTTGAGATGATCTAAAGACTACAACGGATTGGTTGTTACATGATCTAGAACAGGATCGATGCATGGGTTCCGTACGAGGTGATGACGGAGTGCATGCAAATAACTCGGATGAGCCGATAAGAGTTCTGGGGTGCACCTTTTTGTTTTTAATTCGTTCCCCAATTCTTAAAGGGATTCGAGAGATCGGCTGGTTGGATTCGCGACATATTGCGTTCACTTTGCTAGATGGCAAGTCTTTGCTCGGATAAATCATTGCCTGATTGAGTTGCTAAATCGATGACTTGGAAACAGCATCCCTGATGGAGAAACCACCTCGATGATTTTGTTGTAGCACATGCATCGGGTATGCTGAAACAAGTACATTGGGTATGCTGTCGCAAGTACTTTGGGTGGCGCGTCGAGAGCTTTGCGATGGGCGTGTTGTGCTGAACGCATGGGTTGGGAGACCTAAGCCTATGTTGAGTGTGCTGTAGCGAGCGGTAGGTAAAAATGTACCGGGCAGCTCGCGCTGCACCGCTAGAAACAATATCGATATTGCGCCGGGAATCTGGTGTCAGGGGCGATGGATTCCTGCCCCACCTCTGATCCCGATCGGCCTCGATGATGAGTCAGCCAAAAATCTGTACCAACCAAACAATGATCAAAGATGTCCATGACGTTGGATAGCAACTCAAATGGGTTGCATTTTGGTTTTGGCATCCATGTCCGCTCAGCAAGATCGTGGAAGACTCATGAAGGTGCCACTCGATCGAGGATGTGGTACGACTGGGGCGACTCTGCACAAAGAACTTGATCGCCATTCAACCCTATCCGTGACTGTCAAAGCGTTGCGTCATGCTGTCGGGCGCAGGGGATTGAGAAAAAATCGCCAGTCTCATCACTGAGGTAGGTGTTTGATTAGAGCCAGTCTGTCTTAAGTACTCATTTTTGAGTTAGCGCTCAGAGTCGGCCTCTCTTCGATCATCAACATCAAAAAGCTTCCGATCCGATTTGCGTTACGGCATGTATCCCCTATTCGCGTCAGAGATTCTAGGACTCGGCCTTTCAGGGAGTGAATACGAGCAGTTCAAACGGAGGCGATTTCTTAGTCCTAAGAGATTTCAGTTTGACGCTTGGTATCTATCAAAAACTTCGTTAGTGCTTGGGAAATCATGGGAGGTAATAAAGTGATGCATAGTTTATGCATATGAAATCGTTTAAAGACATTGAAGAATTTGCATTACTGGGAATGAGTATGTTTCCTATTTAACGCAAAAAAGTTGACGTAGCACTCTTCTTCCGTTAACCTTTTGCAGCTGAATCGACGAGACCATTCAATAGCATGTCCGTGAGGATTTACGGACTCTACTTAGTTTGGCCTACCTCTCAATCCTCTCTCTATCAGCGATCGTACGCTGTTTCTTTTTTTAGGTTTGTTATCAAGAGGTGATTTATGAAGCGGGTTGTTATGTCTCGATCGCGGGGATTCACCCTCGTCGAGTTGTTGGTCGTCATTGCCATCATCGGAATCTTGGTTGGACTGTTGCTGCCAGCGGTTCAAGCAGCACGGGAGGCTGCACGCAGAATTCAGTGCGTCAATAACCTCAAGCAGCTCGCGTTGGGGATGCATAATTTTCATGATACTTTCCGTCGATTTCCATCAGCTCACCAGCTTGGAAAATCGGCGTCTGGTGCGCCGTGGTACACGAATTATGGACGGCCCGAAGCACCAGGTGGCTACGCTCGATTAGCATCCGGAACGCAGTATCCCAAAGAGGGGCCGTTCTGGAGTTGGGCCATGCGAATTGCACCCTTTATCGAGTTTGGGAATCTCTACAACATCGCAACACTTGATGGTGCGAGGGGAGGGGACAGTTGGCCCTGGTGGCAGAACCAAAATGGAGTCTATCGCGCCAGCCTTACAGGCAGCGACTACAGTCTCATCAGTATGAAGAGTCCGACATTCATTTGTCCCTCTGCTTCACGCGGTGGCGACCCTTGGGTCGATTCATCAAACTCCCGACATCGCGCGGCGCTGACTCAGTATTTAGCTGTTTCTGGTACGCATCAGTTCAGAGAGCCTGGGAGCGGAACCAATGTCGTTCCACGCGGTGGCCAAGACGGGATGGTGTTTATCAACTCTGGAGTTCGTATGGGCGACGTCTCCGACGGCACCAGCAACACAGTCATGATCGGAGAGCGACCGACCTCGTTGACCCTCGAATACGGCTGGCAATGGGCGGGCTCTGGCGACCCTCCCTACTTCGGTGCTTGTGATGTGGTGCTGGGTGTGCACGAACGTCCCGGCAATCCAAATGTCGCTGGCGATTGGTTTCGACAAGGGTCGCAAAATGATCCAAATGATTTGCACCGCTACCATTTTTGGAGCTCTCACGCCGGGGGAGCCAACTGGGCACTCGCAGACGGAAGTGTCAGGTTCATGAGTTACTCGATGTCCGGCAAGCAAGTGACATCATCCCAAAACGTTCTCGAGCAGCTTGCAACCCGCGCCGGGGGTGAAGTCGCCATGGTTCAAGATTAAGGAGTCGACAAAATGAAAAGCTGGCCAACATTTCTCGTCCTGGGTTCCTTATTGATCTTTGGATGCACAGAAAAACAAGTAGAAAGCCCTCCCGATGCACCCGAGATTCCCAAGGGACGTAGCGGTGACTCTGGTGGGCCTGCTATGGGCATGCCCAACGGCAAGGAGACTCAGCAAATGAGCGGTGTTCCGGGACTGCCTGGACGATAAACCGTTGCATCGACGGATCGTTCGTGCCAGGCGATTGCCTGGC
This sequence comes from Pirellula sp., assembly GCA_040396935.1. GTDB lineage: Bacteria > Planctomycetota > Planctomycetia > Pirellulales > Pirellulaceae > JBKCUI01. The sequence continues at coordinate 77,962 of JBBAXA010000016.1, forward strand.
CTTGCAGGGGAAGGCGTGAGAGCAGATAGGCTTAAGCGGATCTGGGCCCCCGGCTTCATGCCCGGGGGAACCCATGATTGGCTGTTACTGTCGGAGCGAAAGGATATCTCTCTTAGCATCTGCATCAGGCCGCTCTGGCTTCATGCCAGGGGAGCCAAAGATTGGCAGCCAAAATTGACGCATACAGCATGTAGCTGTCATTTGTTGCCTTCCCTGAGGCAAGCTTAGGGGAAGGCTATGTGTGCTAGGTACTTGTCTACTCCTGCCGGCCCATTCGGGCCTGAGGAAGAGTGGGGATCTGGCGACCGGGGGACTTCGTCGCCCCGGCAGTCGAACTGTCGGCCCATTCGGGCCTGCGAAGTCACTACGCTTTATGCCGTGGGGGCACTTCGCTCAGTGCCATTCGTGCCTGGCACTTGTCTGCTAGTCACCATCCAGGATGTAGCTGTCAGTTGTTGCCTCGCCTGAGGCAAGCTCACGGGAAGGCCATTCGGGGAAGGCTCTTCGTGCCTGGCACTTTCCTACTCTCTCCAAGGCAACTGACGAACAAGGCTGAGCTCTTTGAAATCCAGCCTCCCGAAAAGTTTTCCCGATCGGTACCGGATCCCGCTGGGACAATACTCCTAATTATCAGCTCGAATAATTTTGAGGAAAAATTTAAGAAATTTATCAGGTACGCTCGAGGCCCGAACGACGCAGTTTTTCTAAAATTCTCGCTAAATTCTTGGAGATTTATCGCGGAGTGATTTAGCTCCAACGTTTGGCGGGTTTAGAGACCGTTCTACTGTGAAAATAAAGACCGTTGACAAAACACTCGATACGGTCTTTATTAGTTCAGTTAACACTCACACACAAGTGTTGACCAGCCAACTGGTTGCCCCCTTTGCAATGACTTGGGAAAGGACGCTCACGTCAGGCCTCCCATTGCCTCAAACGTCGTGCTCCCGCACGATTTTCGTTGTTTTCATTTTGTTTTGAAGGGTTTCAGATATGAGGAAGAGTGTTGTGCCTCGAATGAAGGGCTTTACCCTCGTCGAGCTTCTCGTTGTTATTGCCATCATCGGTATTCTGGTCGGACTGCTCCTGCCAGCTGTGCAGTCTGCTCGCGAGGCAGCTCGCCGTATGCAGTGCAGCAACAACCTGAAGCAGTTAGGACTTTCCGTTCACAATTTTGAAAGCGCCCGAAGAAGGTTGCCGGCAGGTAACGATGTCCGCTTCAACGGCGTGCATTGGCAATTGCTTCCGTACATTGAGCAAAACGCAATGTTCCAAGCATATGATAACGGCGGTACTCTCAGTACCACCGCCTCGCACTGGGCTTCCGGAGTTGCCTGGAACGTACCCCGAGCAGCAGTACCTCCTCAGGGCAGATTCGGTGTAGGAAAGCCTGAAGTTCCGTCCTTCCTATGCCCCTCTGCACCAGCCCCGGACACCGCTAGAAATATCCATCAGCTGACCTTCGTTGGTATTGGTGACCGACATTATCGAGGAAGCCTGTCCGGCAATATTTCCTCTGTAATGTATTCTTTCCCAACGTACAGCATGACCAGCCCTGATGCGATCAATGGTCTCGGCCGAACGAATTACCAGTACAACCGCGGTTACGTTACTTCCGCTGGTTATGAAGGGCCATTCCAGTACAGCAATGTTGGAGCCAATGGGCAGCCTCTCACCGGAGCGACTCTGAGTAATGTGGCACTGACCCAAAATCCCAATGCGCGCGGTGTTAACATCGGGGCGATGTCGGATGGAACTAGCAACATTCCTCTGTTCATGGAATCTGCGGGTGGATGGTTGTCCTGGGGAACAGGCAATGCAAACAATGGTTGGGCTATGAACACTTGGGGGCATGCTCCCAACTACACGGACTTCGGTATGTGTCCTGATCGTACCAATCCGAACTGTGATTTCTCCGGTCAAGGTAAAGGCCTCGGCTGGGGTATCCCGGGTAGCCTGCACCCAGGCGGACAGGTCAATATGGCTTTTGGTGATGGCTCAGTTCGAGGTCTTGCCGCTAATATGGACTACACTACGTATGTCTACATCTGCGGTGTAGCCGACGGTCGTGTTGTCAATCTCGAAAACTAATCGGTTCGATTTTTTTAGGTATAAGGAATAACTATGAAGCGCTTTACCACCTGCTTGATCTTGGCCGCAATCGTTGGTTGCAGCGGAGGCGATGGCCCTATTTCGCCAAAAGCGGAAGGCCCAGCTGACCCCAAGATTCAACGAGCTGGTAGGGGAACGGGCGGGACGGATCCTGGAGCAGCATCCACGTCACAGCCGCTCTCCGCCAACTAGTTGCGTTTGTTTGCTATCAATTGCCCCGCCATGTGCGGGGCAATTTTTTTGCACCTATCCTTGGTCCGTTCTGAATACCTTAGGCTTGTAGTGGATCGAGTAAATCTGCTATGAGCCTTTTGTATGGGTTGCGATCGCATTTTTATAGAGACAAAAAGCCGACGGTACCGTGTTGTTCTCGAACACGGGCTCCATCGGTGTGCGGTCCAATTCAATCAGTTGATGCAATCGAAATCGACTCTCTTCTTTGTGTTTTCTTTGCTTTTGGTGATCCTCGGACCTCTATGTTCGGGCTGCAATCGGAGCAATCCTTATTTGACCGCTAGTCCATCCGGATTCTCCGCGACTGGGGTTCCTCCGGAGCAGCAGCAACAAGTAGCGGCACAGCTCTCCGAGTTGGAGCGACGCGCCAAGCTGCTCGACGACAACAATCGTCAATTGACGACCCAGTTGGCTCAATCCCAACAGCAGATGCAGCTCTATAAAGAACGTTCCGAACTGATGCAGAGGCAGCTTGCTGAAGTCAATAATCAGCTTAGCGGCTCGCGTTATGCTCAGGTGCAATCCAGCCAGCAATTGAAAGGTCTCGCAGATCGTCTTCAAAGTATGGAGTCGGCACAACAAAAGCGTGGGGGTGCTCGTTTGACCGCCAATACGAGTGGTCGTGTCAACGGAAGTCCCTTACGGGACCTCGGTTTTTCTGTGGAGGACGATGGTGGTGTGATCCGCGTGCGTGTACCAGCGGATCAATTGTTCCAGAGTGGTTCTGCCCAGCTCACGCCATCGGCATCGGGTGCATTGGATCGTATCGCCCAGATCATCGCCTCGGACTATCGGCAACAGCGAATCGCCATCGAAGGCCATACGGACAACGCTCCACTCTACGGTGGCACTTACACCACGAGCCATCAACTGGCTGCAGCGCAATCCAATGCTGTGATGGACCATTTGACTCGTCGAAATCAATTGCCGACAACTCAGTTATTCACATTGGCTCATGGCAGCAATTACCCCATTGCCGATAACCAAACCCCTGCGGGCCGGTCAGCAAACCGACGGATCGAGTTTGTTATCTATCCGGAGACTTGGTAAACGGCTGCCAAGCTCCATTTTTCCAGTGTAGTAGCTCGATGGATGCATCCTCGCGGATCGAGACACGTATTGCTGCATCTCGTCCGGTGATCAGGACATTCCGTTTGTCTGGTTCGAGGTAGGCCTCTAATTTCGGAGAGAGGCTCCTTTGGCTACTGCTGATAACAACATGTTCAGGCTGGCACCAGGCGAGTATTCTCTCGACTTGCGAGTGAATCGATCCGTGGTGTGGTGCCATTAAGACATCGATCGGTGTCGACGGATGGCTCAGCAGATACGAGGTTCCGGGTGGCTCTAAATCCCCTGGCAGTAAAACCTTCCTGCCAGCGTACTCGAACATCATGCAGAGGCTATTCGCATTATCGTTCCGCCCCACATCGTTGGCGGGAGGATGGAGTACAAACACACTCCAGCCAGGGTGTTCTTCGGACGTTCCACGCAACCAGGCGAATTCCTTCACCCCTCTTTGAACTAGATTCTTTCTCAGGCTCAGCAGCATAGGGTCGGTATGATCGAGTACCTGCGGACTCGTCAAGAACCTCCTGACAGTGAACCGTTCGAGGATCCCATCCATGGCGTTGAAATGATCGCTGTCGGCATGGGACAGAATCAGCGAATCGATCACCGAATGCTTCATCGCCCAAAGCGCATCGACCATACCACGGTAGCTTCTCTCATGATCACCCATGCGTCCAGCGTCGTAACACCAGAGCTGACCATCTGGAGTTTCGATCCAAACATGCGAACCGTGTCCGACATCGAGAAAGGTAATGGTCATTTGTTTCTTGGCGAAACCGGAATGTCGGTAGGCTCGAAAAATTGGATCGATGGTGAGCCCCAACAGGAACCAAGCTAGTAACGAGAAAAGTACCCGTCTGCGAGCGGATCGTAGACGAGTTCCGAAAAGCGAAGCAATCACCAATCCAATCGCATAGAACAAATACAGCCAAACCATCGGTGGGGAGACCAACCAGAAATGTCCCCATGGGATCCGCTCCGCAGCTTTTACCACTTCGTCTACGATCCACAATTGAAATCCGCACAGAAATCCCAAGACGGTTCCAATCACAGGCAACCAACCTAAGAGAATCATCCCCAGGCCTGCCACCAGCGAGATGAGCATCGGTATCCAAAGGATCAAATTCAGGACGATCGCGATCGGGCTCAAGACGTGAAAGCCGGTCCAAACCAGAGGCGCGGTGAGAAACCACACCCAAAAACTAGTTCGTATATTTTCAATGCACCAGCCCAGTCCCGCCCGAAGCGATTTTCGCCACACGGAGGACCGAGCAGCCATCAAGGATTGAAGAGCGGATGGTCGCTTCAACAACCTCTCACCGGAAACAATAAGTACCGCGACAGCCATAAAGGAGAGTTGTGTTCCAATTTCAAAAACGACGCTGGTTCGCGCGAGTACGAGGATGACCCCGGCGATCGCTAGATTGTTCAGGCTCGAATATTGCCAACCCATGCATCGGGCAAGAAATGCCGCTGTGAGCATGATCGCGGCTCGTAGAACGGGTGGATTGGCTCCACAAAGAATAGAATAACTCCAGATGACAGCGCAAACTCCACCCAGTAACCATTCCTTGCGTATCGCCAGCGAGCTGCCGAATACGATAAGAGCCGCGGCGATCATTTCGATATGCATGCCGGAAATAGAAAGCATATGAATGGTGCCGGTAGCCAGTAGGTCTTCTTGCAATCGCCAGGCTGCCATATCGCGTTGACCCAGAATCAGTGCGCAGGCAAGAGTGGACTGACCGAAAGAAACATTCCTTTCCATCGATTCGATTGCGATCGCGGAGACGATAGCCATCGTTCGATCCAATCGGAATCGCGCTGCTGGTTTCCAACGAGATACATGATGGATACTCTCCACTTTGGCTTGAGCCGCATAGTTCATTTCTGCGTAGCGATTCGCCATATCCCATTGACCAGGATTCGTCGCCGGAGGTGGAAGTCGCCATTGTGCGTGGATCTCGACGTTGTCTCCAGGGAGTAAATCACGGGTCCTTTCATCGATCGTGAGCGTCACCGACATCGTCGAGGGCCTCCAGACCGCATCCGAACGGATCTCCTGCACGCGGAGAACCGTCAAGGACTGCCAACCAAGCTCGGAAATCGATTTTGGAGGTTGATCCCGATCCGCCGCGGAAGTCCCAAAGCTCAGATAGGCGCGACGCAAACGTACCGGTTGATCAATGGTGCCTCGCATAACGATAGGATGCCATTGACGCCCTCCGAGCAGTTTGCTCCAGGCATCCCTGCTCTCTTTCCACCTCGCCATGGTTCGCTCCGATTGCTCGAGTGCATTCCCATGATGGAAGCTAAAGCAGAGCGCGAGGGCGAATGTCAAAGCCATCAGGCCAAAACGAGGCCTCTGAGCCGACGGAGAGTGAGCAAAAAGAAAGGCGCAGATGGCGAGGTGAATCCCCAGCCCCCAGGTTACGGACGCACCCCATTGTGTACGTAAAAATACCGCGATAACGACCACAGAAAGTATCCCAACCATAGGATACTTTTCGACCATAACCCGGATCCGATTCCTCACATGTCGAATCCAAGTCGCTCGCTTGGCGTTGGATTGGGGCATCATGTTGATCAGAAACAACGTAATCGGTTGCTAAAAAACCACAGTGGTACCCACTTGAATCCGCTGAAAATCGAATTAACAGCGATTTCCCCAATGAATTCATTGGGGGGAACGCTCGAGATCGATTTTGGCATTCGGATTCGGCACAGCTCCTGCATTCTCAACAGATATCGAAGACGGAACCAGACGCTCCGACGAAGCATCTCAGTCACTATCTTGTTGAGAACCGCAATGACCCGACGAACCAAATCCCGCTCTAAAACTCGCGGACGCAAATCAGGCTATTCGTATGTTAACGAAGATCGCGACTATGGTGGCTCGTACGACGGTCTCTACGGCGCGGAAATTCATGAAGAGGAAGAGGAAGAAGAGGCTGAGACGGGGGACGCTTTCGACGTCGAACTCGGCGAGGACGAGGATATTCTCGATGATGATCTCTCTCTCTTCGATGAAGATGACGGTGAAGTTGTCGATGCAACCGAAGACCCAGTTCGCATGTATTTGATGCAAATGGGTGAGATTCCCTTGCTCACCAGACAACAAGAAGTCACAGCGGCTCGCCTGATCGAGATGACTCGGACATCCTATCGGCAATGGATGCTCGCAACCGACTTCATGCTCCAAGGTGCAACCAAGCTTCTCGAGCAAGTACGCGATGGAAAACTGCGACTCGATCGAACAATCGAAGTAAGTGTTACCAACGCGACCGAAAAAATCGCCATCATGCGACGAATTGGCCCAAATATCAAAACGCTTCGCCATCTGCTTCTCAGGAATCATGGTGACTATTACACCGCGATCAGTAAATCAAAACCGATGGATGAGCGAAGAGCCGCATGGAAACGACTGGTTTGCCGACGCAATAAAGCTGTTCGACTAATCGAAGAGATGAATTTGCGAACCAATCGACTCGAGCCGATGTTCAAGAAACTGATCGCGATTCAAGATCAAATGCAAACGCTGAAATCTCGTATCGAAGAAGCGAAATCGTCTGGTCAAAGCGATGGAACACCGATCGAAAAGCTTTACGAGGAGATTCGGTACTTGATGAGAATCACCTACGAAACACCCTCGACCCTCGCGAGGCGTGTGGAGCGTGTTGGTTTTCATCGAACCAAGTATGATTCCGCAAAGCGAGAATTGTCAGCTGGAAATCTTCGATTGGTCGTATCGATTGCTAAGAAGTACCGAAATCGTGGTTTGAGTTTCCTGGACTTGATCCAGGAAGGGAATACAGGATTGATGCGAGCGGTCGACAAGTTCGAGTACGAGCGAGGTTTTAAGTTTTCGACGTATGCAACTTGGTGGATTCGACAAGCGATCACCCGTGCGATCGCGGATCAAAGCCGAACCATTCGGGTTCCAGTGCATATGATCGATACCATGAGTAAAGTTCGGCAAGTGACTCGAGATCTTCTCCAGGAACTCGGACGTGAACCGAGCGTCGAGGAAACAGCTGAGCGGGCGGGACTATCGCTCGATGATGCACGCGTCGTGATCAAGATGGCGCGACAGCCTCTATCCCTCGACCAGCCCGTGGGAGATCATGAAGATAGTTTCTTTGGAGAGTTTCTCGAAGACTATCGAGATGACGACCCTCTCTATGAGACCAATCAACAAACCCTCAAACAGCAAATTCAAGAGGCCATGCAGACCCTCAACTATCGCGAGCGAGAGATCCTCAAATTGCGATACGGTCTAGCGGATGGTTATGCGTATACGCTCGAGGAAGTCGGAAAGATCTTCCAAGTCACGCGGGAACGTGTCCGACAAATCGAGAGCAAAGCGGTAAAGAAGTTGCAACATCCTCAACGAAGCAAGTCCCTTTCGAGCTTTGTCGATGGAGTGGAAGTTCCTGCCTATCTAGAATCGAACGCAGGTGAATAGAGCCTTCCGCAGGCTCTGAGACCGGACGGATCCAGACCGATTGGGGATGCTCAGCGGGATGGATCGCCGTGAAGAGGCGTGACGGGGATACGGCTATTCATTTTTTCCTTTGGAGTGCTGTGCTATGGCACAGCTTTGGAATGGACCGCTTTTTGGAGTGATGTGCTATGGCACAGCTTTGGAATGGAACTGAGTGCTACCCGTCGGGTGTCCGTAAGCTTTCTAACCCAAAGAGCTGTGACCCCAATTGAGCCCTCGATGGAGTGGATGCCGATGGGGGAGGTCTAAGGTGAATAGGTGGTGGATTTGGCAACCGGGGGACT
>JBBAXA010000017.1:0-85998 GCA_040396935.1 Pirellula sp.
TGTTGCTCCACGATGAAAGCCCGCCGGAGAGGGATCATCAAAAGGATCCCCAGCAAACCACCGAAGACACTGACCGTCATCACGCGGATCACATCGATGTCGAAGCCGAGCAGAAGAAGCGCGGGCATGATGAGTCCGACAGCGAATGCCAAAGACTCCCCCGCGGAACCGGTCGTTTGGACAATATTGTTTTCCAAAACCGTTGTCGGGCGACTCCCCGTTATTTTCGAAATAAATCGAAAGAGAGTGATCGACAAAACCGCAACCGGGATGGAGGCGCTGACGGTCAACCCTACCTTGAGAACGAGGTAGATCGAAGAAGCTCCGAAAACGATGCCCAGCAAGGCTCCCATCAGGATGGGGAACCATGTGAGTTCAGGAATGTTCTCTTCGTCTGAGATAAACGGCTTGAAAGGGGCCGCAGATTTGTCGTTCATGGATTCCTCGTATCACTTCCCGCCAGTCTTACTTTTCATGATCGCATCGATTTTGCGTACCATGATGAATAGCAACGCAGACGAAACTGCGGCACCTGCAAAGTTGAGCCAGAAGACCAACGCCTTGTTCGGACTATCGGCCCCGAGGTGCCCCAGAATACCTGCCAGCTTGTTTCCAATCGAGGTCGATAAAAACCATCCACCCATCATCAACGCGGTGATACGCGGTGGGCTAAGCTTCGAAACCAGGGAAAGCCCCATCGGGCTAAGGCATAATTCGCCGATGGTGATCACGGCGTAGGTCATCACGAGCCAGCCGGCCGATACCTTCATTTGTCCATTGTTGCTGGCAGCAACGGCCGCAATCATGACGAGCGTTGATACCGCCGTGATCGCCAACCCCAGAGCAATTTTGGTTGCGGTCGACGGCTCTTTGCCTCTCGACGCGAGGTACGAAAAGAAAGCGACAACGAGAGGTGTTAGAAGAACAACAAAGAAAGGATTTAGCGACTGAAAGAGTTCGGTATTGACGAGCGATAGACCGCTGCCGGGTTGCGGCCACTTGTCTTTGGGAAGTGTTTCGAGATAGGCATTGTACTTGGCCTGAGCTACCGTAATCGCACCGGCATCCATCCATTTCTGGACCTCGGCGATCGACTCTGCCTCATTCGAAAACGACAGCGTCAACTGCTGGCTAACCTCCCCTTGCTTCCCTACTTTTTCATCCACTTTCGCCTTATCGCCGAATTGTGCCGCGAGACTATCAGCCTTCGCCTTATCCAGACCTGAAATCTTCACTGAGGACTTTCCGTCCGCGGTTTCAGAAACGATACCGGGTGTGCTAGTCACTTTCTCGGCGAACCCGATTCCTTCGACCGTCGTTACCATGGATGACGGAACTTCCCGCCATGTATTCCGTTCAGCCCAGGCCGTGAGTACGTTTCCATTCTGGTGGAACACTGCCCAAAAAATGATTACCACAAGGAAGATGTAGAGCAGAGCACCGATGGGCCCTCGGTCTTCCTCGCTCGCGCGAAAGAAGAGACTGGCGTAATAACCTACGACCGGGACGCATGCGAACAGGAACGCGTCTGCTGTCGCCGAACCAAAAATATTGCTTCCGGTGATTCGGGAGAGGAAAAATCCACCCGCAGCGAAAACGAACGCAGGAATGAAAATGATCGAAAAAATCTTCGAGAGGGAAATGTCCTCTGGTTTCGCTTGCTTGATCACATCCGCCTTGGCAACTTTCGATTGTAACGCCAGGAAGATCACAAGCCCGATCATCATGCCTGCACCTGCGGATGCAAACGCCGCTCCCCATCCGTAGGCATTTCGTAAAAACGCTGCAGCAAAATTACAAACAAATGCACCGATGTTGATGCCCATGTAGAAAATGTTATACCCTTTGTCTTTCAGCGAAAGGTACTGTTCCTGGTTGTAAAGATTCCCAAGCAACGTGGAAATATTCGGTTTAAAAAGGCCATTGCCTAGAATCACGAAGAGCAAAGAGAGAAAAAACGCAGTTTGCCCGGGAATCGCGAGCGTAAAGTAGCCAGCCGCCATCAAGAGTCCACCGGCGATGATGGTTTTCCGGTAGCCAAAGATACGATCTGCCAGAAGTCCACCGACAAAGGGAGTCAGATAGACCAACGCGATATAAGTGCCATAAATATCGTTGGCGCTTTGCTGAGATAATCCGAGTCCCGTCTCGGAGTCTGTCATATAGAGAAACAGGATTCCGATCAGCAAATAGTATCCGAAACGTTCCCACATTTCCGTGAAGAACAGGACGTAGAGGCCTTCCGGATGACGTTTGGGTTGTGGATTACTTTCCATAGCTCTTTGGTAACGATTGGGTTCGTAAAACTGGGTTCATTCCCAGTCGTAGTAGAAATTGTATGGTAGTCGAATTTGCAAGCTCTGTCGTCTAGGCCATGCCCGGGAGAGTGATTTTGGGGGCTGCAGAATTCCCCTGCGAATCAATCAGGCGGCGGGCTGGACGGCTGTTACAATGGTTCCCATGTTATTTGATTCGCAAGCCAAACTCCACAAAGCACGAAACGGCGATGAGGTCGCAAAGGGAGAACTGCTGGAACATTTCCGCCCTTATTTGAACGTTCTAGCGCAGCGGCACCTCGATGAACGATTACGAGGTCGGCTGGATTTTACCGACATTGTTCAGACGACGTTCCTGGAAGCGTCGAGAGATTTTGTTGACTTTCGTGGCGAGACGGTCGAGGCGCTCCTCGCCTGGTTGCGAAATATACTACGGAACAATGTTCACACCGCGCATCAGCAGCATTTAGCGACTCAAAAAAGGTCCGCGCGGCTCGAAAAACGGATCTCCTATACATCCGATTCTGGTGGTAGTTCCTTGGGAATGGAGGAGGTAATTCCTTCGGAAACATCGACGCCCAGTCAACGCATGATGAAAGATGAGGCGGCTGCAGTACTCGCAGGCTATCTGGAGACGATCCCTGAAACCCAACGTCAGGCGATCCGTCTGCGCTACCTCGAAGGTTGTTCTTTGAGAGAAATCTCCGAGCAGATGGGCAAGTCGGAAATGGCCGTCGCGGGATTGCTGAAGAGAGGACTGCAAGCCTTGAGAGACGGAATGGCGGACTCGAGTCACGGATAAGTCGGCCGAGGTGAGCGGCATCGAAGGGGTTTGAAACCCTTAGAAACGCTGGGTTCGCAATAGCATGAATCCGATCACGACCGAAAGCGTCCCAAGGATGGACCATTGGGTAAAGTTCATGTGTTCGACGCTGTACACAATCCCTTTCCAAAACCCGCTCGCATTGCTGGTTAGAAAATGAATGATATGGTCCATGATTATCCCCCTGGATCATCGACGCATGAGCGTCCGGAGCAGGCAACCTCACCCTTGAGCGCAGGGTAGTTGTTCCTCGGCCATCTAGCCAAAACCAAAGCTCCCTACCCGTCAACATTTTTTAACGGTAGGCTACGCGTTAGCCCGCGACGGGGCGTACAAGAGATTCGTGTCAGTTTTTCTAGTGATCGGGTAGGGGATTTGAGGGTTTTTCGGGAGAAGCTACCGTCGAATACTGCTTTGTTACCGAAACGGAAATGGCAGATCGCTGACAGTCCGGTTTGCCAGGATTTTAGGTGGGATAAACGGGTAGTTTCCTCTATGATATCGATTCGTTTCTCAGGCAGGCGTGGTGTTTGCCTAAACAATCTTGCTGATCCATAAATGGGCACGAGCGAATGAGCATGGGAATTCAATCCATTTCGAATCTCGTAGTAATGGTTCTATCCATTGGCTGGACGACCTACTTGGTTCGCGCAGACGATGAGGAAAAGAAAGTTGAAAAGTCTCCCGAACAACAGATCGGAGACTTAATCAAAGAGAAAAAGTATGAGGAGGCAGCTGAAGCAATCCGTGCTTTGCGAGATTCCACGGATTCCAATCGGGTTCGAATGCTCCGCATGCAGTGGTTTTCGGTTGTCAGCCGCGATCGCAACGCCAAGGTGGACGTGGAATCCGAAGCGAAGGCTTATATCGGCGATACGATCGAGGCCATCAAGCAATCGCCTGGAAAAGTCAGAGACCTTCCCATGGCGATCTCATCTGTATCGATGGCCCTAGAGCAACGGGGTAAATCGGATTTAGCACAAACTCTCATGGCGAAGGCCATGGAGCTGATCGATTCCTGGGATTCCAGCAAGGTTGACGTCCCCTATCTGCAAACGATGCATTCTCTGCATCGGATGAGAGCCGGCCAACTCCGGCAAGCGGGTAAAGAGCAGCAGGGGATGGAGCTATTGAATTCTGGATTGGCGAAGCTCGAGTCCTACATGGAGAAAAACCCGGATGTTCCACAGCTTCCATCGACTTGGATGAACATGGTTGGTGGACTTTATTCGTACTCGACGGACGACACTCTGAGAGAGTCGATTCAGAAGCGAGCTATGGAACGAGCGAGCTCTTGGATGCAGCAATCGCCCACCTCGGATGTCGTCGGTGGTTATGGTTCCTTGATGGGCGTTTTGGCAAGTTCGGTAGCCCGTTCGAAGCCGGAGGTCGCGCAGGCGATTGTCGATGAGGCAAAAAAATCGATTGAAAAAGCGATTGAAGAGAACGAGGGTGTCGCGAGGATTGGTTCTACATCACTAGCGAGCCTCAAAAGACTGGAGTCCACGATTGAGAGCGCACGCAAGCAGGTTGAAATGATTGGTAAGGCAGCTCCCGCCTTTGATCCCATGCAGTGGGTGAACGGTGAGGTAGCGTCAACCGATGAGTTCAAAGGCAAAGTTGTCCTGTTGGATTTCTGGGCAGTATGGTGTGGTCCATGCATCGCGACTTTTCCAGAGCTTCGCAAGCTACATGACGAGTACTCTAGTCACGGCTTGGTGATCCTCGGCGTTACTCGGCAATACGGTTATCAGTGGGACGAAGAGGCCAAGAAAGCATCCAGAGCCCCCAACGCGGAGGACGTTTCTTTGGAAGACGAATTGGCCATGCTAAATAACTTCATGGAATCTTATGAGCTGAAACATCGCTCGATGGTGACTCCCCGGGCTAGTGAGATGTATGCGAATTACGGTGTGACTGGGATTCCGCATGCTGTCTTGATCGATCAGGAGGGAAAGGTGCAGCTCATCAAAATCGGATCGGGCGAAAAGAACGCACGTGACATCGAAGCAAAGATCAAGGAGTTGCTCAAAATCCAGTAGGCTTTCCCGAAGGAAGGAAATGATGCTGACGGGGGCGAATGACTCACTCTCGACAACCGTGGTTTCATCAGATCCAAAGCCAGGGATGTTATCGGCACGAGAGGCTTTGCTTCGGAGCGAGGGAGTAGATCAAGTCGTTCGAACGCGTTCGACGGATGCTGGTCGACTGATGTTATTAGGCAAGTCGTTTCTTCTGTACGTCATTGAATCCATTCGCCATCCCTCGAATTTGGAAAGGGATCTACGGATCGCAAATGCCCAGAGTCAGGTTGCCTTTTGTCTATCGTCCACCAGAGTGATCCTTTTTCCACACACTAGCGGTACCTGGCCCCCCTCATGGATAGGAATCAACAGTTCTTTGTTGCGGCGATGGTTGAGCTGTCGTTGGGCGCGTTCGCGGTGCTGCTGGGACAATTTGTCGGTGCTAACCCGCACGCATGGATGCCGCCTACCGACGACTCGATCGGTCTTGCGATTGGCTTTGGCGGTGGATTGATACTCGGTTTAGGGATGGCGGGGATGATCCAATGGCTAGAGTATCTCCAATGGGATTGGATTCAGAGACTATCGATGCAAGCCGAGGGGAGTATTCGCAAGCTTTTGCACGGCTGCAATGCTTGGCATGTACTGTCTTTATCGCTTGCCGCCGGAGCAGGAGAAGAGTTGCTTTTCCGAGGATGGTTGCAGGAGAGTTTGTGTAGCCAGTGGTCGTCGTTTGGAGCAGTGGGAGTAGTCGCTTCGATCGTTATCAGCTCGATGGTTTTCGGAATGGCGCATCCATTGAGTTTAGGCTATGTGGTAATCGCTTCGTTGCTCGGTGTTGTTCTGGGGGTTGCTTTTTGGTGGACAGGAAACCTACTGCTAGTGATCATCGCGCATGCGACCTATGATGCCGTCCTCATGTTGACTTTTGTCCGCCAAATGAGTGCAGAGATTTCCTCATGACCATTTCCGAAACCTTAGGCGATCCGTCCTGGCTTTTCGATCTTGGTTTCCCGATCCAGCGGTTTGATGTAACGAAGTCGAAAACCGGTTTGCTCGACGACCTAACGTGGGAACTCGGAAAGGGCCATCTGCTCCCCGAGTTGAGCTCCTTATCGAGTCGAAATGCATCTCCAGATTTCTTTGTGGCTTGGCATGAACGAGGCATCCTGATCGAAGTTGTTGTGTGTATGAAAAGCGTCAAGTCGAGTTCCTTTATGAATTCGATTGGTCTGGTTTGTTATGTGGATTCACGCAGCAGTCGCGGTATTCATCGCGCGAATGCCTATTGCCACCGCTTTGTTTTTCAGTGCACTCGCCCCTCATCGAGCAAGGATCAGGTTCAGGGGGAAGGTGAGTTATTTAGTATTCCTCGCGCCAAAGAGCAGCCGCCCGCTGCCAATCGCTTGGATTTACCATTTCAGTTATCACTCGAGAGCGAAACCAAGTATCGATGGCGTTGCTTCATCAAGTCCAGTGCGATGCATGGGTACAATCCTATCGAGTTCAACGAAATAGGTTTGTTCCTCAAAGTGAATGATCCCCTTGCGGCAGGCGGAGGATTGGCACGTGGTGATTTAGCGCCAGTCTTTGAGGATCCGAGCCTTTGGTGTCGCGGAAAACTCATTTAAGAGCGACCTGCCTATTCAAAACATATGATTGGAGATCTGTCCTCCGCGTTGGCAACGTTGAAACAGGAATCGTTAGAATGGCAGTCCCATGGCGTTCGGTCCATGACGTAATCGTCGTACAGTTTCAGCCGATCGTGGTCGTTACTCATCAATAAGATTGCAAACCTTGCTTGTTCTTCATGCGAAATCGGAATCTGTCTTTCCATGCGATGCCAGTCGCATTGACTTTTCAACGTTCTCACAACTCAGTTGTGAAGAGATTTCCCGTATGCCTATGATCGTAGGTCGAGAGTTGAAGAGCCTCGACGATTTTTTCGAGATTTCGAGAGTGGATACAGAAGTAGCCTGCGAAACGGGACTCGGTTGCGAGGTGACCGTTTTGCGTGGGGATTGTTCCAAAATAGGTCATCTGGCGAACGGATTCACGTCTGGGACGATCATCATCGATGGAGATGTTGGAGATAGTTTTGCGACTTCGCAAAAAGGTGGAACGATCATCGTGCTCGGTTCAGCTGGTCATCATGCCTGCCGCGGCATGGTCGATGGTCTCGTGGTGATCGGAGGAAATTGTGGAAACGGATTGGCGGGCCCCTTGCCAGGCAAGAAATCAGGAATGCGCGGCGGGGACATTGTCGTTCACGGTGGAGTGGGGGATCGGGTTGCCGAACGGCTGCGCCGAGGAACGATTCTGATAGGTGGGACTGCGGGAGATTACGGATGTGCTCAATTAGTCGCTGGAACAGTGGTATGCCTGAGTACGATCGGAGAACATTGGTGTTACGGCATGAAACGGGGCAGCTTAATGATCGCAGGCGAATGGAGAAGCGAATCGCATGCTCGTTTTTCAAGCCCCCGTGGGTTCGAACTCAGTTTTCTGCCGCTGATTTGGCGACATTTGTCAAAGCAGCAATCGCTCGTTCAGAACAGGGTAATCGAGCACATCGGTCAGGATCTCTTGCCAATTAGGGTGCCGACTACGCGTTGGGTCGAGCGACGCGTCGGCGATCTGGATTCGGGAGGTCATGGGGAGGTTCTCGAACTGACTCGCCTCACCGATCGTATCGGAACGTAAAGCACGAGGAATCCATCTTTGCATCAGGAATACCGGCGTATCGAAACCTCGCATCGAACCGATCGTGTGTCGACCTCTGCCGATTGCTAGTCTCTGCCGAGTTGGATCTGCAATGCGACGCGATCTTTGCGCGCGATGGCGTCGAGTTTCACGTCGTGTACTCGGAGTTGAATCGCACGTATTCGGTATTGAGGTCTGTCGTCCAGTGCATGGCCTTTCCAGGGCCTAACCCCACCTGGAGGTCGATGCGTGTCAATTTGCGAGACTTAATAGAATGGCTTACCTCGGAAGCATCAAAAGGAAGCGGCTCCCCTTTTTTAAAGAGAGGGAGTCCATTGATCTTCAAAGCCGTTAGGTCTGGTCGGATAGGAACGCCCGCATAACCGGCCGCTGACACGATTCTTCCCCAATTGGGATCTCCACCAGTGATGGCTGTTTTCACCAGATTGCTAAGAGCGATACTCCGGGCGATCGCGTCAGCATCATGATCGCTATTGGCCCCATCGATTGCGATCTCAATCAAATGGGTTGCCCCCTCCCCGTCATCAGGAATCTTTTTGGCGAGCTCGATAGCGAGGCTGTTCAGTTGGATGGCAAACTCCTCTTCGTCTTTGGCCGGAAGGGCTGGACGATCTGCAGTCGGCAGGGCTGCGAGAAGGACTAAAGAATCGTTCGTGCTCATATGTCCCTCAACGCTGATGCAATTGAAGGATTTGTTTGCCGCGGATTGGAGCAATCTTTGTGCTTGGGCTGGATCGAGCGGAGCGTCGGTGATCAGAATCGCAAGCATGGTAGCCATTTTTGGACCGATCATTCCAGCACCTTTGCACATTCCTACGATGTGGGTCTCACTCCCACGGAGTGAGAAGGAACGATCCCCAATTTTTCGTGCAATGTCCGTCGTCAAAATTCCATCGCATGCATTTAAAAACGCGGTTTCGGACCATTCGAGCTCTTTTGCCGCGGCGGAAATCCCGGCTTCGATCTTTTCCATGGGAAGGAATCGACCGATCACACCGGTCGACATGACGACAAATTGCTTGCCATTCAATTCGCCGGCAGGAGAGACGCTCTCCGCTGCGAGTTCGCACATTCGAAGTGCATCCTGGTGCCCCTTGGCGCCCGTGCACGCGTTCGCATTTCCGCTGTTGACAACAATTCCGCGAATCTCATCTGAGGGCGTTCTCGTGCGTGAGACAACCACTGGGGCTGCGACGATTTGATTCGTCGTGTAAACCCCAGCGACAACACAAGGGGAATCTGAGACGATCAGGGTAATATCCCTAGCATTTTTCTTGCTTTTGATTCCTGCAGAGACGCCTGCGAAACGGAATCCGATGGGTAAATGGGTCATGGTTCTCGATGTCAAAAACGCGTCTTAAACGGCCAGGTCAGCAATATAGAAGCTGCCATAGGTATGCACTCGGTCGAGTTGATGCAACCGGTTGGCGAGCTCTACGTCGTAAGTGAGCAATTCTTTGAGTTTTACTTCCTCATTGCCCTTCTTGACTCGAACATCATCGATGAAGTCGGTGCGCAATCCGCCAGAACGCCATAGGATACGGGTCTTTGGCGCGGCTCGCAGCAGAATCGCCTGCCATTCAGACTCGAGCCACGGAAAGAAGTGATCGCTCAACCAATCCATATGATCCAGGAGAATGAAGCGAGTGATCTGTCCATCATGCTTTTCGAGAAAGCCTTGAACCGAATCGGTGTGAATGTGTAGATTTTCTAGCAATCCGTTTTGTAGGCGTTCGAAGTTAGCTTCCTTAACATATTCAGGACAGCAAGATGGCGTGTAGGAACCCGTGATGTAGACTCGCCAAAAGTAGTTGTCTTGAATCGGGATTTTCGCAAACACGGCCTCTAACGAATCCTCAACGAATTTGACGATTCCACCCGGGTATTGTTGGTCGATCTGGCGGCGTTGCGCCTTAGGGACACCCAGCATGCTAAGTGTCGTATCTCGATTCATGGCAAATTTCAGAGACCTTGACCATATTTTCTCCCGAACACGGTCGTAGATTTCCTGTTGGTCCTGCAGCGTTGGTGCATCGAGGATCTCGCGGACTTCCTTCTTGCAGCGGGCGACCTTGTTGATATAGGTTCCGACCATCTTGGCGAATGCACCTGATGTTCCTCGGAAATAGAAAGACTTGGTGGGATGATCGAAAAAACGGATCCATCGGTCCCAGTACTTTTTCGACTGAGGGGAAAGATGGTTGCGGAGATGAGCCGCATAGACAGACTCGACATTGGGTAGCCGCCCGTCCCCAAACATCTTGTAAAAACGTTCGTAATCCAGATTGCGAAGGGCCGAGGCTTTCAATTCCAACAGTGCATTCTGGCGAGGGTTCATATCGACCGCATGCACTTTCCCCGCCCCTGCTAGTAGGTAATCGAGTGCATTGCAACCCGCCGAAGTGATCACCAACACCTTATCGTGCGAGGTCAAATTGAGGGCCTGTCGATCGAGTCGCGGATCCTCCCAGCAAGTGTTATAGACGAGATTATTGCCATGGACGAATCGAAAGACTCGCCCACTCACCCATTCGCTGATTACCATGTCGGAAAAAAACTTCTATCGCGAATGAAGGGATTAAGGTTTCTTGCCGCCAGGAGGATTGTTTCCTGGGGGAGCAAACGGATCGATTCCCGCGTTTGGATTTTGGTTCGCTGCACCACCGGCGGGTGCTCCTACGCCGGCAGGCTTGTTAGGATTGTTCGGATTGTTTGGATTGTTCGGGTTGTTCGCCCCAGCCCCACCGGCTCCAGCCGGTGGCGGTGTTAGCTTTCGACCTCCACCTTGTGGTTCGCGAATCTTACCTCCACCCACGAAGACAATCGGCCCTGCTTGAGATGAGAACGACGACTCAGCCGTCCGGTTCCAGGGAATGGTATACGCCGCGAAGAATCCATTTCTAGCATCAACGACATAGACGAGGCATTCGGCGGGGCGAAGGATACTTCCAACCGCAGCCGGAGAGGCACCTCCGGTAACGAGTAGGTATTCCGGATTCTTGCTGATCGGACCGAGTTGCGGCATCACGTTTGTATAGAACATTCCACCGAAGGCAGCTTGTCTAGGATAGTAAACCCAGCACTTCAAATCGCCTGTCAAAAAATCCAGAGCAAAGAATCCTTCGGAATCGTTGTCAATTTGTCCGGTGCAAACCGCCAAGTTCGCAGAACCATGGGTTGCGGAGGCACGCAGCAATTCGGCAGGGACTTTCTCGATCGGGATTCCGTTCCAAGTCGTCGACTTCGATGTACCACGGCCGATTGCGAAACCGACTCCCCAAATGGTTGCGATTCCCAGTCCGATGAGAATGCCGATGGTCAGTGGATTCAGGCGACAGCAAGATCCAGAGATAGATTTTGGTTCGACCAATGGAAGTTCATTTTCCATAACTGAATCCTCGAAACGCCGGGTCCTTGAGAGTTGGAGCAGATGTTTTCGATCGACACCCGCAGCTTTGCTAAATGCACCGATCTACATAGTCTAACGGATTCCACTAACTGCGTAGACCCCAACCTCAAAAAAAGCAAGTGCTCGCCTCAAGTCTGGCTGAACGCGATCGCTTCATTCTCCTGGATTGCCTATAAAAAACCAGGAATTAATCATAACCCTCTAGCCCCTTCGCCGAGGAATGAAGCCTCAATCGTTCTCGTCGCTGGACTGCCAGCGAAACCGACACCTGGAGATTCGAAGCACCTGTTCCTGCCTCTTACTCTAGTGGGCTGCTTTGGGAGTATGGCGTGTGAAATGCCGCACTCAATCGAAACCGCAAATCAACGGACGAGTCAGATTGAATCCTTCGCCATTCATGCAATCGATATACCGGCGAGTTGGCGGCGGAGCATCAGGCGACCGAGAGTTGATCGGGCTATTTCTCTCTCGAGTTCTCAGGAAATCAGTCGGTCGGTGCTGAGGAGGTTTCGCGAATGATTCCCCCGAAAAAGAGGCTGTTGTCGAACAGACGCTCAGATCCTTTCCAAAATCCGCGGAACAGTGGATTGTTTGGAATGGCGATGAGTCGCCCTGAACCTTCTGACTTCACGAGAACAGCAGCCGTTCCAGCGGCCAGACGCACGTTTTCCTCAGAGGCGTAACCACTCAATAGTGGCTGATCCGAGTAGACCAGTGGCGTCGAGAAAGGACTCGACGATGGTTCGAGAAAAACGGTTTGATCACGAAACACGGGTAACTTTTTCGATTGCAGGCCGAACGCAATGGGATGGGTCAAGTCAACTTCGGTTTGAAAGATAGTCCCTTCAATCTTTTGAAGCGCTGCGAAATCCTCTGCATCCGCGAAGGGGAGGCGGATGCGTGCGCCAATATCTTTTGTCGAAGACTCCCTGAGATCGATCGATGAAATTTTTTGCGTTTTCAACCAGCGGGAGGATGTACCGAGCGCAACCAGCGTTCCTCCTCGGCGCAGCCAGTTTGAGATCTTCTCCGCCTGAGCACCGGAAACCGAGGTGTAGGTTCCTGATACCAAGACAATGGTCGTGTACTTATCCAGATCGGTCGAACCGAGCGAGGTTGAATCGAGCAGAGTGACAGGCATCCCCAACTCACGATCCACATGATGCCAAACCTCGCCCGCTTCGTAATCGTTCACGCCTACACCGACCAGCAACGCGACCTTTGGTTTTTCAATCCGCGAAATCGAGCTGCTACCTAAATCGATACCCTCCGGTGTCAGTCCTGTCTTCACGCTAACAATGTTCGCATGATCGTCTCGGTGGCAAATCTCCAGCAACTCGCGAATGGCGTCGATCCGGGAAATTTGGCCACCAAGCGGAATGATCAATGTTCCCGGTTGAAAGAGCCGCGTCTCATCCCCGACTGGTATGCGAAAAGGTCGCAAAGACGCTTTCACGCGAATTTCCGAATCGAGTAGCCGGCGAAGCGAGCGCGGGGCGTGTAGGGAATTCCATTCGATCAGATAAGCATAGTCATCCTCCTGCCACACGAGTCTTTCCTCCGGAAGTTTTATTTCCTCGATGCGTTCACCTAGGACCTCGGCAGCAATAGGCCCCTTCATTTCCTCCCATTGCAAACCATACGCAAGAGGTAAGGACCATGCGGTAATATCGTAGAAGACTTTGTCCTTGAATTCCCGGCGAGATTCAGTCATCGCGAGCAGGAAGCGAAATTCCGGTTGCGCGGCCGGGATGATGTAGGATTCCGATGCAGGAAACAATTTGCTTTCCGTCTGCCAATCCATTCCTAATCGATGGACGGCTATTCCATGCTGTTTCAGCAATTGGATAAAGCGAGCTAACTTTGGCTTATCCGCGCCGGCTGTAAAGACATACCCCTGAACGGCTGCATTGCGACCGAGTTCCAAAGATTCGGTATAAAACTGTCGTTTATGCTCGTGCAGTTCCTCGCGTTTGGATTCTGTCGCGGCAAGGCTCGAAAGGGATGTGGTGACTTGGTTGCGAATGGCGAATTCAAATTCCAACAAGCCATTGACAGTATCTTGTTTTTGACCGCGGGCACTGGCTTGTTCGAAAAGGATTCCTACGGCTCCATGGAGGTCTGGATACGTCGACCCCTTCCCCATGTAGTAATCGTCGAATCGTTCCTCGGTGAAGTAGAGGGAACCGAGCCGATTCAACGCCTTGGCATGAAATTTGGCAAATTCCCTCGTCAATTCAATATTGCTTTTGGGCGTGAGCGGGTGCGAGCGCGAGGGAACTCCAGGCTGAAAGAAATAGGTTGCATCCGCGCCCATTTCGTGAAAGTCGAGAACGACGTTCGGTAACCAGCGATGGTAGGTCCGGAGCCTCCCTTGGCTTTCAGGGTGGACGAGAGGGAGCCAATCGCGGTTCAGATCGAACCAATAGTAGTTGGTTCGCCCGTTCGGAGACAACTCTCGATGTTCGCGATGTTGAGGATCGGCGTTCGGAGTGAGTCCCCTATGATTGTTTGCCCAATGCGCAAACCTCTCGAAGCCATCCGGATTCAAACAGGGATCCAGCAAAACGATCACATTCTCGAGGAGTTGTTGGACTTCAGGAGAGCGGCTGGCGATCAAATGGTAAGCGACGATCGGGGCAGCATTGGATGCGCTAGGCTCATTGCCATGCACGCCGTAGCCCATCCAAATCACCGCTGGTAGATCACTGATGTCTACATCGCGGGCACGATTCGGATCGGCCAACCGAAGATGGGCTTCTCGGATTCGCTCCAGGCGTTTGTGATTTTTGGGGGAGGTGATCGTCATGACCGTCAAAGGACGGCCACCGTGCGAACGTGCATATTCCTGCCATGCAACCCGTTTCGATCGACTGATCGCTCGCAAGTACTGGTGGAGCTCATTGTGTTGTAAGTGCCTCTCACCGATGCCGAATCCGAAATACTCGTCGGGGGAAGGGATGCTCTCGTCGTACGTTTTACCCTCGCCGAGGTAATAGCGCAGATTTTCGGCACGTGCCTCTACAAGAACGATGCAAAACAAACAAGTCAGGAATGCTACCTGCCTGAGGAACCGGACGATAGGATACGCTAACATGACACACCTCGATCCACGGAATACCAACGACGAATCTCAAGTATGATCGGAACTAGGTAATTCTCCAGTAGATACCGTTGTTTCCCAAAAGAGATAAAATCGTCCAGGAGGACCTTTGAATTCGAAATGGATCCTTGGAATAACCCTTATCGCTTCTTCCCTCTCAGCTCAAAAGACCAAGACTATGCCGCGAGAAAATGTCCAGGTTTACAATCGGTACACGGATGGAAGGGAAAAACGTTCCGGTTGGGTAATGGATCCCGTAGCTCAGATGGTTGCCGTTGCGTTCGTGCTGCTGTTTTCTTCGGGAACGCCCTGTCAGGCCCAGGTTGTACCAAACGGAACCAATCTCTTCCGACAGGATAATTTGATGGCGTGGTGCATCGTGCCATTCGACGGAAAAAAGCGGACTCCCGAGGAGCGAGCACAAATGCTCAAGGAGTTGAAGATTTCCAAGTTGGCCTACGACTATCGTGCCGAGCATATCCCAACCTTCGAGCGTGAGATCCAAGCATTGAAGGAAAACGGAATCGAATTGAGCGCGTGGTGGTTTCCAACCCAACTGAACCCCGAGGCAAAGTCGATCCTCGAACTCCTGGCAAAGCATCAGTTGAAGCCTCAATTGTGGGTCATGGGGTCCGGTAAACGAACCATGACTCCCGAAGAGGAAAAGCAGTTTGTCGCTTCCGAGGTCGCGAGGATCGGCGTCATTGCGGATGCTGCAAACGCCATCGGCTGCAAAGTGGGGCTTTACAACCACGGTGGTTGGTTTGGTGTTCCCGAAAATATGGTTCGCATGGTTCGGGAACTGAAACGACCCAATGTAGGTATTGTCTACAACTTGCATCATGCACACGAGGAATTGGAACGGCTCCCGGAGGTGCTCCAACTGCTGAAACCATACCTGCTCGTTTTGAACGTCAATGGCATGGAAACAGGTGGAGATCAAGTCGGCAAGAAGATTTTGGTAATCGGTGAAGGGAATCGAGACCGGTGGGTATTCGAGGCGATATCCAAGTCGGGTTATGCTGGTCCGATCGGAATCCTGAATCACACGAACGAAGACGCCCGAACGCGGCTTGAAGCCAATTTGGCAGGGCTGCGACAATTGACGGGGAATTGAACCATTGATTGAAGCACGCCGTGGCTTCCAGTTTTTTAGGCACCGAAGGTATCGAGCCGAAGCGGGCGCTACTCGATGCAATGGCTTCAATACCGGACTTGATCACGTTTGGCTTCGGGATGCGAGCTCCGAAGACGAACTCGACTCAATTCCATTGAATCGCTAAACACCCCAGGACATGCGAACATCACAATTCTGACTGGAGGAAGCTGCGATCGCTCGAGTTTTCATTCAATTCGTCGACGTTATTCGAGGTTTCGCTCTCTCTGTAAGCCTAAGATCCAGGGCGTTCAAGGCACGGGGGAAGAGCTGCAGATTCAGTACCTTAGCCCTGCAAATGGATTACGAGGATTAGAGAAACTAGATCTATGGAAGCAGTCAAGTGGGAGGATATCGACCGAGAAGATGAAAAGTTAACTGTCGAATCGCCTCGATCGAGGGACAGCCTGGGTAGCTTTTGGTGGGCTGTGAGTGGTTTGGCTGTATTCTGTATTCTGAACTGTTTGGCTTGGAGTTCGATCAGCTCGATCGTTTGGGAGTTCGCAACAGGCCTCCTTTTCAGCCCGAATATTCGGTTTGCCAACAGTCAAAAGTTTTTTGCTACCCGCTACATGTTCGAATGGATGGCCAACGGTTTGGTGCTCCCTTCGGCCACTGTGATGGCAATCGTTCCTATCCTCTACTGGCGCGGAGGGTTGCTGCTGAGATTTACACTCACACTGGCTATCGCAATCTGCGTTATGAATCTTGCCAACGATGGTTCGTTTTATAGAAGCTATTTTAGTTGGATCCGCTGGGGAAGATCGTTGCAAGTATCGGCTTGCTGGCTAGCGATTCCGCTGCTGTTTCTTTTTTCTCCGATGCGGACACAGCTTCTACGCTTGACTGTATCAGCGATTTTGGTGTTGATGGCGCTGTGTATAAGCATTCTCGCGTTAATCCAAGCGCCAGGTAACGACTTGTTCCTCTGGCAATTCGCCTATGTGGGAGGATTTGGATGGGCGCTGCTGCGTCGCAACTGGGGGAATCTCGCATTGGCAGAACGGGATAGCGACCAGGAATCCATCGACCGAACTTCGAGCCTCACGCTGTTGGAGCTGATGGTCATTTCCGCTGCGATCGTCGCGGGAACGACCTATTTCAAAAAAGGCATCCCTCAACTCTACGAATTACAAATCGCTCTAGGCAGCCTACTTCTCGGTGGGTTCACTGCAGCGTTATCTTCCCGTCAGATTTTCAAGGGTCTGCGCGGTGGTGGGAGCAGCACAAAAAGTATGGTCCTGTTGTGGTTGCTGCTGGTTGTCATACTGACCCTGACCACACTCGCTGGGAGTCATTTTACCATTTGGTATGCGACGGCTTTGAATTCGACGGAGTACATACTATCCGCATTATTGGCATCTATGATGGGTGGAATCTTTCTCGTGCTCCAGATTTGGATTGTCGGTCGATGGCTGCGCTGGTGCGGCTGGCATCATCTCGAAATCGCGAACGCCGAATTGCCATCGTTATGAAATCTTGCCATGACGATAGCTGCGGATGGGGTGTAACACGAATCCGTGATGCGGCATTTCCGAGCGGATTTCTAGAAGGCTACCGATTTCGAGAGGTATCCAAGGTGACCGATGCGTTGGCATCTCGCGGAGCAGCAGCAACTCGTTTCCTTAAGAGCTGAGGAATCGGTCCGATGCCTTGATGACTGGCATCTACCAAAAACTCTCCACCAACTGATTCACGGTGGAATCGCCACAAATGCATCGCCCCGTCGCCTTTTCAAGGCTCCTGACAACCGGTTGCGTCCCCTGGTTTCCAAGATATTTGCCGGATCATACGCGATGCAGTTAACCTCCGAAGCCGCTGTATCTTTTGAGGCCTTCTCGATAGATCAGTCGGCTCAGGACGAAGAACAAGAGTGTCCAAAGGAAGAGCATGCTGAGATCAAATACCAATTGCTCTCCGGTGATCTTTCCCAGGAAGACCGCTGCAGGAAAATACGCGAGATACTTGATGGGAAGATAACCGACGATTTGGGCATAGGGATCCGGCAGGATATCCAGAGGAAACATATGTCCCGAGAGAAAGAATTGGAAAAGCATGTAAACAAAGAGAAGGGAAGAGACCTCCAGCATCCAAAACCCGATCAGCCCTATACACGCTTCTAGATAGAAGCCCAACGCAAAACTCAATGAAAGGGAAAAGACGAACGCAACGAAAGTCCATGCATCTGGCAAGCTATTTGGGAAATATTCACGACAAAGATAAAAGACGAGGGCAAAGGGGAGAGTCGCGATCGTGTAATAGGCGATTTTATGCGCAACCCGAGACCAGAACAAAAAAGATAAGAGATCTACCGGTTGAACCAGGAATTTCTTGATCTCTCCATCGCGAATCTTGAGAGCGATACTCGAGGAAAGTCCCGGCATGGACGAGAAGGCGCGCCCCAGCATGGTCAGCAGATAATAAGCCACCATGTCTCGAAAGCTGTATCCGTTGATTCGAGCCGCGTGAGGATCTACAGGATCCAGCGACTGGAAGATGGCCCACCAAAGAAAAATCTGAGTAATGATAGGGAGGAATCGCATGAGCGTCCCCAACGCGAAATCCCCACGATAGGCCATCCTTTCCGCCAGTGCGGTCTTCAGCATGGTCCATCGAATAGCTAGGGCGTGCTGAAAATCACTCACCGCGTTGTCGCTCCGTCTGGATGTTCAGAACGATCGGAAACCTCGGCAAATAATTTGGCGATAACCTCTTCGAGCGGTGGATCCTCAACGGCCATATCGACAATGCGGTAGCCTGCCAGAATCTGCGCCAGAATCCTCGAGACATCGAGCCGCGGGCATCGTAGCGATACGCGTGGTTCGGATAGCTTTTCAATCGTCCCAAACCGCTCCAGCCCCTTATGCGACTCCCCCTCCGCCAGGTCGAGAGTGATGATCTTGTCTTTCGAGAAGCTGTCGACGATCCCTTCGAGAGAGCCATCGTATTGAACTTTTCCTTGTGCGATGACCACGACTCGCTTGCACAGAGCCTCGACATCCTTCATGTAGTGGCTGGTTAGGAGTACCGTGATTTTTCTTTCTTGCTGATAGTGCTTTAGAAACTGCTGGATGTTGTGTTGTGCAACCACATCCAAACCGATGGTCGGCTCGTCGAGAAAAAGAACTTGGGGATTGTGGAGTAGAGCTGCGATCAACTCCATTTTCATCCGCTCGCCGAGCGAGAGTTCGCGAACCGGTCTTCCCAGGAGATCTCGAACCGCAAGCAATGTGGTCAATTCGTTTAACGTGCTTTCGAAGTGCTCGGGTGAGATGCGATAAATTTGTTGATGCAATCGAAAGGATTCCTGCGCAGGAAGATCCCACCAAAGCTGATTCTTCTGCCCCATGACCAACGCGAATCTCCGTCGATATTCGAGGCTCCGGTCCCACGGGACAAATCCCATCACCGTTGCCGTTCCTGCGGTCGGGTAAATGACCCCCGATAGCAATTTGAGTGTCGTGGTCTTGCCCGCGCCATTTGGGCCCAAGAATGCAACGAACTCACCTGCCTCTACGTTCAGGCTGATCCCCTGGACCGCATCGATGGTCTTGTAGTTGCGATGAAACAAGCCGCGAAACGCTTCGCGCAGACCTTCTTTCTTTTGATAGACTCGATACGATTTGACAAGATTGCGGATTTCGATGGTGGACATGCCGCGGATTATAGACAAATGTTCAATCCCTCCTAGAAAGGGATTTTTTCTTCGATGAAGAATTCTCGGAAACGCGCCGTTGTTTTATTAAGTGGTGGACTCGATTCGGCGACTTGTTTGGCGATCGCCAAAGCCAAAGGATTTGAAGTCTATGCGATCAGCTTTCGGTATGGGCAACGTCATCGGCTGGAGTTGGAGCGCGCGTCGGAAATCGCTGCTCGAGCTGGGGTGGAAAAACATACGATCATCGATATCGATTTGGGGAAGTTTGGAGGCAGCGCCCTGACCGATCCATTGCTCGAGATTCCCAAGCATCAATCCGTCGACGAGATCGACTCCGGGATTCCACTTACCTACGTGCCTGCCCGCAACACCGTGTTCCTAAGCTATGCGTTGGCATGGGCGGAGGTCCTGTCAGCGAACGATCTTTTCATCGGCGTCAACGCACTGGATTACAGTGGTTATCCCGATTGCCGGCCCGAATTCATTCAGGCGTTTGAAGCGATGGCAAATTTGGCGACGAAAGCGGGTGTCGAGGGCTCCAAGCTTACCGTTCATGCGCCATTGATCCATCTTTCGAAAGCCGAGATCATCGAGTGGGGATTGAGACTAGGAGTGGATTACTCGCGCACGCTCTCGTGCTACGATCCCGATGAATTCGGGACTCCCTGCGGACAGTGCGACTCCTGCTTGCTGAGAGCGAAAGGGTTTTCTGAGAGAGGGATACGCGATCCTGCTTTGTCGACTCCAGCCTTGCCGGATCGACGTTTCGGTTAATTTCAGAAATCAGCCTCGATGCCATACACTGTATACTGCGCTCCGTGGAAAAGAGTGGGCTCTATGAGTCCTATCACTTTCTAGGGATCGAATATGGAATCTAGATGTGTGCCGACAAATCGAGAAGGGGCTGCCGTCACTGCTCGTGATCGACCGATACCATCGTAACAACTCGTACAGAGCCTCGATGATCCTCTTTTGGTGGATACGATGTGAACGAACGATGCTGTGCGGGAAGTGGAATCGGATGAATCTTCCGATGTACTGTATCGTTGCAGATCCATGAGACCTATCGGTAAAGGAACAGAAGGTGATGGAGTCAACCATGAAAAGGATATAGATCTTTTTCTGTCGGTCGATTGGGTGAGTCTGTTCGAGGCTATGCGAGGTATCGTAAGGTAAGCATGTTTGTTATCGCTCTGCTTTTACTTCTGGCGATCTTGTTCGTTGTAGGATTCGCTTCATCGCGTCACAGTAGCTCGGTCAACGAGTTTGTATTGGCCGGGCAGCAGTTTGGGATCGGAATGTCGACCTGCTCGCTGATAGCGACCTGGTATGGAGCGGAGTCTCTGCTGACATTGTCCGATGAGGTGAGTCGTGTCGGCCTGCAATGCATATGGATCGACCCGCTTGGGATCTCGCTCTGCCTGGCTATGGCGGGTGGATTCCTCGCACCGTTACTGTATCGAAAAAATGTCAGTACGATTGGGGATCTCTTTTTGCAGTCCAGCGGGCGGGTGGGCGAATTGATTTGTAGCCTGATCGTTATCCCCAGTTATTTTGGATGGATCGCAGCGCAGTTGATCGCCTTGAGTTTGCTCCTTCAGGCCTACCTAGGAATCCCCATTCTCTATGGCTTGATCGGGAGCGGATGCGTTGCAGCCATCTTGTGCCTCGGTGGAGGCAACACGAGCATCGCATGGGTCAATGTACTGCTCCTGGCCATCATCGGTCTGGGATTGTCGGTTTTGGGATGGGCTGTTTTGAAAGGGGGCATTTTGTTCGATTTCGAACGTTGGCAATTCTCGAAAAGCATCCCGTCGACGCATTGGGCTTTGATGCGTTCGGATGCGTCCGCACCGATTCTAGAGGTGTTGGGCGCCCTGGCTGTCGGTTCGATCGGGAACCTGCCCGCCATCGAACTCATTCAAAGAATTCGCTCTGCAAAGGATGCCAAAACCGCTCGCGATGCATGTTATCTCGCGAGCGCAGTCTACCTGGCGTTGGGGTGCATACCCATCTTTTACGGACTTTGTTTCTCGGCGCACCAATGGTCGAACGGTACAGACCAACTGCAGGTAGTCAGCGAACTCGCTAAGTACTATTTAAGCGAACCCTTTCAGGTTGTGTTGTTCCTAGCCATTGTCGCAACCATCCTGTCCACTCTCACGACCGCGGCGATGGCACCGGCGTCTATGTTGGGAATCAATGTCATCGAACCGATAGTTGGTCGCTTGCGAAGGCGACCTCTTACCGAGCGAGCCAAAGTTCTCTTGCAGCGACTATGCATCTTATGGATGCTGTTCATGGGTGGATGGCTCGCATCGAGTGGCAAATCGGCGTTCGAGTTGGTACGCGATTGCTATGGTATGTTGCTAAGCTCTATCGTCATCCCATTCCTAGCCATCCTGATGCAACGCGACCCGTGGTCCCCGAGGGCGATCACGAGTGCTATGCTGGCAGGAACGGTGCTTTGGTGGCTTCACTTCTTCATGGGTTGGGAGAAATTGGGTGGACCGTCCTTCGAGGGTCTCCTGCCTATCCCTCATGAGCTGGGGGAAGCGCTGGTTTCTGCGTTGGTGTTGTGGTTGGTCCAGGGTATTGCTCAAAAGCCTGCAGCGGACAAAGAGGAATCGATTGGAATCGATCTAGCCAGGCACCCATGAATGCGAAGCAGTCCAGCAACCCCTGCTGCCTCAGTCAACGGCACGAAGACTGCCGCGTTGCTCTCGATTCCCTCAAGAAATACGCTTCTGAAAAGAATCTTTATTGTTTCTTGATTTGGAAATCGAGGGAAGCCTGGCCGACCTTTCTGGCATTCATATCCTCGATGGTGA
Source organism: Pirellula sp. (assembly GCA_040396935.1). Lineage (GTDB taxonomy): Bacteria > Planctomycetota > Planctomycetia > Pirellulales > Pirellulaceae > JBKCUI01. The sequence continues at coordinate 22,005 of JBBAXA010000017.1, forward strand.
GTCGCAGCTTGTAAGCTCCTGATGCGATCTGCTGCGGCATGTAAATCTTGTAAACGATGAAATAGTCACGCCTCAGATTCTGGCAAATATCGGGTTCCATCGGGAGGATTTGCACGGCGACCGCTCGACCTTGGTTATCGATGATTTCGTAGCTTCCTTGCAACTGGGATTCGAATCCATCACGAACCTTTCTTGTCGCGACGTTTTCGAGTTCGCAGTACAAAAGAACTTCCTGGTCCGGAAGGAATTGATACTTGGGGAATTTGGTGAAAACGCCATAACGTTCTACTTCGGTGCAAAAACTGGTTCCACGCACTTCGAGGTTGCTCGCAGCTGCGAGGTGATTGGTCGCTTCGCGTTGGCTATTCATTACGAGGGTTAGATGCTTGGTGCGGGCGGGCATGGCATCTGGATTGCTGGCTTCATAGAGAGCCATCATTTGATTACGATAGTACTCGTTCTCGTGCTCGCTAATTCCATCGATGGGTCGCATCGCGTTATCGAGCTTACGTATCGATACGTACAGCATGCGGAGCGTAAGCTCCTGGTGCAATCGTAGGGCTTCATCGCCCGAGGGTTGCTCCTTGATTTGTTTCTCGAGCATTTCAATTGCACTGGCTAGCGACTGGTTCCACGAGGCTGGGTTCGGCTTTTCGCTCACTGCTGGAGGCAGTTGCGGAAGCGAAGAGGAATGCGATGGAACGGCTGCGCTTGTCGATGGAGAATTCGAACCTTTTTCCGTGATTGCGGCCGCCTGCAGGACTGGATTGCTCGGTGTGGTCGGGGTCGCTGGGACTTGGACCGAGGCGGTTTGAACGTCAGCTGCCATGGTGGATGGGGCAGCTGATTTCGGAGTCGTTGCTTGGGCGATAGCCGTCGCTTCCTTGGTGGGATTTGCCTCGGTTGGAACGGATGTACTGGATTCCTGTTTGGGATCGTCGTTATCGCTGAGCCGGATGGAGACGGATTTGCTCGGTGCTTTCTGTTCATCTGCCGATGCGGTCGTCAGCTCGCTAGCAGCGACTTCTGCTGGAGGCTTTGACGTTGTTTGTGTTGCTGGAGTCTGGACATTAGCGGCAGCCAATTGCCTCTTAAGCAAATCGCGGTACGGTGCAGGTAAGCCATCCAATGCACCATCGATATCAACCTCGGTTTGCGGTGTTGCGATGATGTTGGTCGCAGATGCAGCAGACGTGTTCGCAAGCGGTTCCAGCGGAGTCGGAGGCTTTGCTGTCGAGGGGATGCTGCTGGGAGGATTGGTAGATGTCGGCGCGAGCGGGTTCTTCATCGACGGAGACGCTGCGGCTTCGTGATCGGAAAGTCTACGTTGGGTGGATAGGCTAGGGCGCGGCACCTGCGATGCTTTCGCGCTGGGATGTGCCCAGTCGTCGTCTTCCCCAATCGAAGCGATCGCATCCCCTCCCCTCAAACCGATGCCCTGGCAACCCGTGCATGCGATCAGGCAAAGGCCAGCGCTGCTGACGAGCCAGGCAATAAGGAGGTTGCGGGGACCGGTCTCGAACGCAATCGTTGACATTGGATTCCTGCTGAGATGGAGAATGCTCACGATAGGGCTCCGAGTGATACGGTGGTGAGTTTGGAAATCGACGATTACACCGGTGATGCGGTGGCAGGTTTCGTGGATGCTTTGGATGCCATGAGTTCTCCGGTTGCGAGAACCTCGTAAGCCAAAGCAAGGTAATCTTCAGCTCCATGGCTGGTCGGTGCATAGTCAAAAATCGACTGCCCAAAGCTAGGAGCTTCCGCCAGGCGGATGTTGCGACGGACCTTGGTTTGAAAAAACTTGGCAGATGCCCAAACAGGACTATGCCCTGCATTGCGTACGAGGAATTCCTCGACATCTCGCGTCACCTCTGCAGCGAGTCGCGTGCTGGACTCATACATGCACAAGACGATGCCCTCGAGATGCAGAGTTGGGTTGAGTCGTTTGGCGACAATCTCAATGGTTCGAAGCAATTTGCTCAGACCATGCAGAGCGAGAAAATGTGGTTGAAGAGGCAGGAAGACTTCGTCGACCGCGGTAAGAGCGTTCAAGGTCAAAACACCCAAGGACGGAGGGCAGTCGATAATGGTGAAATCAAAATCTTCGTCATCCAGCTCCATCTTGTCCTTCAGGATTACCTCCCGGCCTACTTCACCGGCGAGCTCCATTTCCGCAGCGGCTAGATCGAGATTTGCTGGGACAACAGCTAATTGTGGAGAAATCCACTTTCGGACATGGCACAGCAACGCTTCGCCGCAGAGCAAATCGTAAATGCTAATTTCCTGTTCGTTGACGGTCACACCGAGATGCAGGGATGCATGCGCTTGAGGATCTAGATCGAGAACGCAGACCTTTTTCCCGCATTGAGCGAGCGCTGCTGCGAGGTTCACGGCAGTGGTCGTCTTGCCGACGCCCCCTTTTTGATTAATCACAGCGATTTTCCGCATGATCGACTCCTTCGGCTTTAGGCAGAGCTCCAAGAAATCCTTTTCTCGAAAGAAATCCTCCCCGCAACTGAGCGAACGATATCAAAGGGACTACAACGGATCCATAGCAATCTCTTGGCGTTGACAATTCTTAGGATTCGACGATTCTTTTCTTAGGAGCTGGCAGAACGGACAGCGGAAGCCGCTTCTCATGCCCCGTCCCAAGAAGCAGTCTATGAGACTCGGTCAACGAGAACTCGCCGATTGGACAAGATCGTGGAACTGTCCGCGACGGTTCGAGCCCGGGGGACGAGCGGCGTGTTTTCTAGCGAACTGCTTCCGGTCATGTTTTTTGCCCAGGCTTCCTAGTTTGTGTCAAGTGTTGGGCTTGGTTGGTTCATTGGTCCTATCGATTGAATGGAAAAGAGGTCTCGAGTGCGACGTTTTTTTATTGCTGGTAATTGGAAAATGAACTTGTTGCGCGGCAGTGCAGTCGCCTTGGTCCATCAACTGCTGGAGCATTCGGGGTCGATGAGTCCTATCGATGTGGCGGTGTGTCCCCCAAGTGTCTATCTGCATGATGTAGGTGCTGCGATACACGGGAGTCCACTCAAACTCGGGGCCCAAAACGTTTACCATGCTGCCGAGGGGGCGTATACCGGTGAGGTGAGCTGTGCGATGCTGAAGGATCTCGGATGCCAGTATGTCATATTAGGACATAGTGAAAGGCGTACTCTTTTTTGCGAGACCGACGCGCAAGTAAACCAAAAGCTTAAAGCGGTCCTCCAATCGGGACTTACCCCTATCGTGTGCATCGGTGAGACCCTGGAACAAAGGGAGGCAGGTCAAACGCAATCTGTCGTTCGCGGGCAATGCGAGGGTTCCCTGGCTGGTTTGTCTGCTGAGCAGATGGCCAAAACCGTTCTGGCCTACGAGCCTGTCTGGGCGATCGGGACCGGTAAAACAGCATCGCCTGGACAAGCGGAGGAAGTGCATGCGGACATTCGTAAACTCCTCGGCACGATGTTCGGAGCAGCGACTGCCGACCAAGTTGTGATCCAATACGGAGGAAGTGTAAAAGCCGATAACGCGAATGATTTGCTGGGGCAGCCGAATATCGATGGTGCTCTCGTAGGGGGCGCTTCCCTCAAGGCGGATTCTTTCCTAGCGATCGTCGAGGCGGCTGCGAAAATTCAAAAGTAAGGGCTGGAAACAGCTTGCTACCAACTCGCCCCGTCGCCGAGCGATCTCGTCTGGATCATCAAGGAATGGAATTCGAGACCGAATCGAAAGATGTCTTGGAGGGAAAACGACAGGGGTGGCGGACGCTGACCTTGGTAATCTCGTGGGCCGCAGGATGGAGCCTTGGTCGTATTCGGGCTAAAGAATTACCGAAGTAAATAAAGAAATGGATGTTCGAGTTGATAAACAGAACGAATCCGTGAGATAATGAAGGAAGTTCTGCAGGTCGAGCTCCTACTAGCTCTCCTGGGGTGGAACTGGATTGCTACAAAGCGAAGTATGTGACATGAAGCGAGTCTTCCTACTACTGACTGCCATCGCTTGGGCTTTTGCTCCGGTTGCATGGGCGGACACGATCACACTGAAGAACAAGGCGGTGATTCATGGGAAAGTGTTGCAGCGCACCGATGACGCCTACACGATCGAAGTAGCGCCGGGAGTGTTGGTGAAAATTGTGAAGTCGCTCATCGCAAAAGAGCTAAAACCGATTCCTCAGGATGCGGACTATCTTCAGGAGATCGCAAATTTACCGGATACTCCCGAAGCCAACGAAGAAATTGCGCAAAAGTGTCGAACCCGTTCCCAGAAGGGACTGACCCGAGCCCATTACGAGAGAGTGGTCGAACTAGATCCCTCGAACCGTTCCGCATGGGCTGAATTGGACTATGTCTTTGATCAGCGGACTAAAACGTTTATACGGGAGGATACGCTCAATCAACGAAGAGGCTTGGTCAAGCACAAAGAGGGCTGGATCACAGCACACTCGGCTGCTTTAGTGGATTCCACCAAGCTGGCAAAGGAAGAGGAAGCAAAAGTTTCTCGGGATGTCGAAAATGCGATCAAGAATTTCAATCAACCTGGACCGAGGGGGATCGAAGCACAAAATTATCTCTTGAATCTCAGCGACCCCCGGGCGATCCGCAAGTTACGAGATTTGGTTTTGAAAACGGGGGGCGATGGGCAGCCTTACTTCGACATGTTGCTGAAAATGCCAAACCAAACAGCGACCGGGGTTTTTATCGAGTTCGCTCGTAGCCCGCTTACTTCGCCTGCCATCGTGGATGCCAGTTTGGATGCGCTATTGAGGACCGAATTGAGTCGCGACTTTGCAATTGCTGCCTTCATTCGGGACTTGAATGGTCGGGGTGCCAAGGGACCGGTCATCGACCGAGCTGCGACCAATCTGCAATATATGGCTGCGTTGGTTCCGCATGAGGGTATTCATCCGAGTTTCGCATTGGCCGTACCCGCGCTGATGAGCAAACTGATCACGACCGAACTCGTACAGCCTCCGTCGCAGCCGGGAGGAACCACGTTTGGTGCAGACGGTGGCGTATCTCAATCGGCTGGAACACCGCGTCCGGTCGCGGTGAACTTCAATCGAGACCGCGTATTGGGAGCGCTCACCGATATCACCGGTCAGAACTTTGGGTTCAATATTGCTGCGTGGCGCACGTGGTATGCTTCCGTCAGTGCTAATACCAATCTCAATTTGCGCCAGTTTGATTAGGGAAGGCGCTGGTCGGACCGATCGATCCCAAAGCGTTTCGGAAAAGGGCTTCTCCCCAAGCGAGCATCCGACAGGCGTCGGTTGCTGCTGTAGCAATGATCGAACGCGCAGGGAAAAATACTATCTGAAGCGTTGGGAGAACAGGACGTCTTAGTGACTTTACTCAGGAGTATAACGATCATTAGCAGTTGACGTTTAGGTGGAATGGAGCAAGAACGTTGTTTATCGAAAAAAGGATCACAAATCATTCGAAGGTATTTGAGCCATGTCCAAGCTGTTGATTGAGGGTGTTGGGAGTGTTGAAGTGGAGTCTGGCAAGAGATTGGTCACTGCCCTGCGAGAGGCTGGCATCGATCAATTGCATGCATGTGGCGGCAAAGCTCGTTGCACGACCTGTCGCGTCGAATTTGTTTCTGGCGAGCCGACGAAGATGACTGCGGCAGAGAAAAAGATCCTCGAGGAACGAGGGCTTTCGGGAGTGCGATTGAGTTGTCAGATACTTTGCGAACAAGACATGGAGGTTCGCATCATAAGCCGACTCGAGGGAAGTGGCCGCAAGGATTGTGGTTCACCAGTTGCGGCGGATCTGGAACCTGCGCCTGTTGAGTGGACAACTCGTTAAGCTCGGATTTAACGAGCTGAAATCCTGGAAGGAATTGAGTCGCTGCGGTAGACCGGTTCCAGTCGCAAGAATTCATCAACGCGAATTCTCTCAATGACTTCCGACGGAGGTCGTCGATCGCTTGGGAACGACAAAGAACGCGATGATGAGTGCGATCATCAGGATCCCCGCGGCCATGGCGAAAGGCGTTCCTTGCCAAAATTCGCTTCTTCCAGGTTGGACAGACCACGCGCTCACCGTTGCGTAAAGCGATGGGCCGATCATTCCAGCGATACCCATCATAGAGCTGTTAGCACCGGACAATCGCCCCTGCTCTTTGGGCCCCAGCCGCGTCGACATGACACCGTTAATCGACGCTTGAAAAAATCCCATGAGTGCAAAGATGATCGTGCAGTAGTAGAACGTCGTCCCATCCCGCGCGATCGCATAGGAGGTAAAGCCGGCGATTCCCCCTAAAAGCCCGACAAAGACGAGGATTCGTTCGCCAAAGCGTTTGATCGCGGGTCGAATCAAACCTCCCTGGACGATGAAGTTCAAGATGCCGACGGTTCCTAGGGCAAGTCCAACCTGTTTTGGTGTCCAAAGAAAATGCTTGCCTGTGTACAGCACGAATACATTTTGAAACGCTAGATGGGATAGCTGGTAGAAAAACAGAATAATAGCCATGGGTAAGAGCCCCTTGACGGACAGAAGCAACCGCAAGGAGCCGAGCGGGTTGGCACGCGACCATCGGAAGGGGCTTCGCTTTTCCGGCGGGAGCGATTCCGGCAATACAAAGAAACCGTAAATTCCATTGGTTAGCGTGAGGGCTGCCGACACCCAAAACGGCAACCTTAAATCGATATCCCCCAGAAGCCCACCGACGATTGGCCCCAGGATAAATCCTAAACCAAAAGCTGCACCGAACATCCCATAAGCCGCCGTACGGTTCTCAGGTGTCGATACATCGGCCAGGTAAGCTTGCGCGGTCGAAAAACTCGCCGCGGTCATGCCGGTGATAATTCGTCCAACCAGCAACCACGCCAGGTTCGGAGCGAGGGCTAGCAGGACGAAGTCGAGTCCTAGGCCAAAAGTAGACACGAGCAAGACGGGACGTCTCCCGAATCGGTCGGACAGGGCACCGCTGATCGGTGAGAAAAAGAATTGCATCAGGGCCCAAAGAGTTCCAAACCAACCGACATAGTACCATGCCTGTGTTTCGTCGCCCCCGACGAGTTGCTGGATGAGCTTCTGCAGGACAGGGATGATCAGCCCGAGCGACAAGACATCTAGGATGACGGTGATGAGGATAAACGCGATCGCAGCCTGCCTCGGCCCTCGGACGATTGGAGAGGGGGGGTCGGCAAGATGATCGTTAGGAGTTTCCGGCATTCGTGGCTTGAACGCTTCGTGTGGGAGGCAGTTTGCCGAAGTTCGACGACGGCTGTTGGATGCAGCGACATCGTCCAAAAATCTTCAAGCAATCGGATCAAAGGGGAAAAGTGCGGATCGACTAGACGCCGACTTTGGATTTTGCATCTTTGAGTAACTTGCCGAACACCTCGGACTGTTGCTTCATCGAGGCGATCTTGTCCGCCGGGTCGGAGTGGGCTTCGAGAAGTACCCAGCCCGAATATCGGGCTTTCAATAACAACTCGAATAGCTGATCGTAGGGATAATCCCCATCGTCCAATTTTCGAACGTGAGTTGTAGCACCCAGTCGATCCCGCACCATCTCAAAGTTTTCTTTTATTCCTGGTGCCAGTAAATCATCCTTATTGCTATTCCAACAGACGGCGGCATTCTTGTGATCGGCCACAGCCATGATCGCGCGGACATTGGAAAGATAGCAAGTTTCCTTGCCGTGCACCTCCAGTCGTATCTGTTGTCCGTACTGAGCGCCGTACGCAGCGACTTCGTTGAGAGCTTTGCCGATCTGCTCAATCGTCTTTTCGTGAGGTACTCCAGTTACAAAGCCGTTGGGCTTTACCTTGACCCCGGTACCACCACAATCGTGCATCAACTGGATGTACTTCTTACACTGTTCGACATTCTTCTTGACCGCCTCAGGATCCTTGGAGTGGAACTCGCAATTCGATCCGTAACCGATGAGAGTGACACCACTTCCCTCGAATCTTTTACGGACTTCCGATCTTGCCTTCGAATCGAGATTTGGTTCGACGGCATGTTTGTGCTCGGTGCGCAATTCGACACCCCCCATATTGGCTTGCTGGCATGCCGAGATCACCGAGGGCAGGTCCATATCCTTGCCCCACTGATAGGTCACGAGGCCAAATCGAAATGTCGCTTGATTGGCCGTCGTTGCCGCTTCCAAAAGGGAGTTCGATGCACCGTACGCTATCCCTGCGGCGATCGTGGTTGCCGAAGCGGTAAGGAAATGGCGGCGATCCGACATCAGATCCGTGCGATGGGTTCTGTTCAGTGACATTAGGTGTTTCCTTTTCGATGACAGTGTAGCCAAATGGAGACAGTATTTTTTTCGTGAACGTCGGAAAAACGTTGGAAATCGAGCGAAGCTCGGGTACAAACGGACGATAGGTTCACTATAATACAGATTACCTCGCGGGTTACCTAGCACAGGGAACCCCATCCTCCCACCGATTACGATTGACGTCAAATGAGGCCTGACCGGTTGCTTTTTGGCAGCGGTGAGAGCGGTCTTGTTTTGTAAGGAATGCAACGAATAATCGTTTTACTCGAACCCGAACTGGAGAGTTTGACAAAATGCGATGTCTTGGTAACCCACTAGGCCGAAGAGGCTTTCTGACCGTTGGAGCACTGGGCGGTTTAGGGCTGACGACCGGAGACCTGTTCCGCATGCAAGCCCTTGCGGACAAAAAGCATTACGATTTTATCGATGCGAAAGCGGACAGCGTCATTCATATTTTTTTGCCCGGCGGGATAGCACACCAGGAGACCTTCGATCCCAAGCCCTACAGTCCTCTCGAGTATCGAGGTGAACTGGGGGTTGCAAAGACGAAGTCGGGCGATGTTTTCTGTGAGACCCTTCCGAAGTTGGCCGGCATTTCGGATCGGTTGACGGTCATTCGTTCGCTGACGCACGGCGAAGCTGCCCACGAGCGTGGAACACACAATATGTTCACGGGCTACAAACCCTCTCCCGCACTCGTGTTTCCGAGCTTTGGATCGGTCATCAGTCACGAATACGGCCCCCGCAATAATCTGCCCCCCTACGTCGCGATCCCAAATGCGGCGAATGAGTTTGCTGGTACCGGTTACCTTAGTTCGTCGTTCGGCCCCTTCAGTCTGGGAGCGGATCCTGCGAATAAAGGATTCCGCGTTCAAGATCTGAATCTACCCAATGGGGTCGACATGAGTCGTTTCGATCGTCGACGTTCTGCTCTGGAAGCTGTCAATGCTCATTTCCAGCAAAAGCAGAATTCCGATGCAGTCAGCGCGATGGATACCTTCTACCAAAGAGCCTATTCGCTCATCAGTAGCGAGAAGGCGCGAGAGGCATTCAACATCGAGGCAGAGGATAACGCGCTGCGTGACAAGTATGGCCGCAGCACGGCCGGTCAGCGACTCTTGATGGCCCGAAGGCTCGTCGAGGCTGGTGTTCGATTCGTGACGGTGACCTACGGTGGCTGGGACATGCACAATCAGATTGCCAACGGCATGCGCCGTGATGTCCCACCCCTGGATCAAGCCCTATCGGCATTGATTGAGGATCTCGAGTCTCGCGGTTTGCTACAGAGGACATTGATCATGGTTTCGAGCGAATTTGGTCGAACACCAAAGATCAACAATGAGGCGGGCCGAGATCACTGGCCTAAGGTATTCTCGGTAATGCTCGCAGGGGGCGGTGTGAAGGGTGGGCTGGTCTACGGCTCATCGGATGCGACCGCAACCGAGCCTGAATTCGATCCGGTTTCGCCGGAAGACTTGGCGACCACCATGTATCATCTGCTCGGAATTGTTGCCGACAAGGAATTGATGGCTCCCGGCGACAGGCCGATTGAGATTTGCGATGGTGGCAAGTTGATCTCCGAAATTCTCGCCTAAGGGTGCACGGGTGTTCAGGCTGGAAATGGATTACGGCAAACAGCCTTGTGGAGTCTTTGGATTCCATGGTCCGTTCGACATGCACAGCCCGCTGCCCTCGTTTCCCAAGTGTTCGGCGATCCCTTGTGCATGAGAGAGTCCACTTTGGGGAACCGCGAGCGGAGTGGGATGTTTTCAGGCCGCCCACGGCAGCCTGAGACTCGGTATCGTTGGGAATCATTCAGTCCACGAGTTGAAGTACGATGATCCAAAAAATGCTCAGGTGCATGTTTTTGTTTGTGTTCGCAGCGTTGGGTTTGTCGATGGCTCACGCAGGGCACCCCGATGTAAACGTGCTGTCGATCGGGGGACTCCAGCGAGGAACGTCCAAAGAGGTCACGCTATCGGGCGCGAGACTGGGCGACGCCAAATCGGTTCTGTTTTACGCGCCTGGATTGACCGCGTCTGGTATCACCAAAGTAGACAACAACGTGGTCAAGCTGACGGTGGAGGCGGACGGCTCGGTACTGCCGGATTTGTACCCTTTTAGACTGGTGACCGACACGGGCGTCAGCAACATGAGACTGCTGAACGTCTCTGCCCTGCCGAGTGTCGCAGAGGTTGAACCAAACAATGATTTCACCAAGCCACAGCCGATCCCGGTAAATTGCACTATCGATGGCATCGTACAAAGTGAGGATGTCGATTATTTCGTTGTGGAATTGAAAGAGGGGCAACCGCTCCACGTCGAAATGGAGGGAGTTCGGCAATCCTATTTGAATGACTTCTTTGATTCCTATGTTGCGATTTACGATGAGAAGAGATTCGAGATCGCCGCGAACGATGATTCTGTTTTTTTGCAGCAGGATAGTCTCACATCGATCAAAGCTCCCGCGGATGGAAAATACATTATCGAAGTGCGTGAAAGCAGTTTCGGCGGTAACGATAGAACCAAGTACCGTTTGCATGTCGGCAGTTTCCCGAGGCCGATCGCCATCTATCCGAGTGGCGGCAACCCGGGTAAGCCTTTGGAAGCCACGTGTATCGATGCTCTCGGGAATACCTGGACAGAGACCTTCGAGTTGCCTGCGAGCGAAGAGGAATCGTTCAAAGTGTGGTCTAGGAGAGAGGATATAGTCGCTCCCTCCCCAAACCATCTCCGGGTTAGCGCATTGCCGAATGTGTTGGAAGCAGAGCCCAATTCAGACCACAACAAAATCGAGTCAACGCATCCTGTCCCCGTCGCGTTCAACGGAATCCTCGAGTCGGAACAGGATCGGGACTTCTGGGTTTTCGAGGCAAAGAAAGACCAGCAGTTGGAGATCCGTGTGCATGCGAGAAATCCCTTTCGATCCCAAGTAGATCCTGTGCTTCAAGTCTGGAAGGTTGGCGGCGGAGTCTTGGCTGGCAATGATGACCAGGGAGGCCCTGACAGCTACCTTCAATTCAAGGTGCCGGCGGACGGTAAGTACGCGCTATGCATCTCCGATCATCTGGGTAGGTACGGAAAGCACTTTGTCTACCGCGCCGAAATCTTACTCCAGACTCCTTCGCTAGAGGCAACGATTTCGGAGCAAGAGCGGTACGTGTCCCAAACGGTTGAAGTTCCGCGCGGGGGCCGGATGGCGGTGGAGGTGAATGTCTCCCGAAGATTCGTCGGAGGTGAAGCCAAACTGGAGGTTGCCAATCTACCCCCAGGCGTCGCCCATGCAGACACCCTCTGCGCCAACGATCTTGGAAAGGTGCTGATGCTGTTCCGTGGGGACTCACAGACTCCGAACTCGGGTTCTCTAGCAATGCTGAATACCACCATTCAGACGGCGCCCGATCAGAAAGTAGTCGGTAAGCTACGGCAACGCACGCAACTAGTGCGAGGTCAAAACAACACGGACGTTTGGGGAAGGTTCGATCAGAGACTGGCCGTTGCGTTGATCGATCCTGCGCCATTTGACATCGAAGTGGTCGAGCCCAAAGTTCCACTGGTGCGGAATGGTGCTCTACCACTGACAATCAATATCAAACGAAAGGAAGGTTTTGATAAACCGGTTAGCGTGCGGCTGTTGGATATTCCACCCGGTGTAGGCGCTTCGGCCGTGACCATCCCAGGGGACAAATCGACCATCGACATGCCACTGACCGCCAACGGGGGAGCTGCGATCCGAAAGTGGCCACTCATCCTGCTAGCAACCACCGATATTGGAAACGGTCCTATCAAGCTAGCTAGCGAATTCTTCCAACTCGAGGTCGTCGAACCACTCTTCGAATTCAAATTTGCCAAAACGATGGCCGAACAGGGTAAACCCGCGGACGTCGTGATTGGTGCTAAGTTGAAACGGCCCATAGAAGGGAAGGTCGAAATCGAGATTCTCGGCGTTCCCCCGGGCACGACTCCATCGACGCCGAAACAAGAGCTTGCACCTGACAAGGATCGCTTGGCCTTTCAATTGCAGATCCCTCCGGAAACGCGAGCTGGGAATTATAAAACCATCGTTTTTCGAGGAACGGTTACCAACGAGCTCGGAGTCATCACCCAAACCAATGGAAATGCCGAGATTCAAATCGATGTTCCCGTGGTTGCTCCATCCGGACCCACAACCACGACCCCAGCTGCTCCCGCTCCCACAGACCGTCCCCTCACACGTTTGGAACAGTTGAAGCAGCAGCGAGGAAGATAATAGATCGTTTCTTACCCCCTTTTTTCTCCTCGATCCGTTTAGTACCAACTACCTTAAGTCAGAACCATGAAATCACTTAGCAAACGCACAGTTCGAACGGAAATGAAGGGGTACCTGGGAGTTGGCGCGCTTTTGGTTATCGCCTCGGCGCAGCCGTTTGCTTGGGCCGACGACGAAGTGAAGAAAGACCTTGCCAACAAGGATGCCAAGCCGGGCACTTCCCTCCCGTCCGACGATGCACCCAAGGCCCCAGCCAGTTGGACTTCGCTAGCGGTTTATCCACCGGTAATCAAGTTTTCCGCACAGAATGACTCTCAGCACGTGATCGCCGTTGCACTCCGATCTGATGGCGTCACGCAGGACGTGACCGATCAGGTGGAATGGATGATTGCATCGCCGGACAAAGTGCACTGGAAGGATCATGTCCTGGCTCCGAAAGCGGACGGGGAGACAGAAGTGATTGCGAATTGGCAAGGGCTCAAGGCGGTCGCGAAGGTAGAACTGAGCCACTCGAGCACCCCGCGTCCGATCAGTTTTGAAAGCGACGTAATGCCGGTTCTAACAAAGGTCGGTTGCAATACTGGATCCTGCCATGGGGCTGCCCGTGGTAAGGACGGTTTTCGATTGAGCTTGTTTGGTTACGATCCGCTCGGTGATTACCAGCGAATCACTCGCGAAATCGGGATTCGTAGAATCAATCTGGCCGTGCCTGAACAAAGCCTGATGTTGCTCAAAGCAACGGGAGCGGTCCAGCATTCCGGCGGTAAGAAGATCGAGCCCAACAGCAAGCATTACGAAACCCTTTTGTCCTGGCTCAAGAGCGGCGCACCCGCCGATGCGACCCGTCCCCCTGCAGTCACCAAGGTGGATGTTTATCCACCTCAAGCCGTCATTGAAGGCGAGGGCAAGGTGCAACGGCTCGTGGCTGTTGCGACGTATGCCGACGGAGCGCAACGGGACGTATGGGATCTCGCATCGTTTACCACGAACAACGAACGCTCCGCGGCCGTCGCGATCGATGGCAAAGTCACCAGTGGAGTTCGCGGCGAAGCTTTTGTGATGGCCCGATTCGATACGCATACGGTGGGTTCGCAGGTCTTGGCTCTGCCGGACCGATTGGACTATCGAGCTCCGGTCGCTGAAGGAAACTACATCGATAACCTGGTGAAGGCGAAACTGCAGAAATTACGTTTGCCTGAGAGTGTAATTTGTAGCGATGAGGATTTTGTTCGTAGATCCACCATCGATATCACAGGACTCCTGCCGACAGAGGAAGAGACAGCTCAATTTGTTGCCGATCCCTCGCCAGACAAACGAAGCAGATGGATCGATAACCTGCTCGAACGGAAGGAGTTTAGTGAGATTTGGGCCATGAAGTGGTCCGACCTACTCATGATCAAGAGCACAAACCAGGTGAGCTATAAGGCCGCGTATCTCTACTACAACTGGCTAACAAACAAGATCGCCTCCAATACCCCGATCGATCAAATCGTCCGGGATTTGATCACTGCGACCGGGGGCACATTCCAGAATCCAGCGACCAATTTTTATCAGGTCGAATTGGACCGTTTGAAACTGTCTGAGAATGTGGCTCAAGTCTTTATGGGGATTCGTACCCAGTGTGCCCAATGCCACAACCATCCGTTCGATCGATGGACGATGGACGACTACTATGGGTTCGCGGCTTTTTTCTCACAGGTCGGTCGTAAAACGAGCGAGGATTATCGACAGATCCTGGTTTTCAACAGTGGTGGAGGAGATGTGAAGCACCCGGTAGGTGGGGCGGTCGTCAAACCCAAATTCCTAGGGGGTGTGGTTCCGGAGGTCGCGGGTAAGGATCGACGGGCTGTGCTTGCGGATTGGATTACCTCGAACGACAACCCGTTCTTCGCCAAAAGCGTCGCAAACCGGATTTGGGCACACTACACTGGGGTCGGGATCGTCAATCCTGTCGATGACTTCCGAGCAAGTAATCCGCCGAGCAATCCGGAATTATTGGAGACGCTCGCCAAGAAGTTAGTCGAGTACCAATACGATACGAAGCAACTCGTCCGCGATATCTGCAATTCGCTCACCTATCAGCGTTCGGTGACGCCGGTTCCCGGTAATGAAACCGACGAACGCAATTACTCTCACGCTGTCGTGCGTCGCATCCCATCCGAGAATTTGCTCGACTGCATTTCGCTCGTTACGAATACAAAAGAAAAGTTTCGAGGCTTACCTCTCGGAGCTAGAGCTGTCCAAATTGCAGACGGCGCAACCAGCAACTATTTTTTAACCTCCTTTGGACGCAGCCAGCGAACGACGGTCTGTGCGGACGAGGCAACCACGGATCCATCGCTTTCGCAAGCTCTGCACCTCATCAATGGCAATACAACCAGTGGAAAGATTTCGCAGGGAGGGCTTTTCAAGTCCTGGAAAGAGCAGGGACTCGATCAAAATCAGATCTTGGAAAAAATTTACATGCGCTGCCTCAGTCGAAAACCAACCGAAGCGGAACTGGCAACTCTTACCAAGACGATTGCCGAGTCGTCGAATCCTGAGCAAGGGCTTCATGATATTTTTTGGGCCGTGCTCAATAGCAGGGAGTTTATTTTTAATCACTAAGGATCAAAATCGGGATTCCATTCGATCTTGATAGACCATTCATGCACGCGAATCAACGCATGGCACTTATGAAATTCACATCGCTAGCGAACTTCGCACTCGTCGGTGCTTTGGCTTGCCCACTTTGGGCTGATGAGCCTAAGAAGATCACTTATGACGATCATATCAAGCCGATATTTCGAGAGCATTGCTTGTCCTGCCATAATGCGAACGATAAGAAAAGCGGACTGGCTCTCGATACCTATCAGGCTGTGATCACCGGTGGCAGCGGTGGTGAAGTTGTCGCTGCTGGGGATTTGGACTCTTCTCGTTTGTACGCATTGACGGCACATAAAGAGCAGCCGTTTATGCCTCCGAATCAAGACATGATCCCCCAACCTAAAGTGGATTTGCTGAAGGTCTGGATCGAACAGGGAATGCCAGAAAATAGCGGCTCTGCGATTCAGAAGCCCAAGGCCAGTTCGATGGCTTTGACCGTAACGCAGGGTCGGCCCGAGGGAGCTCCGCCCATGCCCGTCTCGATGTTGAAGCAGACTCCCTTTTCAACGCAACGAGCTGCGACCACCTCGGCGCTCGCAGCCAGTCCATGGTCCCCGCTCGTAGCCGTCGGCGGTCAGATGCAAGTCTCCTTGTATCACAGCGAGACTGGGCAACTGCTAGGCATCCTTCCGTTCCCTGAGGGTGAACCTCAATCGATCACTTTTTCGCGAGACGGAAAGTTGGTCTTGGTCGGTGGGGGGAAACACAGTCATTCAGGCTACGCCGTACTCTACGAGATCGCGACTGGAAATCGTATCGCTCGCGTCGGGGATGAATTGGATGTTGTTCTGTCGGCTGATATCAATGACAACAATCAACTCATCGCGCTAGCAGGTCCGCAGAAAATGGTGCGAGTCTATGAAACCCTTACCGGACAATTGAAATACGAACAGAAGAAGCACACCGACTGGATCTATTCGGTCCGATTTAGCCCTGACGGACTCCTGTTGGCGACCTCGGACCGCAGCGCGGGCCTCGTGGTATGGGAGGCGGATTCAGGAAGATTGTTTCTCGACTTACCTGGGCACAAGGGAGAGATTCGTGCGGTTGCATGGCGCCCTGATTCCGCAGCACTCGTCAGTGGTTCGCTGGATGGGACGATCAAGATTTGGGACATGAACGAAGGGAAGGTCCTCAAATCATGGGACGCACACGGTGGTGGAGTGATGGCGGTCTCCATCTGTAATGATGGAACCATGGCGTCTGCTGGAAGAGACAACAAAGTCAAGATTTGGGACGCCGGAGGAAACGCTGCCGGCGAAATGCCCGCGTTGGTCGAGGCTGGGCATGAGGTTGCAATCACTGTCGACGCCAAGCAGGTCGCGGCAGGTGATTGGGCTGGGAACGTTAGGCTCTGGCAACGAGCGAATCCCAAAGACGAGCGCTCGATCCCTGCCAACCCGCTACCGCTCGAAACTCTTCTTGCAAATGCGAAAAGCGACCTTGCCAAAGCATTGGAGGAACGCACGCAAAATCAATCCGCCTACGATGGTCTCCTCAAGAAACAGTCGGATCTTCAAGCGGAATTGCAAAACTTGCAAAAAGTGCTTGAGACATCTTCCTCGAGTCTCAAGAACCTGACCGTTCAGCATAATGAGATCAAACCGAAACTGGAGGGGCTGCAGCAGCAGGTATCGAACAAATCAGGTGAGCTGAGCGCGGTGAAGGCAAAGCTCACATCGAAGCGTCAGATCCTGGATCGTGCGATAGCAAACAAACAGAAATTTGATGAAGAGGTTTTGGTCCACAACAAACAACGTGCCGCGGCTGGTGCAGAAACGTCACAGATCGATGTGAAAATCTTGGAAGCAGAACAACAGTCTGCGATTCAAGCGGTCGCAATTGGAGTTTTCAACAGCGAAGTGACTCCTTTGTCGACAGAAGTCTCTCAACGAGAAAAGGAATTGGTTGAGCTCCAGAGCAAGCTTGCGGAATCGACGAAGCAAGCGAGCGAGGTGGCTCTGGCATTAGAACAAAACACCAAGCGAAAGGCGGAAGCGGAACCAGCAATCGCTACCACTCAGCAATCATTAAAGCAAGCGACCGAATCCGTAGAGCCAACCAAACAAAAGCTCGATGCGGTTGTCATGAAAATAGCGCAGTTGGAGCCTTTGGTCACTCAATTGCAATTGGACCTGGAAGCGTTTCAGAATCGGCCCGCAGAAATCAACAAGAGGAAATTAGAGCTCGACGATACGCTGGCAAAAACAAACTCAAAAGTCAAGGAAGCAGAGTCAGGCTTAGACCAGGCGAAGTTGAATCTGGAAGGGATTTCATCCGAGATCGCCAAGCTAGAGCAGCAACTCGCTACGCTTCAAAAGCAATTATCCGAGAAGTCTACCCTCAAAGAAACGTCTTCCCAGGATTTGAGATCCAAGCAGGAATCGCTGGATGGTTTAAGATCGCAAGTTCAACAACTTGAATCTGACAGCGCGTCCGCTCTTTTGCAGCTACAGCTTTTCGACGAAGCGTACCGTAAGAAGTAAATCATTTTCCCAGCTCCGCGATTGCGATTCAATCGGTATTATTTTTTTGCGATTGACTAACACACAGCGGCACCTTTCGATCTTCGATGCACTGATATCCTCGGACTAAGTGCCGATCCATGTCTTCCTGTTCTTCAGGTACCCTCTCGAGTTTTGATTGGGCTCCGGATTCTGATTCGCCGCCCTGGATCCGAGAGGCCGGCGCGTGTCGAGAAACGGCGGAATGCATATCGACTGCGCTGATCGTTGTGAGTTCGAACGGGAGAAACCCGACAGAATGCTGAACAGCCACATACGCTTCGGACTGAGCCAACGAGCGGATACGCAACGCGTACGCTTTGCCTCCTGGACAACGGTTAGGTTCAATAGAATTTGTACCAGTGCCCGTTTTGCCCAGGCGGGCACTCAAGCGTCGATGATGCACCGTGTTCTCCGAGACTGCTTTAACGGGGAAGTTCGTTGGTGCACAGTTCCAAGAGCGGAATTTTGGAACTCCCCGAAAGACAAGCCCCTGTATTCACTCGTAGCGTACATCCCTTGGAAATGCCACGGATGCATCGGTAACCGGTAACCGCCTATGCAGCACGTTTGCCTGTTTGATCCCGAAGGGTTTCCGTCAGTTCGTTAAGCGAGCGTCCCTTGACCTGATAAACGTATTTGAGAACCTCAGCGACTGCCGTGTATTCGGTCGATGGGATCGGCTTCCCAACATCCACCTGTTTGAACAGCGCTTGAGCGAGAGGTTTTCGTTCTACGATAGGGATTCCATGTTCGAGAGCGATTTTCCGGATCTTGGCTGCGACCAGATCGGCACCTTTCGCCAGCACGACCGGGGCCTTCATCGTTTTGGGGTCGTATTGGAGTGCGATGGCCAATTCTGTCGGGTTTGTAATTACGACGTCCGCTTTCGGGACATCGACGGATAACCGTTGCTGTGCCAGTTCCCGTTGAACTTTCCTGCGACGAGCCTTGGTGTGGGGATCCCCCTGAGTCATCTTTAGTTCTTCACGCAATTCCTCATCTGTCATACGTAAATCCTGCTCGTATTTCCAGCGTTGGAACGCATAGTCGGCGATAGCTAACACAAGCAGTGCGATCGCAACGTCACGGCAAAGAGTGATCATGGTGTCCCAAACAAATCGGCCTACGGTCGAAAGCTCTGCCGAGCCCAATGCTTGAATCGCATCCCATCTTCCCCAGATACCAAAGACAAGGATCCCTGCGACCAGACCGATTTTGATCATCCCAAAGCCCAATCGACTTGCATTCGTGATAGTCATCAGACGTTGGAAACCTCGAATCGGATCGATTCGTGAGAAATCAAAGCCAATCTTGTCTGGGAGCCAAAGGGGGCCAACCTGTGCGAAATGGACGACTACTGACGTGAGTAGCAATCCCAACATCAAAGGGAGGATGGCGACAGAGGACTGGGTAATCTGTCGCCCGAGGTGAACCATTTCCGTTCTGACATCCGTTGAGATTTCCATCCGTTGATCGAAGGCATCTCTCAACAACTGAATCATCGACTCACCCAGCGCGGGTCCGGTAACATCCAGAAGAATAACACCAACCAAAAGGAGAATAGCAGATGTCAAATCCGATGATCTAGCAATATTCCCTTCTTCGCGCGCCCGTTGGCGGCGGTAGTCCGTCGCCTCGTGTTTCTTCTCTCCGGCGGTATCAGCCATTGCTTTCTACTATACGGTTCGTCGTGGAGAGGGAAATAAATTGGTCGTCATACGAACCCAGTCCGCCAATTCGTCTTGAAAGACCCAGCCAATGCTTGCGATCGTGCAGACGAGAACCACCAGCATCATCAAGATGTTGATGTTAAATCCGACAGCCAGGATATTCAGCTGGGGAAGTGTACGACCGATGAGGGCGGTGACAAAGTTAGCCAGTAAAAGGGCAATCGCTGCTGGAGCCGCGGCTCGTAATCCCACCGAAACGCTGTGTCCCAATAGTTCATGTAAATGGAGCAACCAATATCCTTCCGCTAAAACTCCACCGGCTGGATAGGTTTCGAAACTATCGAGGCAGGCTCCGATTACATATCGATGCCCACCTAATGTCAGGAACAACGCCATCGCCATCCAGGAAAACATCTGGCTGATGACCGTAACAGATTCCTCAGTGGTTGGATCTGCACTTTGTGCGATGTCCATGCTGGCTAGAGAACTGATCACCTGCCCACCGACTTGAAGAGAGGTAGAGATGATCAACACGGCTGAGCCGAATAGCAGCCCCAAGCAGAGTTCCTTGATGAGCCCAATCGCCAGATCGGGAAGGTCGGAAGGTAAGGGGGTCGAGAACTCGAGAACAATGGGCGTCATAACGAGCGCGACCATGAGAACGAGAAGTACCTTGACCCGCATCGGGATCGTAGCTCCCTGGATCGGCGGCATGAGGGTGAGCATCGGTCCAAGACGGCTCAGCACGCAAAGAAAGGTCCACATGGGACCGTACAAGAGAGGTGTGAGTGCTTCAAAGCTTCTCATCGACGCACCATAGATCCTGGCTTATTTGCTCGATAGCTGTGCCGGAATCTCCTGAAACAACTCTCGAGAATAGTCGATCATACGATCCGCTAACCAGGGGAGACAAATGACGATCGCGAGAGTCATGGCAACTAATTTCGGAACCGTACTCACCGTCTGATCCTGGATTTGTGTCAATGCTTGAACGAGTCCGATGAGCAGCCCGACCAGCATGCCAATGACGAGCAAGGGGGAACCGAGTACCAACGACATCATGATCGCATCGCGCACCAGATCGACAGCTTCGCTGGAAGTCATAGCATTAAGGCCATTTCTGCTAGTTAAACACCGGGATGGGTACCAAAACTATCGAGGAGGATTTGAACGACTAATCTCCAACCATCGACCAGGACAAACAGTAGTAACTTGAAGGGTGTCGAGATAAGAGCAGGCGGTAGCATCATCATGCCCATCGAGACAGTGACCGAGGCAATCACGACATCGAGAATTAAGAAGGGGAGATAGATTTTGAAACCCATCAAAAAAGCCGTCTTCAATTCGCTGAGCATGTATGCTGGGAGCAGGACCTGTAGAGGTACGTCATCGAACGTTTTCGGGCCAGGACTGCTAGGTGCATAGCGGCTATAAAATAGATGGACGTCATCATGATTGTCAGCCAAGTCGATTTGCCTAGCCATGAACTCCCGGATCGGTTGGACCCCGCGTTCCCAAGCTTCGGTCGTCGTCATACGTGAGCCAGGTTGAGTATAGGGATCCACCGCTTCGTTATAAACCCGCGTCCAAACGGGACTCATCACAAAGAGGGTGATGAATAAGGATATCGACGTGATCACTTGACTCGGAGGTAATTGCTGGGCGCCTAACGCCTGTTTCAACAGACCGAAGACGACGATGATCCTGACATAGCAAGTAGTCATCAGCAGAATGGCAGGGGCCAAGCTTAAGATTGTCAGCAAAAGAAGAATTTGCAGCGAATTGGTTAATCCCCGAGGGCTCAACCATGATTCTGGACCACCGGCTATCTGGTTGGTGAGTTGCTCTAAGGGGCTACTATTTTCGGTGACTACTCCGGTCGAACGCTGATTGTTTTCGACGGATTTTGTCAGTGCGCTATTCTCTCGAGCGTTTTGGGTTCGTTGAAGTAAGGATTCAGGTACTGTTTGGGCAAATGCATCGCTCCCGAACAGGCCAATGAAAGCAATCCAACTCCAATGAAACAAAAGACCTCGCGAGAAGTCTCGGTTTCTGGTTCGCAGGAGATTTGAAAGCATTGAAGAACTCAGAGCATTCACGGAAAAATTTCGACTCGGACTCAAGTAGCCGAAATTCCCGTTCGAAGCTAGGCCACTCAGAACGCTATCTAAGAGGCATGGATTAGGCTGCGTCCTCCCTTTCGTGCGATGCTGCATCGAGAAAATGCAAAGCACTTTGCGGGTTTTTGAGGAAAAGGGCGAGGGTAGCCCCCTCGATCGTCATGGAGAGGATATAGACGACGAATGCTTTCTAGGTTGAGTATCGTTCTTACCTAAAAAATGAGGCAGCCTTTCACGGGTGCATCGAGCCAGGTTGGAAACGTACTGCGAGGGGCAGATGAATTTTAATGCCAGCAGATTTTACCCGCATCGAAGATCGGCCCCTCAATGCACGTTCGTTTGTAATCCCATTCCCCATCGGATTGATAGACTTTGGCGACACAGGTAAAGCAGATCCCGATCCCGCACGCCATCGGAGTCTCCAGCGAGACTTCGCACGGTATTTGATAATCTTGAGCGAGGCTCGCGACGGCCTCCATCATCGGTTCAGGACCGCAGCAAGCGATTCGTGTGCCGAATGCATTTCCATCGAGCAACGAGGGAAGCAGATCGGTCACACGTCCCTGGATCCCGAGGGATCCATCCTCGGTTGCGATGTGAACGTCGCTGCAGGCGGCCTCGAACTCAGAAAGACCTGCCAGATAATTCTTGGATCTGGCACCATAACAAAGCGATACGCGTTTCGCGAACGGCTGCGTCTGATGCTGGAGTCCAAAAGACCGCTTGCCGAGAGCCGCGTTGGCAAGAGATAGCATAGGAGTTTGCCCAACTCCACCAGCTACCAAAATCAAATGATCGACGGCTCGATCTGAAAATGCATTTCCTAGGGGCCCCCACAATTCAACCGTATCACCGACCGAAAGCGTTGATAGCATGCGCGTAAATTTTCCTTTGACCGTGTAAACGACACTCAGGTAGGGCTGAGTCTCTTGGGTCGCCATCTGGATGTCATACATGGCCAGCGCGCGTCCGATCAATGGATCGTTTGTGCCCGCAATCCGAACCATGAAGAATTGCCCCGGCAAGGTGCGACGGGCCGAGACCGGTGCGGGAACGGTCAACTGCCAGGTATCTTTCGCAATTGGATGATGGGCGTATACCTGGGAAGTGAAAAAATCGAATTTGGGTAGGGGCTCAGCGACGTTGGACATGCCTGTCATCTATGTGAGGGAGCTCGATATGTTCGCGATCAAACGAGATCATAACCAGCTCTTCACAAGAACGCGAGATAGCGAGAGAAGTGGTCCTGCACGGAAACACGCCCGTACACATCCGGGCAGCAAGCAGCGCGCGTCCAAGGATCCAGGAGATTTGTATTGAGGCGGGTAGACAGCTCTGGAGAAGCTCGATGGTTTTCCTCACACAGCGCATCCTGCTCAGCCGCGGAGCCTAGGGCCAGCTCCTTACCCTATGCCAGGAAGTCCACTTGAACTACCGATTCTCCCATCGGCCTTCGAACCCAAACGTGGACGATCGAATCAATGCGAAGACTTTTTGGCCGGCTTTTTCTCGGAAGAATGGGAGTCTTTCGCGGCAGGTTTTTTCGCTTGAGTCGTCGAATGCCCCTTCGTCTCTCCGTGAGAATCGGTTTTCGAAGAGGCGTGACTTGGGGACGCATGCGCATCCGAAGAGGAATGACTGTCGGCGCCATCGCCATGCTCCCCTCCTTCGGTATGCTCCTCTTTCTGGTCTGCATTGGAACGAAGGCTAGCAACCATTCGCCTCTGAGCCTGCGAATTACCACGCGAGACAAATTCCAAAGTGGCAGTATCCTTGACTTCGCACAGTTCAGTGATGAGAAGGTCATCGATCGAGGAATCCCCAATCGTTTGAACCATGATCTCGAGAAGCTGGGACTTGAGATCCGCCAGATACGGATCGGTCAGTACGCGACCATCAATTTGACGAAGATGCTCTTCGAGGGATTGTCGAATCTGAGCTTGATTCAATTCGATTAGCTGACGGCTCTTCATGCGATGATTGATAGGTACAATAGCATGAAGACGCATGGAGATAGGGGAGGCCCGTCCGGTTTGAAACGCCAAAAACCGACCCAATTCCACTTCGCAGGACGCGTCGATTTTAGCCAAGGATGCTTGGTAGCGAATCAGACCGACAATGCTCGCATGAAGACCGATCATGAGCAGCACGAGTGCGGCAATCCAGTAGCGTCGAATCGATTCCAACATGATTGAAACCTAGATAAAGAATGGATGAATCGCATCGTCGAAAGTTCCTTGCGGAGTTCAACGGAATGCAAACCAAGGAAAGGTAGGTTAGGCTTTGCGAGATGCACCTGAAACTTGCACAAATAACAGAGACTTTTTATGAACTCGTTCCTCTTTGAAGACCCCTGGTTGATTGGAGGGGTTGGCGCCGTCGTTACCGGTATTTCGGGGTTTGCATGGCTGAAGACGGGTAATGCGTGGGCAAAAAACAACGCACTCGTTTTAGGAGTGGTCACGGCGATCTTGGTTTGGATCAATTTTCGAGTGAAGACGGATGGTGAACTGGTTGAGGAAGTGGTGCTAGCCATCGCCCGAGAGATTGAGAACAACGATCATGCCAGGGTGCGTCAACGCATTCACCCAGACGCATCCGAACGTGTTGTTTCAGCGGTTGACCAATTACCCAAATTCAAATTTCGGGAAGCGAGGATCACAAAGATTCATAACGTCGACGTTCGAGAAAAGCCAACACCCAAAGCCGCATTTGTTCAAATGAATGTTGTCCTCAAGGTCGATGCGGAGTACTTATCAGGAAATGCTGCTGCATGGATCCAAGTCGAACTCGAGCAGAAGGCTGGCCAGTGGCTGGTCGTAAATTACGAGCAACGAGAGCCACAATACGGGTATCTGAACCGCTGATACCGAATAACCGTTACGATCTGATGTAGCCTTGTCGTGATTGGCATCCGAGGTACATCGCACCTCGAGCCTTACCTCGCATCGCTCATTCCACGATTTTGGAAGCCTTCGTCCATCCCAAGAGCTGATTGCAAGAGGCAAAATTCCTTGGCGAAACCATCGGTACTGCTGTGTACATGCTCCGCTTCCGAAATAAAGCGAATGTCTTCGTCTGGGTAGATGTCATGCTGTATCAGGACATGTTCGAATCGCTCGAGAGGCGATCCGTAGCATACGAGCATCTTATGCTCGTCGAATTGAATTTCCTGTTTCTTCTGAGGATTCAAGATGGCGATCCCGGTACATCCATCGTTGAGTAAAAGATTTTCGTGTTCGTACAAAATGCTCTTCAACACCGGAACATCGATATGTTCCCGGTAGAGATCTTCGTGTTCGCCACTGTTGCCGTAGTGGCTGGTTTCCAGAACGACATCGACCTCATCACCTAAGCAGTCGATCAAGTCGAGAAACAGATCGAAGAGACGCTCTTTCGACGCAGCAGCCATCAGGACTGGCACTTCTACGTTGGTCTTAGGATCGATGTAGGAGTCGTGACGGAAACCCTGTCGCGGGACAACCTGCAGATCGTAAGACGGTCGGACGGCGTCCGTGAGGTCAAAAACTCCGTAGCGGAAGACCCCCATGTGTGCTTCTAATTCTTCACCACTGAGCTTTTCAAAGCTGGATGTTGGTAAAGAACGATTGCTGGAGGACTCAGCGTTTTCGGTTTTAGTAGGAAAGCCAGGAGCGTTCCCCATTGTCGATCTCAAAGTTACGAGGTGCGTTCAACATAGTTCGCGTCCCCCGTCCAATGAGGAACATCCAAAGCTAGGTCACCTTCGAGGAACTTCGGACTGAATCAAGATAATTCCCGAAGTTTTTAAGCCCGCATAATCGCTACAATCACTCCGGTTTCCGTCGTTGTTTTCCGGGATCGAATATTCCTGCGATGAATCGAATGAGATGCGGGTACGATAGAGTTAGAAAGTGGAATAGTAACAGGTTGAGGTTTCTCCCCTGGATTGAGAACCGAGGGGATACCATTCCTCGACGATTCAGACTCAACGAACCGATTGCCGAACGGATTATTTCCTCAGCAAAGGTGCCAGGGACCCAACCAGGAGGGTGCAAAGATCTTGTACGGCCTACGGGTATGCGAGTTGGGTGTCCGACCTGTCGTTCATTCCGTAACGAATTCGATCTTTACTCCGAACGAAAAGATTACCTTTATTTGGGGATGACTCCAAACCTGGAGAAATCGAGCATCCCCCCTTTCGAGTGATTTTTGCCACCAATGAATCTGCAACCAACCAATATTGCGTATCGAAACTGCATGGTCTTGTTGACGCTTGTCTGGCTAGCAGGTTGTTCGGATTCGGATCGTTCGAATCGGACACAAACCTCTGAAGAGATATTGTCGGATCTGAAGTTGAAGGACTCGGACAAGGAGATTTCGGTACCTGTCCCGGTTTCACCCGAGGGAAGTAACAACACGACCAGTAAGCCTGTGTTTCTCGACAGAGAGCAGAGTCCGCCTAGTCCCCAGGGAGCAAAACAGGATTCGATTTCCGAAGAAGCACCGAAAGCTAGTCGAGAGGATGCTACACCTGTATTGAAGGCAACACCGACAGAAATCAAAACGATCAAGAAGAATCTTGAGTACGACGATCCCAAGAACACATGGGTTGCCAGCGTAGCCTTGCCGATCACCTTCTGGGAATTGACCTATGTCGGAAATGACCCCGCGGGCTTTTCGGAACGAACGATCACTCGAGCGACACGCCAGGGTAGCGAGAAGATCATGATCGATTTCGAGAGTGTTCTTCGGGTTAGGATAGACAATACAGTCTCTCGTCAGACTCTGATTCTGAAATCGGAGGAGAAGGAGAATGGTGAATTGCTGGACCTCGATACGCAATTGCGCGTCGGTACGAATGCGTTCTCGTACCGAGGAAGTCCTCTTGGAAATAAATTTCAGTTCAATACAAAGGGGACTTCGACGGGTGCTCGAAATGAGATTGATTGGAATGAAGATTATCGCGGTCCGTTTGCTGTCGAGGAATCTCTGATTCGCGAGAGGATCGGCAAGAACGAAATCCGAATTCTGGAACAACTCGACCCCGTTTTGGGACGCGTCATTGAAACTCGGCTTGAAGCCATGGATTGGGGACCGACTCCAACCATGCTCGGATCGAAGAATCTTCTGGAAATTCAGGTGAGTAATCGAGATCAAGAAAATATCTCGAAATCGACCATTTGGATGGATGAAAATGGGTTCATTGTGAAGTCTTACTTTCCGGCCTCGGATCTGCGTGTCTTTCGAGTCGATAAACAGACATGGACAGATTTGAAGCAGATTTTTGAACTGCAATTTCTTGAGTTAACGGAGATTCCCATCGATTTGAAGGGGGGCGACGCTGAGAACTATCGTCGTGCGGTTGGGAATTCGGAGGTTGCGACCTTTCGAATCCGTAACTCGAACAGGGATCCCTTCAGAAATTATTCGAAGAGAACCAATCAACGTGTTGTTTCGAAAAATTCGCTAACCATCGATGTGAGCGTTTTCTCAATCGGGAATCAAACGAGCCTGCCCCTCGGGCTGGAGCTTGAGAGCGACAGTGGGGCTGTTTCGAGAAAGACTCGCTCCACCTATTGGATCAAACCAGAGTCTCAGCGTCTTGCTGTGTTGTCCGATGCTCTGGCGAAGGAGTATGCGCTCGAACCCTCTGCCGAGGCTTACATGCGAGCGCTATCGCTTCGGGATGGAGTCGCCAAGCGTTATGAATACCAACCTTTTGATCGAAAAGTACGAAAACTAGATGTCTTCATCCGCGCGAAAAAATTGAACGGTTTTGAACACGCCATTCTGCTCGCATCCCTGTGCCGAAAGAATAGCATCCCCTGTCGCCTCGCGATTGGAATGGCCTCCGATGTGGATTCGGCTGCTCCGAAGATGGGGCTCCACGCATGGGTCGAGTGCTATGCCAAGGATCGATGGTTTCCGCTAGACTCTTCTCGACCGTCCTCCATTTTCGCACTCGACCACATCAAAATCGCTGAATCGGATGCCGACATCGATTTTTTCGATGAGATTGCAAACGCAGCGGATTGGATGTCAGATATTCGGGAGATCACTATTTCGTTAGATGACTCGAAATAGGGCAGAGACTGGATTGGGTAGATGGCGAGCATCTGTCAGTCGATAGGATCGCTCGATAGGCTGCCATCTCGGTTTCGATTGATAAACGAACTTCCCAGAGGCATCTGATTCCAAGATGCAGTTCGCGGCACATGGAAAAATCGACTCCAACGTATACCTATGCCGTTCTTGGGATTGTGTTCCTCTCCCTGCTGTTTCGATTGGTGGCTGCTTTCTACTGGCAAGATCAAACGGAGAGGACTGGTCGTTTATTCCGATTTGGTGATAGCCATTCCTATTGGGTCCTTGCAACCGCCATCGGACGTGGTGAGCCCTACCAATATGGTAGTGAAAACTCCAAGATATTTCGCGCTCCACTTTATCCGATCGTATTAGCACCTTTGACTTGGCTCCAAGGAGCGCACGACGAACCGACTCGCTTTGCCATCTTATCTGCAAGGATCTTCGGTTGTATCGCGGGGGCCCTTTGTGTCTGGTGTATCATCGCAACAGCTCGTAAGCTGGGTGGTGACACCGCATCTCTGATTGCAGGCGGGTTCGCCTGCTGCTATCCAGGGGCGATCGGAATGAGCATTTTCATCCTGAGCGAGTCCATCTTTTGTCCGCTGATAGTGACATCGATCGCGATCCTTGTTCATGGGCTGCGGCTTGAAACACCCCTAACTTCCAGAAAATCTCCCTTTGTTTGGAGCGGAATTCTCGCAGGCTTGGCTTGCCTCGCGCGGCCGAGTTTTTTTCTATGGGCTGTCGCTTTGGCCATTTATTTTTTTGTGGCGATGGTTCGCTTCCGAACTTTTGGCAAAGGGAACCCTCGTTACACCATGCTGTCTTTGTTTGCTTCATGGTCCCTGTTTCTGATGGCTTTCATGCTGGTTATGTTGCCCTGGTGGATCCGGAACTATTGCGTTACTGGAAAGTTTGTAGCGACAACTTTGCAAGTCGGTGCCAGTCTCTACGACGGGATGCATGCTGGCGCGAGCGGTAGCAGTGATGAAAACATGGAGTTTGTCGTCCCTTTCTGGGAAGAACAAGCGAGCGAGGATGCCCGAACTCGCTTAGCTGGCATTCCACTGGAATCAACTTACGAGTGGAGACTGGATCAAAGGATGAGGAATGCTGCTATTGCCTGGTGCTGGGAGAATCCATCTGACGTTATTCGGCTCGCCTTGATAAAGTTACAGAAGACATTCAGACCGTTCCCCGTCGCAGCGGAGGTAGGGAGCGGCTGGATTCGTGTTGCAG
The DNA here is from genome assembly GCA_040396935.1 of Pirellula sp. Classification (GTDB taxonomy): domain Bacteria; phylum Planctomycetota; class Planctomycetia; order Pirellulales; family Pirellulaceae; genus JBKCUI01. The sequence goes on from JBBAXA010000017.1 coordinate 50,740, forward strand.
AGGGAGTCGCCTACCTCTTAATTATTGTTTCTGGAATTTGGGGAGCTTGGGAGCTCCGAAATGAGATTGGATGTTGGCTGTTTGTTTTGCCGCTACTCTATTTTGGTGTCATTCACATGATCTTTATAGGGTCCGTTCGGTATCGTCAGCCAGCCGTCCTGATTTTGTGCGTCTTGGCTGGAATCGGTCTATATCGATGTTCAGAGCGCATCGGATTTGCTAGGTTGCATTCGAAAAAATAGATGAGAGTTTGGTTCGCCAAGGATGGCTCCGAGGAACGATCACACAGCAGATAACCAAGAGGTCAAGGACTCAGACTATCGTCGAGGTAGTGTCGGGAGTGTAGCCCTTCGTTGGCTCTTGGTCGTGATGATCATCGGATTTCTCGGTTATTACTATGCGATGCAACGCATCGATGAGAAACTCACAGGGGAAATTGTCAGCAAGCTCAGAAAAGAATTGCCTGGATATGTAATCGCGTTGGACCGGGCGAGTCTGCAACCGGGCAAGTCGATTCTTTTAGAGGGCCTTCGAATCTCCAGGCCAACGGATCGTGGGAATCGTGAAGTCTTTCGTTGTAGCCGTATTGTGTGTTTAGGTCCGGTGGATTGGATTGGATTGGCCCAGGGGCAAGTTCCCATCAAGCAGGTGATTGCCGACGGTGTGGAAGTCGGGATTTGGCCCTTGAGCGATGGTCGATGGAGCATCCAGGATCTTGGGAATTCAAAGCCGTTGACACCAGACTTTCCTCGAATCGATGTGCGAACCGGATTGGTGAGAATTGGTAGTGAGACGGGACGAGATGGACAGGAGATCGTCTGTCATGACTTGCATGCAAAGATCGGATTGATGCCTCGTTTGAACGGAAATCAGGTCGCACCGCTGGTTCTCGACATTGAAGCGAGTGTTGCGAGCAGTCACTTCACGAGATTGAGCATGCACGCGCGGGTCGATGATACGAAATCCAGCTGGATCGGTCGCGGGCAACTAGAAAAAATGAGCTTCTCCCCGCGCCTGGCAGCTCAACTGCCCGTGAGGATCCAGCGATTGTTAGCTCCGATTGATGGGTTGAGCTGTTTGGCGGAATGCCGTTTCGATGCCAGCTACCGGGATCATCAATTGCATTACGATCTTCAAGGAATGATTAGTGAAGGACGATGGCACAGTTCCTCTTTTGCGTTCCCGATGGATGATATCTCCGGGGAAATCTATTGTAAGGACTCTGACCTTCAAGTTCGCAACCTGACAGCGAGAAGCGGTGATGCAAGGCTACAGGTTGCTGTGGATTGGCATGGGATGAGCCAAGTGTCTCCATTGGCTATGTCCGCGGAAATCACAGACCTGGATTTAGACCAAAGACTGTATCTCGCTCTTCCTCCATCCATTCAGGAGACATGGAGCAAGCTGAGACCAGCCGGGAAAGTCAACGCCAAGGCGGCGATCCGGTTCGATGGCCAGACTTGGAATCCCTACGTTACAGTCGATGCACAAAACGTGAGCGTTCATGCTGATTTTTTCCCTTACCCCGTCACGAATCTGACGGGGCAATTCACCTATCAGCATGGCAGAATCTCTGCGCCGGCGCTGATGGGATTGGCAGGCGATCAAACTCTTCGAGGCTCTCTTGAGTTGGTCCAGGCCAGACCGAAGTGGTTGATGGATTTGACGCTGTCGGCGGATGGTCCGATTTCTATTGATGAAACGCTTATTCGAGCTTTGACGCCTCGCGATTCCGAGCCCGGTAGCTTGCAACAGTTCATCCATACGCTCCATCCTACTGGGACAGTTTATCTGAAGTCGGGGCGATTCCGCCGTACGGCTGACCGGCCAGACCTGATTTCCAAAACGATCGAGCTCACCTTTTCGGAATGCACGATCAAGTACGATCTGTTTCGTTATCCGATCGTAGATGTCCACGGCGAGGTGACCCTGGATAACCAACGGCTGATCTTGCGGGATTTCGCTGGACGCAATGATGGCGCTCAAATCAAATCGTTTGGAGTCTGTCAGTGCAAAGACTCTCTGCTCGAATCGCTTGATCTCCAATTCGACGCCTACGATGTGGGGCTCGATGAGGAATTGCAGTCCGCTCTTCCGAAGTCGGTTCGAAGTTTGTGGGACCAGTTGCAACCAACCGGTTCCATGGATCATGTGCAAGTTGCCATCCGTCGCAATCATGCGAGAGATCCTATCGATCTCCGTGTCGAGATGAACGAAAAGAGAGACCTCAACGAGAACATCGGACGGACGGTTGCATTTCGCCCCACGGCCATCCCCTACACCATTAACGATGTCGCCTGCAATATTGTCTATCGACCTGGGCGAATCGATATTCGATCTCTCGCAGGCGTCCATGATGCTAGTCGCTTGCAGGCGGAAGGGCACTGTCGATTATTGCTCGATGGGACCTGGGATGGGCAGGTCGTTTGGCTTCCCTCGACACGCTTCCTCGTCGATCAGAGCTTGTTGTCATGTTTACCGAATTACCTACGAGATCCACTCTTGAGAATGGATTTTCGAGGGCCCGTGAGTGTGACCGGCTCGACTCAGATAGCCTCGCCCTCCCAGCAGGATGCATCCATCGTACGTTCCTGGGACCTCGATCTTCAGATCGAAGACGGCCGTCTCGGAGGGGGCGGGATTGCATCTGGCATGCGAGGAACAATAACGATGAAAGGGGAAAATACGCCAGGAGGGCCCATCGCCTTTGGGAAACTCGACTTCGACGCGCTCGCGGTCAAAGGGATTGCAGTAACCGGTGTGACCGGTCCATTCTTTATGACCCGCAGCGAGCTGAATTTCGGAAGAGATGCGATCGCAAAACAGAATACAATTCCCCAACGACTGGATTTAAAGGGTAAGGAACCGACAGTCGCAAGTGCTTACTATTTCGAATCAGCAACGGGTGATTCGCGTGTGGAACCAGCTACGTTCCGGCAGCAACTGCAGGAACGGATCGATGCGCGCTATGACAAACGTCAGAATAGACGGGGGACTGCAGACTCCAAAGTCTTGGAGGCGGACTTGAACTCGACTCGCTCCCCGCCTGTCCACGATCTGCCACAGTTGGATCTCTCAGAGAACGATATCCGAGCGCGAACGCTCAGTGGGTCCTTATTCGTGAGCGGAACCGAACCGCTGGATGGTAAACGTGCGAAGTATCGTGTCCGTCTGGTCGATGCATTTCTCAAGGATTGCCTTTTGGACTTAGGTGAAACCAATGCGGAGGCAAATGGCAGGCTTTGGTTGCAATGCGATTTACAGGGAAGCATTACGAGCCTGACATCTCTCGAGGGAAGTGGCAACGCGTGGTTAAGAGAGGCGAGCCTTTACCAATTGCCGGTCATGGTTCGTTTGCTCAGGCTACTCTCTGTGAGGCCCGATCAAGGGGCGTTCGATGCTGCAGATATTCGTTTTGGGATTGATGGAGATCGAATACCAATCCACGAGCTACAACTCGACGGTGATCTCGTTTCACTTCGAGGTAGCGGTTGGATCAACATGCGCAGAGAGCTGGAACTGGATCTGCTCGCAAACGTCAGCAAAAGGACTTTGGTGGGCGCTATGATGCGTCCATTATCTCAGAGTAATGCCGCCAACTTACTTCGGATTCAGGTCACTGGAAACTCTGCGAATCCCCAAATCACTCAGTCGATGCCACTGATGAAATCCCTCGATCCGCTCCTGCCTCAGCAGCCCTGATTTCCACTGGAAATACGGTTCAATTACCGAACAAACTAGGGCCTCCAGCGATCGATGGAAAGGAGGCTGCAAAGCTCGAGGTTCCTCAAACGGTTCGCCACCATTGCTCACGTGCGAATCCCTCCTGAGAAATCAAAGGTGCAATTTCCCTAGAGAATCGCACCGCGTCCACATAATATCCTGCCGTCGGGCGCAGGGTAACGGCGGATCGCTCCTGCCAATATCGATTGAGAGAAAACATGCAGAGCTCTCGCAACCACTTGGCGATGATCGACGCCGACGACGAAGGAAACCAGGAGTCACCGCCAACAGAAAAGCGAATGTTCACGACTCGCTCTTTCCATTCCGCAGAGTAAATCGATCGCTCTCTTCCCTCCTCGATGATATTGAACCAGACATCATCAAAGATATGAATCAGCGGTGGTTGGTAGTGATTGCGACCACCATGCTTGTCGCAGTAAATCTCAACCGTTTCTCCAGGTTGCGAAACTTCATGGGCAAGTTTTCGGACGAGAGATAGGGAGACCTCACTCAGAAGCGTTGATTTGTTTCCGAAATGCTCGACCAATCGATTGAATTCCGGCTCGTCGAGAAGGCGGGCTGACAACCCGAGAAGATCGATACCTAAAGTCCTTAATTTCCGATCGGCAGCCTGGCGACAGCCTCCGTCAGACCACTCCGGGATCGGATGTATCTCGTTCGATTTCAACGACGCATACCATGGGACTAGCGTTACTCGTTGCCAGTCATCGTTCGCGATGCGCGGGGCCGACATCCAAAGACTTGTGTCTCTACCGAATTCCATCGCCGCGAGCCAATCTGCACCGCAGCATAGGCTCTCCCATGCAAACTTGCCGCGATGGACTTGCTTGCTGTCTCCGATAGGAATATGCCGAATCGGTGACGTGATCGGGGCAGCTTGTAATTCGGGTTCGAGCAAGCGGCCTAGTTCCTCCACATTCAGTTCGGCCGGCATACTCCAGGCTGTCGCGACGATAACCAATGGGCCCATGCTCGGGCCGTAGCCCGCTTCGTCGACTCCAAGGATGATTTTCGTGCTCATGGCGTTTAAAGATCGGGCCGTCGAAGGATTCGTCCCTCGGGATCGCTTTGCCAAATGTTCCCCGTTTCCAGTTCCAACGCCGTTAACCACTTCCCTCCGTAGCAGTAAGTGTCGATACATATCAAATGTGGTACTTCGAAGATTCTCCCCTCACGGTCGTGTGTATGTCCCACCACCGCGCGTTTGCCGGAGACGTGTGGTTCCGGTAGCCGATGCGAGATCTTCACCCACCGCATCAAATCATCAGGTTGTTCATCGAGAGGTAGCTCGGGATCGTAATTTGCATGGACAACAAAATGAGTGTCCGTTTCATAGAACGTTGATAGCCGGGAAAGAAAGTCGCGATGCGCTTTCGGAACACAGTTGAGATCTCCTATAAACCCATAGGATTCCATGGTTTCCACCCCACCGAAATTGAGCCATTGAAATGGTGGCATTCGCCCCTCGAGGACCTCGAGCATCATTTCCTCATGGTTACCCCTCAAAGGTACCAGTCGGCACTCGGTTTCCAGGAGCAATAACCTGTCGATCACCCCTTTGGAATCGGGCCCTCGATCGACATAATCTCCTACGGTGACGACTACATCATCAGCAGACGGTTTTATTTCGGTGAGCAATGCTTCCAAGGCTGCTAAACAGCCGTGGATGTCACCGATTGCGATTGTTCGTGCCATGGAGGAATGTCAGTTCAAGTTGGTGTAGAAAACCATTGTCAAGCATATTCCGCGCGAGAGTTTCATAACATGCCAATTCCGGATGAATCGCAGGTCGAACGATTTCAAACCGAGCACCTTACTCCGATTCGAGTTCGATATTGTGAAATCGACGGGCAGGGCCGAGTCCACAATTCCCAGTACCTCAACTACTTCGAACGCGGTCGCGTAGAAATGCTTCGCAGTTTCGGTATATCCTACAAAGAACTTGAGAAAACGGGACTCATGTTGGTGGTCAAAACCATGCACGTCGAATTCCATTCCCCCGCGGAATTCGACGAGGAATTGGAATTGATTACGAGGATCCGACATTGCTTTGGTGCCAGAATCGACCACGTTTACCATTTAAAGAGAGCAAAAACGGATGGTCGATCGAATCTTCCAAGCCATTCGGGGCAGCCAAACCATTCAGACCTCGTCGTATCCGGGCACAGTAGTATTGCGTGCGTCGATCGTACGGGTCGCGTTCGTCGACTCCCACAAGTCTTACAAATTCTTCGAAGCGAGAAGGAATCCTAGCAGATGAATATGTTGCTTCGTCCAACTTTCTATGCGATCACCTTGCTATCGATCCTGGTCGGCTGGTCCGATAGTCAAGGACAGGATCGATCTGGTAGCAACTACGTCCAAGAGGTACTGCAGTGGCAATCGGAGAATAGCCAGCGGTTGAAGCGACCCGATGGCTGGCTCGCACTGACAGGGAACTTTTGGCTCCAGGAGGGCGAAAATAGGGTCTCAACTGGTGAAGGAGCAACCATCAGACTACCTGATTCGGCCCCCTCGTCGATCGATGCCGTTTTCCGCGTCGTCGGCGATAAGGTTCAATTCATCGCTCGTTCAGACCATCGATACGAATGCAAGGAATCGGAGGTAAAAGAACAATGGCTGGAGCTAGACTCTGTAGCCAAAGAAACCGACTGCCCTGATCAAATCGTGATCGAGTCTCGCTATCGTTTGCAGTTGGTTCGAAGGTCTGGAAGACTAGCCGTTCGGGTCCGAGATCCCGACAATGATATATTGAAACGATTTGGAGGTAAAACCTGGTACCCAGTGGATAGCAAGTGGAGGGTGAAAGCATCTTACCGTTCCGCGAAAGTCAAACAATCTTTAGAGGGGACCAATATCAAGGGCTTACCCATCGCCTTGGATATCCTCGGAGAGGCGACGTTCGTTCAGGACGGTGAACAGTACACTCTTTTAGCCCAGGAAGAAGGCGATCAATTATTTTTCGTGTTCCATGACCGGACCTGCAGTCAGGATTCGTATGGACCTTGTCGATTTCTCAATGTCGACAAGCCAAAGATCGATGCCGAGGCACCTGTCGATATTGTTTTAGACTTCAATAAGGCCTACAACCCACCCTGCGCTGTCTCTCCCCACACGCTGTGTCCACTACCTCCCAAGCAGAATCGCTTGCCGATCGAGATTCGTGCTGGTGAGTCTTATCTGCCTCGAGCCCGTCGACTGCATCGAATGGAGATGGCGATGGGACCGAAACCGGATGATTCACGACGAGTCCCTCTCGATGTGCGTGAGGTGAGTCGCGAGAAACTCGACGGGTACAGTCGGATCAAGCTTTCCTTTGCTTCGGAATCAGCCGACCGAGTCCCCGCCTGGCTGCTCATACCCGATGGTGCCAAAAAGAATCCAGCGATGCTGTGTTTGCATCAAACCATCACCATCGGGAAGGATGAACCAGTCGGACTGGGAGCGCAGGAAAGCAAACGTCAGGCACTCCATTTGGTAAAACGTGGATACGTCTGCTTGGCACCGGACTATCCGAGTTTCGGAGAGTACTCCTACGACTTCAAAGATTCGTTTGAAAAAGGGAACTACCAAAGCGGTACGATGAAAGCGATCTGGAATAACCTGCGGGCCGTCGACTTGCTGTGCAGTTTAGCGGAGGTGGATCCCGAACGAATTGGCGCGATCGGTCATTCCCTGGGCGGGCATAATACCTTGTTTACAGCAGCGTTTGATGAACGACTGAAGGTCGCCGTTTCCAGTTGCGGTTTCTGTAGTTTTCATCGCTACTATGGAGGTAACCTCAAGGGGTGGACAAGCGATCGCTACATGCCGAAGATCGCTTTGGTCTATGGTAATGATCCTCGACGCATGCCTTTCGATTTCGATGACGTTTTGCTTGCGATTTATCCACGAGGTATCTTTGTGATGGCTCCCCAACACGATGCCAATTTCGATGCTGTCGGTGTTCGTGAGGTCGTCGAAAAGATCACTCCTTTCTATAACAATGCGGGCCTATCTGGGAATCTAGAAGTCGCCTATCCAGATGCTGGTCATGAGTGGCCTGAAGCGGAAAGGGAACAGGCCTACACCTTTATTGACCGAGTCCTGAAAAAGTAGCAGCCGAGCCGCAACGAGATTCGATCTCTGAAACCTGTACCGGTACCATGAGGGAGTGAGTTGAATTGGTCGCCAATTCGATTGACTCATTGAGGCGGGATGCCCCGGATCGATGAGGCTTTTTCTAACTCGCTGGCCGACGCCCCGTCATTCGACGCGGTCGTTGTCACCATGCGATCGGTTTGAGAGGATTAAAGGGTTCAAAGGGAGTATCGGGTTTAGATGCTTCTGTTTTGTGGATTTGGAAAATTAAGGTTGTAATACGGAAGACTCCGACTGGACAATCCTTGACGAGTGAGGCACGTTACTACGGACCCTGGGCACACCGAATGGTCGAGCGCCTTTCGGTGAGTGGCAACGGCATTTGTTGGAACGGAGTCAGCCGAGAAGAAGGCGCGAAGATGGTTCCGCGGTCGATACCTATCCTCGAGTCCATAGAATTGCTCGTCGCTGCGGCCACGCGTTAGGGCTACGCACCCGTATCCAGGCAGGAGGGCGATGAGTTCCCGTGGTGTACCGTCTGCTAGCGGGACACCTCGCGAATCACTCCAATCTCGAGGTTTCACAGAAGATGTCTACGGCCGTTCATTCTGCATCCCTTGCGACAGATCGCGATGACGATCAGTTCTTTTATGGCCCCGTCACCGATTATTTACTGGTTGGTGGATTTTCCATCATCCTTTATTTCATTGTCTCGATGTTCATGTCATCGCGAGACTTCACCTTAACGTTTCTCTATCTGGCTGGAGTGCTGGCGTGGGTTGTGAATTGGCCGCACTTTGCAGCCACAAATCTGAGACTCTATGGGAGCCGAGATGCCATTCGGCAGTATCCCTTAACCGCGACCTTGATCCCAGTGGTCATCTTGGTGGGGATGCTAACGGCTCTTTACTGGCCACAGACCGTCGCTCCTTATTTCGTTAAGCTATTTCTCATTTGGTCCCCCTACCACTTTAGCGGTCAGACAGTCGGAGTCACCCTGATTTACGCGCGACGTGCGGGATATCAATTCACTCGTTTCGAGAGAACTGCTTTATCTAGTTTCGTGTTTGGAACTTTTTTTTATACACTGGCTTTGACCGAATCGCATTTAGGAACAGAGACCTATTATGACATCGTCATACCTACCTTCGGCATTCCTGACTGGACACCTCAAGTAGTTGCTCCATGGATGTGGGGCAGTTTGGCATTATTTCTCTGCTCCTTCGTTCACAAATGCTATGCGCACGGGAAGCTATTCCCACTCATCATCTTAGTTCCGAGCATAGCTCAGTTGTTCTGGTTTATCATTGGAAGTCGACTCGCAGGCTATTACGAATTAGTTCCTTTTTTCCATAGCCTTCAGTATTTGCTTGTCGCATCTTCCATGAAGATGGTAGAGCAGTCCGAACGTTCTCCCGGTAAGAGTCAAGTCTTGCGATCTATGATCGCTTGGGGAGCCGGAATTCTGCTGCTAGGTGTCGTGCTGTTTTGGTTGTTTCCCCGCGTTCTAGAGTCATGGATCGGTGTGCCGATGTTTTTGGCACTCGGCGTTTCCGCAGCGGCCGTGCAGCTCCATCATTTTTTCGTGGATGGAGTCATTTGGAAATTAAAGCGAAAGACCGTGAGTCATCCACTCATGCTCAACGCTCGGCGTGTCTTTCGTTCCTTACCCTCTTCTTAGTCGTCCGAATCAACCACCCTATGTGTACCATTCGACTTCGTGCATATCCACTTGAGAACCATCACCCAAGCCGGTTACTCATGGCTATATCTGGGGTATTCCTGGTTTTAGTCGAGTCGTTTGGGACAACCTACGCTGAAGACAAACCTCGCTTCTCTGATGAGAAGATCGTGCTAAGGACGATCGCTGGAGACCTCATTCTCGGTTTGTATGCCGACGTAGCGCCCAAGCACTCGGCACAAATAATTCGTTTGGTCGAAGCGGGTGTCTTTGATGGCACGCACTTTTATCGATTGCATCCAAATTTTGTGCTGCAAACCTCGACCGCCCAGGACCGGCTAGTGCCACTTCGTCCGGAACAGGCTGCCTTGATCCATCCCCTTGCGGCGGAGTTTTCGCAACGAAACCATGTGCGTGGTGTTTTGTCTATGGCAAGGGATGACGGGAAGCCCGACAGCGCAGAGACTTCCTTCTCGATCCTGCTTGGGGATGCACCGCATCTTGATCGTGGTTACACCGTTTTCGGCGAATTATTAGCGGGCTGGGATGTGGTCGAGGAATTCCAAAAGGTTCCGCAGACCACCAAATACTATCCATCGGTACGTTTAACGATCCAGTCCGCGTGGGTTTCCCGCGAGAGCGTCGATAGTTTGATCTCCAATCGTTCGTCGGCCTTACCTGTGCAGATTCCCTCGGAAGTTCAGGCGAATTTTGAGGCACAACGTTCTTTGGAGGAGCCCTGGAACGCTAGCCTGACGCCTTTGCTGGGTACTGCGGTGGTTGGTTTGTTGAGCATCACCGTACTCAATGTGGTTGTTTGTCTCTTGCTTTGGTATGCACCGTCGGTACGACTTTCGCTCTCGCTACTACTCATCAGTACCCTGTTGGGCTACGTATGCTTTGTGATGTTAGCGATTCCCGTTGGTCGACGGGAGCCGCTCATTGGCCTGGGGATCATGCTCGGCTTGGTGGGGCAATTCAAATTGATGAGTCTTTTCGATCGCTTGGATCGTCCTCAAACCTTGGTTCGTTAGCAGCCCAGTTGAGTTGGTTTCCGGGCCATTATTCGGATTTCAACCTCAACGGATATCCTGCAATCAGACAGCAGTGCTTTGGGGACACAGACATTTGCTCTACCTCATCACTAACCATTTGAGGGGGAACGATCTGGGGACACAGCTAGTTTAATCTTTCGCGACCCCCCGTTTGAGGGTTGGGTTACTGCGAGCGTCTTTTGCTGGGGGCAAAGCTAATGTGTTCTCTCGTGTCCCCGCCCCCCATTTGTGGTAGTTTGGCTCGCAAAAAGCTGTTGTCCCTTATTGCTTCAGTGCTCCCCCTTGAAAAGCTGTGTCCCCCAGTGGCTCCCCCCCAGTGGCTCCCAGTGGCCTCCTGCAGCATGTAGCTGCCAGTTGTTGCCTCCCTTGAGGCAAGCTCAGGGGGAAAGCATGATCGCTTCGGCCCCCCCAGGTGGGTGTTTTAAAAAAAGTCCTATCCCCCGGGTCTCCGAAAAATCCCTGTTGACATTCGATGCTCCGACCGATAACAATTAAACATTCAATCATATTATTGATTGATTACAGGAGTATCGATTGGACGAACTTGTGGACTGTAGCGGGGAGCATCACACCCCACTGGACTATGGGGTGGACGATCGATTGTGCGAGCGGGCCGCTGCGATTTTTCGCGCCTTGGGCGATCCGAATCGACTCCGGCTTTTGTGTTTACTAGCGAAGAAAGAGATGTGCGTCTCCGAGTTGACGGCGTTACTCCGGGACAACGTTCCCGCGGTTTCGCAGCGGTTGAAACTGCTGAAAAGCGAGCGGCTGGTGAAGCCGCGCCGGCAGGGGAAGCATATGTACTATCGATTGGCAGACGAGCACATCAGCCGACTTATTGAAAATGGGCTTGCCCATGGGGGAGAGCCAGACGAGTGAAAACCATTTGCAAAGAAGAAGAGGTTCGAAAGTGACTCATCACCACGCTAATCACGACCACGTTCACGGCTCAGGCTGCGGCCATACGGCAATCAAACACGGGGACCATGTCGATTATCTACACGACGGCCATCTCCATCACCAAGACGCGAAAGGGCAGGTAGAAGAACACTCGATCGCTGTATCGTCCAGCAACCCGGAGTCGTGTACCGGTGGACATAGTTGCTCCGGCCATGCGGCCGATCACGTACACGGTCCTGGCTGTGGACATGAGGCTGTGCCCCACGGGGACCATATTGACTATCTCGTCGATGGGCATTTGCATCATCAACACAATGGCCATTGCGATAACCACGGTTCCGTGGAAGTCGTCAGTCGCTAGCCGGCTTTTCTCGAAGTTGTTTGTATCTGAGGAATACTTCGAATGGTTAGTTCCGCTCGAAGTATTCGACACGATTTGCTGCTACAAAGCTGGAAAGCGTTCCTGGCAGGAAGTCGCTCACGCGATCGTTGTACCGGCTCTTTTGGGCACAGGCCGATCTCCCATAGATAGATTCGGATAAATCCGAGACGATGTGTCGTAGTGAGAGCACTCGATCGGTTCTCAGACAGCATCGATCTACGAACTCGATCCCGAACGGGGCCATCGGATTCCTCGTGAATCTGATATCCAAATGCATAGCGATCCAGCGCCCCCGATACGCGCTGGAGGTTCCTGTCGCTCCGAATGGTTATTGACAAACGATTGGAATCGAGTTGCAGACGACGGACACACCCTCCGGTGTTTCTTTTCTAGCAATCGAGTACATTGTCTCCGGGATGAATCTGTAATCGTTTGATCGTAGAAAGTTAACGTAAATGGCCGGGGAGATGTCGGGAAAAAAAGTCATCATAACGGGTGGCGCGAGTGGAATAGGACTGGCCACTGTTCGTGCGTTCGCGGAGCAAGGCGCTTTCGTTTCCATTTGGGATCAGTCGGATTCGACTGCCGAAATTGCCTCGCAACTGTGTGGGAACGGGGATTCCCGAGTCTTTGGTATTCGAACGGATGTGGCAGATGAGCCATCCGTGAAAGACGCTCTGCATAGAACCCTCCAAGACTTTTCCAACCGAATCGACCATTTGGTGCATGCAGTTGCCATTGGGTCGGGGAAATTTGGTTTTCCTTTTTTGAATTTGCAGCCGTCCGATTGGCTTCGGGTCATGCAGGTGAATGTCATGGGGATGGTTCATGTTGCACATGCCGTAGCTCCTACGATGATCCAGCAGCAGTTTGGAAGTATGGTTTTCTTGTCATCCGTGGCTGGTCAAATCGGATCCCAGACCGACCCACCTTATAGCGCATCGAAAGCAGCCAACATCAATTTTGCACAGTGTATGGCCAAGGACCTAGCTCGCCATCAGGTGAGAGTCAACACGATTTGCCCAGGTATGGTACGAACCCCACTGAACCGATCTGTTTGGCAAGCGTGGTACGATCAAGCCTCTCCAGAGGAGAAACTCGATTACGAAGAATGGACAAAGCGAAAGATTGAGGCGATTGTTCCTCTCAAAAAATGGCAAACCCCCGAGGATATCGCTCACATGATCTACTTCTTATCGAGCGACCGAAGTTTGCATGTCACAGGTCAAACGATCAATGTGGACGGTGGATACGTGATGCATTGGTGATCGGAACGATGGCAATTCAGCGACTCCAGCCGTCGAGCTTGTCACATTCGATCAGGGATTCGGTGCGATAGGCACCACCGGCGAGGGAGTCAAAGCTGGTGGAGGCAATCTGACAGCAACTCCTTGACTGGCTTGAAATCGGAGCTGTTCACCACTTGCAATGAGTGCGTCCGTGGGAACAACCGGCTCCGGAGTCAGCTGAACGTCGATGATCCTCTCATCACGTTTTTCGAAAGGCCAAAGAGTCTCTGTAAAAAAGTCCAAGGGTGGGATGGCATACCAGGGTGGGTGGAACTTTCGAAGAAAGCGTTCGGTCCGGTAGCCGTCCCGCAGGATCTCGAAATTGCGAGTTCCGTAGTAGACATAATTTGTGGAGGCGGGGCTCTGGCCGATGTATTGCCGATCCACATAGACCGCGGCGCCCGGAGGGTCCGTTCGCACCGTCATACGTCTTCTCAGGCAACCGATCGAAGACGAGGCGACAATGAAAATGAGGATTCCGATCGCGATGCGTTCGCAATTGAAATTTGGGTAGGAATCGCGTCTAGCTAATGGCATAACCGCTCTGTGACTGGCTTAAAATCTGCAACAGCCGATGATTTCCGCAGGTTCGGGAGTTTACGTAGCTGCCAGCATCCACCACAAGGCAAGACAGATAATCTGGGGAGGGTAGATCGAGCGGATTACCATTTGTCTTTCGAAAATGTTCGGCATCTAAACCGAAGCCCAGGAATTTCCACCTCTTGGTTCTGGGCGTCCCCCGGGACGAGCTGATACATCCATCGAGTGAGCTACTAAAATACGAGAATTGCTTTCGCTCGAATTTAGGAACTGCTACGAAAGAAATTCAACCGATTTAAAATATCTTTACAACCGAGTAGCCGTCGTGACTCGCTCGCAACAAATCTTTCTTGGAAAAGATAGAGAACAGAGGGTGGGCGTAGGCGTCATTTCGTTTGATTAGAATTAGCGCCGTCGTCTCGCATCGCTTTGAATCCGTTCCATCGCATATTTCCCTGATGGTCAGGCGATGGAGGACTGGTTGTTCGCGAGAGTGTTACGACATCTGCAAATCACTTTAATGAATTCCCGAATCACAATTACCTACGCTTACAAGGAGTTCCGTTCATGCAGCGCAGAGATTTTCTGACAGCGACATCCGGTGCGTTAGCAACTGCGGCAGCAACGACATCGATGCGGTATGGAAGCGCCCAAGAGTCCAAACGTGTCGTCGTTGGCATCATGGGATGCTCGCGCGGGCGGGACCTTTTGAAGGATTTGATGACCATCCCAAATGTGGTTGTCAAATATGTTTGCGATACCGATTCCACACGTCTCGCAGGGGCAGCGAAGCAAGCGGGTGATGGGGGCGTCCGAGTCGAAGCCGTTCAGGATTTTCGAAAGATTTTGGATGACAAGGAAGTGGACGCTCTGTTTTGTGCTGCTCCCAACCATTGGCATGGACCAGCAACAATTCTCGGTTGCAAAGCAGGGAAGCATGTCTACGTCGAAAAGCCAGCCTCTCATAATCCTCAGGAAGGAGAATGGATGGTTGCGGCAGCCGAAAAATACAATCGCTGTGTGCAGGTGGGAACTCAACGACGAAGCAGTACGGGATATCAGCAAGCGGTGGAAAAACTCAAGGAAGGGAAGATAGGCAAGGTCTATCTTTCCCGCTGCTTTTTCAATCGACTCCGCGGTTCGATTGGAACGGTACAGGCTTCTGAGCCGCCTGCAACCTTGAACTACGATCTTTGGCAAGGTCCTGCACCGAAGCGACCTTATCGGTCTAATGTCGTGCATTACAACTGGCACTGGTTCTGGCATTGGGGAAACGGTGAACTAGGGAATAACGGAGTTCACGGTTTGGATATTTGCCGTTGGGGTCTCGGTGTTGATTATCCGATTCGTACGATCTCTAGCGGTGGTCGTTATTGCTACCAGGACGATCAGGAGACACCCGATACGCATCAGGTATCATGGGAATTCGAGGGCGGGAAGCAAATCACCTACCAGGGTGTGTCGTGCTCCCAGCATCCACCCGGTCCATTCGTTTCCTTCTACGGAACAGACGGGTACCTGGAGATTGATATCGAAGGAGTCTACACGATTTACGATCCTAAAAATAAGGTTGTAGAGCAGGGCGGGAAATCGGGAGGAGGTCAAATGGAGCACATCACGAATTTTATTGATGCGGTACGAGCCAACGACTCCTCGCTTCTGAGACAACCGATTTTGAGCGGGCATCAAAGTACACTTCTTTGCCATCTAGGGAATGTAGCTCAACGTGTCAATCGAGTCCTCACCACAGGCAATTCCGATGGGAAGTGGGCGGACAAAGATATTCCAACGGAACTATGGCGAAGGGAATACGATCCAGCATGGGACCAGCAAATTTCGACTGCGTGAGAGATACCGAATCGGAATCTTTCATCGCCAGTTTCGATCAGTGCTTCAAAGCGTGGCCGGTTTCGATTTGGGGTAAGGATCGTATTGTTTTGGGAGTGAGTGGTGGGGCTGATAGTATTTTACTAATGCACAGCCTCGCAACGATCGCCACAGATAAAGGGAACGTTCAGGTCGTCCATTGCAACCATTGCCAACGGGGTGAGGAGAGCGATGCAGATGAGGCATTTGTCCACGAGCAAGCAGACCGATTAGGAGTCCGGTATCGCAGCTTCCGTTTGAGTGAGACGGAATCACAAAAGAAAAGCGAGGAGGCGTTACGACAAGCTCGTCATCGTTATTTAATACGAGCCGCAGAAGAGTTTCGTGCATCATGGATCGCCTTAGCGCATCATTTGGATGACCAGGTCGAGACCTTGTTTCATCGTCTGTTACGCGGTACTGGGCTTCGCGGATTGAGCGGCATTCCTTTTATGCGATCGGTCTTTCCCGATCATTGTTCGAGCCCTATCCAGATCGTCCGTCCGTTCCTAGCAATTCCTAAGGAGGAAATACTCTCTGTCCTGAACAAGCATGGGATTCTGTATCGAAACGACTCGAGTAATAACGATTGCACCTACACACGCAATCGACTGCGCCAGGAATTGTTTCCCTTACTAGACTCCATCGCAGGTGCGGGATGGCGTTTGCGTGTGGCAGAGACCATGGAGCAGTGTCGAGAACAAGTGCAGGAGCGTGAAGAAGCGGTACGAAACAAGTTGGCATACGACTTGAAAAATAACTGCAGCACAAATGAGGTGAACAGTTCCTTGGAAGAGCTTTTGGTTTTTCCATGGTCTTGCCAGCGGGAGTACTTCGTGATGCTATTCATCGCCAAAGGCTGGCCATTGAGGGAAATTGGGGCAGGGCATTGGCGGCGAATCAGAAGCCTGCTCGATTCGGCTAGCGAGTGCAATCATCCGAAACGGATGCAACTTCCTGGCGGGATACGAATCGCAATTCGTAAACGCCAGATAAGCCTCTGGCGGGAGGCAGGTAAAAGTTAGGTTCCGCCCCCAACCAACTCCCGTACTACGCTTCAAAGGATGGTGCCTGTATCGAATCCGTAGATCGCTTCATCGATTTGTTAGCAGATAGGGATAAAGTGAGGGATTCTAAGACTGTTGATTCGCCGTCGATTGCGTCGAGGAGGGGTTTCCATCCTCGGTTTTCGATTTTGAATGACCAGCTTAAAATCCTTGTGATTCGACGCGTGTCTGGTGGAGGGAACGAGCGGTCTTGGTGACCGTTCGTCGGGAGTAGAGATGGCGAGGAGTCTCGAGTGGGCTGGTTGTGATGGATGCGTGTTTTTCGATCCAAAGAAACGAGATTATTTGAATGAACAAACCAACCATCGTGGTATGTGGGCTGGGCCAAATGGGGGCATCGGCAGCGGTCTTATTCGCGCGAGCAGGCTATCCGGTAACTCTCTGGGGAAGAAGCTCCGAGAAGGTACAGGCAGTTTCGCCTCAATTGGAGGCCATGAAACGGTTTCTAGATGAACGGTCGGGTACGACTGCTGTTTACGAGCATGCGATTCAATTGTCTGACCAACTGGAGGATGCCGTTGCGAATGCCGATTTTGTTCTCGAGTGCATCGCTGAGCAATTCGTACAGAAGGTCGATTTTTTTCGCATGGTGCATCCGATGTTGCCTTCCAAGACGATCATCATGACTTGTACGAGCGGGTTGAGTATTACCGAGATGGGGCGTGCGAGCGGAATTGGGGAAAGATTTGTCGGAGCTCATTTTTGGAATCCCCCGCATTTGATGCCGCTCGTCGAGGTCATCGCTGGTGATGAGACCGCTTCGGGATTAGAGAAGCGAGTGGCTGAGTTGTTAGAGTCTGTCGGGAAAATTGCAGTGACTTGCAAAGATGTTCCTGGATTTATCGGAAACCGGCTGTTGCACGCATTGTGGCGGGAGGCGTTGCATTTGGTGGAATCGGGCGTTTGTTCGGCACAAGATGTCGATCGAGTCGCTCGATTGACCTTTGCGCTTCGTATGCCTGCGGTAGGTCCGTTTGAGAATATGGATTTGGTCGGACTCCCTTTGTTGGCAGATATCCAAGGTTATTTGCTGCAGGATCTGTCGTGTCTCCAAAGCGTAAGTCCCGTCGTCTCCAAAAAACTGGAAGAGGGAGAGCTTGGGATGCGACATGGTAAAGGGTTTTACGATTGGAAGACGCGCGACCCCAACGAAACGATCGCTGCACGCGATCGCCAAATCGTACAGCAGTTGGATTTCCTGCAGAAAATCGGGCGGTTGGCATAACAGGCTTCGTATCGTCAAGGCCTATGACATTCAAATTTCCGGTTAGAACAGGAACAGCCAAAATCCCATTCCTTGAAGGCTCTGACATCTGGACTACGGACTGTCTTTCCTGGAGACTGGAACTGGGATGGGTTCACTGAGCCTGGGATCCTTTCTAGCTACGTTCACTATGATTTCCTTCGAAGGGCTATGCAATTGAAACGTTCTGTTTGTTGGGGATGGGGAGGTGCTCTCGGACTGTCGATTCAGTCGCTCGTTTGGAGTACGAATCCAACGAAGCCAGTCTTCGAGGATGGTGAAGCTCAGGTCGTGGAAGAGTTCCAAAAGGATTGGATTCAGCACGATCTCTGGGTGGAGACAGAGTTCGACTCGGACGGTGATGGTAAAAGAGATCGGATGCACGTGTCGGTAACACGCCAGCAGCAAACGGACACAGAGAACCTAAAGGTACCCGTGATTTATCAATCCAGTCCTTATTATTCGGGAACGGGTTCGAATGATCGAAAGTATTTCTGGAGTCCGCTACAGCAATTAGGAGATAAACCTCCCAAACACGATCATCCACCGGAAATCGATCAACAAAGTCTCCGTCCAGTCTTATCGCGGGAGCATTTGAAGGAGTGGCTGCCGCGAGGCTTTGCCGTGGTCCATTCCTCGTCTCCGGGCACAGGGCTCTCCCAGGGATGTCCGACGGTTGGCGGGGACAACGAATCGCTCGCTCCGAAAGCAGTCATCGATTGGCTCAACGGAAGAGCTAATGGATATGCATCCATCGATGGCGATGAAAAAGTCTTCGCGAACTGGTGCACGGGTAAGGTGGCGATGACGGGTACCTCCTACAACGGTACGTTGGCGCTCGCTGCTGCGACTACCGGTGTTGACGGATTGGAGGCGATCATCCCCGTAGCACCCAATACATCCTATTACCACTACTATCGTTCGCACGGATTGATCCGACATCCGGGAGGGTATATGGGTGAGGATATCGATGTACTCTACGATTTCATCAACAGTGGCAATCCGGAGAAAAGAGATTACTGCAATTGCAACATCCGCGACAAGGAGATGATGGAGGGGTTCGATCGAGTCACGGGAGATTACAACGATTTCTGGGCGGGGAGAGATTACCTGCATAAACTCGAAAAGATGAAGGCTCCGATGTTGATGGCTCATGCGTTCAACGATTGGAATGTCATGCCGGAACACAGTATTAGGATTTATGAGGCCGTCAAAGAGAATGGGGTACTCACCCAACTCTACATGCACCAGGGAGGTCACGGTGGTTCTCCGCCGACCAAACTCATGAATCGATGGTTTACTCGATTCCTGTACGGAATTCAAAACGATCTCGAGAAGTCAGAGCCTGTTTGGATCGTGCGCGAGGGTGATGAGCGAACGAAGCCCACGGCATACGATAACTATCCTCTCCCAGCCTCGAAACTCGTTCGATTGTTTCCGACCCAGGGAGGCATCAAGCAGGGGAAACTGGTACCGGAGATCAGTCCCGATGGGGCCGCAAGAGTAGAATCGATCGTCGACAACTACTCGTTTGCCGGTCCCGCCCTAGCCAAGGCGGAATGGTCGAATCATCGGTTGATCTATGCCACCGAGGAGCTAACGTCGGATGTTCATCTATCAGGCACACCTCGAGTCACCGTGCGCCTCGCATGCAGTAAGCCTGCAGCCTGCCTTTCGGTTTGGCTCGTATCGCTTCCATGGACCGACAGTAAAAAATTGACGGACGACATCATAACGAGGGGCTGGGCCGATCCTCAAAACCATCGAGATATCCGTTCCCAGGAACCGCTGAAGACTGGGGAATTTCGGGATGTAAGCTTCAACCTGCAACCCGAGGATCAAATCATTCGAGCGGGAGAGAAGATCGGATTGATGATCTTTTCAAGCGACCGAGACTTCACTCTTTGGCAGGAGCCGGGAACGGAGTTGCAGATCGATTTGCAGGGGACGCGACTCGAGTTGCCAATTGTCGGAGGATCCGAAAAGTTACGCGAGTCTCTCGGTTCCATTCGGCCCTAAATGATGCGGTGTGCAAATGAGAAAACATTCCGTGCGGCGATTGCCAAAGGTAGGCGACATCTTTGCGATGCATCTCCTGAATTGGCCGTTTGGATACCACAATGTGGTAAGTGCACATGGGATGTGAATTGGGAAAGGAGTATTTTCGAAGCCTTGGTGAGGGCGATAGCGCACCAGCAATTGCATGCCAACGCTGCTAACGCGATCCTCGCACGGCTGATCGACGCGTTTCCGAGAAGGGAATTTCCCTCGCCTCAGCAAATCGCAAAGAGCCCCCTCACGGAGCTAAAGGCGATGGGTTTTTCCATGTCGAAAGTTTTAGCTATTCAGGGCATCGCAGCAGCGGCTTTGGCAAGGAAGATTCCTAATCGGGAGCAATGCGAAAAAATGAGCGATGAGGATATCGTTGAGGCCTTGATACCGCTGAGGGGTGTCGGTCGATGGACTGTGGATATGCTCCTTATATTCACATTAGGGCGAATGGATGTGATGCCGACCGATGACTACGGTGTGCGGAGTGGGTTGATGCATCTAATGCGTTTAGAGGAATTACCTAAGAAAAAGGGACTATTTGCTAATTACACGGACTCTTGGGCCCCCTTTCGATCCCTGGGAGCTTGGTATTTGTGGCGACTCGCCGACGATCGAAAATAGCGAAGCGGTCGATCGATGATTTATTATCCGGACTAGCGGGAGTTTGATTGACGCGAGAAAGGAAACCGACGAAAATTCAACGGGTCGGGTTTTGCCTGGATGAAGCTGGATACGCGTAACAGATGATCATCTCGATGATGACAAGCGTTTCCGGATCAAAATCGAGTGCGACGATTTGCCCTAAATCCCCTGCCAACTGGGTCCATAAACCCAACCTACAAGACGAGAAGATGGCTGGTTCCTGCCGGCTGAAAATGGAAAATTGCTGACATCGCTCGTTTCTCAGAAAGGGTGATGTCGGTAGTTCGTTCTTTGGTTCTACCCTCCCACTAGTGCGATTGTCGGTTCCCCCTTTCTCTCACGAGATTCTCGGATGGTTCGATCCTACCAAACAATCAGATCCTGCAGTATCGCTTTCGCGCTCATGACGACATCTCTGTTGCATGCGGCAGATTCCTTTCCCAAAGCACCGAGTTTCGCGAGGGATGTGAAACCGATCCTAGCGGAGCATTGCATCAAGTGTCATGGTCCAGACAAAGCGGAGGGAGGTCTCGACTTCACTCGCCGAGAGACCCTCGTTCAGGAACGAGACAGTGGCTCAGTTCCTTTGATTGCCGGCAACGCTGACAAGAGCCATTTGATCGAACGCATTTCGACCGAGGACTCGACAATCCGCATGCCCCCTGAACAGGAAAAGCCTCTTTCCAAGCAATCGATTGATATTTTGCGGCGATGGATCGATTCCGGTGCCGAGTTTGAACTCCATTGGTCGTTTCGACCGGTGGTGAAACCGTCAACGCCGACGGTTCGCCGGATGGATTGGATCAAACATCCCATCGACGCATTCGTCCTCGCCCAGCTCGAGCGAGAGGGCTTTGAGCCTTCTCCCGAGGCGCCAGCGCATCAGCTGATTCGTCGTCTCTATCTGGACCTGATAGGATTATTACCAACGCCAGAGAAAATGGACTCTCTATCGTCGGAGTGGCGCGTTTCATCAGCAGTTCAAAGAGATGCTGTTTATGAGCGGCTTGTGGACGAACTGTTGTCGTCGGATCATTTTGGAGAACGCTGGGGACGGCATTGGTTGGATCTGGCTAGATACGCGGATAGCGATGGATACGAAAAGGATCGCCCTCGTCCGGATGCGTATATCTACCGTGATTGGGTCATACGAGCGTTCAATGAGAACATGCCTTTTGACCAATTCACGGTAGAGCAGTTGGCCGGTGATCTGTTGCCAAATGCTACGCCGAGCCAGCGGATTGCGACTGCATTCAATCGTCAAACCCTCACCAATACCGAGGGGGGAGTCGATCAGGAGGAGTATCGAGTCGCAGCCGTTTTCGATCGAACCGATACCTTGGGTTCCGTGTGGTTAGGGCTCACGCTCGGATGCGCCAAATGCCATACGCACAAATACGATCCGATTCAACATACGGATTATTATCGTCTGTTCGCGTACTTCAATGAGGCGGACGAGTTTGTAGAAAAACTACCCATCGATGATCGGATCGATAAAGAACTTTTGCAGGAACTCCTGCCACTGGAGCAGGAACTCAAATCCTATTATCGGTCGATTTATGACGCGGAGCAGAAGTGGGAAGCAGAGCAGAGAGAGTTAGTAGAACATGGGGCGAACACACCGCTAAAGTTCACGGAAGAAAGATTGACGCTCGAAGTGGCGAGTGAAGGTGGCTTGGTCTTCCGTGAGGAAAAGGATGGTTCGGTACGAGTCGTATCTACCGACACGGTTCCTGAGCGGGACACCTATACGATCCTCGTAGCTGGATTGCCCCGAGAGATTACAGGAATCCGACTGGAAACCGTTCCTGATCCGGAATTCCCGAAATCCGGCGCTGGACTGCACCCCGGCGGAAACTTCGTAGTCACTCGGATTCGAGCGTTCGTTGTCGATGATCAAAATCGACGAGTTCGCAGCCTGGAACTTCAGAAGCCCGAGGCGGATTTTGAGCAAACAGGCTTCAAAGCCACCGAAATCTTGAAAGAGGGATCCTCCAAGGGCTGGGCCGTATCGCCCAAAGTCGCGGAGAAACATTGGATTCAATTTCGAACGAAAAAAAGCGAGGAGATTCAACCGGGCGAAAAACTGCAGATCGTTTTAGAGCAGCGATATGGCGACGGTCATCTGCTAGGTCGTTTTCGAGTCCAAGGGATCGTTGGGGATGCTCGAGATCTCCATCTCGACAAGGAAGTAGTCAACTTTCTCAAAATGTATCCAGAGAAGAGGGTCAACGAGACTCGGGATGCTCTCTTTGCGTTTTATGCGAATCAGGATCCACGCGTTCAGCAGCTTCAGCGGAAAATCGAATCGTTGCACAAAAAATCGAAATCGACGGTTAGTCAGGTTCGCACGCTGGGGGATGCATACAAAAAGCGGGTGACAAATCGATTGGATCGGGGGGATTTCTTGTCACCCTCAGAAGCCGTTTCGGCTGGGGGATTGAGCGCACTGGAGGCCAGCGTTTCATTGCCTTCGAGTCCAACGCGGCTTGACTTTGCCAGGTGGCTTGTAGGCCCAGACAATCCTCTCACTCCCCGCGTGATTGCGAACCAAATTTGGTCCCGCCTATTCGGCTACGGGATTGTTCGGACCATCGGAGACTTTGGCGTTCGAGGGGATGTCCCAACCCATCCTGAACTACTGGATTGGTTAGCAGCCACCTATCGTGATGATTTGCGATGGAATACGAAGGGTTTTATCAAACAGATTGTGATGTCAAATACCTATCGACAAGCGTCGACTCATCGATCCGAGCTGGTCGATCGAGACCCCAACAATCTGCTTCTCGCGCGTCAGAATCGGATTCGTGTCGAAGCGGAAATCGTTAGGGATCTCGCGCTGCAGGCAGCCGGGCTGCTCTCAGCAAAAATCGGAGGCCCCAGTGTGTTTCCGTCGATGCCGGCTGAGTTAGCAAAGCTCAGCTATGCGAATAACTTTACGTGGACCGATAGCCAGGGAGAGGATCGCTACCGCCGTGGTATGTATACTTTTTTCAAGCGAACCATCCCACATCCGACCCTGATGACGTTCGATTGTCCTGATGCGAATCTTAGCTGCGTAACACGATCGATCTCGAACACACCTCTGCAAGCGTTGGCCTTGCTGAACAACGAGAGCTTCGTTGAATCCTCCCGTTCCTTAGCTCAACGGATCGTCGACGCATCCGAGGATTCCGAAAGTCGAATGGAAGATGCGTTCCGACGAACGTTATGTCGTTCTCCTCGCGAGCACGAACAAAAAGAGATGATTGCTTTGCTCGAGGACGCACGAAACTACTACGCAACCAACCCAGCGGCTGCGATAGAACTAACGGGGGCCAAGGATGATGGTTCGGAACGGGGTATCGAATGGGCCTCCTGGATTGCAACGGTTCGCGTCCTAACCAACCTCGATGAATTTATTACGAGAGAGTGATGACCATGCAAAGTCGATTGGATCGTGCTCAACTGATCGAGCAGCATTCCAGGCAACAGGCGCGTCGATACTTTCTGGGTAATTCGGGGTATGGCGTCGGGGCCTTGGCGCTCGCTTCGTTGTTAGGGCATAGCGGTTCGGCATCGGAGGGACCGAACAGCGAGCCGCTTACCGATCCGCTCGCTCCGAAGCCGCCCCATTTTTCTCCCAAAGCAAAGCGTTGTATTTTCATTTTTCTCGAAGGCGCACCCAGCCAGATCGATCTATATGATCCCAAGCCAAAACTGAACGAGCTCGATGGTCAACCGCTACCGGAGTCCATGACCAAGAATGTGCGATTCGCATTTATCAAGAAAGAGTCGGCGGTCCTGCTGGGTTCGAAACGAGTCTTTACAAGACACGGAAAGTGCGGCATGGAGTTTAGCGATCTGATGCCAGGTATTGCGACCTGTGCAGATGACATTCTGATGGTTCGGTCCATGCATACCGATCAATTCAATCACCATCCGGCGCAGCTATCGCTGTTGGCCGGTAGACCCTTTTTCGGACTGCCGACTATGGGGAGTTGGTTGACCTATGGGTTGGGAAGTGAATCGCGCAATCTACCCGGTTACGTCGTTTTGTCTGCGGGCCGTGGAACGAGTGGAGGAGCATCGCTTTGGTCGAGCGGTTATCTGCCATCGATGTATGCGGGGGTTCTTTTTCGTAATCAGGGAGATCCTGTTCTCAATCTAGCCAATCCCAAGGGGTTGCCCTCCGAATTGCAGCGAGAGGCCTTAAGCGTCGCCTCGAACATGAACCAGGCACGACTCAGTGAAATTCATGATCCCGAAATCGCGAGCCGAATCGCAGCCTACGAGTTGGCATTTCGTATGCAGAGTGCGGCACCAGAATTGATCGACCTATCCGGGGAATCCCAATCCACTCGCGACGCCTATGGCGTCGATCGAGAAGATCCGCCTATCAAAGCGGATCGAGGTGGTGGGAAAGGTCAATATCGACTCTTTGCCACCAATTGCTTGCTGGCAAGAAGACTGATTGAGAGAGGTGTACGCTTCGTTAGTTTGTTTCATGCATCCTGGGATCATCATTCCAATTTGGATACCGAGCTTACTTACAATTGCGGCATGGCAGATCAACCCGTCGCCGCCCTGCTCAAGGATCTCAAGCAACGAGGCTTACTCGATGAGACGCTCGTCATTTTTGCTGGGGAATTCGGCCGGACTCCTCTAGGTGAAAACAGAAATGGCTCAACAGTCGTCACAGGACGAGATCATCATCCATTCGCTTTTTCTCTTTGGATGGCGGGTGGAGGGGTCAAGGGTGGATTGACCTACGGAGCAACAGACGAGATCGGTTGGTCCGTCACCGAAAAACCGGTTCATATCAATGATTTTCATGCAACCCTCTTGAAGCTTTTTGGATTCGACCATTTAAAGCTCACGGTTCGTCATCAAGGATTGGATTCACGACTGACCGGAGTCGCAGGGAATGTGATCGACGAGTGGATTGCCTGATGATCCGAGAAAGGGATCTTTTAGCAACCGGGTTCCTGCGGACCGCGTGATGGTCTCGCATCCGAGACGCTCTGAAATCGCATTTTGAATTCGAGCGATTCCGAGTAGAGGACACCCTTGGCTGCGTTTACGACTCCGTGCAGAACGCTCCCTGTGTGCGGTGATTCTGTGTGGGGAAGGAGCGTGACATCGTCCTGATGTTTATGACCAATTCCCTTTCCCTACCGGATCACGAACTACTCGAGTCCATTGGTCACCGGATTATAAATCGGAGGAGGGGGTGGCAAGTAGGGAATGGGAGCTTGGTGATAGTAATCATCCTGTAAGGGATTGAGCACATTCCCAGGTCCTACGCCGAACAAACCATTCCAAGTGTTGACCATACCAGGATACATCCCGTGAGTTCCATGGGGATGATGCGACATTCCATGCGATCCATGCATCATCATGCCTGCCGAACCACCAGGGCCTGCACCCGAGGGTGGAGGGCCTGATGGGGGTGCCGCAGGGTGGCCGGGATTTTGGAAAGGGGCGACGGGAAATGGAAAACCCCATCCACCACCACCAACGACTTGGGGGAGCTGTGGTCCCCACATTCCGTAGGGTACTGCGAATGGACGATTTGGATAACGCCATTCGCCATAGGGTCGAACGTCTCCTCCCCATTGCTCAACGACATGGTAGTTGTCTGCACTGAAGCCCGCTTGGAGCGTACTTCGAGTATGCCGAAATCCACTACGCTGATAGTCAGGTCGTTCGAAAACGACCGGCTCGACTCCTTGGGCAAATTGATCGACCCGCACACCGTCGGCAGCATGCGTGTATGTCGAAGCCATGGTCGTCCAGTCGACACTATCTCTTGACGGCTTCTTCACGGAATTTGCGACCGCTCTTCGAATCGGTTGAACTTCGCAATCGCTCTTTGGCTTCGATAGCGCTGAGGCTGTTTTTACCGCTTGTGTCTGCGCTTGTAGAACAGTCGACTCGGCGAGCAACGGTAACAACGCACCCAATACATAGAGGGAACGTTTTAAAAGAGACCGATTTCTGAAATGGGAGCAGGTTGCGTTCATAGGTCTCAGACTAATCAACGAGACCTGAGCACCAAGCAAATCCAACGCTTTTTTGATAGGTTGAGGCGCTGTCGTAACGTTTATTCCGAAGGTATCGTCCTGGAGTGCAGTCCCAAGCCGCAGCTATGTCGAGCGATGGAATTGCATCCTTCTACGATCGGCTACGATCCTATGTTCCTCGATGTCATGATCGGCCGAGATGGTATTCAAAAGGAGTCCAACCGAATCAGCATTCCCCTGGCTCATCGCATGCAAGACACATTTGGAGAGGTGATTTACTCCAAAGCGGACAGTGGATGGCGGACGGAACGACCAACCCAAAGGATTCATTCGGGTGGATTCGATGGAACATCGAGGCAGATGACGCGTGTTCCATCCGAGGAGATGGTTGCCAGGTCGGCAAGCGGTTTCTGGAGCTTGATTTACCGCACCACTCCGCATGATCCGCTCGATCGAGATCGGTTGCCAGGATTTCGATCTAGAGAAGTATTCGAGGTTCCATCGAATGCAAAGGGGATCCTTGAAAGTCGGTATGCGTTTACCGAATGGTCACAAATCGCAGTACAAACGCATCATCGGGTCTCACGGAATCGCTTATCCCTCGGAAATCAACCTTACGTCCAAAGACATAACCAAACTCCACGCTCGAGGCGGATTCGGCTCGCGGGCTCTTGATGCCGAGGAGCAGACGATAATCTCTGTAGGTCACGACATCTGCCTGCTGGGTTGGAAATTCGATATCCCAACTGCCACCACCCAATCTCCCCGCGAGGTAGACGGTACGTCCGGACGAGGTAGCGATCTCGATTTGCGGCCTTGGGAAAACCAAGTCGAAACGCATCGCAGGCATCCGTTCCGAATGTCGTGAGATTCCAACGATGGGTAGTAGGGCAATATCGTCGCGGTCTAGGTAGTCGACTCCGAAGACCCAGTCCATTTCCGGCGAGACATGCAACATTCCAGCGGCATGGCTTAAATAGCGAACGCCATCGCGAGCGCTTCCTTCAAAGTCGCTGTAAACCCCTACGCTTGTAGAAACGTCGTAGCTGAAGGACTCATCGATCCTACCGCGATGCTGATATCCGATTCCGAAATCATAGAGTCTGGGAGGAAGATCAACGATAACCGGTCCATCCAAGACCTGAAATCCGAAGGAGGTGGATATCCCGCTGCGATAACCTGAACGTTGATAGTGGGATGACTCAAACGACAACCAACCGAGCGAGTCGCCGGCCCCTGGCAGGTAGGAGAAACTACTTTCATCGGATCGATAATCGGAATAGCGGTGATGGGCAGCATGTCGCAAGCGAGGCAACCGGAGTTTGCGTCCATCCTCCAGTTCCAGTGGGTTCGTCAGCTCGATCTCGTCGTGAACGCTGTCGCTAGGAAGGTACTCCAACTCCATCGACTCATCCAAATTCACCAGCTTGCCAGAAAACGTTTCCTGACCGAAAAGAGAGGTCATCACGCACACCGTGCAGAGGAATAGCAGTAGGTAGCTAACTCGCATGGATCCGAAGCAAGTTTTGATTCTCACAATCACTTGGCAACCGCATTACCTGAAACACCCCAGGCCCGAATTTTGTCAATCATTTGATGGAAATCCTCAAATCGGCGACACCATTGGGAGGAGGACGGGTTAGCCCTTTCCGAACAATTCGATCGTTTATTCGGTTCACGTAGACTATCGGGTTTGTAACGACGATTCTATAGAGATAACTCCGACTCCCTAGGAAGAATCCAGATGCTAGCGTTTGTGCGGTCGGGCTCTTGACCTTTACGAATTGGCGTTAACATTTAGAAGTAGGAAAGGAATTCAAAATCCGAATACCAGAGGAAGCGTCTGTCCGGAAATTCTCTGCTTTTGCGACTGATCGGTCATGCCACTCCTAAAACCAGAAATTGACATTTGGCCCCTGAATCTGCTCGATCCGAATGACGAGGGCTGCTTGGACTCGTCGGGCGATTGGTGGGCTCTCTACACGATGGCACGGTTCGAAAAAAAGCTGATGCGACAGCTCTTGGAACTGGAGATTCCCTTTTTTGGTCCGACGATTCCTCGCCGATACCGATCCAATCAAGGGCGTTTGCGAACAAGTGTCGAGCCGCTTTTTCCGAATTATGTGTTCATCCGTGGGGATGAAATGGCCAGGTACAACGCGGTCTGCACCGGCAGCGTCAGTCGATATTTGCCAGTCCCAAATCCGGGCGAGTTGGTATCCGACCTGAGGCAGATTCGAAATCTCATCTTGACCGACGCTCCACTCGCTCCCGAGCTGAGAATTGAGCCGGGGCAGCGGGTTCGAGTGAAGTCAGGGGTCTTCAAGGGGTTCGAAGGAGTCGTCCTTCGCCGAGAGAATCAGATTCGGCTACTTATTAGTGTCCGATATATGGGGCGAGGAGCCAGTGTTGCCCTCGACGACTGTCAGCTGGAAGTCATCTAAGGCAAGTGCAAGGTAAACCTATCTAACGCTGCATCGCGAAAAACGCAGCGGAGATACGCCCTCAATCTAGTGTCCTGAAAGACGGCTCCTGCCTAGCGGCTACGCACTGTAGTCAGATGTGTTCGTAGTGCAGGCGAGAGACGCGGATTACGAGTCACGGACAACGATCAACAAGAACGAGGAGCGACACCACGGCGAGCAACCGAGCCAAGAGAGTCGTTCAGCGCATCTTATTGTTCCGGATGTTCTTAGTGTTCCTGCTCGTGCTCAGTGCAGCGCTGCTCGTGTTCGACCGATCATGCGATTGCATCATTCCGATATTGCCAACGCACTCGTTGGGCGTGGCTTACTTACTCGATAGGTGAATGACGATAAGGAGCGTAGCCCGCGAATTCAGGAACGGCGGTCAGCCAATCTCGATAACAACATGCACGCGAACCATTCGATTACGAGCATGAGAACCGTCCGGCGCGGCGGACTGAGCACGAGTGCGAGGGGATCCGGTGGCGCGATGGCCAAAAAAAAGATCAGCCTGTCATACCACCGTCGACGGTGAGCACCTGTCCAGTCACATAACTTGCTGCAGGACTGGCCAGGAATAAGACACACGCTGCAACATCATCAGCTTGACCTAGTCTATTTGCTGGAATTCGCTTTTTGACTTCATCGATGATGGAATCACCTAGGGTTTTGGTCATGTCGCTTTCAATGAAGCCTGGAGCCACTGCGTTCACCGTGATCTTACGTTTCGCTAACTCCTTCGAGAGCGATCTTGTGAAACCGATCATCCCGGCTTTGGTAGCAGAGTAATTCGTTTGACCAGCGTTGCCAATCAATCCGGAAACGCTGGACATGTTGATGATACGTCCGTAGCGTTGTCCCATCATGATTCGAGTTGCCGCTCGGCAAAACAAAAAGCAGCTCGTCAGGTTGGAGGCGATGATTTCATCCCATTGCGAATCGGTCATCCGAGGGAGTAGGGTGTCGCGTGTGATCCCAGCGTTGTTGACCAGAATGTCGAGCCGCTTGATATCCGTCTCGACGGTTTCAAAAAGTTTTTCGATCGATGCTCGATCTGTTACGTCACACGCGAGGGCAACAGCGTCCCCTCCCGCTTCCTTGATCCTGTTCACCGTTTCAGAGAGCTTTTCGAGATTTCTAGCAACGCAAAGAACCTTGGCTCCATTTTCCCCGAGGCGTATGGCGACCGCCTGCCCCAAGCCCTGGGAAGCACCGGTTACCATGGCGACTTGTCCAGCCAGATTTGCAGATAACCCGAAAGATGGATTGGTCATGTGGATTTTCCTTGTGTATTTGAAGCGATAGTTCGTACGGGAGAGACGATGGGCCAGCGGTCGTTAATCGCCGAAGCACTCACACTGGGCTTTGCGATCGATACGTTTGAGCGTACCGGCGAGGACTCGCCCGGCTCCAATCTCATAAAACATATCGACCCCCATGTCGATGAGGGTTCGCAAGGACTGCTCCCAGAGGACTGGTGATATCATTTGCTTGGTCAACAGGCCCCCTATTTCGGCCGGATCTCGATGAGCTTGTGCATCTACATTTGCGATGATGGGGAAGCGGAGAGTCTGCAGCTTTGTTTGCTCGATCGCCGTCGCCAGCCGATCGACCGCTGGTTTCATAATGTCGGTGTGGAAAGCACCAGCTACGTTCAGCCGAATGAAGCGACTAGCTCCCGCCTCGGAGGCTTTGGCCTCGGCGGAATCCAGAGATGCTGTCTGGCCTGAGATAGCGATGTTGCCTGGACAGAGAAGATTAGCCACCTTAAGGATTTCACCCGGTTGACGAGACTGATCGCACAGGGCCTGTACTTGGGATGGATCGAGCCCGAGCACGCTAGCCATACCGCTTGAAACGGCTGCGGCTGCATCCTGCATCGCTTCCCCGCGAGCTCGAACCAAACGGACTCCATCGTCGAATGATAAAGCCTCGGCCGCTGCTAAAGCAGAATATTCGCCTAGACTCAGACCTGCAACGGCGACAACCGAATCGATTAACTCAGGCCGCTCTTCGCGAAGAGCATGAAGCGCTGCTACCGAATGAACGAATAAGGCCGGTTGGGAATGATTGGTTTGGTGAAGCTTTTCGTCAGGGCCTTCAAGGCAGAGTTGAGCGAGATCAATACCTAATAGTTCAGAAGCTCGCGAGAACAAATCGCGAGCGACCTGGCTACGTTCCAACAGACCTTTACCCATGCCGACCGATTGGGCACCCTGGCCCGGAAATAACAATGCAACTTTCGGCACGGTAGAAAAGCAATCCTTCCTCGAATGAAGTCTCGGGCTGGAGGCATCCCCTCAGGAATGATTTTTTGTTGGGCTCCTCAGTCTCGCCCCTAAACGCTACAACGAAAGGCTGAGAAGTTCCATGAAGGCTACCGGATCCGAACTGGGTTGAGGACTTACAGGCCCAGAATGCCTAACCGTCCAATCGACGGGTTCTTGCTAACCCATTGAAATCACAGATCGTTCGACTCGCGGGCTATTCGTCGTTCATTTGGACGACGACACGACCCATGTAATATCCGCACTTCGGACATACGTGGTGTGTGGGTACCGAACTGCTGCACTTAGGGCAGAACTGCACTTGGCGAGGCTTCTTGTGGTGATGGGCCCGACGCTTGCCAGAACGCGCGTTCGAGTGTCTTCTCTTAGGTACTGCCATGACTGAAACTCAATAAAATCAAAGGTCCGTTTGATGTTTTTGGGAGGCAAGAGAGTATCGGCGACTCGGGATACTGTCAAGCCGAAACGACTTTCCTTATCAGAACGGCCGCCCCCTGCCCTTGCCTCGAATAGGACAAACTCACAAACGCCTCGCCGGGAGAGTCTCCCGACTGAGCGGGGAGGATAGGGCAGAGAGGGTCCAGCGTACCCTGGCAATTCAAAGGGAAGAGCTGTTCGTGCTCCAGTGCCAGGCAACTCCCGACGATCTCGATAGCCGCGCTTCCCGCCCCCAAATTCCCAAAATAAGCCTTGCCTGTGGTAACCGACGGGCAGTCGCTTCCTAAAACATCCGCGATGCCGAGTGCTTCCTCTCGATCATGCTCGATCTCGCTTTTGCCGCAGGCATGGAGATGCCAATTCCCCTTATTCAAAGCGACCCCGGACCGCTCCGCCTTGGTCAAAATGCCCCGCAGCAGGTTACTTGTGACTTGTCGGACCCCATGCTGAGTGCGACCGTGTAGCTCGCCACATACCGCGGAGCCAACACCGCCGATGACTTCGCCCCAAATTTTTGCCCCCCTGGCTCTGGCGCGTTCGAGAGATTCTAAAACCATCGCCCCCGCCCCTTCTCCCAACACGGCTCCGCTTCGGTTTCGACCGAATGGTTGGGAAATCGTTTGCAAATCAGACTCGCTGGCCAGCTGCTCGGAAGTGGCGAAGTGCAGGGCGCGGAGCGGTTCCAAGCGGGAACCGGTCGCACCCGCGATCATCACATCGGCCGAACCTCGGCGAATGGTTGCAACGGCCTCTGCAATCGACGCAGCGCTGCTAGCCTCGCGAATCGTTACCGAGTTGCTAGGTCCTCTCAAGTCGTTGTAAATGGCTACATGGCTTGCCGGCATATTGGGCAAGTATTTGAGAAGCCACAGCGGATTGACTTTCAACCGACCCGTTCCCGGCCAGGAGCCCATTTGAAATTGACCCAGATCGTCAAAGCAAGCCTGAACACCGTCTGCGTACTCCTCTGGTCGCGTTAGGATGTAGTCGCTTCCGTAAACGATACCCGTTCGCTCAGGATCCCTAGAGGCAGGATCGGCTAGACCGCTGTGTGTGAGGGCCATCTGGCAAGCAGCAACCCCCATCTCGATTTCGCGGCACATGACCTTTTGATTCTTCTTGATTGCCCGCTGGAGGCCCTTGTCCAACGGCCCGAAGTCAGCGATCTCTCCGGTAAAGCATTTCGCTTGCCCGCCAAAACGAACTGTTTGGCTATCCTCAGGCAGGCAATCAAGCCGAGAAATGCCGCTCTTTTGACCAATGAGATTACTCCAGAACGTCTCCAGGTCGCGACCAAGAGGGCTGACGACGCCGAGACCTGTGATGACGACGCGTTGGGTGTCTGGCAACATGGAAAGACGATCAAGAGCGATAGCGTTTTCGAGAGTGTCATCCCGAAAGGTAGACCTAAACCGACCGAGAAGCATAACCGCAAAGGTCCATTTCTACAACCAAAGGGAAATCGCTCACCACGGCTTGACATAGGGGGAACGGGTGTGACAATCCTGGGGAAGTTCGGACGGTTAGCTCAGTTGGTTAGAGCGCAACGTTGACATCGTTGAGGTCGTTGGTTCGAGTCCAATACCGTCCACTAAGATGATCGGATACGTCCAGTCGCTAGAGTGCGAGATCCCAGCCGGAGAGGGATTTGTCGACAGACGCCACGTCTCTCGGGCGTCCCTATTTTTTTCTGAGATTTGGATGGGTTTTTGCCGCAGCACAAACGAGTCTTGAAGTCGTTTGTCACGAGCTGCTAAATACGCGTCTTCCCTACCCCATCGAGCCGATTCATAAAGCCGCTCGGCAACCATTGGGGAAAGCCGAAACGATCGGCGACCGCAGCAGGTTTACAGACCTTGTATCCGAACGATTTCGCGAATTAAGGAATAGCTTGGGGGAATTTGCGAATACACAAGAAATAGGAAACGTCCCGCCCCCCTTTGAAAAATCTTGCCAAGGCTCGCAGTCGTAGGCAGCGTTGAGGACGACCACGGAAGATCCCGGCTGTGCGGCATTACCCCTTATCCAGACGTGCAGGTATGGCATCAGCTCGGGAGAATTTGGCAAGATGGCATCGCATGTGCTCTGCCAAGCCGGGCAGACTCAGCGCTGCTTAGAAGGATGTGCCGATGGTCAAACTCCAGATCACGCCATCGCAAGCCTACAGGATTCGATGGATGGAAAAGCTCATTTGTGCGTACCCTTTAATACTTATATCCCTTAACGTGATGGATTAACGATCCTGTTTTTTGGGAATTCATGTTTTGTTCCAAGGCGTCCAATCTACGCTTCAACTCCTCCGTCTTGCTCAGATTTAGCAAGGATTCCAAGATCGCCTTTGCTGCGGCGACTCTATGCAAAGGTTTTGAATCTGAATCCATGGCGATCGATCTCAATGTTTCAACTGCATCCACCGCAGCAGCCGATAGTCGGCCAATCGATTGATCGGCAACTTCCGTTCTTAGCTGAGCAACTCGATCTGAAAAACGAGGGTGTTTCGAAACGCGCTGGGCAATGGATTCCTGGCAACCACAAGCGGCAGCCGCCTGAAGAATCGTGCTTCCCCTCGCGACCTCGGCCGCAAGCTGTTCGAAAAAGAGTTCACTTTTTCGCATTACTCTTACATCATGTGCTTGGGATCTTTACTTGGGTCTCACAACTCACTCGAACATCATCCTTTGTTAAGTAAGGCGATCGACGTTGCATGAACCGATCGAAAAACTAAGGAAAAGCGGCTGTTTTTAGACAATTAATTTACCTTCTGCACTTTAGTGCAGATGCTGTATGACTGATCCTGAAAACACGACCGACTCGATTTCGGATTTTTAGCCGCCAAGCGTTTCACTAACTTGTGGCGTTTGGCTCCGATCACACCAACCCATGCCAGGTTCGAGAGCTTGATCCAGCCATGGTCTTACAACCTCCCAACACTCTAACTATCCCACCTCATCTATTTGTGTTCACCATTGCAATGTCCGCGGCGCGGATACTAACCGTGCAGGGTTTGCTAGACTGTGTATCATGTTTATCAGGAGCAATGGGAGAAACCATTCGATGACCAAGTTATCGGAGTACTTGGTTACCGCAGCCGCTGCCGAATACCTGGGAGTCGCTCAAAACACGATCCGCAAGTGGGCCGCTCGTGGCGATATTCCGATGCATCGCAATCCGGTGAACGGCTATCGATTGTTCAACAAGTCCGACCTCGACAAGTTGCTCAAGCAGGTATCGAAGCCGGTCGCTACCAAATCACCCCGAGCCACATGATCCGTTTACCAAACCGCGAAAGCTCCTTATGCACTGTTCGCCGACATCTTCGCTCATCAGCAGACGCTCATCTTTCAAATCCAAAACCTCCGCTGCACCCGCGAACTGCTGCTGCCGCTCCTGCTCTCCCGCCATATCGACTTTGAGGCAATTGTATGACCACAAAGAAGCCCCTTAGCAAGTTGGAACGTGTGCCACTGCGCGAGGCGTGGAAGCACGAGGCGGGTGAGTTTACCCCGTGGCTCTCCGAGCCCG
>JBBAXA010000018.1:0-21305 GCA_040396935.1 Pirellula sp.
CCAATCCGAGTTTTGGCAAAATGGTGATTCAGACAACCAGCGTGTACGCGCGCGAAGAATTGCGAACCCGATTGAAGAAAGCTTTCGAAAAAGATCCTATCTTCGCAGACGCATCGATCCGCGTTTTGCGATTGGAGTTCGGGCCTCCGGTCGGTTTCCCCGTACAGTTTCGAGTCATTGGTCCTGATCCAATCGTGGTACGCCGATTGGCAAACGACGTTCGTGAAATCATGAGAAAGGATCCAGCGACGCTCGACGTGAATCTGGAGTGGGATGAAGCGGCTAAAGCGATTCGCTTGGAAATCGATCAGGACCGAGCTCGACTGATGGGATTGACTCCCCAGGAGATCGAGTTGTCGCTCCAAACACTGCTCAGCGGGACACCCATTTCTCAATACCGCGATGGAACGGAAACCATTCCGGTGGTTGTGAGAGCAGTAGCGTCCGAACGATTGAATCTCGATGCAATCGACGACTTGACATTATTCACTCAAACGGGAAAGGCGATCGCGTTGAGTCAAGTCGGTGTATTGAAGTACATCAATGAGGAACCGATCGTTTGGAGACGAAATCAGGAGACGATGCTTTCGGTTCGGTGCGATGTCCTCGACGGTATTCAGGCACCCGAGGTCAGTAAACGTATCGACGGGAATATGATCGCGTTGAAGTCATCATTACCCTCGGACTATCGCATCGAGATGGGCGGGGCCATTGAGGAGAGCGATAAGGCAAATCAGGCACTGTTCGCCGTCTTTCCAGTCATGATCCTGATCATGCTTACGTTGTTGATGTCGCAAGTCCATTCCTTTAGGAAAATGATTCTTGTTTTCGGTATCGCTCCACTCGGACTCATCGGTGCCGTCGCAGCACTACTACTTTTCCAGGCTCCGTTTGGATTCGTAGCATTGCTCGGTGTGATCGCGCTCGCTGGGATGGACATGAGAAATTCCGTGATCCTAATCGATCAGATCGAGCAAGATATGGCTCAAGGACTGACGGAATGGGACGCAGTCATCGAGTCGTCGGTACGTCGGGCTCGACCCGTACTGCTCACAGCTGCGACTGCAATAATGGCTATGATTCCCCTGACACGAAGTGTCTTTTGGGGACCGATGGCGATAGCCATTATGGGTGGATTATCGATTGCCACTTTTTTGACACTGATCAACTTGCCCGCTTTGTATGTCCTACTGTTTCAAGTCGGGAAGAATGAGTCGACTCCTATCGATAGGCAGGGTGTTCCGAGCGAACCTTTCGATCCCAAAGCAGGGGTAGCTCGCGGATTGCCCGAGGCCTAGATCGAATCCTATCCACCTGGACAGATCGACCGGGTTCAACATTCGCTGTTTGTTGGTTCGCCTCTAATTTTGTTCGTTCGCGGCGGGACGGGAGAGATGTTGTTGCAGATAGATCGCTCGCTCGATGTTACGATCCGTCACGCTGAGTTTGTGACCTCGCAATTTTTGCAAATGGGCAGGCTGCGTTTGGATAAACAACTTATTGAGGGTAGGGATTTTGATGTTCCCGATCAGTCCGAGATTCACTCCCATCCGAACCTTGCTAAGGTAGTGCATGGTTTCCTCACTGCTAATTTTTTTAGCCGTACAGAGGATTCCGAGGGCTCGACTGACGTTGTCGTGAAGATCCTGTTTGTTTTCTTCCACGAGGAAATCGCGCGCGCGCCGTTCGTATTCGATCAATCGAGGCACCACCTCCCTCACCTTGTCCATCAAAGCTTTTTCGGATCGGCCCAGTGTAGTTTGATTGCTGATTTGATAAAAATCGCCCATGAATTGCGAGCCTTCGCCAAAGAGACCTCGGACAGCAACGTTGATTTTGTTCAGGGCACGGAACACTTTATCGATTTGTTTGGTAGCGACCAACGCTGGCAAGTGCATCATGACGCTGACTCGCAGGCCTGTACCCACATTGGTAGGGCAAGCGGTCAAGTAGCCCAGTTTTCTGGTGAAGGAGTAGGTGAGTTTGCTCTCTAGCTGATCATCGAGGCGGTCGATTCTCTCCCAGGCGGATTCCAGGTCGAGCCCGCTTTGCATGACTTGCAGTCGAAGATGATCCTCTTCGTTGACCATGATGCTGAATCGTTCGGATGGATCGAGAATCACAGCTCGGGCACCCTGTGCCTCGCTCAACTCATGGCTGATCAGTTGTCTTTCCATGAGGAATTGTCGATCCAAATCACCCAGTTTGGCAACGTCGACAAATTCTGTGTCTGCCGAAAGAGGAAGGGAATCAAGTGCCCGATGAACCTCGGTTGCGATCGAAGCTCGATCTTTCGGAGTGCATTTTCGAATGAAGGGAAAGTCCGCCAAATTCCTGGCTAGCCGGATCCGGCTGCTAATCACAATGTCTGATTCTGGACCGCGACCGCTCATCCATTCGCCGCTTTGCTGCGCCAGATCTTCAAATTTCACGTTGCGAGATTTCCAATCTTCAAAGGAGGCTAGTAAATATCCATACCATCCAACAAATGTCTCGCTGCCTTACCCTCGGCTTGCTTCGACCCATTCATGCTCATTCTATAGATCATCCTCATTCTATCGGGCGGTGGGAGAAAATGAAGCTGACGGCCTTCAAGCTTCGGGAGGAGGCTCTGCCTGGAAGTCATCGTCGCTCTCGATCGGAGGGTGATTGTCCGGTTCCTCGACGGTTTTTCCCAACTCGATCGCGGCGATTTCATCGCGCAGCAAACTGGCTTTTTCGTATTCTTCTTTTTTGATCGCCACTTTCATTTCTTCTCGCAATTGAGCGAGTTGCCGCTGTCGCTCTGGGGATCCCTTCAGGTTTTTCGGGGTCTTTCCAGCATGTCCCAAGGCACCATGGATATTGACGAGCAAAGGTTCCAGGTCCTCTTCGAAGGCGACGTAATCGTAGGCGCACCCGAGCCTCCCACCTTTCCGAAATTCAGCAAAAGTGATCCCGCAGACTGGACATGTTTTTTTATCGCTGGCCGCGAGTTCCTCAGCGGCTTTTTCGATCTGCAGCTGTTTTGACAAAACGCTGGTTAAAGCCGAAACAGGCGAAGCACCCTCGCTGGTGAGAACCTGCCTCGCATGCTCCTCGCATAGGTGGAGAACCTTGGGACCATCCGGCTCGGTCAACTCGGTGATATGGAACGTAGCTGGTTTTTCGCAGTGCTGGCACTTCATAATGGAATTCTCACGCTTGCGATTCGCGGTATGCTCGATCGTTGGTAGTATAGACGTCCGGTGCAGTTCCGGCGATGCGGTTATGCTTCCGTTCAACGCGTTTTGAAAGCAAGTTTTTTGGATGAGCACGTTCCCAAGCTTTGAAGAATTCCGATCCCTAGCGCCGAATCATGATCTCATCCCTGTCTCACGAAGGCTGCTGAGCGATCACCTCACTCCCGTGACGGCGTTTCGTCAACTCGATGATGGTAGGAGTTCGGCGTGCCTATTCGAAAGTGTTGTCGGAGGGGAACGGATCGGTCGTTATAGTTTTATCGCCATCGGCCCTCGAGCGCGTGTCGTGGCCACTCGAAATCACGTCGAATGGCATGAGAACGGACGTGTGGAATCAGGAATCGTCGAGGATCCCCTCTCCTATCTACGAGATCGATTGGTCGGTCATAGCGTTGCATCGCTGCCGGGCTTACCCCCTTTTGTAGGCGGGGCGATCGGTTTCGCCGGCTACGATGTGATTCGTTATGTAGAGGACCTACCCCATCCCCCGACCGACGACCGAAAGCTGCCGGACCTGGATTTCGGTTTTTATGACTTGCTGGTCGTTTTCGATAATGTCAACAAGACCGTGCTCGTGATTCGACTGGTGGCGGTACCCGAGGGGCGAGAAGCCCATGCTCTTCGACTCGCGTATCAGCAGGCCGAAGAGGATATCAACAAGGTGATCGAGAAGCTGAGCCGCCCCCTGCATCAAACTGCCTTAGACGATATCGAGCTGACCACTAAGATCGATTCGATCCCGAAGTCTAACTTTAGCAAGGAGGAGTTTGAGAAGGCAGTCCACAAATGCCGCGACTACATCCTCGCAGGAGACATCTTTCAAGTAGTACTCAGCCAGCGTTTTGAAGTGGAAGCGGAATGCGATCCGTTTGAAATTTACCGGACGTTACGAGTCGTAAATCCCAGCCCTTTCATGTTCTTCGTTCGCACGCCATCCTGTACCTTGATCGGCAGCAGTCCGGAGGTCATGTGTCGAGTTCACGATCGAGTAGTCACGGTACGCCCGTTGGCAGGAACGCGTCCACGGGGGAAAACGCGAGAAGAGGACCGGCGTCTGGCTGAAGAGCTGCTCGCCGATCCCAAGGAGCGGGCGGAACACGTCATGCTGGTCGACCTTGGCAGGAATGATATCGGACGCGTTGCGAAATTCGGATCGGTCGAACTTTCGGATCTGCTCATCGTGGAGCATTACTCACACGTGATGCATATCTCCTCGAATGTCAATGGAAAACTGCGTGACGACATGGATGCGATGGATGCTTTTAAATCCTGTCTTCCTGCGGGGACCGTGAGCGGTGCGCCCAAAGTTCGAGCCATGGAGATTATCGACGAGCTGGAGCCTACGCGGCGCGGTCCCTACGCTGGAGCGGTCGGATACTTTGACTACCGTGGCAATATGGATACATGCATCACCTTGCGAACCATGGTGGTTTGCGACGGAAGGATCTACATCCAGGCGGGTGCTGGCCTGGTTGCTGACAGCGATCCGGCGAGTGAGTACCAAGAGACCGTGAACAAAGCCAAAGCCTTGCTCACGGCAGTCGCTATTACCAAACAGCGGCAAAAGACATCATGAGTTGTTTTGGAACGCAGGCGTCGGTTGACAATTTGAAAATCCGTGCTTCGCTACTGGGTAGGTTGCGAAGATTCTTTGATGCTCGCGACTTTATCGAAGTCCAAACGCCTGTACTTTGCCGTGAAACGGTTGTCGATCGCCATCTCGATCCAATCTCGGTCTCGATCCAAATGCTCGGCGAACCCGTCCGCGACTGGTATCTGCAAACATCTCCCGAGCAATCCATGAAACGCCTGCTCGCCTCAGGTATCGGCAGTATCTATCAAGTAGGCCCTGTGTTTCGAGGAGGTGAGTTTGGCAAGTGGCATAATCCTGAATTCATCATGGCCGAATGGTACGATGTCGGCGCAGATTACGAACAGGGGAAACGACTCCTTTCCGATCTTGTGGCACATTTACTGAATACACGCGAGGCGGATCGTATCAGCTTTGAGAACGCCTTTCGAAATGCAGTCGGGCTTCCATTGTTCGAAAGTGGCGTTGCCGAACTCGCGAAATGGTCTGCCGCCCACGGACTCGTGGACTCGGAATCGTGGTCCTCGGATTGGGACGATTGGGTCAATCTCATCTTCAGCGAAATCGTGCAAGACACCTTGGGCAGGAAACAACCTGTTATTGTGGATCAGTTTCCAGCATCGCAGGCGGCATTGGCGGTCGTGAATGCGGACGATCCTCGCACCGCGGAAAGGTTCGAGATCTTTTACCAGGGTGTGGAGCTTGCAAACGGATACCATGAATTGCTGGACGCGGACATCCTCGCGGTGCGGGAGGCAGAGGCCAATCGACTCCGGCTGGCCGATGGCAAATCGGACTTACCTGGTTGTGCTCGATTGCGAGAGGCCATGCGAGATGGAATTCCAGAATCCTGTGGCTGCGCTCTAGGTTTCGATCGCGTGGTGATGCTGGCTTGCGGTGCAAAACGCTTGTCCGAAGTGATCTCCTTTAGTGCTGAACTCGCTTGAAATCCTCGACCCGTTGCGCACTTCTTGAAACTTGAACGATCTAGACCCGGACAGGGATTTCTTACTTCTCAGGACGCTGGCCGATCTCGATGACTCGCTTGGTTCTCTCGGCATCGCGTTCAATTTCTAACTCAATTGATGAGCCAGGTTGGCACGTACCAATTCTAAAGATCGCATCATCCACTCCCTTGATTGGAACTCCGTTGATCCCGACCACGATATCTCCCATCAGCAATCCACCTTGTTCAGCAGGAGAACCCTCCAAGACTCGATTGACAACCGCTCCTCGTTTCTCTTGAGTTAACTCGCGTCCGCTATCCAACACCAATTCCTCGCCGTTCATCATCTCCCAGCGTGTCGCTGAGACGAACTCGACGCCGAGCCATCCTCGTCTCATTTTTCCGGATTTGATGATTTCGTCGCAGACTTGCCGAGCTAAGTTACTGGGAATGGCGAAACTCACACCTCGATAGGACTCGCCGATGATGGCGGTGTTGATTCCGATCAATTCGCCACGTCCATTGACGAGTGGCCCTCCACTGTTCCCAGGATTCACTGCAACATCCGTTTGCATCAAATCGCTATACCGGGCGGTAGGCCCTTTTTTTCGCTCTCGACCGTTTCTCAGAGGGCTCGACTCATCGTACTGAGTTCCGGATAAATCAAGCCGATGTTTGCTACTTACGATTCCGAACGTGATAGAACCTGTCAGGCCAAAAGGACTGCCGACAGCCCACACCGGCGAGCCGATCTCGGCCTGGTCGCTGTCACCCCAACTGATCGGCAACAGTTGATCCGCTTGAATCTTGAGGACAGCAAGATCCGTCAAAGGATCCTTCCCAATTAATTCCGCGATACAGGTTCGTTCGTCCGCCAGGAAGACGTTGATGACGGGCCCATCGTCCAGAACATGGCTATTGGTCAAAATGAATCCCGTCGGATCGACGACGACGCCGCTTCCGTGACCCGTCATCGCGCGCTTTCCAACGAGGGAACGGATCGGTAATTCATCATTGCTCGTCGTGATGTGAACGACACTTGGAACGACACGACGAGCGACCGTTTGCGATATGCTCGACAACCCCTCAATCGAAACCTGCTTCAACTGCTCACCGGCGGTTTCGTATTCCGCCCGGAGTTGGCCGCGATACCACGAATATCGAGATAATTCCAAGGTTGTCGGGAGGAGATAGCGCAACGTGGCCAACAGCACGAGCACGACCGCCAGACTTAAACAGGTCGACGCGATGAGGGACCAAGTCGTCGGAGTCGCTGACGCAGGTGGAGTGGGCGAAGCGATCGATTCCGCAGGCAGAGTACGAGAAACTTCTACGCTCGGCTTGGAAAGGGTCGATGGCTCCTGAGGATTTGAATTGCGAGACTCCGCCGATGGAGTTCCATCCGGAGCGATTGGCAGTTCCGCCTCATCGCCCGAGGGTCTGGATCGTATATCCCCCTCGCCTGAGTCAAACATGAATCCACCTAACCTCGGAAGAATTGAATTACACGAGCACCCGCTACTTATTTTTACCTCAGAAATCACTTAGAGGCAAAGAAAGCAACCTTCGTCTCGTCCGGAAAAGTGAAAATCCTCAGATTCATTGGAAACGCGACAACTCGCAGTGATTGGGAACGAACGAAAAGGGAGTTGATGCATCATAAAGGGTTGATTTCCCCCGTTCGAAGGGTCAGGCTGGATCGTGTCAACTCAGACGGGGCTCACGATTCATGCTTCTCCGATCACTTCCATTTGCCGTCGATAGCCCTCGTCGGAGATTTCATCGCATAAATACTGCTTGGTCAGAATGTATTTCTGCAAGCGTTTGGCGTCCTGAGATGCAAACTCCTCCCGGTACGCCACCCGATCCAGCCGATAATTATCTTGCAAGTCCAGTAGTTTTACCGCTCGAGCAACAGGATGTCGTTTGAGATCCATGATGTAAGCGGCATAACTGACTTCTCGGTGTGTCAGCAATTCAATGGCTCGAATAGCTTCCGGATGGATCTGAGATACCATCAGATCTTCGAGCGTCGCATCGGTATCTTCGAGCAAATCGTGTAAGACGGCCGCTTGCTGCTCGATGGGATCTGCTGTTTTCAGCATCAATGTGAGTGGATGCAGAATGTAGGGTTTGCCGGCTTTGTCGCATTGCCCGCGATGAAATCGGATCGCAAGCTCGATCGCATTTTCGACTGCAATCCTCGAGTTATGGTGCATCGCCACTCAACATCTGATTTACGCGGAATCCAAACAGCGATCGACGCATGGGCCGAACGACTCGATAGGGAATTTTATTGGTCTTCGTCCTCATCCTCGAAATCGGGATGCATCGGATCGTCTGGGTCGAGAAAGAAGTCTCCCAACCCATGGGGAATACTGTTCGCTCCGAGGGATCTCGAGCGCCGCTCGTGGGCCCCCTCCAAGTCCAAAGCATCGTCCCCCAGACAGGCTACCAAGGCCTGACGCCAAACGACGTCCTTCGCAACGGGATGGTCGGGTTCCTGGGCGAGCAATTTCAAAGCAAAACGAAGCAATTGGATCCCATCACGCGCCGAATAGTCCAACCGCAACGCGTGGGATTGTTGAAGAAAATCGACGGTCAGAGCGAGCATTTCCTCGCTCGCAAAGGGTAGATGGTAGCGCAGGATAGCCAACTCATCGTTTCGGTTGGGGAAACCGACCTGGAGCGTGGGTTGGAGACGGCTCATGATGTAGTCGGGGATTTCATAGGTTGAATCGTCTTGATTCATCGTTACCGCACATCGAAAATCCCGATGGGCTTTGATCGAGATTCCTGCGACGATGGATTCCACATAGCGTCGGTGGTCGAGTAGGGGTGCCAAGGATGCCCAAGACTTTTCATTCATCCGATTCCCCTCATCCAGGATACAAACGGCTCCTCGAATCATGGCTGTTACCAACGGGGATGCGTGATAAGAAAGTTTGCCGCTGCTGGCCAGGATGGGTGTGATCAGTAAATCCTCGGGGCGAGTATCCGCAGTGCACTGATAGATGTACAGTTCCTGTTTTCGAGCTCGGGCCGCAGCCATGGCCAAAGCCGTTTTCCCAATTCCTGGCGGACCGACCAAGCGTGGTGCTAGAGGTAAGTCGGTTGAATCCACAACCAACCAGCAAGCCAAAAGTTGTCGCAATATCTCGTGCTGACCGATCCATTGCATTTCGTTGGCGACAGGATTGCTCAGAGACAGAGCAACTCCGTCTATTTCGACTTTGTCTTGCATAGGTTGCGTGGGGCGAGTGGTTGACGATTCATG
The DNA here is from genome assembly GCA_040396935.1 of Pirellula sp. Classification (GTDB taxonomy): domain Bacteria; phylum Planctomycetota; class Planctomycetia; order Pirellulales; family Pirellulaceae; genus JBKCUI01. The sequence goes on from JBBAXA010000018.1 coordinate 9,036, forward strand.
AGCAAAGAGCGCAAACTGTTAGGAATTGTACCAGATCATTTACGGTAGGGCATTGTTGAATGCGAGACTGTTTTCGACTAGACGAGAGGGTAACACTCCTGCCCGTGGTGCATCGATGCGGTTCGAATGCTCGAGCGGTTGAGCAATGGCTTCTCAAGAACCATTTCGATTGCCTGGCGGTTCCTCTTCCTCCGTCGTTCCGGGAGAGCGTGTTGGCAGGCGTGGAGCAACTCCCCACGATCTCGATGGTGGTTCAGGCACCCTCGATGAGCACTCCCTGGAATCTCGAATACTCGGATGAGGATGACGATGGAGATAGGGGTGAGGATGCAGAAATTCCTTACAGTTACGTTCCGATCGATCCCTGTCAAAGTGTGATTGCGGCGATCCGGTTTGCGATCGGCGAACGGATTTCGGTTCGGTTTATCGATGGGGAAACAGATCCCTTTGAGGGGGACGGGGCGTATGCGAGTCCCGACGGATTCGCCCTTCGAGAGGTCTCCTTGGAGGCATTTAGCGCGGCCGTGTTACCAACCCTTCGGCGACCGACCTCACCACAGGTTCAAAGCCGAATCACGGCGATGGCTTTGCGGCTAAGAGAGTTGCGTGAACATCATGACCATACGGTCATGCTCTGCTCCATGGTTCACTGGCCTTGGATTCGCGAGGCGTACTTGGAGCTAACGGACGCGCCCAGGCGCGATGCAGAAGAGCTGGAGGTCGCCCCTGCGATCAATTACTCCGTCGATGAGAACACATTGGTTTTTCTGATGGGTGAGTTGCCGTACATCACGGCCGTGTACGAGCAGGCAAGATTTGAACTCGAAGGGGCCACACATCAAACTGCAATCGACGGAATCAAACGTCTTCTGATGTCCGCGAGGGCCTCTTATCTGACCGATCTTGGCAAGCGAGCCAGGAAAGTGTCCCCTTTGATGCTGTCTCAATGCCTCAAGTACATGCGCAACCTGACCTTGATGGATCGACGTTTGACCCCGGACATGTATACGATCGTATTAGCTGCCAAGCAGACATTGGGAGATCCCTTTGCCGTCCATGTTGCGGAGACAGTTCGGAACTATGCTTTCCAGGAGCCTCTGCCATGGCCAACCGTTCAGTTGGGTATCGATCAACTCCGGTTGCCTGATGGCGAGGTCGTTCGCGGGATCAGTCGCTTGGGTGAAAACGATAGTGAATGGCGGACGCTGGAATTGAATCGTCGACCTTTAAAGGATGAATCTTTAAAGTGGCGGATGCAATGGAACGCCTATCGACAATGCTCCTGGCTTCCTGAAGACGCTAAGATTGAGAGCTTTCGAACCAGGGTCCTCGATCGCGCGCGTGCGATTCTAGGGGCCGATCTAGCTCGTTCGGAAAAATTCACAACGAGCCTGATGGATGGAATCGATGTTCGGGAAACGCTGAGACACTGGTACGACGGGCAACTGTTCGTCAAAGTACAACCGCCGAGTGTCGGACACCTCGATGCATGTCTGTTTTTATTCGATCCTCAGCCCGACCCCCATACGTACACCTGGCGAACCACCTGGTTTGCAGAGCACTCCTGGGAGTCCACGCTCGCGTTCTACGCAACCGACTTTCGAGAGGAAATCCTAGGTCCAGGCATTGCCGTCGCGACCTATGGTGGTGCGATGTTCCTGTTCCCCCCCCGCTCGATACCGGATATTTGGTCCGATCCAGAGTTGCGATTTGCTGACACGATGGAGGAACGACTCATCGCAGCCGCCTGCCTTCATTCGCAATCCAAACAAATTGCAATCCTCTCCCCGATCCCTCCTACGGCACTTTGGCGCCGAATTGCCAAGAAATACGGTAAATCACTGGTGCATGTTCCACTCGCACAGTTTAGCGATGCAATGATCGCTCAGTTGCGAACCGTGCATGTTCTCAACGGAAAGGAAGTCCGAAGCTACGCAGCCCATTTCATTCGCAAGTCCTGAGCTGCGGGAGCCGTTTCCTCCTCAAACCGTTCCATCGTAGAATTGCGCACAGCAACATGTCCATCGCGGTGCTGCACCACGGCTCGGCAACCTATAGGTTCGGCAATTCGTAGAAGGACTGCTCCGTTTTGTGAACGAAGGATCGACAGCCTCCCTCAACTTTTGGTCGAGGCGAGCTAGACTCTCCAATAGGCGGACCCAGGCATCGCTTTGTAGGGCACGTCGAGTTCCGGAGTTTCGATTTCCTTGGAGCCTTGGAATAGAGACTCGACACCCGCGATAACCATCCCCGACGTGAGCAACGTTCGCTCTACTGGATAAGGAGTTTTGCCCTCGAGCACGAGTGTTTCGATATGATTGGCCAGTGGATTGAAAAAATCGGCCGTTGTCGAACCATGGGTAGGCATCGGAAGATACATTTGGCAGGAAACAATTTCCCCGTTGTCGCTACGCAAGCCCGCATAATTGAAGTCTCGAATAGGTGCGAGGATCATCGTCGTTCGAAACCCATCGCGATGTTCGAGAATGTAACCCGTCGCCTTTGTCAGTGTTTTCTCGGCCCAATCGAAGGTAATCGGAGCGCTCGGATAACCGGTCTCTACCGGTAAATTGTGGCTGCGCGTGAGAGCCGAAACAATCAGCCTGCGAGTCTCCTTGTACTGTTCAGCTCGGAGTGTGCTCCACAAGTTTTCGTTGCGGAGGCCGATGACCTTCTTCACCCCGACTTCACCACCTAGGCGGCGCTCCGACATGCACTGGGCTGTCTCGAGTCCATGGATATCGTAGCTGTCAACACGACCATAACAAACACAAACGCTCTCCTTCATCGGAGTGTCGATCGGAATATCTATCGACGGCATTCTCCACGTTACGGGAAGTGAGGATCCTGCAAGGAATGGGAAGCCCAGTCGTTTGGAATCGTCGACCATTTCTTTGCATTCGCTCCAAACGGTCGAAAGATGTTTGTCATTGAAGACAGGCACACTTCTCCCAGAGTCTTCAAACACCTTGACCACTTTTTTGAACCAGTCGTACCGAGGATAACGCGTTTGCCCCTTCTCATTGGTCGGATACTTGCCGTGTTCCGCAATGATCACAACACCATCGACAGCCAATTTGGATCCGCCCAACGTCAGCGCCTCCTCGATGGTCTGAAAAGCTTTCAGCTTGTACTTTTCGATCCTTCCAGGAGCGAGATCTTCCTCGGGACTTTGGTCGATGAAAACCGAGGCGATATCAAATCGGGGGTACTGCCATTTGCCACCAAACGTGTAGCCCATGGCATGACGATCGAGAAAGTGCTGTGCGTGAGAATGCGTACGAACCTCGGTACCCAAAAACGCGATCTTCTTTCTCGTCGTCTGGGCACGACTCGAATCATTCCATCCCAGGATGGCTGCCGAAGCGAGGGATCCAGACAAAATAAAACCGCGTCGATCAAGTGGTTGGAACATGTTCATCTCTCGGCCAAAACAAAATCAAACAAAACAATGCGAACAAGGGTAAACACCCGATAATGATCAATCCAGCATCGTAGCTTTTGGTTCTATCCGCCAAGGCACCGAACCACTCCTGGGTGAACCCCGTGAAGGCCCATCCTAAAATGCCGGTGACTCCGGTCACCTTTCCTTGATGATGTCGCGAAACATCTTGGGTAAAAGAGTAGTACATCGGAAACAAACCCAAAGCCCCAGCACCCGCGATCAAAAGCACCCCGAGAAGCAGAGGCCCTTTTGCAATGAAAGGGGTTAACGATACGCCTGCACAAAGAATCGCCGATAAGCCAAATGCCAACACGCGAGCCCCCTTGCTACTCCATCCCCGTCGCCCTAGCCAGAACGTTAAGGCACCCACTCCCAAGCAACCGATATCGGTGACAATGTACCACACGGATGTAAAGAGCAACGTTTCTTTTTCCGTGTAGCCTACGCCTTGCTGCAGTACTTTCGGTAACCATGCCCGTAGTATCTGCCAGGTGACATTGATCGCCAGCAAAACAAACAGGACCACCAGGAGTCGGCGTATGGCCAAAGAACCACCTTCGGAAAGCCAACGCCCCCACCCCCCTCGGATGGATGCTGCCTCGGCATCCAATCCTTTCGAAGCCGTAGATTTGAGGTCGCCGCCGCGTACGGCAAGGAACCAAGCGACGATCCAAAACAATCCTGCAAAACCGACCGCTTGGAATCCGAATCGCCAACTGCCAGGCTCCGACGTCAGCATCGCCAGCATGAGCAGCGGGGTAATGCACGCTCCAATCGAAGTACCACTTTGCAGGACGCTGTTGCCCAATCCACGATTGCGACTTTCCAAAAGCGATTGGGTCGTCTTGAGTCCGCACGGCCAATGCGCCGCCTCGAAAAAACCGAGCAATCCGCGACAAATCACTAAATCATCGTAACCCCGGACAAACCCCGTCGCAAAACCGGTAGCTGACCAAAGAAACAAACCCAGGGGATACATCCAGCGGACGGGAACATAATCAACGAGGATTCCGAACACTAGCGAACCAACCGCAAATCCCCATCCAAAACTTTTCTCGATCGTTCCATATTGCTTCTCGGTAAGCTCCAACTCCTGTGTAATCCGTGAACCGACGGAAGCCAGGGTTTGCCTGTCCATATAGTTGATCGCGGACGCGAGAAGTAGCAAGCAACAGATGACTCCGGTTCGTCCCAAAAGGGGGTGTGTCGAACTCCCCGGAGACGCATCGGACGAATCATGACTTATCCATCCCATGACGCGCCATCCCAATTTGCAATGCGATCGAGCCAGGATGCGACATCCTTTGCGAACCCCTTGAAAAGCACATTCCCCTTTTCGGCACTCGCTAAATGTGGCCAGCCAATATGGCCAGGCTGACTACGGTCTTTCGTAATCCATGCGCGAAAGCCAGGGCGGAACGGATTGCCAGGCTCCACCGGAGTTGTGGATCGATAGTCACCAACCAAATGCGGATGGATCGCCAAAATCATGGATGTTTCCCATTCGCAGGCATGTCCCATTTCCCGCTGGGAAATATTGGGGTCCTCCAACCATGGTTCCGTTCCCAGGGACCAATACGTCGTCATCGCGAGCAATAGATCCATTCGATATCGGTGTTTTTGTCGGATTTCGAAGAGTGCTTGTTTCGCGGGAACGTCGTTACCACCATGACCATTGATCAACGCAATACGAGTGAATCCAGCGGATACAAAATTTTCGACGACTCCATGCAGCATGTCGAGATAAACCCGCGGTGGTGCAGATAGCGTTCCACCAAAATCCAAATGATGATCGGAGTTACCCATCCACTGCAGTGGAGCGATAAGAACTCGATCACTCATAGAGATTTCGACACGTCGGATGATTTCCGCGAGCAGTAGAGAATCGGTTGCCACAGGTAGATGGTGCCCGTGTTGTTCTATAGCTGCGATCGGAATGACAACGGGTGTGGTACGTGGGAGTTTTTGTAGCGCAGGCCAAGACTGATCAGCAAACAGCATTTCAACGTTCGATAGGTTGGAAGCAGGAAAGGGACATAATCTACGGTCCGCGCATTCTAGCGTATGCCTAGGTAGGCGAGGCTGGTTGCGCTCGAGGAATATCCATCGCGGCTCGCCAGGCTTTCAACCATCAAATGCCATCCAACATTAAGTCGGACCTGGACCAGACGGATACAATGCATGATGCACACAACAGCTCCAGGAGCGAAAAATTTAGGTACGAAAGCCGAGCTCCTCCTCTCGCTGCGCAGCCTAGAGTCAAATCCCGAGACAAAACAAGAACTTTGGCATACGACGAGAATAGTGCAATCACCTTCGAGTCTCTCTCGAGACCGATCGATTGGCGTTGCAAGGGATCTCGCCTAAAGAGCCAAGCTTTGGAATTACGGCGCTCGCTTGCGCAGCTTGCGTTGTAGAGAACGACGATGGATACCGAGCCGACGGGCAGCTTCAGAAATATTTTGGTCGCAATCCGCGAGAACACGATGAATGTGTTCCCATTCGGCTTGAGCAAGAGTCGGTACAGGAATTCCTTCATTCGATTCGGCAACTTCGACCTCGGTACCGCCACGCCGAAACGCATTGAGAATATCGTCGGCATCGGCCGGCTTGGGAAGAAAATTGACTGCACCCAGGCGAATGGCATCGATTGCTGTCGCAATGCTACCAAACCCTGACAAAATCAGGACTTGAACCTCAGGATTGATTGCCTTGAGATCGGAAATAACCGTCAGGCCGGTTCGCCCCGGCATTCTTAGATCGACGACAGCCAATTCGGTGGGATTTGCCCGAAAGACCTGAACCCCTTCATCGCAACTACCGGCGACCTCGACACGAAAGCCTCGTTCCCGGAAAGCCTCCGCTAAACGATCGCGCAGAACGAAACTGTCGTCGATCAACAGAATGCTTTGAAACGAGTCTAAACTGTCCATTCGCTGGGCTTTTGCTTGGTAATAGGTGGTTTGATCCCGGCCCTCAGCAATACCTGCCGACGGGCTCGCGATCCCACGGATTTATACAATCTTCAGTCTAATCGACTCGGACGGCAAAGCTGCAAAGTTGATTTTTCCGCGACGAAACCTGTGGAATGTGGCAGCGGGTTACGGATTCTGGAACGGATTTCCCGGTTTTTCCAAATTTAAGGGGTGTAAGGAACTTCAGCGACATTTAGGGCATCGTACTCCCGGATCGTTTTGTTGACACGCATAGTCGTCCAACTACGATGGAATTTCGCTTGTTCTGGCCGCCATTCCCCTCGCACGGGAGGTGGATGCTCGCTTTTTCAAGTTGACTGCGTTTCTTTTCCAACCGTTTTTCACCTGGGGATCTCATGTTGAGTCCACGTAAGTTCGCTGCCGGTAAGAAGTTCCTTCAACGTAGGCAGAAATCCAAAATGCGTAAGGCCAAACGCGAGTTCAAACTGGAGTCGTTGGAAAAACGGGAATTGATGGCGACAGACTTTCACCCGAGTGTGATGTCTGCTCTAGGAACGATGCTATTTAAAGATATGGCATCCTATCAAGCGACCGGTCAGAGATTGGAAGCGGCTCGTTTGGCAGCCGGTGGCGAATCGAGTTCTGGTTCGCAGATGGATTCTGGTTCTGGTGAAAATGGCGCCCCCCTAAATACCGTTGAGGCTGAACCCAACAATACTCGGTTCGTCGCCAACCTTCTCCCGCTAGGCAATGGCCCTGGAAAGAACCCAGTGGTGAATGTGAGCGGGCAGATGCAGAATGCATGGGACGAGGATTTCTTTGCGTTCGATCTGAAGAAGGGTGACATTCTTGACATTCAAGCCATTGCACCCGGTACCGTACAACCAAGTTTGATTCTGTTTAACTCCCAAGGGGGAGAGTTGTTATTTCAGAAGGGATTGTTCTATCCGCCCGCCTTTGGTCGTCCGATTCCAGATAAATCACCGCGCTTCGCGACAGGGAGCACAACGCTCTCATACATCATTGATACCGATGGACGTTATTTCTTGGCTGTCAACGATGCCGGATTGGCCTATCAACTTGCGCTGCGCACCTATCGCCCCACCATCGAACAAGAGCCGATCGGTACCAAACAGAAAATCTATTTGGACTTTGATGGTTCTTTTTTCCGAAATGATGTTTTCGGTCTCGGGCAACTAGCCAACCCTGTTCGCCCGAGTCAAACCGTGCGGGTCGCACCCCTTGCAAATGTGTTGCCCCAATTGGGACTAGCCGCAACGGACGAACCTGCGTTGATTCGCAACATCAGCAATCGCGTCGAACAGAAGCTCCGATTTCAATTAGCCCTAGATAGCAAAAATGGGTTCTACGCTCAGACGGGTGTGCCTGGAGACTTCGATATTGAAATAACGAACAGCCTCGATAGTCAAGATATTTGGGGCCAACCCAACGTATCGCGTGTGATGGTTGGTGGTTCGCTGGCGGACTTCGGAATCCCTGCGACAACGGGCCTACTTGGTATCGCTGAAATGATCGACATAGGAAACTTCAATCGCGAGAATCAAGCGCTCGTGATGCTGGATCTGGCGGTTGGTATTTCGCAGGCCATTGTGGCTTCGGGGCTCGCTGCAGGAAACGTTCCCTTAGCGGATATCTTCGCACAATTTGTTGCAGACGTGATTTCGCACGAAGTGGGTCACTACATGGGAGCGATGCACCAGGATCCCTCCTCTTCGGTAATCACGTTGATGGACCCCGCTTACAATCCATTGGCAATTGCTGGTCGCGACGGCAGGCTCGGAACGCCCGATGATGAGCCACTGCGATTCCTGAATGATGCGTACCGTCCTGGTGAGTCGTTTGCGGGTGGCGGCGTCAACAATTCACCAAATATCGTCGCCTTCGGTGCTTCGACGGGTAAGATTGGTGGCAGCATCACAGGGATCTCCTACAACGATCGTAACCGCAATGGTCGCCAGGATTCTGGAGAAGAAGGTATCTCGGGCTGGGAAGTTTTCGCCGACCTCAATAACAATGGTACTCGTGAACTCGGTGAGCCTCGTGCGACAACAGGAGCGAATGGAAGCTATTCCCTGCTCGTGGCTCCAGGCACCTACACCGTTCGTCTCAATCGCGCTCCGAGTTGGATCGCATCCCTCAACTCCGAACTGGCGAAGAGTGTGGTCGTTTCCACAGCGGGTGCGGTTGCTAACTTTGGATCGGTACTACCGTCAAACATTGCCACGGGATTCAAGTGGTTGGATTTGAATGGGGATGGGATTCGCGATAGTGGCGAACCAGCACTGGGTGGTGTGTACATGTACCTCGATTTGGATGGAGACGATCGTCCTGACATCGGAGAACCAGCCAGTATTACAGCTGCCGATGGTTCATATAGTTTGACCCCTCCGCGAGCTGGAACCTATGCGATCCGAGAAGTGGTTGAGGCGGGATACATTCAAACCTTCCCCGCGTCAGGGGAACATCTCGTTACCTACGATGGAGTCAATCCATTGCGTGGATTTGATTTCGGTAACGCTGAATCTTCAGATTGGGGGGATGCCCCGGCTCCTTACTTGACGACAAGAGCCCAAGGGGGCGCGTCGCACGGTGCAACTCCGGGTTTGAGGTTGGGAAGCAATTGGGATTTTGAGCAGAGCGGACAACCGAGTGTCAATGCGGATGGGGACGACAAGAATGGCATCGTCAATTCAGGCGTTGTGATTGACGACGAAGACGGTGTTCTGCAACTGACTCCAATCGTTCGTGGAGATAACTCCAACGTTATTCAAGTCATAGTCACAAACACATCTGGAAGTCCTGCATACGTCCAGGGCTGGCTAGATTTCAATGGAGACGGCGATTGGTCGGATGCTGGCGAGCAAATCGTTACCAACTTGATGGTGACCGGCAGTGGTGCAAACAACGTGACCTTCACGACTCCAGCGAATGCAGTCGGTCGAACCTACGCGCGATTCCGCTTATCGCAGCAGCAAGGATTGGGACCTGCCGGTAGATCTTCTACCGGAGAAGTTGAAGATTACGTATTCAACATTGTCGATGGGCCGAGAACCCTGTTGCAGCCTGACAATTTCTCCGTAGCTAGAAACAGTCGGGATAACGTCCTGGATGTGACTGCGAATGACTTTGCGTTGCCTGGCGAAGCCTGGACAATCACTGGCGTTAGCGCTGGTTCTCGAGGCGGGCGCGTTACGATCGACACTGCGACCAATCGCGTTCGTTACACTCCCGCGCTGAGTTTCATCGGGGTGGACGAGTTTACTTACACCGCGCGATCGACTTCCGGTCGAGTGGAGAGCACGCGAGTGACAGTCAATGTCTTAGCCCAGTTTCTGGATCCGGTGGCCGTCGACGACTCCTTTGACGTACCGACGAACTCCATCGGATTCCCGCTGAGTGTTTTGGCGAACGATATCGAGGGACGTGGTGGAGCACTGATCGTGACAAGTGTCACCAATCCAAGCCGCGGAGGTTCCGTATCGATTGGATCGGGCGGACAGAGCATTCGCTACACACCGCGACGCGACTTTGGTGGAACCGAAACCTTCTCGTACACTGCAACCGACGGTACCGGCAAGTCGACGACGGCAAATATTACGGTTCATACACTTCCAGGTGACCGACTCGATGACTTGGTTGACTTCAGCTTCCAATTCTTCAACCTCTCCGGAGAACGAATCACCGAAATCCGACAAGGGGAGCAATTCCGAGTTTCGGTGTTTGTCGATGACTTGCGACCTGAGAGAGCAGCTGCCCAAAATCCTCCCGGAGTCGTGGTGGATCCTGGCGTTTTCTCAGCGTACCTGGACGTCCTTTACAGCTCGGGTTTGGTGGCACCTGCGTCGCCAACGAGCACGGGAGGGCTTGATTTCAACGTCCAATTCTCAGCCCCCTACCTGTCGGGACGAAATGGAACGGCTCAAACTCCTGGCATCATCGATGAATTTGGTGCTTTCGTCGGCAACATCTCTGCCATGAACGAGCCGAATCCGCTGAAGATTGCAGATCTGCTTTTCACCGCGACCAATCCGGGCTTGGCTGAGTTCGTTGGCGATCCAGCGGATTTGGTACCCCAGAGCGATGTGACCTTCTACAACACAACTCGAGCAGCAGTGCCCAAGGAAGAAATTCGCTACGGTCGTTCGTTGATCGAAATCGTTCCGAGTGGTGTGGACTTCCCGTATGCGATGGACGACTCCCCGGCTCGACTCCCTTCGGGTGTTGCTTCGGTGATCAATGTCTTGGCGAATGATATCCCAGGAACTCAGCCGCCGATTCGGATTTCCTCAACGACACAGCCCTCGAATGGCCAAGTTCAGATTTCTGACAACAACACTCCATCGAACTTCGCAGACGATCGAATCATCTACACGCCGAACACCAATTTCTTTGGTACGGATGAATTCAAGTATACCATCACGGACTCTCGAGGCTTTACCTCGACTGCAACCGTCACGTTGCAAGTAGGGACAGAGGCACAGGTGCAAGCGGACGACCTCGTACAATTGAGGCTCGCTGTCACCAACCTCCAGGGACAAGAGATTTCGCAGGTGAATGCAGGAAGCAAATTCCAATTGCGTGGCTATGCGAAAGATCTCCGAACCAACCCGACCGCCGCCGGTGTCTTCGCTGCATTCCAAGATGTTCAGTTCCCGACGAGCTTGGTTTCCGTTGATGCGAAATCGACGGCTCCCTTCTTCCAAGTCGTCTATGGCGCGGATTATTTGAACGCAACGTCTGGCGATACTCGGATCCCCGGATTGATCAATGAACTCGGATCCGCCCAAACTGGCAACAGCCCGCTGGGACTGGACGAGAAATTGCAGTTCATCATCACGTTTACTGCAACCCGCGTTGGAGTCGCGAATTTCATTGGAGATCCAGCGGATATCAAGCCGTTCCATGACACGTTGCTCTTCAATCCCACAACACCTCTGCTGAACAGCCAAATCCGATTCATTACCGATGCGGTTTCGATTGTCGGATCCTCCTCAGGGGGTTCGGGTGCAGGTGAAGGAAATACCAATTTAGTCAATGCATACGACGTGAATAATGATGGATTCATCTCTCCGATCGATGCATTGATTCTCGTCAATGCACTCAACAGCGGTGGAGCCGGTCCTCTGGCCAATGATGGACCTCTCGGTTCTGGCGAGAGCTTGGAAAAGCTATATCTGGACGTCAATGCCGACAACTTCCTGTCGCCGCTCGATGCGCTAGCGGTCATCAATGAGCTGAATAGCTCAACCAGCAAACAGGGCTCCGGCGAAGGTGAAGGTGAAGATGAAAGCCAGGCTGTACCCATGTTTGTTGCGAATGCCCTGTCCAACGAGCTAATCGACGTTCCATTCTCGACTGGTGCGTCTTTAGGAACCGCGGTGAGCCAGATGTACGGTCCCGCACAGATGGATTTGGAAGAGGATGACGACGAGCTGCTCAGCCTAGCAGCCTATCTCTCCGGGGCTGGGAATTCTGAGGATGATTCGCTCAGCGACTTGGTCGATGACTTCTTCAGGGGACAATATTAAAGAACGATTCAGTCGTTAAAGACTTGCTGGTCCATGTTGAAGAGCCTATCTGCGGCAGCGTCAGATAGGCTCTTTGCATTCCGGAGTGAATCCGATTGGAAATGGATAGGGTCTAGAACACGATCGCTGTATCCTGCGGTTGGGGCGAAGCCATAGGCTCGGTTCGTTCGATCCACCTCGTTTAAGAACGAGGTGGGACGGGCGATTCTCGACTCGCCAGAGAATGTCTCCAGCTGTGTCCGTTTTGGAGCTCTGTCTCCGAGGTTTCGATGGATCGTTGAAAAAAGTTCGGCAAACGACCGATTGTAGCAGCAACAAGCCCTATGCGTTCGACATCTCC
>JBBAXA010000018.1:21405-56448 GCA_040396935.1 Pirellula sp.
AGTTCGGCAAACGACCGATTGTAGCAGCAACAAGCCCTATGCGTTCGACATCTCCGCTAGTTGCTTTAGCAGGTTAGCGGCTTGTCCGGAATCGATGGCTCGACTGGCCTTGTGCACTCCGTCGAGAAGCGAGTGGGTTTGATTTGCTACCCAAAGAGTTGCTGCCACATTTGCAATCACAATATCTCGACACGGTCCCCTTTCACCGCCGAGTACCCGGCGGATCGCTTGGGCACTTTCTTCCGGATTATCGACTCGTAGATCCTCGATTTGAACCCGGGGAAGACCGAACGACTCATGGGTCCATACGGTTTGGGTCAGCATTCCATAAGCCAAATGGTGAACATGGGTTTCGGCACACAAAGTGACCTCATCGAGTCCGTCCTCCCCTCGTACGACAATCGCGGCTTGCAGGGGGAGTTGCAACAGGGCAGAAGCGATTTTGGTCTGCAGGCTCTCTTTTCCGACACCGATGATCTGGAAATGGGCACCCGCGGGGTTCGCGAGCGGACCTAAGTAGTTGAAGAGAGTCGGTACGCCCAAGCTGCGACGCACTTCCGCGACATGCTTCATCGCAGGATGAAGCAGGGGGGCAAAACAAAAACAAATCCCCAACTGATCCAGACATGCCTCTACCGTTTCCCGGGAAGCATCGATTTTTACGCCCAACGCACTCAAAACATCCGCGGACCCTGTTGCACTCGTAATTTTGCGATTTCCATGTTTCGCGACTGCCACTCCGGAGGCCGCGGCAACCAAGGCGGTCGCGGTTGAAATGTTGAACGTCTTCGATCCGTCCCCCCCGGTTCCGCATGTATCTACCAAAGAGGGACGCGAGGAACGAATCGGGGTCATCATCATTCGCAGAGCGCGAGCGGCACCAACCAACTCGGAAACCGACTCCCCTTTGGCACTTAGGGCCAGGAGCAACTCACCAATTTCCTCGTTTTCTAGTCGCCCCGCGAGCATCCACGTGATGGCTTGCTGCATTTGATCGGCAGTCAAGTCGTGGTTTTGCCGAACCGTTTCAAGAAATTCTTCGAGCATCGCGTCAGGTTAGAGACTGTTGTCGGCTAGCGGGTAATGCATAAGTCACGTAAAACATTTAGTTTGTGTAGCAACTACGAGTTGAATCCCAAAGTCGGTTTTTGTCTAGCATGTCACGAAAAGTAATCATCGATTGCGATCCAGGTATCGACGATGCGATTGCCCTCATACTGGCATTGTTCGATCCGCGACTCGATGTGGTTGCCATCACCACTTGCTCGGGAACGATCGAGGCGGACCGATGCTCGCAGAATGTGATCGGACTTCTCGAGAAGTTGGATCCACCCAGAATTCCACGGGTTGGAATGGGAAGCGATCCTGAAGATGCACCTGTCGGGGATTCCCGATTTCTCCATGGTGAAGATGGCATGGGCAACATTCAGTTCGCTCCTATAGCGCGACAGCATCAGGTCAGTAGCGAAAAGTTAATAGCCGATAGCATTAAATCGGATCCAGGGGATGTCACCATCTTGTGTATGGGGCCGTTGACGGGCGTCGCGCGCGCGTTTCAAAGAGATCCATCGATCATCGAGCAAGTCGACAAAATTATTATCGTCGGTGGATCGACGCAATGCATCGGGGATGTGACTGCTGCCGCTGAGTTCAATATGCACTTTGACCCCACGAGCGCTTCGAGTGTGCTCCGGTCGGCTACGACGAAGACATTGATTCCCCTCGAAATCACCAATCAGGTTAGTTTTGATTTCAATCTCTTGAACAGTTTGCCTCCGAAATACACGCGGGCGGGCGGGGTTTTGCATACCATCGTCCCTCACATGTTCCGATCTTTTCGTCAACATCGGGCACAGGAAACGATCACCCTCAATGCGGTACTAGGTATCGCGTTTCTGCTCGAGCCGATGCTTTTTGGTTCGGAGGAATATGCGGTCGATGTCGAGGAGTTAGGCGAGCTTACACGTGGAGCGACGATTGTCGATCGTCGCCCTTTCTCGGTGAATCGTCGCGGCGTGGAAATTGTCACGCGTGTAGATGTGGATGCAGTGCGGGATTGCGTGATCAATGGACTAAAATTTGCAGGTCAGTGTACTGGAGGGGATTGAGACTTTGACGCGATCTCGTATCGGTCCGCTCGCTCTTGAGGCTCCGCTCGGTGGTCCAGGCTCTACCATCTATCGCGCCATTCATGTGCAGCAACGATCCCAGGTCGCGGTTCGCGTTTTTTCGATGCCGATGGGGATGACACCGGAAAGCAAACAGGAATTCGCAAATCATCTCGAGAAAATCAAGGCACTAAAACATCCGGGAATCGTCCGTTGCTATGGTGGTGGTTTCGATGCCAAGGATGCTTACCTCGTCTATGAGCTCATTGAAGGGGAGTCCCTCGAGAAATTACTCGAGCGTCGTGAGAGACTCGATTGGGAAGTGGTTTTGCAATACGGTTTGCAGTTGTGCGAAGCCTTGCAGAAAGCCCACGACTCAGGCTGGATCCACGGTCGCCTTCGCCCCGATAAAGTCCTGCTCACGCTCGGTGGTGAGGTCGTCAAACTCAATGACCTCTGGGAAGGTCCCGAGTCAAGCAGACCGCTGAAGGCAACCGAGATTGCCTACCAAGCTCCCGAGCAAATAGAAGGCAAGCAAAAGCCCGACAAGGCCGTCGATTTATACTCCCTCGGTGCAACCCTCTACCATGCCCTCACGGGAAGTCCGCCTTTCGAGGGTCCAAACGCCGGCTTGGTCCGTCAGGCTGTTCTCGACGGATCTCCCCCCGCAGTTGCAACCATCGTCTTTGATTGTCCGGTTTGGTTGAGCGCGATTATCGAGCAGTTATTGAACAAAGATCCTCTCAAACGACCGTTCTCTGCGATCGCGACCAGTATGGCGCTCAAAGAGGCTCACAAACGGGCTACCGAGGGTATCTCAGTCGTCCAGCATGCGGTCGGCGGCTTTAGCCCCCTGCTTATGAAACTGGATAAAGACGAAGCAGAAAAGGTTTTAGGCCGGAAAAAGAATCGCCGACGAGATCGGTCGCAGGAACAAGAGGGTGCACCGGGATTTTTCGAAAGACCCATCGTCTTGCTAGGAATTTTGCTCGCCGTGATCGCAGCGATTGGCTATCTGCTCATGCCCGCTAGCGAACAGACATTGCGTTCTCGAGCGGAACGATTTATCGCACAAAAAGATGTGGGATCGCTCGTTCATGCACGCGATCGATATCTCTTAGAGCTCCTGGAACGATTTCCCAACGGAAAGCATTCTGAATGGGCAAAGGAAAAGATCGAAGAAATCGCGATGGTGGAGGCTGAGCAACGGATGATGAGCAACCGACGATTTGGCAGAGAACCCTCCAGCGAGGGGGAACGACAGTTCTTAGAAGCGAACCGTTTCGAGCAATTCGGGGATCGCGTCACGGCGCTCGACAGGTATCGCGGTATCGTGAACTTGCTCAAGAACGAAGAGAAAGAAGCAGCCTTCGTCAATCTGGCGAGACGACAAATAGCCCAGATCTTGGCTAGTCCACCCGATGCGGATGAACTCAGACGTTTCTTACAGAATAAGCTGGAAGAAGCGGACAGAAAATTTCGTGCGGATGAGGTGCTGGCGGCCAAACAGATTTGGGAAGGGGTCGTCAATCTCTACGGAGGAAACAAAGAGATGGTTTCCTTGGTTGAACGAGCTCAAAATCGGCTAGCCAAACTGAAGAATTAAGCAACGTTCGAGTCGTGATGAGGAAAAATTTTCATCGTACCTACAGGAGCGGGTGTCTCCCGCGAAGCAAAATGCAAGTTGCCATATCCGGTTCGACAGGTACTCGCGTTCGATATCTTGGATTGCAGCATTCGATACGAGGCATGCGACTCACTGGATGGTTGTCGATATTGCTTTGTTTAGCCCTCGGAGGATGCAATCCCGAGAACAAAAGCAAAGAATCGAAGGCGACCGTCGGAGCGACCACCCAGGAGGAACGTTCTGAGCAGGATCCAAGCAGTCCACGCCGGGAATCTGCGGCGGAGGTATCCTCCACGGAGACCGCTACAAAACCAGATCCGTCGGTTAGCGATCCGAAATCCCTTCTCGAGTCCTGTATTGCGAATTATCAGCAACTCAAGTCCTACGAGGATGAGGCGGAGATCCATCTGAACATCCCCTATCCGACCAATCCCATTCAGGACAAAAGCAAAGATCGCATCGCTTTTGAAAGACCCAACAAGCTAGCCATCCAAACCAGCCAGGTCCAATCCATTTGGTCAGGTTCTACTCTCGAATCCATTGCGGGAAATAAGGACTTCAAACCGTTCGAGAATCAAAGGGTGGTGCGATCTTTACCAGAAAAAATCACGCTGAATTGGCTTCTAGAGGATCACTTGTTCCCGGTGCTTCATCGTCCAGCCATCGGCGTTCCTCTCTCCATCGAGCTACTCTTTTCGGGCGACCCGCTGAGGTATCTGCTGAAAGATGCAAGCTTCCAAAGATTGGAGCCCGAGCATTTCGACAGCGTTCTCTGCCAACGCGTGGAAGCCATCTATCAGGGACAAAAGTATTGTTTCTGGATCGATGCGAATCGAAAACTGATCCTGCGCCAGGATTTCCCTTTTGCACTGGTTCAAGGATTGTTTCCTCCCATCCCTGAGGGAATGGATCCATCCAGCATCCAGTTATCCGTGAACTTTTTCGGCGCTCGGATCACCCATGAAGTGGATTGGTCCCGATGGCAGCTCCCCTCCCGAGAGGGTGATCTTCTCGTCCGGCGGTTCGCAGATCCCCCACCCAGAAATTTACCCAAAGAGTTGGGGGAATCGATCCAACCGGTACTCCTGCGTGGTCCGAATGGCGAGGAGGTCTTTGATTCGGCAGAGCGCAAGAGTCTGATCACACTTTTCTTCTGGATCGACGACAGCGATGCATCTCGTTCGTTTGTCGACGAGGTTTACAAGGTTCAGAAATCGCTAGAGAAAAGTGGGCTCAACGGAATCGCTCAATTGCTTTTAGTCACCTCCAAGCCCGCAGACCGTATGGCGGTTGTGATGAAGGCTTGGAACTGTTCGTTGCCCATTGCAATCGATGCATCGGGAGAACTTACCCAGCAGTTCGGTCGGATTTCGACCTTCTCTAGCGCGATTCTCGGAAAAGACGGGAGTATCCAATCGATTGAAGCGGTTCCGCAATTGGATCTATTGACGCAGAAAGTAGATGAGCTGAAGCGCGATGTGGATCTGGCGAGCAGGTTCAAAAAATCAGCGTTGGACGATGAAGCGAAATATGCATCGCGGCTGCATCGCAACATTTTGGATCGATCCCAAATCGAAAAGATGTCTCCACAGCATCGAGAGATCGCACCCTTTCCATTCACATTTCACGACATGACTCGAGATTGGGCTGTCGGGTTTGAGGATTCGATTGTGGCGGCGAGCGGAGAGCTCTTTTGGCCTCGATCTGCATCGGATGCGATTCCGAGCACAGATGTGTATGCGGACAAGAAAAATCTATTTCGTGTGATGACCGTGATGGATAACGTGGGGAACATTATCTCGATAGATCAAACCGGAAAGCGTACAACGGTCGCTACCATTCCTATTGAACAACTAGTTGAGCCAAAACCCAAACGCATTCACATCCTTGCGGACCCATGGACTCATCGTTGGATCTCGGTGTTACCAGAGGGTTTGCCACGCTTTTGGTTCTTTGTCGCCCCGTCAACCGGGATCGAACCCTGGACGCCAACCGAGGCCATGCAAATACCTGTCGATGCAGGTGAATTGGTCTTGGGAGGGCAATGGGCCATGCAGGAAGGAAACCCTGTGCTTTGCGTATTTACGGATGCCCCCAAGCTGTATCTTTTGAATCCAGCCACACAAAAATGGACGACTCTCAAACCCAACGCGTCCGTCAGGAACGCCTCGATCGTCGCCGTTGTTCCAAGCTTGAATTCCAATGCGGAAGCCGTGGGATGGAACACTGTCTGGTCAGATAGGAGCATCGATCCCATCGACAGCTTGTCGTCCAACGATGCGAGCAATTCCCAATTGCCCACGCTTCCGTTTGTGCCGGATGTTGGAAATTGGGTCTGGGGAAAGGGCAAGCAAGAGACCATGCTCATCGGTTTGGAGAAGAGACCGCAAACCGATGAAACAGGAGCCGTTTACATTTCGAGAGACTACGTCATTCGATTTCAGCAAGCGCTCTCGGTGCGACCGGAGCAGTCAAGGCTTTTGGCTGCGGTGACGAATAAAAAGGGATTCTTCTGGCTCGGAACAGCCCCGAGACAGGTGATTCATCTTCAAACAGTCGATGGATCTTTTGCGGATCAAATGTCCTTTGGGCGAAGGGTCTATGGAGGGACTCTTTTGCCGGCGGAGGATCAACTAAAAATGATCATTGCACTCGATAATCAGGTGAGTAGCTGGACTCTGACACCCATGAATGGCCCTTGATCAAAACGGCTACGATGAGCGACACGGAACGAGCGATCTTTGTCTACGGGACTTTAAAGAAAGGGCACTTGCGAGGTGGATTGTGGCCACGCCGACCCGAATCGATATCTCCCGCCGTTGTACAGGGAGATCTCTATGATTTGGGGCCTTACCCCGCGGCAACCTACGGAACCGGTTGGATTCTCGGCGAGGTTTGGCTCTTTCACGAAACCGACATCCTCGAAACGTGCGAGGTCCTCGATCGAATCGAAGGCTATGACCTGCGCGGATCGGATAACGAATACATCCGCGTATCGGTGGAAACAAGGATTTATCGAGAGAATCACCGATGGTTAACCGGTTCGGCCTGGATGTATCTGATCGGCAATACTGCCCGATTGCACCGAGCCAGGAAAATCGAACTCCAATCAGACTATTTTGGACTCCAGGTCGCACAGTGGCCAGACTCGCGGAGCCGTGTACCCAAGAGTTTTGCCGAAGAGTGAACGATTCGAGCTAGGATTGAGGGTAGGCAGGGCGATACAATCATAGGCCTACGGGCCCCTCAAACGGAGAGGAGCTGGTCCACAAACCTCACTCGAAATGCCTGATCTATGCACTCCACTTTTGCATGTTCCGTCGACAGCCATCGCCACCGGGCTCGCCAACGATTCGCGTTTCTGCTCGCAATTAGCGCTGGTTTTGCCGCTTCCTCTGCTTCCTGGACGATCGGGCAAGAAGCAACACAGAAAAAGTCTGATTCGGAAGTAGTCATTCCGGAGCAAATGCCAGGCGATGGCGATTTCGACAAAGCAATCCAGTTGAGGATCGGTGTCGATTCCATGGAAAAACTCCGTGAAGTCATCTCGTTGGTCGAATCCGCGCTCAAAAAAGGATTGTCAAAGGCTAGCGAGGAACCAGCCAAGACGTTCCTAGCCTCGGTGTACAAGCAGCGTGTTGAATTCACCATGCGGGAACTCATGCAAAACCCGAGATCCTCTGCGCGTGCAAGCAAGATTCAAGGCGAATTGCTGGATGACCTGACCCGTGCGATTGAACTCGACCCTTCGATGATCGAGGGCTATCTGTTCAAGGCGGCGATCCTGAAAGGGCGACAGGATTTCGGCGAGGCTATGGACGTCATCAATGCGGGTATTGCCTTTTTTGAGCCAAAATTAAAAGCGGATCCAAAAAATGCGGAGCTTCACCAAAAGCTGGCGAATCTTTACACCAATCGCGCAGGATTGCAGGAAGATCCAGAGCAGCAATTAGAAGATGTCGCAAAGTCCTTTGAGATCAATCCCAACGATACCAATGTGGCTAAACAGTATTTGATGCTTCTCGAGTCCCAGCAAAAGTTCGATCGTCTACTGAGCACGTTGGATACGATCCTCGAATTCGATCCTCAGAACGTCGAATTTATCTTAAGCAAAGTCACGCTGCTCCTGCGTACGAACAAGCAGAGCGAGGCGATGGCGTTCAGCAACAAGTCCATCAGCATGGTTGCGAATGATGAATCCAAAGCGACTCTTTTGCGCCAGCGAGCCCTGATCCATCAACTTCAGGGAAACAACGATCAAGCAAAAGCGGATCTCGATGAATCGATCAAGCTTACAAAAGACAATGTCCCATCGATGCTACTGCGAGCCCGTCTGAATGTAGAAATGCAGCAGTACGACGCTGCGAAAGAGGACGTCGCAGCCATTTTAGAAGCGGATGATCAAAACCTAGACGCTTTGTTGCTCCGAGCTGATATTGCAGCTGAAAAACAAGACTACGAAACGGCGATCAATGATTACAAGTCGCTCGTTTCCCGAGCTCCCGACGGCGCGCGACAGGATCTGCGTCTGAAGTTAGCACTGACGTATTGGCAAAGTGGACAGAGCAAACAAGCGTTGCGGGTACTGGACCAAGCCCTCCGGGGTAACGAAGACAGCTGGCAGGCGCATCGATTGAGGGGTGAGGTCTTGCTCGGGCAAGGCGAGCATCTGGAGGCGGTCCGTTCCTATGAGAAGGCTCTCAGCCTGTTACCACAGGAAATCGCGAGCGAAGTACGGTCGTCGCTTCTAAACAACCTTTCGTGGGTGCTAGCAACGAGCCCTGAGGACGACGTCCGAGACGGCGAGCGTGCCCTCGAACTAGGGCTCAAGGCCTGTGAACTTACCGAATACAAAGCGGCGCATATTCTGAGCACGTTGGCCGCGGCGTATGCCGAGAAGGGGAATTTCGAAAAGGCGATCGAATTCTCTGAGAAGGCAGTCAGCCTGGGACGCGAGGAAAATAGCGAACAACTCGAGCAACTCGAGAACGAGCTGAAAAACTACAAGGATGGCAAACCTTGGAGAGAAAAACACGAAGCCAAACCTTAACCAGCTTTGCTTTCCTCCCTCGAACCATTCCTAACTACCGAAGAATTATCTCATTTCGAAGCAGCCTGCCAAACCTTCCCGCGGCGCTGCATTCGATTGCGAGATGATCGAATCAACCGACCGCTGCCATTTGATACCACTCCGATCGATTGGTATCCGTCGGGAAAATGGGTTGATGATTCCGCGATTCGTCCAGCCTCCTTTCTGAATTACGCGATTGGCGATTATTACATTCAGGACGCCGGTTCGCTCCTCCCCCTTGCCGTATTGCAACCTCGCCCCGGTGAATGGATTTGCGACCTGTGTGCAGCACCAGGCGGCAAGGCCTCAGCCATTCTCGAAGCGATGCAGGGCGAGGGTTGCCTGGTCGCCAATGAAAGTATCCGAACGCGGGTTCATGCACTCGAGCATGTCTTGGGGCGTACCGGACAAGCAAACTACATCGTCACCTCCTGGGATCCGGACGAAATGGCCTCTAGACTTCCGGAAGTCTTTGATGCCATCTTGGTCGATGCCCCGTGCAGTGGTCAGATGCTGGTGGGCAAATCCAAACGAGATGAAAACGCATGGCACCCATCGCAGATTTTTCACTGCGCTCAAAGACAAACCAGGATTTTGAACGCAGCCATCCGAATGCTGAAACCGAACGGACGTCTAGTCTATTCGACTTGCACGTTTGCAGAGGTTGAAAATGAAGCTCAAATCCGTCGACTCGTTCAGGAATATCCAGGTGCTTTCGAGCCGATCGAACGAATACCTTTAAAAAAATGGGCTTCACCGGTTGCTAGGGGGTGCTACCGTTTGTGGCCCCACCGCGATGGTTGTGCTGGCGGATTCGCTGCCGGTCTCTGGCGGACTGATCGTAATCTAGGGATCTCGTATGATGGTAAGAGCAACGACGCGTCCCCGAAGAGGATTTTCCGAGGGCACCCGAAGGAGGAGCGTATTGCCATCGATGCGTTCCGAGAATTCGGCGAGCTCTCAAGCGTGATCGCACCGAGATTGTGGTGCAATCAAGTCCATGTTGCCACGAGCGAGGTCTGGAGTTTGCTCGATCGGTACCCCTGGTTGGGAAAGCCTTGTCTCGGAATGGTCCATGAAAAACAGAGGTGGCTTCCCACGCAATCGCTGAGCCTGCTCCGTGAGTGTCTTTTTACTCCGCGGATTGCCTTCGATTTGGACGAGTCTCTCGCACGTCAATACATGCGGGGAGAGTCGATTCGTCCCGAGAGTACAGCAAGTGGTTGGCTCACGGCACAATGGCAGGGGTATCCTCTCGGCTGGGCTAAAGCGACCCATACTCGATGGAACAATCACTTGCCTCCCTGGTGCAAGCAATAGGCGATTAGAACGAATAGATTTACCTAAGGGAGACAAACTCTCGAATACCCCATTTGGAAGTCCCTGGCAACTTGGTCAATACTTTATGATTCCCAAAGATCTTCGACGTTCGGTCCAGATCCGAACAATCCGGAGGAGAAATGCGATACACGGAGCGATACAACGTGTTCGCTGTGATACGAAGATCGATCGCTGAGCAGGCCCGTTCGCTAGCCCATACGCGTGCAAACGAAGACCATCACCGAACGGCCGCAATAAGTCACCATGTTCAGTGTGGCCGACCGGCAACTGCGGTGCATGGTTTTGTTCCGGATGTTTTTCGCAGTGGTGCTTCTGCTCAGTGCAGCCGTAGTCTGAGCAGGAATACGATGAGATCCTGTGGATGAGATCCTGCGGTCGAGAGGGCCAGAACGTAATTCCGTGTGCGTCCTCTCATCGAGGACAAATCAATTACGCAATCACGCAGAACCATTCGCCAATCGAGAGTTGCCGAGTTGACACCTAGCTGCAACAGTCTACTTTTTAGCTGAAGTCTTTGGCGCTTTGGCCGCAAAGTCAGAGGCTGACATCTGATAGAGCTCGCCGTTATTCTTGACAACCCAACCTCCCTGATCCGCAGCTTTTGCCTCATAAGCCATGATCTCCGCTGACTCTGGCGTAACTCCTTCTTTAAAGGTTTTCCCCCAAACGATGACAACGGATTTGTCTTTGACGGCCGCCACAGCCTTTGGAAATTTGCTTTCGAAGTTATTGACATCGTCTAGCTTGGAAAGCTTGATGGCCATCATGCTCGATTCGAGAAGCATGTCGCGCGTTTGGACGATCCCCTCACTAGCTCCTTCAGGAATGCCCGGTGTCTTTCCGCCATCGGATCCGCCACATCCCAAAATCAACAAAGTTACGAATAGTCCCATCGCTCGATTGAACAAGATAATTCTCCTTTTTGCCTAATCGGATTATTAAATAAAAACAGCCGGGATCACCCGGCTGCGAGGATCAAATGGTCGATCACTCGATGTTGACAATCTCGCCGCTCGATCGGCTTCCAACACCTTGCCATATAGCGAAATCGGTGTTGTCCGAAACAAAGGTCACAGAACCATCTGCTCGGCATATGTTGGCACCGCCGGTGTGGAAGCTCGATGCCGCCATGTGCAAATCATTAAAGCTCACGCCGCAGTTGTATCGCTGCTGGGCAATGTTTTGTACACGCCTGTTCCAGTTCACAGGGAGCGTGTGACTGTAGGTAAAGTTGGGCGTCAAAGCACGGTAGTACTGGTGTCCGGTGTATCGAATCCAAGTCGAGGTTGTCGTGTTGCCGTTCGGGAGACATTGTGGAACTGTTCTTCCATCCAGGTAAAGTGCAGGTGTCGAGTAGGCGGCTCCTGCAAAGAAAACAGTTGTATTGTTCCATTGGTTCGTTGCATTCCAAGCTAAAGTCCCCCTCATCACTTCAGCGAACAGAGAGGTGTTGCTGGTCCCATCCGAAATCTCGCCCATACGAGGCCCGGTCATCATCTGTCCATCCGATGGATACGGCCGAGCAAAGATTCCATCCATCGTTGTTCCACCCCTCAAACGAGCGGCACCCGTCGAGGCATGGTAGCTTTGGCGGCCTGCGTTACCACCGTCCACATAGAAAACTTCCGAACCATCGGAGGGGCAAAGAAAGGACGGCACGTCGATCAACCGTGCTGGACGATTGGCACCCGTTCGCGCTGGAATGCTAGGATGGATCGGGGCATCGCTGTTCACGTTATAGTCCAAATCGAACAGATTGAATTTGGCCGCTTGCTCGAAAAAGGGAAGCATAAAGACTTGAACGGGCGCTTCTGAAGTTCGAGTTACACGCGCTCCGCTGGTCTCCGTGAAAACCTTGGTGTGCTGCACGGGAGGAAAGTACTTGAACGCACTTTCAAAGTTGTGTGCAGCCAAGCCAAACTGCTTCAGATTGTTCTGACACTGCATTCGCCGTGCCGCTTCGCGAGCAGCTTGAACGGCGGGCAACAGAAGCCCTACCAAAATGCCGATGATGGCGATGACCACCAAAAGTTCTACCAGGGTGAACCCTCGACGAAACGATTTCATCATTTTTACCTCAAATAAGGACAGGTTAATAAAATAAGAGGATCTTTGCACTGTATACCATCAGGAGGGCTTGGAAAGACGTTTTCCGAAAGATTCCTCAAAAGTCGGGTACGGAGCCTTTCGGCCAATCGGCATCTGGCAAGCGGAAACGACTCGATAATTCCCAGCCCAATCGCAAATGGTTGGGGGATCGCTTATAAAGGAGTTGAATACCAAAGATCTAGAACGCAGGAGAGGTCTACGATGGAAGCTCGGTTGATTTTGGAATCGCTGATTCGCTCTGGAAAAGAGATGGCCGACGGGGCCACGCGATACGCGGAACAGCACTTGGGATTACCGACCGATACCGAACAAAAGAAAGCAGTACTGACGAATCTGGGAACAGGAGCGGCCATTGGCGCTGCAACGACCCTGTTGCTGGGGACGAGAGCGGGTAGAAGAATCGCTGGCAAGGTTGCTGCGGCCGGTACGATCGCCACCGTTGGGGCCTTGGCATACGAAGCCTACAAAAGATGGTCGCAAAATCACGGAACGACTCCCTCCTCCGACGACGCGCCACTCGCAACCCTGGCCGGCCCAGCGGCGGACAAGCGAAATCTCACTATTCTTCGGGCAATGGTCGCCGCGGCCAATGCCGATGGCTCGATCGACCCATCGGAAAAGGCAGCTATTGCGGCCCAATTGCAAACCATGGATGTTTCAGAGGAATCTAAAGCTTGGTTGCAGCGTGAATTTCAAACTCCTCGCACTCCTTGGAATGTTGCCTCCCTCGCGGATAGCCCCGCAGCCGCAGCGGAGATCTACACCTTCTCAAGTTTGATCATCGACGAAGCCAATCCGTCTGAGGAAGCCTATCTCGAGGAGTTGAGGGTTGCCTTACAACTAGAGCCGGGATTGGCGGCCGATCTAAAGGCTCAATTCGCCCGTTAAAACGATCTACAAACCCTCAGTCCGAGAGTGGCTGGGAGGTCGTTGAAACGTGGCTACGATGGTGCAGATAGGCTCGAGCAACTCAATTCGTTTGTCTCGCTCTCGCGCAGGGAACAGATCCTTCTGCTCGGCCAAACGATGCTTTTACCCAGATCAATCGCTTCTCGTTATTGCTTCGGGTTCTGTAACGGAACCGCGATCGGACCATTATCGAACTGGGTTCGATCCCCGTTCAAACGAACACGACGCAGGATGTGGTTGAGACTGCTCATCTCTTTCTCAGCGTGGGACTCGAAGGCCTGCTCACGATATCCCAGTTGCGCGCGGCGTGATCCATTTCTTTGGTGGAGTATGGTACAGGATAGTCCCCATCAAGGAAATTTAACGCCCCACTAAAATTTCTTTGTGTGCGAATCGACGTCAAGATGGATACACCAAAGCTTCTATTCCAGCCGTCGTCGCTCACCACGAGTAGAAAAAATAATTTTACATCCACCAAAGTAAATTATTTACTGTTTTGTTTATTGACGCATGACGAGTGAGGCAGTAAATTCCGATCGTCGTTGTTAATAGAGGAGATGCAATATTAATAAAAACAATAGAAGAGCTGCAAGCACGCACGGCGCGGTACACATTCGGTCGTTAAAGGTTTTCTACGACGTCGTTCGAAAGAGGAGTTTTTCACACGCGGCCGTGGAGCATGGAATGACGCAGAGCGCTGCGAGTCAAAGTGTTCAGCATCTTGAAGATTTTCTTTCGGTTCGATTGATCGACCGTTCCAAGAGGCCTTTCGTCCTTACGGCAGAGGGGCAGAAGTTCTACGACGGTTTGGCTGGCGTTCTGCGTCAGTTTGATGCATTGGTCGATGAGGTGCGTTTGGGAGGGAGCGAATCGGGGGATGTTACGGGTCATGTTGTGGTGGCTTCCATTTATTCGATGGGTTTGAGCTACCTCCCGGTCTTGGAAGAGAAGTTTGAGAAGGCTTTCCCGTCGGCTAGCTTTGCTTACCAATTGGCTCATCCTCACGAGGTGTACCGCATGGTCGAGCAGGGGACCGTGGATTTCGGGATGTTGAGCTATCCCGACATGAATCATCCTGCGTTGCAGACCACGCTGTGGAGGCACGAACCGATGGTCTTGGTGGCGTCGCCACGCCATCGCTTGGCATCGATGGGGAAGATATCTCCCCAAGCCCTTTCGCAAGTCGGATTGGTTGCATTTGCCAGCAACCTGAGGATTCGCCAAGAGATCGACAAAGAGCTGAGAGCGCTAGGGGTGACGATGCGCGTGGTTGTCGAATTGGATAACATCGATTCGGTCAAACATGCAGCGATCGTCAATAGTGGTGTTGCGTTCGTTCCCAAGTTGACGGTCGCCAATGAGTTGGCATCTGGCTCGTTGACGTTGATTGAGTGTGACGGTCTCGAATTGACGCGTCCGCTGGGAATCATCCAGCGTCGAGACGTTTCGATGAGCCGCGCGGCTCGCAATTTCTTGGATTTGATTATGAAGAATCGCGTTTGGGATCAGGAGCATGCCGGAGAGGGTCCCAAGACGACAGAAACTGCTCGAGCTCATGCCTCCTGATAGCTCGTGCTAAACATTCAGCTGCACCTGAACAGTCTAACATCCACTGTAAATGAAATAGATAGGCAACTAAACCGATGAATGCACCCTTAGGATTTCCCAACAAGCATGGACTGTACGATCCTGAATTAGAAAAGGATTCCTGTGGAGTCGGATTCGTTGCCAATATCAAGGGGCGACCGAGTCACCAAATCGTGGTAGATGCG
Source organism: Pirellula sp. (assembly GCA_040396935.1). Taxonomy (GTDB): domain Bacteria; phylum Planctomycetota; class Planctomycetia; order Pirellulales; family Pirellulaceae; genus JBKCUI01. The sequence continues at coordinate 36,343 of JBBAXA010000018.1, forward strand.
GATACCATTCTGAAGAACATGGACCACCGTGGCGCGTGTGGATGTGAAGCAAACACGGGTGATGGAGCAGGCATCCTGGTCGGGATGCCGGACAAATTTGTCCGCCGCATCGCGAGATCCGAGTTCGGTACGGAACTGCCGGAGAAGGGACTCTATGCGGTGGGAAATATATTCCTACCCAGAGACGCCTCGGAACGCGAACAATGCCGAAAATTAATGAATCAACTGGTGGCTCAAGAGGGTCAAAAGCTCCTGGGCTGGAGGGAGGTTCCTCAGGCGGCCGACTTCGCAGACATCGGACCCTCGGCCCGAATCGCAGAACCAAAAATTGAGCAAATCTTTATCCTCGCAGCATCCGGAGTCGACCCAGCCGAGTTCGAACGAAGGCTGTACCTGATCCGCAAGCAGGCGAGTCACGCGCTGCGGACCGACAAATCCCTAACGCAAGCGACACTGTTCTATGTCTGCTCGCTCTCGACCAAGACGCTCATTTACAAAGGAATGCTCACTCCCGCTCAGGTGGTTCCTTACTATCTCGATCTCTCGGATCCTGATTTTGAGACCCATTTGGCGATGGTGCACTCACGATTCTCCACCAACACCTTCCCGAGTTGGGACCGCGCGCAACCGTTGCGATTCATGAGCCATAACGGTGAGATCAATACCCTGCGAGGCAATATCAACTGGATGCGAGCTCGCGAGGGAAATGCTGCCAGCCCAGTGTTTGGCGATGCGTTGAAAAAGTTGTTCCCTGTGGTCGAGCCGATGTGCAGCGATTCAGGAACATTCGACAATGTTTTGGAATTCCTACTGCTCAATGGCAGAACCCTCCAGGAAGCCATCATGATGATGGTTCCGGAAGCATGGCAAAAACACGAAACGATGTCCCAGGAAAAACGAGCCTTATATGAGTATTTCAGTTGTTTGATGGAACCTTGGGATGGGCCTGCATCCATCGTATTCACCGATGGTCAGTACATCGGTGCAACGCTCGATCGAAATGGTTTGCGTCCGAGCCGCTACTACCTGACGAACGATGATCGTGTGATCATGGCTAGCGAGGTGGGTGTCCTGCCAGTCGATCCCGCGATTGTCAAAGAGAAAGGGAGACTACAACCCGGTCGGATGTTCCTGATCGATTTTGAGCAAGGACGGTTAGTACCGGACAAGGAATTGAAGGAAAGCTTTGCAAAGCTAAAGCCATACCAACAGTGGTTGATGAAGGAACGAATCACTCTCGACGATTTGGCGACAGACGAGAAAGCGCACGGATTCTACCCCGATACGCTTTTGCCCAGAATGCAAGCCTTCGGTTACACGATCGAAACGATGCAATTTATGCTCCTCCCGATGATCCAGACGCAAGTGGATCCGATCGGTTCGATGGGGAATGACTCCGCCCTGGCATGCCTTAGCGATCAACCTCGACTGGTCTACGATTACTTCAAGCAGCTTTTTGCTCAAGTGACCAATCCGGCCATCGATTCGATTCGAGAGGATGTGATCATGTCTCTCGAATGCTACGTTGGTCCTGAGAAAAATCTTCTAGCGGCAACACCGGATCATTGCCGCCGACTGCTGATTCCTCATCCTATATTGACCAACGAGGAATTGGTTGCGATCCAGCAGATGACAACTCGCGGTTGGAAGACCAAGACGATCGACATCACCTTTGACCGATCCAGCGGCAAGGCTGGTCTACTCGAGACTTTGGATCGGATCTGCCGTGAAGCGGAACAAGCCATCGATGAACATTACACGATGATTGTTTTGAGCGACCGGGCGATCTCGCAAAATCGAGTCGCTTTGAGCAGTCTGCTCGCTTGCGGTGCCGTGCATCACCACTTGGTGAGGGCGGCTAAGCGTACCCAAATCGGGATGGTACTCGAGACGGGTGAAGCGAGAGAAGTACACCATCATTGCCTGCTTATCGGTTATGGCGCGGACGCCATCAATCCTTATTTGGCATTCGAGTCTCTTTGGCAGGCAAGTCGCGATGGACTACTCGAGGGTATGGACGACGAGAAAATCGTTTCGATGTACCGTAAGGCGGTCGCCAAGGGCATGCTCAAAGTGATGGCCAAAATGGGGATCAGTACGCTGGCAAGTTACAAAGGGGCTCAGATTTTTGAGGCCCTTGGTCTGCAAGACGAGGTGATCGATCGCTGCTTCGCTGGAACCAATAGCCGAATCCAAGGGTGTTCGTTCGATATTCTGGCTGAAGAAACGATGCGTCGACACGCATTAGGCTACCCCGAATCCAAAATCGATTCTCTTCCAATGCTCCCCAACATTGGAGAGTTTCACTGGAGAGCCGAGGGGGAACGCCACGGTTGGGATCCCGGTGCGATTGCCGATATTCAGATCGCTGCACGCAATGGAGACAAAAATGCCTACCGCCGATTCGCAGACCATATCAACAAAGACGCAAAGATGCGTTATGCACTTCGTGGTTTGTTTGAGTTCAATCACAGCGTCGGCAATGGACCTGTCCCCATCGAAGATGTCGAACCTGCTAAGGAAATCGTAAAACGCTTTTGCACGGGTGCGATGAGCCTCGGCTCGATCAGCGCCGAGGCGCACGAGACGCTGGCGATTGCCATGAATCGTCTGGGAGGCAAAAGCAATACCGGTGAAGGAGGCGAAGATCCTGTTCGGTTCCAAAAACTACCCAACGGAGACAGCAAGCGTTCAGCGATCAAGCAAGTCGCATCGGGCCGATTTGGAGTGACGATCGAGTACCTCACCAACGCCGATGAGTTGCAGATCAAGATCTCGCAAGGAGCGAAGCCTGGAGAGGGTGGTGAACTCCCTGGTAAGAAAGTCGACAAATACATCGCGCGTATCCGGTACAGCACTCCTGGAGTTGGATTGATCAGTCCCCCACCACACCACGACATCTACTCCATCGAAGATCTCGCACAACTCATCCACGATCTCAAAAATGCGAATCGAGCGGCTCGAGTGAGCGTGAAACTGGTGAGTGAAGTGGGTGTGGGTGTGGTAGCCTCGGGTGTTGCCAAAGCTCATGCGGACCACATCTTGATCTCTGGCGACACGGGTGGAACGGGTGCGTCCCCGCTAACGAGTATCAAGCATGCGGGTCTGCCATGGGAGTTGGGCATCGCAGAGACGCATCAGACACTGGTTCTGAACAATCTGCGGAGTCGCGTCACGCTGCAAACCGACGGTGGCTTGAAGACCGGGCGCGATGTCGTCATCGCTGCTCTTCTCGGAGCAGAGGAGTTTGGATTTGCGACGGCTCCCCTCATCACCCTCGGTTGCATCATGATGCGCAAGTGCCATCTCAACACGTGTCCTGTCGGCATTGCCACGCAAGATCCTGAATTGCGAGCGAAGTTTGCCGGTAAACCAGAGCACGTTGTAAACTATCTGTTCATGGTGGCTGAGGATGTGCGCGAGATCATGGCCAGCCTCGGATTCAAAAGCCTAGACGAAATGATCGGCCGTACGGAATTCCTGAAGGTGGATGCCGCGATCAAACACTGGAAAGCAGACGGTCTCGACCTGACCCCCATTCTGGCTCCCGCGAGAAAATCCAGCCCCGATGTCCAAGTGCGTTGCGTGGACAAGCAGGATCATGGATTGGAAAAGTCCCTTGATCTGACGCAAATCCTGCCGAGGTGCTGGGATGCGATCCGGCACGGAAAACCGGTTCGGTTCGAACTGCCTATCATCAATATCAATCGAACTGTCGGCACGATCCTCAGCAATGAAATTGCAAAGGTTCACGGCCAAAAGGGGCTTCCGACCGATACGATCCAGATTCGATTCCGAGGAGCAGCCGGCCAGAGCTTTGGCGCGTTCCTAGCTCATGGGGTCACGCTCGAACTCGAGGGAGATGCCAATGATTATGTCGGCAAAGGTTTATCGGGAGGACGAATCATTCTGTATCCCGACCAGCGTTCCTCCTTCAAGCCTGAGGAAAACATCATCGTCGGAAACGTTTGCCTGTATGGTGCGACGAGTGGCGAGATCTTTATCCGCGGACGTGCAGCAGAGAGATTCGCTGTTCGTAATTCAGGCTGCGATGCAGTCATCGAAGGTGTGGGGGACCATGGATGCGAATACATGACCGGAGGACGCGTTGCGATCCTCGGCCCAACCGGCAGGAACTTTGCTGCCGGTATGAGCGGAGGTATTGCGTATGTCCTGGCGGATGTGGATGCATTTCGAATCCAGTGCAATCTAGGAACCGTCGAGCTCGAATGCCTCGAGGACGATGCTGAAATAGATGCACTACATGCGATGATTTCCAAACACGCCGAACTCACACATTCGACGGTTGCTCGCGAGTTACTGAGCGACTGGTCGAACAACGTTCGACGCTTTGTCAAAGTCATGCCAACCGACTACAAGCGGGTGCTCAACGAGATGAAGCAAGAGAAACGAGTGCTCGCAAACAGTGCGACTTAGTGGACATGATGCTGGAACGGGAATTTCAACTCCCCTTGGTTCAAATCACTTTTTTCCTATAGATGTTTGAGTATGGGCAAGCCAACTGGTTTTAAAGAGTACGAGCGTAAAAAAGTTGAATGGCGTTTGCCTATCATTCGTATGGAGGATTTTGGTGAAATCTATACAGATCCGAAAGAAGAGCAACTGCGTACGCAGGGTGCGAGATGCATGGATTGCGGCGTACCGTTCTGTCAATCGAGTTCAGGATGCCCCATCGACAATTTGATTCCTGAATGGAACGATCTGGTCTATCGGGGCCGTTGGCGAGATGCGTTGGATCGTCTTCACAAAACGAACAATTTCCCTGAGTTCACTGGTCGTGTCTGTCCGGCCCCCTGCGAGGGTGCGTGCGTTCTCGGGATTACAAATCCTCCAGTAACCATCAAGAACATTGAAAATGCGATCATCGATCGCGCGTTTCAAGAGGGCTGGGTCCAACCGAAACCTCCTCAAACGAGGACAGGAAAAAATGTAGCCATCATCGGTAGTGGACCTGCGGGGTTAGCTGCTGCAGATCAGCTCAATAAAGTTGGTCATACGGTCACGGTTTATGAACGGGCGGACCGCATTGGCGGGTTGTTGATGTACGGAATCCCCAACATGAAATTAGATAAAGGAGTCGTGCAACGACGGCTCGATTTAATGAAAGCAGAAGGTGTAAAATTCATCACCAATGCCGATGTTGGAAGATCGGTGGACCCCAAGCAGCTTCTCGCTGAAAACCACGCAATTCTACTGGCAACGGGTGCTACCAAACCCAGGGATCTCCCGATCCCAGGAAGGCAACTGAAGGGTATTCACTTTGCGATGGAGTTTCTAACGGCGAACACATCGAGCTTGTTGAACAGCCATCATTCGGATGGCAATTACATTTCGGCGAAAGGAAAAAGAGTTGTCGTTATCGGTGGTGGGGATACCGGATGCGATTGTATTGGTACGAGTCTGCGACATGGTTGCTCTCAACTAGTCAATTTTGAATTGCTGGATCGTCCGCCCGATGCGCGTGCATCGGACAACCCCTGGCCGCAATGGCCTCGAATCTTCCGAAGCGATTACGGACATGAAGAAGCAGAAGCTAAATTCGGTCACGACCCACGTGAATACTGCATTCTTAGCAAAGAGTTTATCGACGACGGCAAGGGGAACGTCACCGGTATCAAGACGGTCCGAGTGCGCTGGGTGAAGCAAGATGGAAAGTTCGTGATGGAGGAGATTGCCGGTAGTGAAGAGGTAGTGGGTGCTGATTTGGTCCTACTCGCCATGGGCTTTCTCGGACCTGAGCAATACGTCAGCGAACTCCTGGGAATTGAACTCGACCCACGCAGCAATTACAAAGCGGAACATGGAAAATTTGCGACAAGCATCCCAGGTGTCTTTGCCGCGGGCGATTGTCGCCGAGGACAGTCGTTAGTGGTTTGGGCAATCAATGAAGGGCGCGGAGCAGCGAGAGCCATCGACACCTATCTTTCAGGCCATAGCAACCTTCCTGCACCTGGAATCACGATGGGTTCTCCCCTTTTGACCGCGAGCACGTGAGCCCGACTTGGCGACGCTGATAGCAAAGGTAGACAGGCCCAGGCTTTCATTATCGATTCCAGCCATAAAAGAAAACCGATTCATGCGATCCTTCCGCGGCCCCACACGCTGCGGAACGATCGCATGCCTCATGGACCAGCCATCCGATCAACTTGATTTCCATCGGTTTGAACAAGTCTCGTACCAACGCGACCTCGAGAACGAATCCGCTTTTGATGGATTCCCAAAATCCGAACTCATACGTCGGAAGTGTAGCTTGCCGCTAACCCACACTCATCCAGCAGGAGTAGACGTACGAAAGCTAAGGCGAGGGACTATGAAAAACTGCGGTGGAGGATCGCGAGGACATCATCGTGGGCTGGGAGAGAGGGCTGGGCCCCTGCAATGGTTACCGCATGTGCGGCGGCTGCCGCTGCGTAGTTAGCCGCCTCGTGCAATGAGTCTCCGCTTGCAAGCTTCGTTACCATCGCACCGATGAACGCATCGCCTGCCGCAGTCGTATCCACTACATCGACCGCAATAGGAGGAATCCATATCGCGGCGTCGTTGGTCGAGTCGCTCATGATGGCACCTTGGTCGCCCAGCGTGATGACTACCCGATTGGCACCTCGTTGGCGAAGCGCGATTGCGGCGGATCGTGCGTCATCGATGTTTGTGATGGTGATCCCTAGAATCGCTTCAGCTTCGGATTGATTCGGGCAAAGTAAGTCGACATGGAACAACTCGGCGTCGAATCGCAAAGGAACAGGTGCTGGATTGAGTACGATCTGTTTCCCGGCATGTCTAGCGAGTGCGATCACATGTTTCACGGTCTCGATAGGAATCTCGAGTTGCAATACGACCCAATCCGCCCACGCAATCGCTTCAATCGATTCGTCGATCCATGCTGGGTGCATCTGTCCGTTGGCACCCGATACGACCACGATGGAGTTTTCACCTGCATCATCGACTGCAACGATCGCAACTCCGCTCGGGCCAGGAACATGACGTATCCATTGCGTGTTGATTGTTTCACGCGCTAGATTGTCTCTAAGCGTTGCGGCGAAACCATCGCTTCCTACGCATCCCAGCATACAGACGTCGGCCCCTAACCGTGCCGCGGCAACCGCTTGGTTGGCTCCCTTTCCCCCGGAAACCTGCTGCATGGATCGAGCCATCGAGGTTTGTCCGGGCGCGGGCAATGATTGGGTTCGAATCACCAAATCCATATTGATCGAACCACAAATCAGAACGCGAGGTTTTTGGGTCATCTACAGAACTCGTACACCGCTCGTTTTTGAGTTTGGCGAAGCTAAAAGCTTAGGATTACGATCGAACACAGAACAGCCCCTGCGACTCTCGAAGAAACTCAATGAAGATTATCTGCGTCTTTGAGTTGGGCCAGCCTAGGTCCATTCCAATTTGATTTTACGGTGCGGGCCGCTGCTTGTCTTTGAAGAACTGCCATACGCGGCCGACACCTGAAAAAGAGTAAATCGGAACGTTTCCTTGGCGAGGCGCGCGAACCGCTCCTGCCTGTGCGCAATCTTGCCATCTATTTCGACTTAGGTATTGTTCACGACGCCATGCTTGTGGGTTGGGCGAGTGTGAATAAAAATCCCCACACGAATTGGTTGACCCAAACGGAATGTGTCCTTTGCTTTGAGTGATGCAATGGATCGGCACGTCTTCGATGAACTGTTCGTAGGTGCGTCTCCGACACCGAAATCACGAGACACCCGCGGCAATCGACTCGGTCCATCTGTCTGCGATCCTGAATGAGAAATCGGGCTGCGATTGCGTCCGTAACGGAAAACAGTGCTGATCCCTGATCGTCTCCCGTGAACTCGTCGCCCCACCGAAAGCTCTTTGCACTAGGGCATCGTTCGTTAGACGACGAGCCTACCCCACGCCGACAGGCAGCGGTCGCGTGAAAACCAGCTCATACTCTCCTGAGACGAACACTCAATAGCGATGATTTCTGTGAGTACCAGGGAACCAAAACCAGCCGCGGCGTTCTGCAGGATCTGTCTTCAAGTTTGCATCCCGGCACGGACCCTCGCATGATTGGATTCATCGATGAAGGTCCGGAAATGGATTCCGCTACATCAAGTTCATCATGCGGAATTTTGCAGTGGCGATCGAAGATTGCCACTCCATGGTTTCATAGGATTGATTGAGAGATTTTCATCTTCGGCTCACGAGATTCCAGTTTTGAGGATCCGTTTACGCTACTTGACCGAGATGCCTTCGTTACCGAAGACCATAGTTTTCGGAGTTGCGGCGGTGTGCTGCTGCCAGGTAGGCAGCTTGTCACCGCTAGGTTTTCCGTCCCGCATGAAGGCAACCCAATACTGCATCATAGCCTCGCTGATTTTTCGGCCTTGTTCGGAATCCTCAACCGGTTGGGAATCATCTTCGCGTCCACCTCTAGTCGGACGGTTTCCACCACCACCGCCGCCACCTCGCCGGGATCGCGCAGCGTTGTTGGCAACCTGCTCATTTCGAAAACCATACTGTGCGGCGAGCGACTGACCAATAGTTCCAAAGGCATAGGCGACACTCTCGCCATGCTGGGCTGCAAATCGACTGGATCGCGATTGAGGAGGAACATAGGTCAATTGAAACATCCACACCGATTGCCCTGCGCGGACCATGTCGTCCGCAAGCTTACGTTGAAACCCAAAAGCGCCTCCCGTGGCTACTTCGTCACCCAATTGCCTAGCCCCCGACTCGCCATTGGCTGAACCGATCAGAACGGGAATCTTCGCTTGCTTGCCTTGAGCAAAGGTATCTGCTGGATAATCCGTTACCAGTCGGCCATCGACGATCGGTTTGACGGGCAGATTCAATTCGCGAATCGTGCCTACTCCGACTGTTACATCACCGGCCGCGACCCGACGCAAGTCCGCGCTCGTCGCATGCGATCCCAGCCCAAGTCGCTCCGACAAACGCAGTCCTGCGGCTTCCGCCTCGGAAAGAGTTTGAATGTTTTGAATGCCACCACTGCTGTGAATTATCGCTTTGTGGAACAGCCCATGTGCTTGAGGGATTCCCATCAAGAACAGACAACTCGTTCCTCCTGCAGAAGAACCGGAGATCGTGATATTCCCTGGATCACCTCCGAATGCTGTAATATTCTCTCGGGTCCAGCGAAGCGCCGCCAGCATGTCGAGCAAACAGTAGTTGCCCAGCGGTTCATCAGGCTTGCTCTCAGCGGTCAACGCAGGATGTACAAAGAGTCCGAGAGGCCCGAGCCGGTAGTTGATCGAAATCACAACGGCTCCCCGTTTTGCTAATTCGGTACCATCGTATCGGGGTTGTGCCCCCGAGCCTTGGATGAATGCACCGCCATGAATCCAAAACAGCACGGGCAATTTCGAATCCGCCGTCGCATTGGTCGGTGTCCAGATATTTAGGAATAAGCAATCTTCGTTTTGCGCGCTACGCGGCGTGAATGCCTCTCCTTGCAAGGCAGGGGCGCCGAACTGAGTCGCTTGCCGTACGCCACTCCATGCTTGTAGAGAATTGGGTGCTTGCCAGCGTCGTTCTTCTATGGGAGCCGCTGCATAGGGAATGCCTCGAAAAACTCGAATGTCCCCCGCTTGTAAACCAATCAACTCTCCACTTGCGATACGAATCGGTGAAGTCTTTGTTTTATCGGATGAATTGGTACTGCTCCCGGATGCTTCATCCGGTGGCTTGCTGCCACCGCCCGGAACCGGCTGTCGATTCGGAGGCGTAGCGTCACCGCCGCGGCCAGGTCGGTTGGCGCCGCGACCTGCGGCTCCCGATGGACCCGATGGATTTGGTTGTCCACCACGCCCGAACTGGCTCTTCCTATCGTTGAATCCTTCGTACTCCATCTCGCTCAGCGAGCCATCGCCATCGGTGTCGAGTCTATCAAAAAGACGGTCGGCAAGTTCTGGTCGGCTCGAAAGGGGGGATGATCCGCTGAGCTGTTTCTTGAAGGCATCGCGCGTGATTTTTCCAGCTTCATTAGCTAAGGACCGAAAGTCCGCTCCCCCGAGACCGCGACCTGCTCGTGATTTGTTCGTACTCGAATCCTCCTGCTTTAGGCTGGGCTCTTGTGCAGGAATATCCTTTTTATCTGGACTATCCTGATTTGTAGATTGTTGCAACGACACCACCTCCTCGGTAGCAGCTGGAGATGTCTTTGCATCCTTACGAGCAAACTGCTTGGTAAAGAAGTCGATCATCGCCCGTCTGGCAGTCAGCTCTTCCTCTGCTTCCTGTGGTGTTTTTTCGCCGCGTAGATCGCGCGCTGCGCTAACGGTGCGGGCCCAGTAAAAACCGTGCGGGCTTTTCTCGGCGGTATAAACCTGGACCTCTTTTTTCGCAGCCTTCATCCGCTGGATCATCGGTTCAATGAGAACGTGCGGAGCCTGGTCATCGCCTCGACTGGTCAAGAACAGAGTCGGTATGGCGATTTTATCCGCGTTGGCTTCTATGGAATGCTGAGAGATGAAGTCCCTGATTTCGTCATCGGACATTCGGCGGCCCGTTTTCATGCCATTGAGAATGCGTCGGCCATTGAGTTGCAACTCCTCGCGGGCTTTCTCGGGGACTTTCGATAGAGGTGGCTTCGTCGGATCACCCGTCATATAGACGACTGGGTCGGTCATCCATGGCGAGCCCACCGCAACGCATAGGAATTCCCGCCCCATCTTCTCTGCGGCGACAAGTGCCAAATGCCCTCCGTGACTCCCACCCACCACACCGACACGATCGGAGTCGATCTTGGGGAGCGACTTGGCAAAACGAATGCCCGCGACCACATCATCTTGCTCCATACCGAACAGCGCCCCGTTTCCCGCGCGGTAGCTGATGGCGAGGATCGCCCATGGTTGTTCGTTGAAGGCCGTGATCGTGGGAGACAGACCGTTGGGCGCGGCCATAGTGCGAATGTAGCCCAGATCGCGATTTCCCTGGCCTCCATGAATGGTAACCAGCATTGGAAAGGGACCGCTCCCTTGGGGCATCGAGAGGACGCACGGTATCATTTTCCCATCGCTCGATGAATACTGCATTTCCGTAATGGTACGATTGCCTATGGCCTCCGATTTCCCCGACGGGGTCATTGCCCCCGGCTTGTTCTGCATCTGCTTCATCTTTTCACGCACTGCCCGACGCTCTGTGTCATCGATCTGACCATCGCCGTTGGTGTCGAAGCGTTGCAGCAACGATTTATCCCCAGCACCGCCTCGCGATGGCTTCTCCTGAGCTACTGCGTTAGGAAGCAACAGACAAATACTAAAGCAACTGAGTGTCGTGATAAAGCTTTGTTTCATGGGGATTCTCCGTGCATCACTTGACTCTGGATGCGTTTGATAGTCGTAGCTTAAGTAGGAACTCTCGTAGCAGTTCCGAACGTTTGCCGAATCGAGTTCCTGACTCCATTACATCCGCATCGTCCTGAAGATGTGACCGTACGTTATAGAATGACTCATCACGTGGCTGGATCTCTTCGAGGACAAAGCTAACGGTGGCCACGGGTCTCTGGTCCTTGAGTCTCTCCAAAGTGACACGATGCACGAGACGAGACTGGGGGTCGATTTCGATTTCAATCGCACCGTATTTGGAGTTTGTAACCCCTGGACGCGGATTCGCAAAAATCGTGCGCAATCGATCCGTTCGCCCAGTGAACCGGAGGTCGTAATCTCGAAGCAGAGATTCGAGCAGTGTTGTAATATCCAGCGTGCGAAGATCGCACAATTCCTCGAGCGTTTCCGGGATTTCACCAGCCTGGAAAATTGCGGCGGATTTGCCAGCGATAGTGAACCATACCGATCCTTGACGATCACGTCCCCAAACCAGAGAGTCTCCTGATGAGTCGAAAATCTGCACGAAGCTATTGTCTCGCACCCAGAGCTTTGAGTCGGATTGGCCCGGCCGTCCCCTCAATTTGTTTCGACCTAGTCTAGCGTCCGCGTCCACCTTCACGGCATAGCATCGATCGATCGTGGCACGGTACTCCATGAGTGTCTTTTGAACCAAATCGACCGGGCTCGCGACGACACTCGGCAGAAATAGAATCGAGATCAATAGAAGACAAACAACCGTCGCTGACGAAGCCCATATCCATGTATGAGCATACCAACGGTTTGGTTCCGGCAAGGAGCCCACTGGTAAAGGAGCTGGCAAGCTCGGCTCCGGTACTACAGAAGATGATGATGGCCCCCATGCCATCGACTTGGAAAGCATCGCATGCAGCAAGGCCCGATCGCTGAGGAACACCATGGCCTCTGGGATATGTTCAAGCGATTCCTTCAATCGGTCTTGTTCTTCGCTGGACAAGTCGCCATCCAGCCATCGATCAATCTGTTGCTGGAGGGTTTCAGGAATCATTCGATCGCCTCCGATGCCATTCGCCGCTCAATGCAGCCCGCCAAGGCATCTCGAATACGGAACAAAGTAACGCGTACCGAGGCGGAAGTGGATCGAATGGACTCTGCGATTTGGTCGATCCTCATTCCATCGTAATACTTCATCCGGACCAAAGCTCGCGAGCGATCTGAAAGTCTTTCCATACAATGCTCGAGTGCCTCGCGACGAGCAGGTATCGCTTGCTCGCGTTCCATCAAGACCTCGGCGTATTTCTCTAACAAGTCATCGCTCAGTAATTGCAAATGGCGCTCTCGACTTCGATAGAAATCGATGATTCGGGATTTCGCAAGCCAGAGCGCCCACGCGAGAAAGGGACGTCCCTCCTCATATTCCTCAAACCGACGGGCCACGGTCAGGGCGACTTGCTGCAGCAGATCTTCTCGATCCTGAAAGGTACTCACCGCACCTGCGATGTACGCCCGAATCGCGTGCTCCGACGCCAGCCAGTACCGGGTCATTCGTTCGCGTCGCTCGGATTCCAATTCGTTGCTCATGGAGGGAATGCCGTAGCAGGATTATGAGCGTTAGCAGGAAATTCGATTCTTTTAATTTTTTTGTACCTTTTCAAGAGCCGAGATCGTTATTCACTCCGTCTTTATGAGCATTTGGAATGCTCAGGCTCTCCACTTTTTCAATTTCTAGGTATCGCAATGATGTATGTAATTCGTGCTCTTCGTTTGGATGCTGGTTTTTATCCATATCGGCTCTGCTCACCCGAGCAAACAGCTCCCCTTCGTTGAGTATCGGGAATGGAAAGATATAGGCTAGAGGTTTCGCTCGTATCTGTGGTAATGTGTTGATACCTCATTAACTTACGGCGGCGTTGACGGAAAGTAGATCATGATCCGATTCCACATCATCTCCCTACTCGCTTTCCTCGCTTTTCCGAACACTTGCTCCTCCACTGCTGAGGCTACCGACCTTTCTAGACGTACAGACGCATGGTTTCGCAGCGACGAGGGAAGAAGAGCGATGGATTGCATTCTCTCTTGGCAAACGGATTACGGGGATTGGCCTAAGAACATGGACACCTCAATCAAGCCCTACTCAGCCGAGCAGACCAAGCCTCTCGGAACCTTTGACAACGGAGCGACTACGGGCGAGTTAAGGACATTAGCTCGTGCATTTGCAATCATGGGAGATACGCGTTTCAAGAAGGCTTACTTGAAAGGCTTTGACCACATCCTTAATGCCCAGTACCCAAACGGCGGTTGGCCACAGTATTACCCACTTCGCAAAGGCTACTACTCGCATATCACTTTCAACGACCATTGCATGATTCGTCTGCTCGAGTTTCTGCGTGATGCGATGGAATCGAGACAAGACGGCCTCCTCGATAAAACGCGTACGGAATCAGCCAAACGAGCGATCGATCGCGGTATCGACTGCATCTTGCGCTGCCAGGTCGTCGTCAAAGGTAAACGCACGGTCTGGTGTGCACAGCACGACGCGATTACCCTGGCGCCGGCAGGTGGTCGAAAATACGAGCTTGCATCCCTGAGCGGTTCGGAAAGTGCCGGCATTCTGAAGTTCCTGATAAGTCTAGAAAAACCGTCTCCGGAAGTGATTCGGTCTGTCAAGGCTGGTGTCGATTGGTTTGAAGCCGCGAAGATTCAAGGCATTCGTATCGAGAAAATCGATGGTGATCGGCAAGTCATCCGCGATGAATCCGCGCCACCTGTGTGGGCGCGCTTCTATGAGATCGAAACGAACCGACCATTTTTTTGTGATCGAGATGGTATTCGTAAGTATTCCTTGAATGAAATCGGTAGCGAACGACGCAATGGATACGCTTGGTATGGAGATTGGGGTAAAGGGGTGGCCGAAGCGTACTCTAAATTGCGTTAGCTCGATACTTTGTTGCAGAAACCTGCCTGCGAATAGACGTAGGATATCGAAGGAGAAAAGAACCCGCACTAAACCGAAAAGCCGTTCGAAGTTGGAGCATATGTCGACTACTCATCTAAGCGAGATCGAAAGACGTCGATGCGCTCGAACGTAAGTTAGATCACTCATTAAGACACTTACGCGGTCGCTGGAGTTTCGTCGTCCGATGTTTTGTTTTTGTTGGTAACCGAAAAGTATCCGAGTAGGCCGCCGGCGATGGCGCTGGTCAAGTGGCCATCCCAAGAAACATGCTCCCCAACCGTGGGCAAGACGCCAGACAACAGGGTCCCACCGTACAGAAATCCCACCACCAATGCGGCCAACGCCGGCCCGAACCGACCTTGGCGGAATCCCGCAGCCATCAGGTATGCGATCAGCCCGTAGATCAAGCCACTTGCGCCGACATGCATCGCCGATCGACCGAAGATCCACAGTAATAGACCTCCCAAAAGGACAATTTGAAACACAATCCACCAGCCATCGCGTTGCGTTACAAGCAGTATTCCAAGGAGAATCATCAACGGAATAAAGTTGCTTAAAAGATGTCCGAGATCCGCATGCAGAAACGGCGAAAACAGGATCCCCCAGATGCCATTCAAGCTTCGGGGGAGGATCCCCCATTGATTGAAATCGACCGGCAATATCCAGTCAGTGATAAACACCAGCCAAAGCGCCACTCCAAAGACGCACAGTCTCGCTCCGGCTAGTTTCAACGTCTCAAAACTCGACTGTTCCATCTTGTTATTCCAATCTCATCGTTTGACAGCCATTCCCCCAGGGTTCGTTTTTGGAATCTTCATTTAGTACGTGTCGATCGATAGTAAGTATGAATCGATCGCGTAAAAAAAAAGAGAGCATTGTTAGAAATTTAAGGTGCTCCGCGTTTTTTATCTTTGAAGAATTGCCATACGCGTTCGGCGCCTGAGAATGCAGAGATGGGAATGCTCCCTTGGCGACGCGGCCGTGTGCCGGGCCAGCCATGTGCACCGATTGAATCGACAATAAACTCTGTCGCCGCGCCTTTGTCTGTCGCAGCGTACATGGTAGTCGTTACCGTTCCTTTGACATCGACTCGCTCCGTTTTCTGCGATTGGTTCGCTTCCACCCAAAATTGAACCACATCTTTCAATGGCTTGTAAGGCGCATCCTGCGCGCGACTAACAAGCAGATTACGGCTCATCCCACCCTCGAGGGGGACCTCTTCATCCTTAGCTCCATTGATGATGAGAATCGGCAAGGGAACGGCTGGCTTTTTCTCGAATGTGAACATGGAGGCTACTACAGGTGCGACTGCTGCCAAACGCTCGGATCGAGCGACCGCATATACAAACGTCATCATCCCGCCATTGGATCCGCCAGTCATATAGATGCGAGTCGGATCCGCGTCATGTTCGTTCACGAGTTTGTCGATGAGAGTATCCAAGTAGGCGATATCGTCAGCATCCTTCACCTGCCGACGCAGCAGAAATCCAGTATTCCACGCATGACGTTTGCCGCCGAAATCGGTTCCCTCGCCATAGACCACCATGAAGCCGTTAGACTTGGCGACAGGGTCAAAGCCCGAGTTAGCTCGCATGACTTCGGCACTCCCCTGACCGCCATGGAGCGCAATGACCACCGGTCTCTTCGTACCATCGGTTGACGCGTTCACAATCACCGCTCGACGGTTTTGAGCCTTGATTGGAAAATTGATCTCGAAGTCAGGTTTTTGATTCCTTGTCGGTTTGCTTTCAGATGGTTTGAATACCTGGTTATAAAACCTCCAATTCGAGTCTCCCAATGCCTCCAGCGTCCGCATTGGATTGTGGTCTATTCCCTCGAGCACGGTCCAAGTATGTGGAATCGATAGCTTCTCTAAATGTTCATGAAAAGCCCGATTGTTACTGAACGTTTCGTCCTGATCACCGCAGACAACGCGAATAATCGAGCCTTGGATGATCGATTCCGCATTTTGCTCGGCAAGGCGACGAGGACTGACGCTCTTAAAATATTCCTGGTCGCCGCCATAGACTTTCTTTAGGACTTCGGCGGCTCGCTGTCTACTTGCCCTGGGTGCTTGAATGAGTTCCGCTTGCAAAGGACCACCCCCCATGACGGAGATACCCTTGAAACGATCAGTGTATTTGAATCCCAGTCGAGCCGATCCGTAGCCGCCCATACTGTATCCGTCGAGCATTCGACCCTCGCGCGAGGCGATCGTACGGTAGGTTTTGTCGATATGCGGGATGAGTTCCTGGATGATGATTGTCTCGATCGGAGCTGAACCATCTTTCCAGTCGACATACATGCCTTCGGCGAGTCCGTTCACAAATACAACCAGACAGGGTGGCGTCTTTCCCGCCTCTATCGCCGCATCGAAATGCGCTGCGACTCGAGGGATTCCAGGGAGTCCACCTCCTGAACCATGCAACCAGTAGACCACTGCAAATTTTCGATTTGTCTCGCGGTCATAGATGCTCGGCTTGTAGATATGATAACTGACCTTGGTCTTGGCAGCCGCACTGTCGAAGGTATGGTATGAAACACCGGAAGCCTTCATTTCAGGTGTTACCCAAGCCAGTTCCGATTGCGACGCAGAGGGAGATACCGGAGGCTGGGAGCGAGCCAATTCCACAGTTGCGATGCAACATGCAGAAATCGCTAGCCAACGAGTCAGCAAGTGGATTTGGACATAGTTCATGATCGATCCTAAGGTTCGTTGATTCCACTTTTTGAGCGGGGATGGCGTTGGAAGAACTCCCACATCAAATCGTTCGCCGAAACATCCATGGTTGATTCACCGAGGCGCGCCATGATCGGCTTCTGACCCGGCCACGTGTGACCACCTCCCTCGATCTTGATGAGGACGACTTCGCTACCGTTCTTACCTCCAGACCATGTGTGCCGAATGACTTTCATACCATCGTCGGCTTTGTCTGGCAAAGGAACGACCTGCGGCTCGTTGCTGCATCCGTTTGCCTTGATCCAGCTTTGTATCGTGTGCTCCACAGATCGGAAGTTCGTTATTTCTCGGCGTCCTAAAAATCCTTTTCCATATCCCCCTGCATAGGGTGCAAACTCGTCTTGGGTACCATGAAAATGCATCACGGGAACCGGGCGATTATTGCGAGGTGCCTCCATCATGAGCGGACCGCCGACCGGTGCGATTGCCGCGATCCGATCCGATAACTCCGATGCCAAATAATGCGATACGATACCACCGTTCGAAAGCCCCGTTGCGAACACACGATCCGCATCGACGTTTACAACGCTAGCCAAATCATCCAGCAGAGCACGGGTGAAGCCTACATCGTCAACTTGGTTCTGCATCGCATAACCACAGCACTCCCCTCCATTGAAAGTGAGTAGGCTGTCCTCGAGACGACCGGTACCAAACGGGTACACCACGAGGAATCCCGCCTGGTCGGATTTCGAGTTCATGCCAGCCAACCGGACCATACCATCCGGATTACCTCCGCCACCATGAAAGACCAAAACGACAGGCGTAGGCTTATTCGTATCGTAGGATTTCGGGATATGAAGAAGATATCGTCGCTTTCTTTCTCCGAACCGGAGGCTCCTGGTGTGATCGCCTGATGCAAGCTTACTGGTCGATTTAGGTTCCTGAGCGTGGCTGAGCAATCCATCCCCAATCACGAAGCATATCGAGATGATCGCTGCATGGAGTCGCTTTCGCGTTGAATGGTATTGAAAAGTCGTAGTCATTTTAGCGATATTCTTTTCATAGTATCCATCTTTATGAATTCTATCATGCCAGATGCGATCGAATCGTCACTCAATTCGATCTCGGTCTCGAGGCCAAGATGTTTTTGGTCGTGAGTTCGAAATAATGAGATACACAAGTACTTATATTCGCTACTTAAGAAGGATTAATCTTCTTGGACCTTCGAATCAGCCCAGCAAACGGCGCCCACATTTGGCCGAAGAAGCCGCTGGGCATGGGTTCGCAGATACCGAAGTTCTCCGGGTATTTGCCCCGCGGCATGTAAAACGTACCGAACAGAATATCCCATAAGGGGAGGAGTCCAGCAAAATTCTTGTCCCACGCCTCATGCTCGCGCGAATGATGCCAACGGTGAAAGACCGGCGTGGCGATGATGTAGCGAAGTGGACCGAAATCCCAGTTCACGTTGGCATGGAGGAAGATGGCATAAAAGGTGAGGACAGGAGCCGTACTGAGCGTGATCGCTGGGTTATAGCCGAGCATCAGCAGCGGAATGGCTTGCGCCATCTTGGTGACCATGTCGTTGACCGGATGCACCCGCAAACTGCCGAGCCAATCGAGATCTTCCGACGAGTGATGCACTGCGTGGAACGGCCACCACCTGCCCCCATGAAACATCCGGTGCGACCAGTAGCCCATGAAGTCGACAATTAGATAGATCTGGATCGTCTGCAACCAAAACGGTTGTTGGCTCAGCAGCCCAAACCCGGAATAGCTTCCATCCTTAAACGCGTCCGCAGGGACTACTTTCGCGATCACCAAGATCACGATAGGAATAACGAACAGTAGTCGCACCAAAGGCTTGGTCAGCAGTACGGTGGTAAACCAATAGATCACATCCGTTCCCCATCCCCGGCGTAGGATCGGTTGCTCACGGTTCCTACCCCTTCCTGCGATCCGTTCAATCACGAAGAAGATGGCAGCGAGAATCAACAGGCTGATGGCTACGCTTAAGATCGTTCGGTTGGAGTTCATGAGTGCGATTGCCGATCAAAGGAACAGCATGGGCGTGTAGTATTGCGGCGCAGAATGCATAGGCTATCCCGAGGAATGTGTGGATCAGAATAGCCTAGAGTGTATCACGAAGATGAACTTCGCATTCCAGATGATCGCCGGCACTACGAAGGGAATGGAGTGCCATTCTCATTTACTCCCGCTTTTCCTGATACAGTAGATTCGCGCAGCAGTTCGTAGGAGCAGTCGGTCGCCGACGATGGCTGGCGATGCCATTCCCATGTCATCTTCAGCAAGTGGATTGGTGTGTAAGACTTCAAAATTTTGGCTGTCCCTCAAGACATAGGTCACACCGTCTTCGTTCAAACAAAAGATTTTGCCATCCATAGCCCATGGAGACGATGTGAACGCTTTTCCATTAGGCAATCGCTTCTGGCCAAAAAGCTCATCACCGGTCCTTGCGTTGTAACACGAGACCATGCCTCGATCGTAGAGCACGAACAGTCGATCATCCGAGACAAGTGTACTCGGATTGTACGGCGCCGCCTGCGGTAGCGACCACACGATGTAGTCGTTCGATTTGGCGTCACCTTGGAGTGAGATGTCTCCCGAGGCACCAGGCTTGATCGCATAGATCGGCCGCTGTTTGTCACCGACGTATCCCGATGTGACATAGAGTATTCCATTCACTGCATACGGAGTTGCAATGGTGATGCTTGACATCCCCTTTAGCGACCAGAGCAGCTTGCCATCGAGGTCGTAGGATCGTACAGCTCCGCTTCCCGGAGTCACGATCTCCGTTCTCAGATCATTTTCCCAGACAAAGGGAGTCGCCCAATTGCTCTTCTCGTCACGCGGGGTTCGCCAAAGCTCCTTGCCCGACTTCGCATCGAGCGCGAGAAGGTAGGACGCTTGATCGTTGTCATCGCAGTAGTACAGTCTGCCTAGGTGAAGCACAGGCGATGCAGCGTTTCCCCAACCATAGCGCGTTGGCAACGGCTCAAGGTCGCGCTGCCACAGTTTGTTGCCCTGGAGATCAAAACAGAAGATGCCGACGCTGCCAAAGCAGCAATAGAGTCGTTCGCCATCCGTTACTGGGGTTTCGGACGCAAAGCTGCTCTTCAAATGGATCGCCGATT
>JBBAXA010000018.1:56548-85641 GCA_040396935.1 Pirellula sp.
TCAATGTAACAGGGAAAGGCCAGGCCGAAGAATGCGTTTTCAGAGTATCTTTGGCAAACGATCCTACATGCAAGAAAAGTGATATAGTCCCTGTCTTAATTCTCGGTTTTTTCTTAGCATCTAATTTTTCTTGGCGTCTCGGAGCGGATGGTTTGCGACGTTCCGCTTTCATGTGCCGCTTGGCAAACGTCTGACACGTGCGTTCACTCATCCGACAGTGTATTAACAAATTCGCAACTTAGCCTCAATGGTCCGACAGTGTATTCATCAACTAGCCACAAGGCTCAACGGACCAAAGCAAAGCCATGACAAGCACTATATCCGCTCCATAAGCGCATCAAACTGCCATGCCATGTCGGTCTACGTCCTGGATTTCTTAAAATATGGTTTTGTCTCAGGAACAGAGGTTCATTTCCGGAAACGGATCGTGAAGCCTCGCAAGTACGAGGCATCGTCGGGCGTGGTGTGTCTCAGGAGCCCTGAAGACGTGATCTGTTTCGCATGACAGCCAAGCCCGCATGGCGACGGCTTTTCCTTACCTTGCCCTTCTTCTTTTCCGATTGCACTGCCGCTTCCTGGCCTTGAGTTGCTCGGCGAGGAAATTGGCGAAGCGCGACTGCTATGGTACTGTCCTCAAACAGACCGCATCGTTTCGACTGTCAGTGTGACCTGATTCCCGTTGCAGTTGATTCGCATTTGAGATTCCAGTGTCTGCGGAGCTTGCTAAACAAAGACCATTCGAAGCCTATCGCGACACGTCCTGTGAACAACGGCTTGCGATCGGTTAGCTGGTGGTTAACGCACAGGTGTTCGCATCGTTTTGGATAAAAACTTTTGTACATCCCTGACGACTTGTTCGACAACTGCTTCGTCGGCCCCTTTGCCCCAGCGGTCGTCTCCTCCGCCGAAGTAGAAACCATGGCCGTAGCCGGAGTATTCCACATACTCGACGTCGATAGCAGCTTCTTGCATGAGAGGCAAGAAAAGAGGCTTGTTCAATTTGACGAGATCGTGCCGATCGCTGTGCAGGATCATCACAGGAACGCGAATAGACTTCAGTTTCTCTCTCGTCTTCGCCTGCAATTCAGGCGTAAAGTATTTCTCGGGATCAGTCATCATTTCCAAACGAGGACCGTACTCGCCTGTGGTCAGCATGCCTGTGTAAAGCACTGTCGCGGGTTCTCCTGCGACGATCGCGCACACTTCGGGATCGCCGCCGAGTTGCAGGGCAATACTGCCACCGCCGCTACCACCATACAGTGCGATTCTTTGCGGATCGACCTGAGGAAGCTTGCCGGTTTGGCGGAGAATCGCCCGGACATCTTCTATGGGACCATGGGATTGAACATCCCGCTCGTAGGTGCGGAACGTGGCCATCACCACCACATAGCCTTTTGAAAGAAAGCGAGTGATGACCGGATTGTCCGTCAAGTGCTGACGCAGGCTATCATCCGGAAATTGCTTCAAGCCGCCATGGATAAACACAATCGCAGGATACGAACCTTCACCAACGGGCTTACGCCACCAGGCACGTAAATTTCTTCCATCGGACGTGGTCGTGCCCATAGATTGTACGGGACATTCGGACTCGGAGATCTTGATCGGTTTGACAGGCCAATGAAACACGGGTGCTGCACCATCACCTTCCATGCCTGCGTTGCGATCAGGCTGTGATGCAGGCGGAACGGAAGATTTCTTGGCAAAGGCCTCCGCTTCCTCCAGTGTTACCAACGCGTCGCGATTGGAGTCGGCAGGCTTGAAAAAGCCCAGTGCCCCCGCTTCGGATGCGTCCAGTTTACCATCGCCGTTCTTGTCGAGCTGCATGAATCGATCTGCGACCGATTGAGCCAACAATGGTCCCCATTGCAAGACGGTAAGCGTGAAAACGAGCGGAGCCATCGTGATTCGAAAAGTAGATTTCATGGTCGTTCCCCACGCATCGCTTGCTTTCCGAGCGATGTATTACATAAGTTTGAAATGGTAGTTGATGTAGAGAACAGTAGCAAGCTAAAGCTTTCGTTGAAGATTGGCATTAGAGCCAAGCCAAGTTGCGGAAGCCTGGCCATCGAGCCATGCTCGCGCCTTTTCGTCATGCTTGAGGTAGGCATGGAGGAACACCAAGCTGACGGTTTTCGTCAGACCGGGAGCATCGACAACTCCTCGCAGACTGCTCAGTCTACCGCCGAAGGAGACATGAGTTGCTCCTTCGATGACGAGAAGATATTTACCTCCTGCAGGACTGCGTTCAAAAGGGACAATCTTGGTACTGACGTCCCCCATTTGTCCTCCTGGCCGGTCGGGTGCTGAGCGGTCGCGAGTGCCGGTGATATGGAGCGCGGGCGTGCGAGCCTCCGCCCAACTCTCGGCGGTTAGTCCGTAGCTCTCGCTTTCCCCTTGCGCAGAGATAGGCACGATGCATTTCACCCTTGGATCGGATAGATTCACGAGCTTCCCATCGACGAGCGTCTTAACACCCCCGTGACACTGCGCCACATAAGCACCGAATGAGTGCCCCGCGACAGCGATGGCGTCCTGTTTCAGTTTCCCTTTAAGCGCAGGAACCTGATCTTCGATCTGGGCAAGAGAATCGAGTACGCTAGTGATATCCTTGATTCGCTCTATCCGGCCCGAGTTGGCCCCTGTACCTCCAAACCCGCCGATAACGACTCCCTCTCCGCGACGATTCCTCCGGTTGACGGATCTTGTTCTATCAGGATTGCCCGCATCGCTACTGCCCGCCACTGTGCGACTTCGTGCATCGGAGTGGTTCGGGTGGATGACAATGTAACCATGGCTTGCCCAGTACTTGCTGGCGGGACCGAACGTCTCCTTGTTCGACATTGAACCGTGGCTAAACACGATGAGGGGAAATGGTCCTGCGCCGTCGGGATAACGTACGAGCGATTCGATGGCCTTTTCGCGAGTTTTGTCTTTGAGCGTGACGGTGGCCGCAGTGATGACCTTGTGCGGGCCAACCGCAGTATAGGGCGAGTCTTCGGTGCTGGCCAAAATACATGGAGTCGCGGGGGCGACACCAAGAAGATAAATCACTATAAAAAGAGGATTCATTGCCATGCTTCGGGTTCTTGATCAATCGTCCTTGGGATCTCCGCTGATTCGCCGCTTCTGATAGTAAGCGCGAATTTCTTCAGGAGTGGCGAAGCCGTCTTTGTCGGTGTCAACTGTATCGAAGATTCGCGGTTGGGGATACTCGTCACGCGAGAGTTTGCCGTCGCCGTTCTTATCAGCAGCTTTCAACGACTCTTCGATACGGCCTGCATTCTCGCGACGACGAGCTCCGTTTGGATTGGCTTGCATCTTCGTCTCGCCACCTTCGCTGGCGCTGCGCTGATCCTGCCGAACCCACTTGGCTCTTTGAGTCCCCTTTTCCCATTCGGTGAAAGCAGCTTGCAACTCACGAAGCTTGTCTGGTTGGCTAGCTGCCAAGTTCCTTTGTTCGCCGATGTCGTCGCGCAAGTTGAAGAGCAT
The DNA here is from genome assembly GCA_040396935.1 of Pirellula sp. Classification (GTDB taxonomy): domain Bacteria; phylum Planctomycetota; class Planctomycetia; order Pirellulales; family Pirellulaceae; genus JBKCUI01. Next base: position 60,038 of record JBBAXA010000018.1, read on the forward strand.
CGAGCCACCCTGTTGCGGAATGTGGGTTAGTTTCCAATCCCCTATGCGCACGGCATGATTCATGCCCGCACGCCAGAAAAGGGATTCATGCGGTCGACCCATTGTCTTCCCTGTTACGAATGGAATGAGATCAACGCCATCGAGCGGTTTGCGCGTTGTATCGGCAGCGGTAGTACGCGAGCCCTCCGGTTTCACCGCCGACGCATCACCGGGCTGCTTGGGCCGCTCGGCTTCCAAAAGCCCTGCGGCGGCAAGCGCAGTCGCATGGCAGTCAAAGCCCATGACTGGTTCGCGATAGGTTTGTCCAGCAGGAATTCGACCCTTCCACTGCATCAAGAACGGAACGCGGATTCCACCCTCGAACATCTGAGCCTTGAAACCTCGTAGTGGGTCATTGCGTGAAGTGGTAGTCGGAGTCGGGCCGCCATTGTCGCTGTAGAACATGACCAGAGTGTTTTCTTCTCGGTTTAGCTCACGCACCTTTTCCATCACGCGGCCAACAGCGAGATCGAGTCCTGTCAGCATCCCGGCAAAGGTTCTGCGTTTGCCTGCAAGATTCGTCAAGCGATCCTCGTAGGGACTGGAGTCCATCGGAGCATGGACGGCGTTGAATGCAAAGTACAGCAAAAACGGTTTGTCTTTGCTCCGATCGAGAAATCCGACTGCCTCATCCGCAAACTCGTCGGTCAGATACTTGGTTGTCTGCACCGGTTCGCCATTGCGAACGATGGGATCGTTATCACTCTTGCCCGGCAGATACGATCGAGCGCCACTAAGGAATCCAAAGTGGTAATCGAAGCCTCGTTCATGCGGCCGCAAGCCCTCGTTGAAACCGATATGCCATTTGCCGATCATTCCGGTGGCGTAGCCTGCATTTTTGAGTTTCTCTGCGAGCGTTGGGATCTCGCGAGGTAGACCGAACTCGGAGTCTGCAAAGCGTTCGGGCCCCGAGTTATGCTCGAAGCCGAACCGATGCTGGTACATGCCACTCATCAGTGCCGCGCGCGAGGGCGAGCAGACTGGATGGGTCGCATAGCCGTCCGTGAATCGGACGCCACTATTGGCGATCGAATCGATGTTCGGAGTCGGGATGTCTTTGCATCCATTCACACCGATGTCCGCGTAACCAAGATCGTCAGCGAGAAAGATGATGATGTTGGGTTTGTCCGCGGCAGTCGCAAAGCCGAAAAGCGAAAGGGCAAAAAAATGGGTGGGCAAAAACATCAATAAGGCTGATAGCGTTGTTCTCACGGTTGATTCCTCTTCATTCGATTTCATTTTCTATAGGCACATATTTAGCAGCCTGATGCGACAATGTCTCCGCGGACTTGACTGGGTTCGAGTTGAGTTGTTTATTCAATGTGCCTGCAACTATTTTCGGAGGTGAGCGATGGCTACGGTGCAAAAATGGGGTAATAGCTTGGCGATTCGCATTCCCCACGCGTTGGCGGGGCGATTGGATATAACGGAGGGGACTGCCGTGGACCTATGTGTTCGCGATGGAGAACTCATTGTGCGACCAGATCGATCGCCCAAACTTAGCCTCAGTGCGCTACTGAAGGATTGCAAACCTTCCCAGTTGCACGGCGAAACGGATTTCGGAATCGATGTAGGCCGAGAGGTGATCGATTGAAACAAAAACCGCAGAACTACATTCCAGACCGAGGCGACTTTGTTTGGATTTCGCTGAATCCTACCGCCGGTGGCGATGGAAGTTCGGGAGTTGTCCTCGCGGATCACCTGCGCAACGTGGACTGGAGAGCTCGGAACGTTCAGTTTATTCATCGCGTCTCCGACTTCGAGTTATCTGAAGTGGTTGCGAGGATTGACGCATTGCTGGTAAGCCCTGACGTCTAGGCGTTTGATTGGGCAATAAATGAATGGGCGAAAAAATAAACAAAGTTGCCAAAGTTGTTTTCATTCTTGATTCCTCTTTGCTGGATCTCATTTTTCTGCCCCACATTTTTTTGCCCAACCCGATTACCGCCCGATGATCTCGGTGAGTTTGCGGAGCTCTTCTCGGCTCAAAGAGCCACTCTTATCGGTATCGAGTCGATCGAAGATCGTAGTCGAAGCTGCGGGGTTGTTGGTGTACTTGGCCTTGACCTCATCGCGTGTGACAGTCCCATCGCCATCGGCGTCCAATTGCCGAAAGAGGGCATCGCCGACGTTCGGTCGGTTGGAGCCACCGCCACCCAACGCGTTGCGGATTGCTCCGCGAATCCGATTGCGTGGATTGAGTGGGTTGGGATCGCCAGGCTTCGCGCCCGGGACGATGTATTCGACGTAGCCTAGATGCATCTCGTCAAAGGTTTGTGGCCCCCAGCGCACCTCCTTGTTAGGATCCGGGTTGGCCGGATTGTTGCTGCTGTTGTCGTACCATGCGGTGAATTGCAAAGTCGATCCGGCTTTGACAAGTACCGGTTCGGCATAGCGATAGAGCAACTGCCAATTGAAGTCGTACCGAGGGATATCTAACATCGTGCGAGTCTGACCATCCGAGATCAATTCGTATCTGGCCGCTTTTCCTCGCAAGTGCATGTGCGGAAGGAACGCCAAGATCTGGACGTCGGTCGGAATATTTTTGATGCTCCCAACGACGGGATGGTTATCGGCTCCGGCCGGAATCTGGAATCGTGGATTGACGACTCCGGCTACCCGAACCTCATACTTTGGCTCCTCTTTCGCATATACCAATCCAATGCGGGTGCTGTCCTCGGTCGCGGTACCATTCGGGGTGTAGTGCATTTGAAAACGCAGCTTCGCACCCTTGGGAATCCGCTTGGCATAGCCATCGGGGTAAACAAGTTTACTGTTACCGGGCACATAGATCCCCCAGTAGCCGCCCCGTTCGTCGGCAGCGTCATCGCGAGGTCCATCCTCCTCGTCGGTTCCTTGGACAAAGACCAGCACGTGGTGAACAACACTCGGATTGCCCGGCCTTACTTCGATCGCTTGTACCCAGTGGTCTTGGTCCAAATGGGTGTCGACCAACACGTTTTGATAGGGCATCGTCCCGGTTGCTTTGACCTTTACGGGCTTGGCGAACTCGAAAACCGCGTCGGGTTGACCGATCAGCCAGCCATCGGCGAATGTCTTGGGTGCTGGTGACTGTTTGGGATCCCCTGCAGGAGTTTTGTTATCGATCCAGGCGAGTAGTAACTGTTTCTCGGATGCCGAGAGCGAGCGATCATTGATCCAGGGTGACGTCGAATGACTCTTGTCCGGCGCTGCAAACCACGGGGGCATGATCCGACGGTCGACGACCTCGCGAATCATCGGCGCGTGAGCTACGGCATCTTCGTAAGTATCGAGAGCAAAGGGCCCAACACCACTTTCACGATGGCACTCAACACAGTGCCGTTGCAGAAGTCGAGAAATCTGGTTGTGATACGTCACCTCCAGATGATTCAACGGTGCAGACTTGTTCTCCAATAAACAACCAGGGGCAGCCGTCGCCGAGACAAGAATCGATCTTTGCCCGAGGGAGTTGTCCAACGCATCGCGCAGATAGGCATGGCGAGGTGCATCTAGGGAATAGCCGAATCCATATTGGTCATCGATCGCACCGTGGTAAACAACCGTATGCGAAGGATCCAGTAAGAAGACGTCCGTCGTGCTGGTTGCCGTTAGATGCGCTGCGAACCGTGAGTCTTTATCAAACGCGTATTCCGCACTCGACGCAAAGCGTGATGCCGCAGCTTTCATCTCGTCCAGCTTATCGGTTGCAACGCAGTTGACCAAAATGAACCGGACGCCCCGTGAAGCGAAGTCCCGCTGAATTTCGACGAGCGTTGGTAAGTACTTCTTGCTAATCGGGCAACTCGTACTGGTAAATGCGATGACGGTAAGTTCGTTCTTGGAGTCGCCGTGTAGCTTCTTCGTTACCCCATCAAGATCCGTAAATTCGAAGTCAGGAACATAACGACCGATACCGTGCTCCCCGGGAGTGAGTAGCTTCGGTCCTTGTCGAACCGGCGAATCCGACGCTTTCGTGGGTTTAGTCCCTGCTGCAAGGCTCAACAGCAAAACCATCCATACGATGAGTTGACGAACCATAGTTTGCTTCGAAGGAATGAAGGAGGAGAGATAGGGACTGAAAGCGGTTAAGCGATAAACGGGGAAAACGAATTAAGATGGATTTTGTTTTTCTGACCGATGCTCTTCTTGTCCATGGTTGCACTGATCCCGTGAGAAGGGAGCTAATCCTTTGTTTGAGTTTCCGGAATCTGTACCCATTACTTCGACTTGGGCCCGAACCAATTCGTGATCAATTCATGTCGATGCGTTGCTACCGTATCGCTCGAGAAGATTCGTTACGGGCAAAAAGGTGACTTTCAGGGGCAGGCGATAATCTGAATACCGACGTTCGCGAACTGGATCCACTTGGTGAGCCGGACTATTTTAAAAAATTATCCCGATTGAGTCGGACAGGAGATTACCCAGATTCGTCACCCCAGCGTTTTCAATATCCTGAGACAGCGAGGGTGTACCTCTCTGATGGAACCCCCAGGGCTCTTCAAGGACTATTGTGGCTAACTGGGAGTTCTTCCTAGGCCTTTGGTCTACCACCGGCGCGAAGCCGCTGGGTGTCCCAATAGTTTACCGTCTAAATTCCTTGAGGAACCAACCGCCTGAGAATCTACACCCGCGATCGTTCTTCGGGATGCTAGCGGGGCCAATCTACCGCAAGCCTGTGTGTTTCCCTCAGCTCGTATTCGAGGACAGATACGTTCTGTTGCTTTGGACCTCAGGCTGAAGCGTTCGCAATTCAGGGTCGGGATCTCACTTCTTGCGGAATCGAAAAATGTTCTGGATCCTTTTCCACTCCGAGAAAAATCGGCCTCTTGGTGACCGTAAGGAGGTCCAAACGCATGCATTCACATGAGCAATAGGTGAATTATATTTTCGGTGATACATCCAGACCGCGAACCCGTCCTTCGCTTACCGACTCTTGAATACGCAGAGCCTTTTGTCTGTTAACCGATGTGGCACGAAGGAGAGAGGTACCGACCTAAAAATATTTCCGGGAAACAGAGAGGCGGTCCATGCTGGTGCAAATCCAGTCGTCGGTTTTGAAGTTGGAACTGCCAGTTCGGACTACAGCGTTCACTAGCTGAGACGTCTGAACCGACCCTTCGTTCAAATGATTTGTAATGATTCGCCGGCGTCGTAAAAACCCAGCGAGTCATTTTTGATAACTAGATTCTCTATCCGTGAAGGAGTTCAAAATGCGCTACAGCCCTCCTGAAGATTCCTTTTTTCGAACCGATGAGTAAACGACGACGGGGATTCCCCTCGGAGAGTAACGTCAAACGAGGCGTTCGTATCGTCCATGGCGAGAAACTACTCGAAGAGAAACTCGGGCGCAACGATCCGTGTCCATGCGGTAGCCGCAAATCGTTCAAACGATGCTGTCTACATTCAGGCTGCTTTTGACGGCGTGAATCGGGATGACTACTTTTAGGGAAAAGGATTGATCCTTGCCTGTTTGACATCGATTGGCAAACTGATTGCCGGTTTGGAATACATCTTATGAGTAGAAAGTGATCTGAACCTCCACTTCGTCGGTGAGCCCATCTTTCTATCCAAAACACCCCCTCGGTAATGGCCCCGGCTCCATCTACAGTCCATGGCCATGGATGGTAGCCAAACCGATCCGGAAGATATCAGGGATTGCTTTCGTAGTTACACCTTCGCGAGGTGTAAGCTCTTGAAATCAGCTTTGGGCGATCGACGATTCGACTCCATCGACGATGACTCATACGACTGGGTCCATCGCGACCCCTAGGTTGTCAGTCTAGGATTCCATTGCTTCTTGTTGCGATCCCGGATCGGCCTTCCTCATTTAAAAGCGTTCCAGCTCATGTGTTCGAATTTCTTCAATCGTATGGTACTCGAGTGCGAAATCGTTTGTACACTCGAGAAAGGTCCGATAGACTCGCGGTCTGATTCGGGCCTGTACTCCGTCGTTGGCACCATTCCTGCCAGCGTTCGATTCCTGACACCCATGCTCTCGGTACGGACGCCGATGACAAGATCCCTAGAATTTTGATGAAAGGTAAATGCGTTGAGAGCACTGCACTTCGAAAAACACCGCAGCGATCGAATCGGCTGGTTGAGAGCAGCCGTTCTGGGAGCGAACGATGGAATTGTTTCGACGGCGAGTCTCATCGTGGGTGTTGCAGCCTCCAATGCATCTCGCAGCGACATCCTGATCGCCGGAGTTGCGGGACTGGTCGCAGGGGCGATGTCCATGGCCGCAGGGGAGTATGTGTCTGTAAGTTCACAGTCGGATACCGAACGAGCCGATATCGAACGAGAACGGCACGAATTGGCAACCTCGAGCGAGTCCGAACACCAGGAATTGGCTGCCATCTACGTCCAACGTGGCCTCGATGCATCCCTCGCGAACCAAGTGGCCCAGCAACTGATGGCTCATGACGCGCTCGCAACCCATGCGCGCGAGGAATTAGGTATTTCCGATATCACAACCGCGAGGCCGATCCAGGCAGCATTTGCATCTGCAGGAACCTTTGCGGTCGGAGCCATCCTACCACTTGTTATCGTCCTGATCACTCCAGGTAGCTTCCGGATTCCTGCGGTCGTTGCGAGCTCGATCCTCTTCCTAGCTCTTCTAGGAGCATGGGGCGCTAAAATTGGTGGTGCTCCGATCGTCAAAGCCGCGATTCGTGTCACGGTTTGGGGTGCTCTCGCGATGGCCCTGACCGCCATGGTTGGGGCACTCTTTGGAGCGACTGGATAGTCCTAGTCCTGCGTGAGCCTCGCTCCCAAAAAAACATGTATCCATCGACTATCTCGAGGGGGCATCTCTCCCTACCCCTATGTGCTTGGAAAAACCCGATAAATACAGATACGCTCGCATTGAAGGATGGAATCCGTCAAAGGGTTTACCAGCTACAATGGTTCCAGTTCTCGATCTGGGATTGGTGGACTGGCATTGCAGAGCACCTAGGCAAAGACTATTGCGTTTGTCCCGTAGTCTAGCAACGAATTGTGCTATCGCTAAAAGCAAACTGATCATCCGAATTTGACGAAAATGAGATGCGATTCCTCTTGCTCTTCCTGATCCTCGGTTCAACGGCTTTAGCCCAACCAGTGGACTTCGTTCGAGATGTCAGACCCATCTTTGAAAAGCACTGTTACAAGTGCCACAGCGAGACAGAGCAGGAATCGGGATTTCGTCTGGATGTAAAGGAATCCGCTTTCAAAGGCGGAGACAACCATGGTCCCGACATTGTTCCAGGTCGAGCCAGCGAAAGTCCACTGATTCGTTTCATCACATCGAAAAAAGAGGATGAGGTCATGCCTCCGGGTGGTCGACTATCTCCGAGCGAGACGGCTATCCTGACTCGATGGGTGAATGAGGGTGCTAGTTGGCCGGAGGGTATCGATCGGGTGAAACTCAAAAACACACGCGACCATTGGAGTTTTAAATCGATCGCTCGAAATCACTCGACAACGGATGCAGCGATTCCGGTGTCGATCGATACCTTCATCGAGGCAACCCTGGCTGAAAACGGACTGTCGATGTCCCCAGAGACGGATCGTGTCCAATGGCTACGTCGGGTTTCTTTGGATCTACTCGGTTTACCACCGACTCCCGAGCGAGTTCGTGATTTCTTGTGCGACGATCGTCCGGACGCTTTCGAAAAGATGGTTGATACATTGCTGGGATCCGAACGATACGGAGAGCGATGGGCGCAGCATTGGCTCGACTTGGTTCGCTACGCTGACACTCACGGTTTCGAGGTCAACACCGAACGTCCCAACGCATGGCCTTATCGAGACTACGTGATTCGGGCTTTCAATAAGAACACGCCTTACAACCGTTTCATTCACGAGCAACTCGTCGGCGATTCTTACGGGGAGGATGCTGCCACTGGCTTTTTGGTGACAGCATCGGTTTTACTACCTGGCCAAATCGGAAAAGATGAGCCCTCGATGCGACTCGCGCGACAGGACTCTTTGGATGAGATCGTCAACAACATTTGCCAAACCTTTCTTGGGCTCAGTGTTGGTTGTGCGCGATGCCATGACCACAAATTCGATCCGATCACATCCAAGGATTACTATGCGATGCAGGCTTTCGTTGCCGGTGTCGAGTATGCAGATCGAAAATTGCGAACTACCGAAGATGAAAAACTGGAGTTGGAAGCCGAAGCACTTCGCAAACGAATCGCCGAGGTAGGGAATCGTTTGAGTCGGTTTGCGCCTTTGGCACGTCCCGCTTCAACAACTCGCGCTACGAACGCAGCGAGCAACGTCGAAATGTTTCCTCCGATAGAAGCCCGTTTCGTACGTTTCACGATCCATGATTCAAATATTCATCCTGAATTGGGTTGGATCGAACCCTGTATCGATGAATTCGAGATCTACACCGACGAATCGGAACCACGGAATGTCGCTCCCTCTTCCTTCGGTACAAAAGTAACGGCCTCGGGTAGTAAGGAATCGAGTCATCATCAACTGGCCTTCATCAACGATGGGCGCTATGGGAACGATCGGAGTTGGATGTCCAACTCGAAAGGTAAGGGCTGGATTTTATTCGAACTGCCCGAACCGATTCGCATCTCGAAAATCGTTTGGAGTCGCGATCGCAAGGAACGCTACGTCGATCGGCTCGCAACTGCATTCACTTTGGAAACAGGCCTCACTTTGGATTCGCTGACAACGGTGAGCGAGGTGTTGCCGCTGCGACCAGCGATTCGCCCCCAACTCAATATCGACCGCATTGTACCCACGAAAACAACGCGTCTGAGATTTACAATCGAAGCTACCGATGGTCTCGAGCCCTGTATCGATGAGCTTGAGATCTTTGATCGAGAAGGTCGAAATGTAGCGCTCGCCAGTCGCGGAACAAAAGTCAAAACCTCGGGGGATTCGATCGTAGCCGACCGACATGCCCCAGAATTCATTCACGATGGGTTGTATGGAAACACACATAGTTGGCTGTCCAATAAGACTCAGGAGAGCTGGGTCCAATTTGAGTTTCCCCAAGCGATGGAAATTGAACGGATCCAGTGGAGCCGGGATCGCGATCAGAAACTTCTCGATCGCAACACGACCAAGTACCGGATCGAAGTCGAAGATGGTGGAAATTGGAAAAAGGTTGCGGATTCTACCGATCGGCGCCTATCGGCCGACGGTTCCCCATCCGAGACGCATTTCACGACCCGTGGTCTCATCGGACAGGAAGCTATCGATGCAAATCAATTGCTAACTGAACGTGGAAAACTTGAAAATAAACTCAAGCAATTAGAGATGGGACAACCTGTTTTTGCAGGTAAGTTCCGCAAGCCTGATGAAATTCATCTCCTCAAACGGGGTGATCCGGAGCAGCCGATGGAGTCGGTTTTGCCCGCTGTCATCGCAGCACTCGACTCGGTGAATGTAAATCAAGACATATCCGAGCCGGAACGCCGTCGTGTCCTGGCCGATTGGATCGCGAGTCCCTCGAATCCCCTTACGGCTCGCGTGATGGTGAATCGTATCTGGCAAGGGCATTTCGGCAACGGTCTCGTACAAACGCCGAATGACTTCGGCAACAACGGAATCCCGCCCAGTCATCCCGAACTCCTCGATTGGCTCGCATCCGAGTTTATTCGATCGGGTTGGTCGATCAAACACATGCATCGATTGATCGTCCTGAGTAAGACCTATCGCCAGAGAAGTCACCCATCGACAGATAGACTAACGGTTTCGGCCGATACCCCAAACCCTGCAGCCATCGATAGCGATGTTCGGCTTTTATGGCGATACCCCTCGAGAAGATTGGAGGCGGAAGCTATCCGTGATTCGATGCTGGCAGTCAGTGGATTGTTGAATTTGAAAATGTACGGTCGAGGGTTTGACTTGTTTGATAAACGAGGTGGTCTATCGGGCTTCCTACCGGTGGAGCGTTTAACTCCAGAGAATCAAAGGCGCATGATCTATGCGCACAAAGTTCGGCGAGAAACCGAAGCGGTCTTCGGGGCATTCGATTGTCCCGATGCTGGGCAAAGCGCCGCGCTAAGGCGAATGTCGACGACTCCGATCCAAGCCCTCAATCTCTTCAATAGTCCTTTCACCCTGGCCGTCTCCGAAGCGTTCTCGCGACGGATCCTCCATGAGGTCGGCGACAGTCATCAACGACAGATTGAGCGAGCGTTTCAGTTGACCTTGCATCGCGATCCAACTCGAAGCGAGCAATTGGAAGTCGAATCCATCGTTCGTGAGCACGGCTTGGCCACGCTCTGTCGAGTCCTTTTTAATAGCAACGAGTTCTTGTTTATTCCATGACGCTAGAAAACCTTTCGAATGCAGGAAGACAACTCCTCGATCGTCGCTATTTCCTCAGCGATAGCGCGACCGCACTAGGCTCGATCGCGTTGGCGAGTCTCCTGAGCGACGATCATTTGCTGGCTTCGGATCGCTCCGAAATCGCGATCGATCCAGCCCACCCTTTTGCGCCCAGACTGCCTCACTTCACAGGCAAAGCCAAGAACGTGGTGGTTATCTTCTGTGCGGGAGCCGTCAGTCAGTTGGAAACGTGGGACTACAAGCCCGAGTTGATCCGATGGGATGATAAGCCATTGCCTGGAGGTCCAGCGGTAACGTTCCAAGGCCCCGCGGGAAATCTCGCTCGACCGCAGTATCCATTTCGGCAACGCGGCCAAACTGGAAAATGGGTAAGTGACTTGATTCCCCACCTGGCCGAACTGACTGACGAAATTGCGTTCGTGCACTCGCTGACCAGCAAATCCAATACACATGGTCCCGCAGAGAACTTTTTGTCGACAGGTTTCGTTCTCGATGGTTTCCCAAGCCTCGGCTCCTGGGTGACGTATGCTTTGGGGAGCGAAAATCAAAACCTTCCTGCGTACGTTGCAATTCCTGATCCGCGCGGCGTCCCGCAAAACGGATCGAACAATTGGGGACCGGGTTTTCTGCCAGCCGCTTTCCAAGGAACGACGATGAGTTCCAAAGCTCCGGTTCGACATCTGGTGGCACCAGGTGTCTCGAGCGATACGGATCGCGCTGCCCAAAAACTACTTCAGCAGTTGAACGTTCGTCATCTGGACGCGAACCCAGGCGATAGCCAGCTCGCCGCCCGGATCGCCAGCTATGAACTGGCTGCGCGAATGCAATTGAGCGTCCCGGAGGTTGCAGACTTTAGCACCGAGCCGGAGCATGTTTTGAGATCCTATGGCGCTGACGACACCAGGAATCCAGACAAAGCCGCGTTCGCGAGAAACTGCATTCTCGCGCGCCGACTCATCGAGCGAGGAGTTCGATTCGTACAGCTATTCAATGGCGCCTACGCCAGTGGAGGGAAATTGAATTGGGACGGTCACAACGCACTCAAGGATCAATACGATATCCATGCTGAAATTCTGGATCAGCCCGCAGCGGCGCTGATCCAGGATCTCAAACAACGAGGGTTATTAGAAAATACGCTGGTGGTATGGTGCACGGAGTTCGGTCGTATGCCCTTCTTCCAGAAGGGTGCCAAAGGTCGTGATCACAATCCAGATGGATTCACCTGCTGGATGACCGGTGCGGGAGTAAAGCCCGGCGTTAGCCACGGAGCCACCGATGAATTAGGTCAAAAAGCAGTTGAGAATGTTCATCCGCTCTACCACTTCAATGCCACCATCCTCCACCTGCTCGGCCTCGACTTCGAGCGTCTCAGTTTCGAGCATAACGGTATTCAGCGGCGATTGACGAATGTGGAGGGCAAAGTGATTACTGAAATCCTCGCATGAATGAATGTCGATACACCAAAAGAAATGGACGCTCGATCTCTGGCAAAAAACGGTAACGATTCGATCGTAGTTATCATGGACTTCGTAGCAATTCCCTTGGTAACGATAACGGATGTATGAAAAGGATCGTACCCAGGGATCTTCATCCCGTCAGCAAACGGATCGCCGAGGCTACTCCGAGAGTAACCTCGGCCATGCGTTGATAGTCCAGAGTATCGGGTGTATCCGTTGCCTGGTGGTAATTTGGATTCCGGAGAAAGCTGGTATCGGTCAGCATCAGAGCCGGGTAGCCTTGATCCCAAAAGGACCGGTTGTCACTCAAGCGAATCTCATTAATCTTCTCGGGCAAGCAGATCGAAAACAGCGGCATGGTTCCAGTACCCCTCTTGAATCCTCGTCGAAAATTCCAGCAGAGTTTCCATGAAGCCATATTACCGACTGCAGCCAGAAAATTGCCCCGATGCGGAAAGAAGCGTTTCAACCATTTGGGGATACCGGGTGGTAGAGATTGCGAAAAGTCGCGATCGCTATAGTAACCGACCATCTCCAAGCAAAGCATGCCGCGGATCTTATCGCCTCGCAAGCGGGATTGATGCGCATGGTATTGGCTGCCCATCGAGTCGAGATTGAAGTAGGGCGGTTCTTCGCAAGCAAAGGCGACATAACGAATCGTACGAGTGCCCTGGTACTGTTGTAGTAGTCTTCCCACTTCGAGAAGTACTGCTACGGCCGACGCGTTGTCATCAGCTCCTGGCGTAGAAAAAACCGTATCGTAATGTGCCCCCAACAAAACGATTTCCTCAGCCCGTGTAGCACCCGTTCGATCAACGATCAAATTGGTCGCTTGATCCCCGAGCGCATCGAAGCATTCGCGGGAAGTCTCGTAATCCATGCCTGACCATTGGCTCTCGATGTAACCAATCGTTGCCTCGATCATCTTAGGATTCTTAAGAGTTCGGGGACCGATCAAACCAGCCAATCGATCAACGTGCTGCCGCAGTTGCTGTTCGATTTGGTTCTTATCGGGGTTCATGAATAGGTTGGATCGGATAGACCGTTGATCAGATAGAGTACAGCGATCGTAGGAACAACCCATCGTAAATGGGTATTACAAATGGATTCCCTCTTGAGGAACAACTCTCTTTGACGATGCCAATCAAAGAGAGGAGGCATCACGAATCAGCCTAAGTATGCCTGCTCATTATTAGAACGCAAAAAACACACTCGTCACAGAGCTTATGGATGCTCGAGATAACGGCGTGCTAGTAGTTCGCCTAGCTGGAGGATCCCAACCGTATTGAGGACCAGTTTTTCATCCTGAGCTGGAAGGTCAAAGGCACGGATATGAAAGAAGGACGGATCCCTTTCAGACATCGCTGAGAGATCGGCAGTGATATCGATCCTGCTGAGCCCTTTTTGATCAGGAGGGGGCTGTTGGCTGACATACCACTTCAATCCGGTAAGGGACAGGTCCTGCCGACTTTGGGCGATCGTCGATTGCAACCATTTCGCTGCATCCTTCCGGTATGGGTAAAAAGCCATATCGTTTTCGCCGACATGGTAGAAGATTCCAGCCAGCTCTACCCTATGCCCTTTCGCCTCGAGATCGTGGATCGCGCTCCGTATGAATCCGAGGAATTCCCTATAGAGGTTACGTTCTTTGGCTTGCGTACCCTCCGGAGTCCAATCGTTGATTTGCGAGCCGCTATGGGTGAACTTCAGGATTGCGACATTGCCGGATAGCGACTGCTGCAGTGTGGTAGCAAAGCTCAGTTCCGGTCCAAAGGTACCATAGGGTCCAGACGGAGCCAGCGGCTCCCAATCGCGAGAGACTTTGAATCCACCGCCGAGATTGTATCTGTACGCGATTTGCGCGTTGGGATTCTCAAGGGACTCGTATCCCTTCCAGTTCCGTAGCTCTTCGGTGAAAGCACGCTCACCCTCCATATTACGATGCCCAGCGAGGACAAAGAGTTTTACCGGACTACCCTTGGAATAAGGCCAAACCTGGAGGGAACGATCGGTGGTAGCCGTCTTTCCAATCGTTCGAAGATAAGCATCCGCGTAGTTTTCACCGTGCTCGAGTTGGCCCAGAGTACCATAGTGATAATGCAATCCCTCCTCGCCACCGATTTCGACTGCATCGTGGGATGTTGGAATGTACTGAGCGAGAGGATCCGACTCGACGACAAGCTTTTGCGCCGATCGGATCGCATACATATTCTCGCGATTGTCCATACCCCAAATCGTCTTGGTACAAAGCTCTCCGATATAGAACTTGAGGTTCGGAGCATTCAAGTCGCGGCGCCAACACGCCAGGAAGTTTGTCAGATTACGGCTATAGTTTTTTTTGAATTCCTGGTTGAACATATCGTTCTCCCCTTGGTGCCACATGAAGCCTTCGAGACGGTACGGAATTCCCCGTCGCTCCAGATCCTCGAGCGATGAGCGTACATGCTCGAGCGCGAGTGGATACAGCTTCAAACCTCCGGGAGTATCGGGGTTCCAATCCTCGCTTAACGAGGTCCCTCCCGAGGCGCATTTGATGATGGCGATCGGTACGGAGATATTTTTGGAAACGCGTCGTCCGAAACTCAGCTCGGGTCCAAAAAAATCCTTCGTCGGCTGCAACGCAACCCAGCCCTTGGAGGTCATCATCTCTTCACGTCCAATACTGTAGGAAAACAAAACGTTTTCTTGAGGCTTATCTAAACCCACAAATGGTGGAAAGCGATGGATATCCTTTACCTTGGAATGCGTACCGACCATATTCGATTGGCCAGCGAAGATAAAAACTCGCAGTGGCTCCGGCTGAGCCTGAATCGAACGCAACGGCAAGGCTGCAAAGATGATGAGGATACAAATGTGGATGCTGCGAGTCATTGGTTTTTTATAGAAAGGGTTCTGACGAAGAAGGAGAGCTTCTTTTATTGGATCGTGTCAGTCGAAACCAGCAAATGCTCTTCTAAGATCGATAGGACTTGATCGACCACTTGCGGATTCCCAGTGAGCTGGGAATGTTTTTCAACAACCTTGGTCTCGGTCACGGATCGCCCGAACGTCGCGCTCGATACTGGAACGACTCCGTCGGAATCGCCATCGCCCGGCATCCAACGCCCATACCCGATGATCGAGTGAATCTGAACTTGTGAACGGATAGGCAAACGTTCGATCGCTTGGAGCAATTTACTGTCTGGTTCCAAAAGATCCACACTCGTCGGAAATCTTCGGGAAAACTCGGTGGAAAAAGCTTCAGGATTATCTGCGATGAGACGTGCATGCCTGGCCTTTTGTTCTTCAGGTTCCTCGATGAGAAGTGAACCGACACGGCCAATCGTTCGCTGCGCTAGTGCGGAACCTCGGTGTGGAGTACCTATGAAAATGACGCGAGAGATCATAGGAGATGGATTGAAAAATACGGCCTCTGCGAATTTGCTACGTGTATCCGGATCCATTGTCACTTGGTCGAAATCCCGATGCGAAAGGGCGTCCCAGACGTCCGACCCGCTCTCGGCGATCTGAACCTTCGAAATCAACCCACCCATACTATGACCGACCAATACCGTTTTGTTGAATGCTCCATCCGCTTCCTCTGGATCGTAGACATGACGAAGCTCATTGAACTGTCGGCGCAACCTGGTAGCACTTGTCAGGAACGGCTCTCCGGTCGAGTATTCAAATCCCCAGATTTGATATCGCTCGACGAACTCGGGACGAGCGATCATCTCATTGACCAGATTCGCCCATGTCAATCGATCCGAGAGGAGCCCGTGGATGAAGATGACAGGTATTTTCCCGGGTTGGTAGGGTTCCAACATGAAGAGCCCATCACCTTCGGGTTGGACAATACCTGGTTGTAAAAAGGATTGTACGTAGGACCTCCGTTGAGTGATCAGAGCTCGCGCGATGGGAGCACTAGTATCTCGGGCGATCGGCAACTGGGCTTGTCCAACCGCATGATGGGATACTCGCAACGGGTTGTACACCTCCAACACAACCGAAGAATCCTGCGACAAATCTCCGTGGGCCGTTGATCTCAATACCAAAGTCGCTGCAAAGGCTTGTTTTTCGCGCTGGAAGGGAGTGTTGACATCTTTGATACGAGAAACAACGAGAGGCACACCGATGCCGGCACATCGGTAAAAATGATTTAATTGCGATGTGGAGTAGTCGCCGACAACAGCGAAGTCATCAAAATCCTCAACGCTCCGAGCGAATCCGTGGTAGAGGATCGGAATAGTCAACCAGCCATCAGCAGATCCAATCCTCAGACCGCTACGGGTATCCAGTCGATGATACTTTCGACCTTCTGTGATAAGGGCATTCAAAGAGGAGTTATAGATTTCGGAGACACGGCCTCGGAGCGGATCACCCGCATTCACCGCATACTCCATTTCATCCCAGGCATGACGCGCGGCTTGGAAGAATCGGTCGACACAACTCGCATGCCCCTGCTCCCTTGCCGCCATCGCAGCAGCGTAAGCAACCTCAGCACGTGCGAGCGCGGCAGTCCCAGGCCGAACCGAATATTCCTGCCGCAGAATGGCAACGTCTGGCGATGTTAAGACGGTCGACTTCCATTTCCCCTGATGCAGTGTCGAACAGCCTGTCCCAAAAAAATGAATCCAAGCAATACACTGAACAGCAAGAAGCATTCGTCCGTAAACTTGATTCATTTCCTCTATTTTCGCTATTCCGACCATTCAGTCAGCCGATGCCAGCCCCCCGCTGATTCAACGGAAAACGGCTCGTGAATTATTACGACTAAACATACAGCCTAATCCTGATTTCCGAGGCGGATTGCATGGTGGATTGAGAATGCTCATACCACGTATCTCTTATAATCGCTTCTTCCGGAAAGGATGAATCGGAATTGAATCGATATCCGAATCTGCCTCGCGACGTTTGCAATGACGACCTTCGCAAGCGGTATCGAGGTTGCCGAGCCTGCACTCATCACCGCTTTACAAACCACCCATGAAAACGGAACGTTCCGATGGATAGAACGCGACATTGGGAAGACGTCTATCAAGCGAAACTCGCAACGGAGGTTAGTTGGTACGAACCGGTCCCAAAGCAATCCTTAGATTTGATCCTGTCCACTGGAATAGACACACGAGGTAGGGTCGTGGATGTGGGAGGGGGACAGTCTTTCCTCGTCGACCGACTCCTGGATCATGGCTTTGCAAATATGACCGTGCTTGATATCTCCAGTATAGCAATCGAGGCGACACGAAAACGATTAGGTAGCCGCGCAGCCAACGTCACTTGGATAACGACCGATATTACAAATACAGAACCGATCGGAAAGTATGATCTTTGGCATGATCGAGCTGTCCTCCATTTCCTAACCGATCCGATTGATCGATGGAACTATGTCTCATTGCTTCAAAAAACGCTGCCCGTCGGAGGTCACTTTATTGTTGGTACCTTCGCAAAGGGTGGAGCCGAACGATGCAGTGGTCTAGAGATCCATCAATACGATGAGACCAGCATGCAGGAATTGCTCGGTCGTGACTTTCAGCATATTCGTAGTGTCGACTATCTACACACAACTCCTTCGGGAAAGGTTCAAAAATTTTACTTCGGTATCTACCGCCGTACTTGAAGACACGGCGGCCTGCGATAAAGAACTAAGGTAATCGTGGTCTTCGCGATCCATCCAAGACTCTTGGTGGGGAACGTCGGATGCATTCACCCAGGTAAAAATTCAAGTGACGTGATGATACCGTCGTTCCAGTAGGGGCGCTGTCGGAATATTGCAGTCTGAGCATCCGCGGATTCTTTCGTCACTCGCAATTCGAGTTACCATGAATCCTTCGGTTTGTTGGCGAATAGGTAGATCCTAGTCGACGCTGTGGGACGAATGAGACTGTCGTATGGTGGTTCAACCATGAAATGGTTTGATGATTTGTTGGATCGAGCTTTCGAGGTTCGGGGTTTCGTACTTATCCGGATGGAAGATTGAGCCGCGAGAGATGTCAACATCGATGAAAAACGAAGAGGAACTCGCTTGGTCCCCGGGATCCCATTCCCCGGCCTTGGATGGCGTCCGAGGTTTTGCGATCTTGATCGTAACGGTTTATCGACTTTGTAAGGAACTCGATCCTACTAGCCACCCTCTCATCGGTGTGATCCGTCGCTTCGCTCCTATTGGCGAACGTGGGGTCGATCTCTTCTTTGTGCTGTCGGGTTTTCTTATCACGGGAATTCTTCTCCAGTCGAAAGGGAAGCCGCACTACTTTCGCAATTTCATGGTGCGAAGAGCACTAAGGATCTTTCCTCTTTATTTTCTAAGCCTTCTCTTGGGATTGTGGATCATCCCAACATTCGTTGCTACCGATTGGTTTGACATGCCGAGAAAGGAACAGATCTATCTGTGGACCTACACATCTAACTTACGGATGTCTTGGCTGAATGCATGGTGTTTTGGCCCCTTCGACCATTTTTGGTCCCTCGCTGTCGAAGAGCATTTCTATCTTGTTTGGCCAGCCTTTGTATTACTATGCTCCCGGAAACAATTGGCAATCGTTTGCGTGGTAGCGATTGGTACTGTGGCTATTGTACGGACTCTGATTGCGATGAACCCGAGCTTTGAAATCGCAATCGATGTACATACGATCTTTCGCGCGGATGCCTTGGCGATGGGAGCCTTGTTGGCAATCCTCCTAACTTCGTCTATCCCTCGTCCTCAGATCCGTCATGTTGCAGTTTGGACAGGTCTGTCTACCTTCCCGCTCTTGGCTGGAATCGCAGTAACAGGCAAGCGTCTTCTGGGTGTACCTAATACCCTTTGTCCGATTTTTTTAATGGCAGCCATGGCGTTACTATTGCTGAGTTCGAGGGATCATTTATCGGTAAAGACCATCGAGAGTCGACCTCTTCGATTTCTCGGTAAATACAGCTATGGCATGTACGTTGTCCAGCTCCCGCTAGTCACCATGCTCCCCTTATCCGCATGGATCGAATGGCTTCCATCGGATGCGATCCTCCGAAGTTTAGTTTACGTGGGTGGTATGTTCGGGCTTATCACCCTGATCGCATGCGTATCCTTTCATCTTCTGGAGTCGCATTTCCTCAAACTCAAAAAGCTTTTTCAGTAGGGACCATCTGAGTCGTTAGAAGATACTTCCACCGTCATCGTACCTTCTTCGAAAAGTCTCGCTTGCTCTAGGATGATTCGTGAGTTGTCGCAGGGGGTGGGTCTTTGATTCACCCTCGCAGCTTGGGTTTCCCTTGATCTCGATCACGAGTGAGCGACAGCCGAGCCTCTCCCATTTCAGAATTCATGAATAGAAGAGTGGATACCTGATGTGAACGCGTGTTTGGAGACTATTCGGCTGATTGGAACGTGGCTACGACCCTGCCACCGCTCAGTAGCTCCAGTCGATTGCCGCTGACATGGAATCCATCGACCGTTGCCATGATGCTCGAAAAACGGTGTTCCAACTCCATGAGTTGGGGAGGACCTGCAATCGTTGTGCTCATCAACTGCCCGAGGGTGATGTGGCTGTTGTCGAGCAATGCGTAAGCCCCAGACAAACGGTTGACACCCCCAAAAATGGACAATTTCCCGCGTTCGAACCTCATCGTAGGTGGCTTCTCGATCGTGATAGGCTCATTGCTGAGTGCAACGAGGATCCAATCTCTATCGGCAGCTTGATTCAGTTCGGTCATATCACACACATGAGCCCGCCAACGATAGGACAACCCCTCATACTTGGATGAAGCAGACGGCTTGTCTGTACCATTCGGTTGAGGAAAGACGGTAACGCCGGATTTGATTGTTTCAACGACCTTGATGTCTTTGATCGTCATCGGATCGACTCGGAGAGGATCCCTGTCGAGTAGTACGAGGTCGGCAACTTTACCTACCTCCAGTGTTCCCTTCAGCTCTTGTTCGCCGTACTGCTCGGCGGCCCATGCGGTCATACACTTAAGCCCCTCAAAAGGGGTAACTCGTTGATCCGAACCAATCTGTCTACCCGATCGCGAGACGCGATTGACTGCAGACCAAAGCATGGTCATCTGGTCGAGCGGAGCGACCACGAAGTCGGTGTGGTTCGTAGGCCGAAGGCCTGCATCGATGGCATCGCGCATGGGGCTGATATACATCGCTTGTTCCTCTCCGCGATTGGCCCGATGCGCATCCGCGAAGTAATACGTATGAAGCGTATAAAAGGAAGGACGAATCTTGTACTGCACAAACTTTGGAATCTGATCCTTGCGAAGGAACTGTGTATGGATTGTGGTCACATTCCACGGGCGACTGTAATCCCCACCGCGCGCTATTTCATAAGCCTTCAGAAACGCATCGATCGAAGCATCTCCATTGCAATGCACATTGAGAGGTACGTTGAGTTCATAAACCTTCTTGACCATCTGATTGGCAAGTTCCTGAGGGAAGGTTGGCTCACCTGTCCAGTTCCGTTCACCTGCAGGTCCACCGGTGAGGTAAGGTTTTGTAAAGAAGGCTGTTCTACCTTGCGGCGATCCGTCCAACGTGATCTTCACCCCGCCGACTTTGAAGCGATTCTCGTATTTACCCCATTCACTCACCGGAAACTCAGAAATCACCCGATCGACATCCGTGATAAATGGATAAGCGACGACATCGATGATATTCACGCCCGCTTCACTCGCACGTTTCATCGACTGAAACTGTGGAAGATGGGTCGCTCCCTCCTGAGCCGTGGTGACTCCTGTCTCGGCATAAAGCATCTGCCCTGCCTTGGTCCACTCGATTTCTTGTTGAGCCGTCATCGGCTCGGACTGTTCGAAGACAGGCAGGAATGCGGTCTCCATGATCAACCCCCATGGCTCCTCCGTCCCCGGTTTGCGAACAATCACACCTCCCGGTGGAGTCTTTGTCGCTGCGCTAATTCCATATTTTTTCAAAGCCAAGCTGTTCAAGACACCACCATGCATCGAAACATGATCGATTCGAACCGGGTTGTCTGGAAACGCTTCGTCCAGGTCGTCGCGGTTCAATAGGCGTCCATGGGGCATTACCGTGTCGTCATAGCCGTATCCGATGATCAACGTACCCTTTGGGATTTTTTTCTCCACAGCATAGGTCTTTAAAGTCGACAGGATACTCGGAACATCTTTTCCTGGCCCGGATGGGGGTGCATAAAGTTTGCACTGATTGGCAACCAAGAGCGAGTTGATGTAGTGGCTATGGGCATCGATAAATCCTGGCAGGAGTGTCTTCCCGTCCAAGTCGACAATTTTGGTAGCGTCACCCTTTGTCTGAAGAACAACGTCCCACGAACCAGCCGCGATGATTTTGCCATCTTCGACCGCAAGAGCCTCGATATAAACAGGGGTTGGGCCCGCCATCGTCAGAATCGAACCGCCGCTGAAAATCGTATCGGCAGTTTGTCCGAGGAGAGCCCTACCAACCAATAGCGAACAACTACAGGCGACGAACGAGAGAATCTTAAACAGTGGCATAGATCAGAGGTCTTGCTATCCCAAGACGGGAACGAAAAGGTATCGAAATGGATCTACCATCATCAAAGTCCGGCGACCGTTATCGTGCGACAATCGCAAACAGTCAAGCATACGCGAAAGAGCCAAAGAAACGAATCTTGATGGAAACCGATTGCTGATCCTTATCCTTGAGCGACAAGCTGGCTCGGCAAAGCGCACTTAGAAACTCGATATTCCGGGTATCGCTTTGCTCCGTGACTGAAGATCATGCATCGAGAAGCTCTCGGACTACGCGGCCATGCACGTCGGTTAGCCGATGGTCGCGTCCACCATGTCGAAAGGTTAATTTCTGATGATCGACTCCCATCTGATGCAGAATCGTTGCATGGATGTCGTGAATATCGAGTGGATTCTCCACAACCGAGTTGCCAAACTCGTCAGTTTGTCCGTATGCGAAACCGCCTCGGAAACCGCCACCCGCCACAAAAATGGTGTAGCCATTGACATGATGATCCCGACCACAACCCTCTTTGACCGCTGGCGTGTGGGGAGTACGCCCCATCTCTCCCGCCCACAGTACGATCGTCTCATCGAGCAAGCCCCGCTGTTCGAGATCGATAATCAATGCAGCGACCGATTGCTCCGTGATTCGAGCGTTTTTCTGATGGTTCACTTTCAATTGCCCATGTTGATCCCATGGTGAATTATTGCCATCGAAACTGGGGCAGGTGATCTCGACAAATCGAACTCCGGCCTCGATTAAGCGCCGCGCCCGGAGCGCTTGCGTGGCATACAATCGCTGATGCGGATCGGATGAATCGAGTCCATACAATTCCCGTGTGTACTTTGTCTCCTGGGAAACATCTGCGACCTGCGGCAGTTCGCTCTGCATCCGGAAAGCGGTCTCATAGTTGGCAATGGCTCCCTCCACCGCGTTGGGGTCCGAAACCTCGCGGACATAGCTTCGGTCTTGTTCTTCGAGAAGCCGGAGCAATCGCTTCTGCATAGGTTGCGATAGCGATGGTACGAGATGATCGACTGGAACTCCGGTTGCACGAATCATGGTCGCTTGATGTGAGGCTGGAAGATACGAACTACCAAAATTCTCCAACCCACCGTTGGGAACCCAGTCATTGTTGAGGACCACATAGCCCGGCAGATGGCTGTTTTGGGAACCCAATCCGTAATTAACCCAGGCACCTAGGCTGGGCGCCTGCCCGAGGATTCGCCCCGTATGCAACAAGAGATTCTGTTGACCGTGCAAGGGGAGTTCCCCAACGAGCGATCGGACCACACACAATCGATCCGCAACCTGAGCGATATGAGGAAACAAATCGCTAACCCACAGTCCGCTCTCTCCCCTCTGCCGAAAGTCCCAAGGACTCCCCAACCAAACTCGATTGGCATCCGACTGTGAACGCAGTGACACAGCCGATTCGCCAATCTTCTCACCCTGACGTATGGCCAACATTGGCTTGGGATCGAACGTATCGACGTGGCTCGGTCCACCATCCATAAAGCAGAAGATCACGTTCTTGGCTCGAACCGTATTGGCTGCCTTACGATCGGCATCCGCAAGCCCCGCGAACGCCAGCCATCCGAAACCCGCGGATGATGATTGCAACCAAGATCGTCGTGAAGGAAGCGGCTGAGAGAAAAGGTGTCGTGCCATGTAACTCACCGGTAGTACAAAAATTCTTTGGTGTTGAAGAGAGCGTGAGCGAGTCGACTCCAGACCTGAGGGTCGATCGCGATCGCTTGCTCGCTGTCGGAAAACTCTCGTGCCGCCGCTAGCCAACTCTGTAGTTCTACCTCCGTGGGAGTACGTCCTAGCGCTATCCGGAACATACTCGCAATTCGATCCTCGAGGTTCTGGCCTGGTTCGCTGACCAAACGCGTCCCCCAGCGTTCAGACATCTCCGTCACAAAGCGGCTATTCATCAGCAACAAAGCCTGCGCAGGAACGTTCGTAACGTCGCGTCGTCCGGTCGGAATTTTCAAATCCGGCAGATTGAATCCAACCAGGAATTCAGGAGGTTGCATGACCGACATTTCCAAATAGAGGGATCGGCGTCCATCGCCATCCATCGGTCCTGAGAAAAGACGCTTCTGAGGATCGACCGCACCCCGCTGTGGACGTATTGGGCGACCGTACAACGATCGATCCAGTCGTCCCGATACTGCCAATAGACTATCCCGAATCGCTTCGGCCTCGAGCCTGCGCGTCGGATAATGATGGAGCAGCCGATTCCCGGGATCGACTTCTCGACTGAGGGCCGCTGCTTGACCGGATTGGCGGAAGGTTTCACTGAGAACCATGCGACGAACCAACCGCTTCGTTGACCATCCTTCCTCGATGAATTGCAACGACAACCAGTCCAACAACTCGGGATGGGAGGGGCGTCCACCTAGCTTTCCGAAATCGCTCGGGGTGTCGACAATGCCAGTTCCAAAGATCCATTGCCACACACGGTTCACATAGACACGTGAGGTTTGCGGATTCTCAGAGCTCGATAGATAGTTGGCGAGCTCCAATCGTCCGCTCCCCGAAGAATCCCCCACGCTATGCTTTCCGGAAAACACCTCGAGAAAATTCCTTCGAATCGCAGGTCCCTCGTTGTGAACATCTCCTCGTACGTTCATGCGATAGTCGACAGGCTGAACGCCTCGCTCGTCCATGCTATTCACGCTGCGAGGGAATCCGATGGTCGATTCGGTTTTTCGATAAATTGCCAGTAGCTGCCCCAGTTCGGGAAACTGTTGGGAATCATTGCTGAGAACTCCACGCTGGACCAACCAATTCAAAAGCTGCGAGTCGCCGGGGATCGATTGCTTTGCAATCCATCGATCGAGAACTCGTCGATACCAATCGAGCAATGCTTGCTGGATCGATACATCTGTATCGGGTTTAGGTACCGTAAACAGATCGGTATAGACATCGAGTTCATCGAGGGGGTGTCCCGGCTTATCGTGTGCGACGATACGCGTCACGCTAAACCAACCCTTTTTATCGAAGCCGCTGTCCTCATTCGGTAACTTTATCGCTCCCATTCGGGCGACCCCCGTACGGGGTGGGAAATTGGCATTCAGGTCGGGGGTCGATATCTCAGACAAAATACGGGTAACACCATGCTTCAACGGTGTGGCAGTGAACGTCGTCCAAGCCGGACCGGACGCGGGATCGAAAAAGACAGGTCCTTCGTTCAGGAAAGCATTCTGAGGAATGTGGCGAACTCCCGCCCATTCACCTCCTCTCATTCGAATACTGACTTGACGCTTTGGAAAACGAGGAGGCTCCACCAATCGCAACGCGCCGGAAAGCTTAGGCGACAAAGCATGGGTGTGTATGCCGCGAGGGAGGAACTCATGAACGATCGTATCGCCAGTCAAAGCGACACGCAGAGTCCCCTCCGCAGCCCAACCGTTCGCCATCCCAGGGCCATCGATTGCCCATTCCTCGGGGAACTGTGGTGTCGAGAAATCGGAAAGCAAAGTGAAATTACGATTGTGCTCGCGTCTACGATCTCGTTCCTTCTGCCACTGCTCCGCTAACTGCAGCCATCGCTCTGCAAGGTTCGCTCCAGCTCCATCCGTCGGATTGGTTTCTTTTGCAGATGAAGCGATCAGGTCATGAAACAATACTTTGAGCGGGTAGCCCAAGGTATCGAACGAGGTATCGCTTGCAGATTTTTCGGAAAGCTCGATCCAGTCGATCGAGGATTCGCGAAGTTTCCTTTGCCAGGCCTGTCCCAATCGATCTTGAATTTCGTCTCGCAACTGCCGAAGCTTTTGGATCTGCTTTGAATACTTGTCTGCGGTGTCGATACTGCGACTCGTCCAACGCGGGGTCATGAAAACCCCTGCGAGCGCGTAGTAATCGCGCTGCGAAATAGCATCGAGCTTATGATCGTGGCAACGCGCACAGGCCACGGTCATCGCCAAAAAAGATTTTGAGAATACATCGATTTGGCTATCCGCCATCTCTTGATGCACTCCCGCAAAATCGATACTGCTGCCATGGCGACGTTCGCCAAAATGAAAGAACATCGGCCCGATCAAGCTTTCGTTGATCCCCTCCGATTCGTTCCGTCGAGGTTGTGGCAGCAGATCCCCTGCGATCTGCTCACGAATCAACTGATCGAAACCGATATCGCTGTTGAACGCACGGATCAGATAGTCGCGATATTCCCAAGAACCCTTGGCTGCGATATCCCACTCGTATCCATAGGTATCGGTGTAATGCATCACGTCCATCCAGTGACGGGCGAAGCGTTCACCAAAGTGCGGAGACTCGAGGAGTCGGTCAACCCACGCAGCGTAGGTTCCTTCGGGGTCTTGCCGAAAGCACTCTTGGAATTCGAGGACCTCTTCGGAGCTCGGTGGCAGCCCTGTGAGAACGAT
>JBBAXA010000019.1:0-17791 GCA_040396935.1 Pirellula sp.
GCTGCAACTCTCCGTATTTTCTACTCCGACGCCCGGATTTCGCCTTCGAAGGCTGACGCAAGGGAATACCAGAAGAAGAATCCGCGCAGTACTAAGCAATCGTAAACAATATTTGTGCCTAATGTTTGTGCCTGGCCCCAAGTACCCCCAAGTACCCCCCAAGGTACCCCGAATTACCGAGCTATAGAAGATTCGGGATCGATGACGACATGTGGTGCGATCTGGTTTGGCGATTCATAAAGTACTTCGTAAAAAGCACCATAAACAGCACCATAAACAGTGCCTCGCACCGTTTGACGCGCGGAGAGCATCATAAAAAGTGCCTGGCACCATTTGACGCCTCGAGCCTCTCATCTGTTCGAAGTCGACGTGCTTCCGAAGGATAACGACAAGCTCAAAACCTACGCGAAGATCGAATGGAAAAAGATCAAGCCGCAAACGGATTGGCATGAGTTGAGCGATGGCTGTTACATTCTTCGTACGAATATTACCGATTGGAGTGATGAAGAATTATGGAAGGCCTACATCCAACTGACGGAAGCAGAAGACGCCTTTCGGATTCAAAAGTCTGATCTTCGGATTCGTCCGGTATGGCATCAAAAGGAGGAACGCGTTCTAGCCCATATCCTTGTTTGCTTCCTTTCGTTTGTGCTCTGGCGCACCTTGGGCGAAGAGTGCAAGCGAGTCGGTTTGGGCGACGAACCGCGAAGGGTACTTACAGAGCTATCTCAGATCGCGCTGGTCGATGTGGTGCTTCCCACCGAAGAAGGCACGCTGATCCGCACACGCTGCATCACACGCCCATCGGAGCACCAGAGAATACTAATCGATCGGCTTGGTCTGCGACTTCCAGCAAGACTGAAATCAACTGATTTGTAGTGAGAAAAAATTTCTGAAA
Source organism: Pirellula sp. (assembly GCA_040396935.1). Lineage (GTDB taxonomy): Bacteria > Planctomycetota > Planctomycetia > Pirellulales > Pirellulaceae > JBKCUI01. Next base: position 899 of record JBBAXA010000019.1, read on the forward strand.
ACCAATGTTTTCATTGATCAATGCGGTTGAGTTGGGGAACTTGGGCTAGACGAAGATTCGGCGATTGAAAATGATCCACTCGAGCATGAGTAATCCGAGGCCGAGCAGCAGGAGCCAACGCCAGAGTTCTTTCCGTGATCGAATCGAAATTTCATTGGCAGCGATCTTCTCTGCCCCCATGGAGACGCTCTCCGCGATCGTCAGATCGCTTTCTTTATTCGAAAACAGATTGACGCAAAACGTTTCGACAGGATTGGTGGGATCGTCTGTGAATATTTTGTAGGTTCCGACGTCCTCTGTCTTGGTAAACACAAAACGTGAATCGTCGTTGCGCTCCAGTTGCGTCTTTTCTTCTTTGGGGGATACAACCGTGTATTCATTAAACCTCGTTGAGAGCGTGAGCCCGATTGCGCTTCCTGGCGAAACGGTGGGCGCGGATGCTTCTGTGATTCCGCCACCGAGGTACTCCACACAGGAGTAGACCCACACTGGAAAGCTCCTTCGAATCCCCCAGTCCGTATTCACGACAACACCCTGATCGGTCGACCGTACAATCGGGAAGCCCAGGACAGCATCCTGAAATGCTCCGCGCGGCGCGACTGCAAAGACGGGACCGAGATCGCTCGTCATAAGAACACTTCCACCTTGTGGCGGTGTGATCGGTGTCCCCTCATAGATTTTCACTGCCCCCATTTCTAGATATTGAGTGACAGGATTGGTTCGATTGACATCCAGGATCATGATGGGACCGCCACTGTTGCCCGCGATCCATTCCTGGTTTTTTGATGCCGCTACGGTCTCTGGAAGAGAGGGGTCGTTCGCAATGGATCTGGGAGGAACTGCCCCTATAAATAAGGTGCTCGATGATGGTAGTTTGTCAGGAGCGCATTGGTCATAGATGATCAAATCAAAAAGCGATTCCGTCTCATTGGCCAGATAGGCGGGGTCGGTCAGAAAGTTGGTCGGTTCGATACGAACGTTCGCGATTCTTTGGCAGCGACCTGTGGTTAACGCGGTTTCCAGAGCGGTATTACCCGAGGTTATCAGAAGCACACTGATAGGTTTTGCAGGACGAATCGCAGCGAATGCGACATTGTCGATCATCAGAGCATCGTTATGATCCAGTACTAATTTCAGCTCGCCCTGCTCCAGTTGAGTTAGCTCAAAGACGATCGCGGATTCGGAGTTGGCCTCGACGCGGAGGGTCGATGCGTCTGCGAGTTGCCCATTCAATTCCAATGAAGCCGTGCAGGTAATCTCTTCGGAACTAAAGTTACCGACTCTTGCGAAGGCCTCGAGCTGATCCTGGGTATCCTCTTTCCGTTGCACGGAGAAGCTGAGAATCGCTAGGTTTGGAGTTTCTTTTTTTCCGACCGGCAGGTACTCGATCTTCAATCGACCGAGGTCGATTTCCCCCAAATCTCCGAATGCTCCATCGCTCAGAATATACACCGTGGCGGGAATTGCATCAGCGACCTGAACATCGTTCATGTTGTCAAAACTGGATCGGCCGGGATTGGCAAGCCCGGCAGCCGCTCTCAACGCCTCGGAGATATCGGTAGGGTGATTGGTAGGTTGGATGGAATCCACTGCGGCGATCAGTCGATTTTTGTCCTTCGTAAATCCCTGACGAACGTCGGCGCGGTCGGAAAATGCGATGACCATAGCGACATCGTCCGCACCCGAGTTGGAGAGCAAATCCTTGACCTTCGATTTAGCCTCTTCCAACCGATTCGGAAGGGAATCCGATGATTGCATACTTGCGGAGTTGTCGATGATATAGATTCTCCTCTCACCCATTCGATCCTGTCCGCTCCAGCCCGGACGGAGACAAGCGAGCATCACCAATCCGAGAAATGCCAGTTGCAAATAGAGCAATAGATTGTTTTTCAATCGCTGCCAAATGCTATTCACATGAAGATCTTCCAGAGTCTTCTTCCAGAGGAGCGTGCTCGGCACCTCCATCGACTTGCGCTTGAGCTTCAAGAAATAGAGGCTCAAGACCGCTGGTGGAATCGCCGCGAGAAGCAACCATTGGGGCCATGAGAGAGCATTGATCCAATTCATCGGACTAGACCTCGTGCACGCAGATACTCGTTGACCAAAGTGTCGAGTGCTTGATCACTGCGAGCCGGCACATACGTGATCGATCGTTTGTTGCAAAAGGACTTTGCTTGTTCAATGAAGGCTGAGAGCGTCTGTTGGTAACGTTGAAGCAAGGCAGAAGAAACAGAAATCTCTTTAGTATCACCATCCTCGCAATCGACCAATTTGAGATCCCCCTGGAGCTTTGGATCCAGTTCTTCAGGACTGAGGATGTGAACTAAAAACACATCCATCTCGCGGGCGACTAGCATCCTTAAAGCGGTTTCGTAGCCTGCCTTATTGAGTAAGTCGGAAACGATCACGACGACACCTTTGCCGGAGCTCCGCATGCAGAATCGCTTCACGGCTTCCTCCATCGTCGGACTACTTGATCGAGGCCCCGCTCCATCGAGAAAGCCCAGAAGCCTGTGCACGTTCGATTTTCCTCTCAAAACCGTCGGGCTGCCCGTCGTTGAGAACGTTGCAACGGAAACCCGATCCCCACGACATAATCCGATGTATCCGAGACTTGCGGCAATCTGCTTCGCGACGAAGAATTTGGATGGTTCTCCGAAATCCATCGATAGGGAATCATCCAAGATCGCAAAGAAATGAAGATCCTCTTCTTCCAAAAACAATTTGAGGTAGAGCCGATCGAGTCGAGCAAAGAGGTTCCAGTCGATAAATCGAAGATCATCGCCCGCAACATAGTTTCTGAAATCGGCGAACTCGACGCTCTGACCTTTCCGCTTGCTGCGTCTCTCTCCCTTCATCCGTCCTCGGAAAATCTTTCGACTGACCAGTTCCATACGTTCGAGTTTCCCCATCATTTCGCTCGTCAGTAGCGGGGAAGTCGTGGTCGTTTTCTCAGCGGATACAGTCATAGGATTTCGATAAGGAAAAGATCATTCTTACAGAGCAGTATAGCAGTCTTTTCATCCCGATCCGTTGCCCAACGAGCGGGCAGCCAGGAATGTCGGAACTCACTGCTCCCTATGGCGCCGCGGTTTCGGTCATCACTAAATGGGCTGCTAGGTAATTCCAGGCCACCTAGGCAGGGAGGTCGATCGCCTAGTGTCGACTGCCGAGGTATTGATCAATCGGCTTTATGGGACCTTTTACAACTTGTCCCTTTCGGTAAGGGGAGATCCTAGGGCTTCCTGGATTCGTCCTGAGATTCGTCCTGCGATTCGAATCCGAACGAGTTGCTCGTTCATTAGGCAACCTCGAACCTTCATTAATTTTTCAAAGGAGTTTTTCATGTCGAACAAGGGTGCGTTGCCTCCCTTTGAGATGGTATTTGAGTTCCACTGTTCTGCTCCAGATGCTTTATCGCTGTTGCTGTCCCATTTCCTTGGCACAGCAATCGCTTGACGGGATATCACAATCCTTTGCCCCTGAGTTCTCCTCTCCATGCCCGGTCTCGTATTCCAGTTCGCAAACCACGAGGAGTTCACACATGGACATCGCCTATTGCCCCACTTCGCCAGCCACATTTAGTGGACAGTCTCGAGCGGCGAGACCGGAAGCCTCCAAAGCAAGCTACTCAGAACGCAAACCATCGATCGGTTGCTCGCGGCCACGGCACTCTATTCCCTACCGATGGTTGATCTCTGGTTTGGCCTCTCTAATTTATGTTTGTGTCGTCGCTGGAGTTTCTGCGTACGATATCTTTCTGACAATCGAGTATGCAAGTTGGCTACCCCAGTTGGAGGAAAATCCAATAGGCCGATGGTTGATGAATCTTGAGTATTCGTCGATGTATGATTTGAGTGCTCCTCCACCCAATGTGACCTATTTCGTGCTTCTCAAAGTATTGGGGACATCGATCGTCCTCGTGTCTCTGATGAGCTTGATTCGTTGGCGTGCGCACATAGGGCATGCAGTTTCCCTGGGTGTTAGCGCCTTTCAGCTTTGGCTCGCAGGCTATTTAACCTTTGCTTGAGTTTGCGAACGATGCGTCTGCTATTTGAAGAAATAGACTCAGAACGATCGACTTCTGGCTCAGTCGACTGACTCAATTGATCTCCCGTAAGGATGGCTGATGGTCGATCTTACTTCATCATTTAGCGTTGGGGCGACGGGGTCTCGGATCGATTGAATTGTTCCAAACGAATCGACTGGATTCACCCGACCGATGACGATTGCAGCTGTCAAGAGCCGGCGGCTTCGATGCGATAAATGGTTTGCCCAGGTTCACCCGGTTCTCCAGATCGGCTGATTTACCAACCGTTTTAGGATTGCCCTGGTCCTTGATCGGATTCTTTGATATGCCCCATGATCGAGGACCAAACGACGACGCTCGGGCGAGATCTAGGGATTCCCCGGAACTCGAGGCTAACCTTTTCATTCGATTGGCAGTTCTCTGTTTGTTCGATATAGCTGCGGCCCGTTTGTACCCATGGATCCTGGAAGTTAATACAGGCCCTTTACACATGCTTTACACATTGATCCCCTTCAATCTCCGCTGCCGGCTGATCGCGATGCTCATGGTTTTCGGGCTCGCTTCGGTTTCGCATGCGGAGTTGAGGATTCAGGATATTTGTAGGTTGCAAGGCCAGGAGGAAAATACACTTCAAGGCGTAGGGTTGGTTGTGGGACTCAAAGGAACCGGCGACGGAGATTTGAAATCCACGATTCGTACGCTGGCGCAGTTGTTCAATGGTTTGGGTGGCAATGCCTCGACCGACCCGCAAGGCCGGTTGGTCGAGAAGGAATTTGCGAATGCCAAAAATGTTGCGGCCGTCTTGGTTACCGCACGAATCCCACCGGCAGGGGCTACGCAGGGGGACAAGATCAACTGCACAGTGAGCGCGGTTCAAGCCAAGAGCTTGGAGGGTGGGGTGCTTATCCTGACCAACATGCTCGGTCCTCGAGCGGATCAAGCGACGACGTACGCTCTGGCAAGTGGTCCCATCACGATTGAAGATCCGCGGCTCCCCACCACTGGGAAGATCGTCAACGGTTGCAAGATGGAACAGTCGGTAAGAAATCCATTCGTCCAAAACAACCGGATCACCCTCGTTTTAGACCCCAATCATAGCTCCTTCGCATCATCGCAACTCGTAGCCGATAAAGTGAATCGATACGACGAACAGGGGGGAACCGGTGCTTCGGTAGCTGACGGTTATCGAAATCCCAGACCGATGCCCAAGATAGCGACGGCTCTCGATCAAACCCATGTCGTGATACAGATTCCGGAGATCTATCGAGAGCGACCGGTCGAGTTCGTTTCGATGATTCTGAATTTGCCACTAATCAATTTGGCGAACAAAAAACGAGTCCTGATCAGTGAGCGCGAGGGGGTCATCAGTATAGGAGAAGATGTCACGATCGCTCCGTTGGCCATCTCGTACGGCAATCTCTCTATCTCACCCCGCAGTAGTTCCAATCCCAATCCAGGTGGGTTTGTTCCCATCCAGTCCAAAGAGAATCCATCGCAAACCAAGTTGGAAAATCTCGTTGAGGCGCTCAAGGTACTCAACGTGCCGACACAGGACATCATCTCCATCATCAAAGGGATCCATCGCCAAGGAAACCTGTATGGTGAACTCATTCTCGATTAGGTAGGTCACCGGTATTCGATTCGGGACTTTTTTCGTAGCATCCCTTTCCAGGAAAGAGATTTTTATGACGCAACCGATCCCGACTGGCATTGGCAACTCTCAGCCTGTCGACTGGCAACGGTTAAAAACGGAGGAGATCGCTCGGCTCGCTACTCCGTTGTTCTCAGATGCCATGGCCGGGACGGAAGCTGGCACGGAACGATCGGATTCTACGGAAAGCCGTAGCGAAAGCGTATCCGATACAAGTTCAACAGAACCCTTGCGCGAAGCCTTCCAGAATTTCGTTGGTCAGACTCTTTTCTCGCAGATGATTGCGTCGATGCGATCGACGCAGGAGGAATCCGCATATTTCCATGGAGGACAGGCCGAACGCATCTTCCAGGGACAGTTGGACCAAATCCTGTCGGAGGAAATGACCAAAGCAAGCGCGTCGCAAATCTCCGATCCGATGTTTCGACTCTTTCAATTGCAACGCTCGCAATAAGGGTTGATGACAATCCTGCGCGGTAGGGAGGGTGGTTTCCTACCTCCGCACCGAGGGCGTAGCACTCGGGACGGAATCGCCTGCGAGGCCTCTTGGTGGGGACGGGTTGACTCCGGTCTACACTGCCACCATCAACCCGCTTTTCCAGGTGCCGCGACCGATTTGCCCTGAAGAAGTGATGGATACCCAACGGTTGACCGTTTCGGTTGGGGTAGTAGTCACTCGTGGCCACCCTTTTTCATGTTGGATCAACCAAGTCGCGTCAAGAATTTACTGGAGGACCTTCCCCCGCACCTCTCGGAGCGAGCTCGGCTCTTCAGTTCGGGTAGAGGGGATCGCTCTCCGTCGGCACCTGTTTCAGACACCGGATCTGGTGAACTGGCAGAGTGCGTGGTTTACTGGACGCATCATGCGTTGAGGGTTGATGAAAATCCGTCGCTGGACGTCGCTTGCTGGATTGCAAACAAATTGCATTTGCCACTTCTGGTGTATCAGGGAGTGAGCGAGAACTATAGGTTCGCTTCGGATCGGCATCACTGGTTTAGTCTGCAGGGAGCTCAGGATCTGTCTCGCTCGTACCGAGCGATCGGAATTCGTTATGCCTTCCATTTGGATCGGCGTGATTACCGAGTACCGGCTCTCAAATGGCTGGCGGGTCGAGCGACCGTTTTAGTAACCGACGATTTCCCAGGTGAACCGACCCAGGCGTGGACCGAGCGTTTGCGAGCGACGAGTTCGGTGCCCATTGTTCTCGTAGATTCCTCCTGCGTTGTTTCACCTATTTTAGTGGGAAAGGCGTTTGACCGAGCTTATGCCTATCGGCAGGCGACATCGGCTCTCTACCGAGAACGAGTTTCCTCGGATTGGCCCGCAGTCGCCGAATTGCCGACGTTTTACGATGGCAGGCTCCCCTTCGAGCCTTTGGAGTTGGAATCTGCCGATATCCCTGGACTCCTTGCTCAGTGCGATATTGATCACTCCATTGGCCCAGTAACCGATACTCTCGGAGGGAGTACTGCCGGGTACGAACGTTGGGAAAATTTCAAACGGAAGCAGATCTCGAGATATGAGAAGCATCGGAATGATCCAACATCCAACGCTTCGAGTCGAATGTCGGCATACTTGCACTACGGGATGGTGTCGCCCATGCGATTGGCGCGGGAGGCTAACGCGCTTCGGGCAGAAAAGTTTCTGGACGAACTCCTCATCTGGCGGGAGATGGCGTACGGGTATTGTCACTATCGCGATGACTTCGAAACTCTGGATACCCTCCCGGCCTGGGCTGTCGCGACTTTGAATGCTCATCAAAGTGATCCTCGGGAGCATTTGCTCTCTTGGGAATCGCTCGCGCGAGCCCAAACCGAGGATGGGCTTTGGAATGCCTGCCAGCGAAGTTTACTGAAACATGGGGAACTGCATAACAATGTTCGGATGACCTGGGGTAAGGCCCTGCTAGGTTGGACAGGAAACGCGGACCAGGCGCTGCGTATGCTGATCGATCTCAATCATCGTTATGCGTTGGATGGTCGCAACCCTGCATCCTACGGCGGTATTCTTTGGTGTCTCGGCCAATTCGACCGTCCCTTTTCACCACCACAAAAAATCTTTGGGTCGGTCCGGTCGCGTCGGACCGATGAACACTTGCAACGCTTGAAGCTGGAAGATTATCGACGAGTTGTCGATCGCCCCATCCATAAAACAGACCCGTTGATCGCGATGATAGGAGCGGGATTGGGCGGATTGATGTGCGCTCGTTCTTTGATCGATAACGGTTGCCATGTCACTATCTTCGACAAGGGGAGGTCCTTTGGAGGGCGAGCCTCGACGCGTCGCATCGAAAAATCATTGCAGTTCGATCATGGTGCACAATACTTTACCTGCCGGGATACCCGTGTCGCCAAATTCATCGATAGCTGGTTATCGGATGGGATTGTTCAACCTTGGCATGGACGATTGGTCGAAATCCAGTCGGACAAGAGTGTTGTTGACAAGAGTAATGGATATAGACTCGTCGGTGTTCCTGGCATGAGTACGATTGGTAAGCACCTCGCGAAAGATCTACCAGTCGTCTCGCAAACAAAGGTAACGCGGGTCGAATCGATCGGTAAGCGGTACGGGATTTATGCGGAACAGGAAGGGGGGTGCGGAGAGGAGCGTTTGCTGGGAGAGTTTGACGCCGTCTTATGGAACTGCCCTCCGGCTCAATGCATACCGCTGCTACCGCAGCCTTGCGGTTGGCATGAACGAGCAGCGAATGCTCGGATGTCGCCGTGCTGGGGCGTCATGGTCGCTTTCTCAGAACGTTGGCAGGTCCCGTTCGACGGTGCGTTTATTAACCACGGGCCTATTCGTTGGATCGCGCGAGATTCGAGCAAGCCGAATCGACCCAAGGAGTTGGATTGTTGGATTTTACACAGCAATCATGCTTGGGCGGAGTCCTATCTCCAGCAAAGCAAGGATGATGTTTCGAATCTCTTGTTGGAAGAGCTGGCAAAGTTGGTTTCTGTCGCGATGCCGGAACCTCTCTATCGACAAAGCCACAGATGGCTCTACGCTTCGGTCGACCAAGCGTGTTCGCAAGAAGATTGCGAGTGGGATTCGACTACAAAACTGGGAGTTTGTGGGGATTGGTTCCGCACCAGTAACATCGAGGGCGCACTACTGTCAGGAATGGCTCTCGCCGGACGAGTTCTAGGAACACTCCATGCAGACCAACTCGCGACAGATTTCTCGCCTCAGGAATCGATATCTGCACGCCAGTTAGAATTATTTTAACGGTTGGCCTGCACGTCGCAGTGTGCCCGAGTTCGCCCTAACGGCCACGAGAGAGCGTTGATCCAGGCAATAGTTTATTAGAGATACATCCCTTGAACGACAAAGTATCCGAGGGCCGCGATGGTCATCGGGATTCCGTAAGGGAGTAGAAACATGCGAGATTTTCTCTCAGCTGCGCGTTGAAAAAGCGCTTCGGCGTCACGGACTTCGACAAATTCACCAAGCAGCATATTGAATTGCTCGAAATGCTTTCTCCATCGTCCGGTGTACGCGACCATACAAAGCGCCATGATACCGCCCACGATAGCCGTCGCAGCGAAGATATTCCACGTATGCTCTGCATGGACCCAGGCTCCGATACCAGCGAGTAACTTGACATCCCCCGCCCCCATCCCACCTACCATGTAGATACCGTAAAGCAATGCCAAGCCAAAGAAAGTGGCAACCAGGCTCCAACCCAAACCGCTTGCTCCACCGGTTGCGTAGCTAAAGATCCAACCCGAAACAATCATCGGGTAGGTAATCCAGTTGGGAACTTTCAATTTCCAGCCATCGATAACCGCAGCGATGACCAAGACAATCGAAACCAACCATATGTGCCAGTGATCAACAATACCTTGCATGATTGTTCCTCCAACCATTCCCAACTCTCCTTCATCCATCCCATACAACAATCCAGGATTATCTAGGACCCGTTAGCCAAACAGTCATCACTCCAAAGAGAGTTCCTGCAAAGCAAATCAGCTCCCACAGACCAGCGACTGCTTCAATCGGGAAAAATACTTGATTCATATCCAACAACTCCTTTGCTTTATTGCACCAACCGGTGAGTTGCACTGAGAAAACTCAGCACAACTCCCGGAGTTGGTATGCAATAGAGATTAGGCCAATGCCTAAGTGGATTGTTCGCGAATGCAAACAAGAGCGGACAACCTAGCTTGAAGACCCAAGCTGGCTCGCAACGTTTGTAAACGTCGAGCTTGCGTTCTTTCCGATACTGGAAACAGCGGTCAAGCATACGACGATAATCAGCGACAGCATCACAGCGTATTCGACAGCTGTTGGGCCATCTTCGCTCTTAAGGAATCGCTTAATCTTCATGGCGAAATTCTTCATGGATCTACCCTCCGACAGGTAAACTCGGTTAGCCCGAGCACGAACTAAAGTAACCCCCTAAAGGTACGGCTGATTTCATCGCCACGATTTCAGCTTGCCTGGGGTAAATGTACCGCGACTGGCGGCCAGCGTTTCAACTCGAAAACGCCACACGAAACTTAGGACAGAATCGATACCTGTCAAATTTTGCTACCTGGAAAGGAGAGTAAAACTCGAGGAAAAATTCGAGTTAAGGAAAAGCTGCGGGTAAAACGATTCAGGACCTACGGTTTATTCTGGATGCGCTACGATGGGAGTGCTTATACACCGTACTACCGTTCCACCGAACGGTGTTCGCAAGAGTTCATGAAGCGTGGATGGGCTCAGTTTCTAGCGATTGAAGTGAGGAAAAGCCTCCGAGGTTTCGATTCGCCGCAGCCACAGAGTATTGGAAAGACAAATGCGCCCGTACGACAACCATGTGAAGAGATCGCTTCCTTTGAGGCGATAGGATCGTTTCGTTTTCCTCAAAGGATCGATCGAACCAACTAAATCGCTTCTCTAGATCGCTTAGACGTGGCAATCATCGGCGAAGATTGCCGATGCATTCAATACGTTGGCTTGCGGCCCAGGCAGAGGTGAATTTGACCGGATGTAAGTAGTACTGATGGGTGGGGCGAAGAGAGCCCGATACCAGGGTCTGGGGCTGGACCAGTCTCGACCGCCTTTGGCGCAGAAGGAAGTTGAACCAGTCGGATATTCATGCATAGTCGGTTCTTCTAAGTCCTTTGAAAAAAACGAAGCACTCCAACCGTGGATGCACGTCAATCCCGTGAGAAAGCTCTTTTTGGGATAACCCAGCTGAGACACGATCCCCTCGGAAAATCGAGCGAAATGTCCCCTAGTACCAGAGTTGGTCCGATGGTTTTTTACCGAGCTCAGTCAGGAGAGCTGTGGAATCCCTCGACACCCGATGTCCTATGCAACACAGCGATCATCGCGTTCCTCGTACATGATCGCTCCTCGAATCGTACCCTCCGATGTGAGGATACCATGGAATGTGCATCGCGAACTAGCTCGAGGAGCCGAGCTGCGTCGATACGCTCGTGAAGGTCGAGCTCGCTTTCGTCCCGATGCTTCGTACCGCGGTGAGACATACAACGATAATGAGGGAGAGCATGACCGCATACTCCACTGCAGTGGGACCATCCTCGCTTTTCAGAAAACGCTTCAGATTCATCGCTAAATTTTTCATAAATTCAACCCATAGGACACTAAGAGACGGGGGGCTACGATCTACATCCTCCAAAGGAGACGGGGAATGATTCCTGCCCGGAATTTCCATCTCGTGGATCGAAAGACGCATACGAATTGAACGGTAAGGAAGACCTACCCCTTACATTGAGGAAAGTCCTTCCGCTACCAAAACGTAGGTTGCCGAGAGGGGCTGTCAAACCGTGCTGCCCAAAACCGCCGCAATATTTTGAACGATCTCTTCGGCGGAGGAAAATCATGGACAAAGGTTTGAAAGAGTCCGCGGCATCGTAGGTTTGTGAGCGCGTGCCCTATCCTGCACGAAGGTCGATTGGTTACAATCACGCGACTTTGCAACCGGAACAACCCGCTTTTTTGGAACTATGAACGCGACCAAGGAAAAATTCAACCAGGCTGAAAAACTCAAGGATCAGGGAAAGTACGAAGAAGCTCGCGATCTTTTACTCACTCTGATTGAAGAAACGCCTGATCATGTACTCTCGCACCTGACGCTCGCACGCATCTTCACGAATACCGGCGATCACCTGTCTGCCGTAAAACATGCCGAAGCCGCTTGTCAGCTCGAGCCCAACGAGGCCTTTAACTACACGATTTTGAGTGTCACTTACCAGAAGGCTTGGGCAGGAACTCAGGATCAACGCTTTATCCAGTTGGCAGAGGATGCGATGGCCAGATCCAGGATGTTGGGTGGTTGATCATCAAGTGCCTATCGAATTGAATCCTAGAACCGTATGTCATTGTCTTTGAGATTTGGAGGTATTGAGAATGCCACTAGCCCCATGGTCGTTAGGCGTCTTTACTAGTATCGATGCTGGCTTGGGAGTTCGGCTGGAAGTAGCCCACGAGCTAGGTGTCCCATCGATTCAACTACACACTCCCCATGCGAATGGCAGAACGCCTCAAGCGGCCGAGCAATTCCTGGGGCGTCTTAAGGAGTATGGAATCGAGTTGACGTGCGTGTTCGGTGGTTTTGAAGGGGAAAGCTACGCCGATATTCCTACCGTGGAACGAACCATCGGCTTGGTGCCTGCCGAAACCCGAAGAACGAGATTGGCTGAGATGAAGGAGATTTCGGACTTCACTCGCCTATTGGGTTGTTCTGTCGTCGGTTTGCATGTCGGAGTTGTGCCGCACGATCGGAATTCCAAAGATTATGTGGATGTCTTGGAGGTGACACGTGAGCTTTGCGATCATGCTGCAACGAATGAGCAAAGCGTCCATTTGGAGACTGGGCAGGAAACAGCAGAGGCTTTGTTGCACTACATCGAAGATGTCGGTCGCAAAAATTTGTTTATCAATTTCGATCCTGCCAATATGATTTTGTATGGAACGGGTGAACCGATTCCAGCTTTGAAAATGGTGGGTCGCTATGTCCGTAGTGTTCATTGCAAGGATGGAACCTGGAGCAAACAGCCTGGAGTGACATGGGGTTGCGAGGTTCCGCTGGGCCAGGGTGACGTCAATATGCGGGCCTACTTGAATACCCTGAAGGAGATCGGTTACCGAGGACCGCTAACGATTGAACGCGAAATCCCGCAGGAACCGGAACGACAGAAAGCCGAGATCCTGCATGCGACACAACTGTTGACTCAGTTGACGAAAGAGATCTTGTAGATCGGCTTCTAGCGATGATTTCCTAGGTCGTCGCGAAACGCGATGCGAAATCACCCTCCAGCAAACCTATCCGTCCCCCAAAGTACCTTTTTCCTGATCGAACGAAATGTCCAGCAATCTATTCCAGCTAAATGATCAAGTTGCAGTCGTGCTCGGTGGGACGGGAAGTCTAGGTGGTGCGATGGCAAAAGCTCTCGGAACGGCGGGGGCTCGTGTTGCTATCCTGGGCAGGAGCGCCGAGAGAGGAATGCACTGCGCTGAGGAAATTCGCCGAGAGGGAGGAGAGGCTGTGTTTCACGCCGCAGACGCCCTGGATCGCGAATCGCTCACGAAAGCCCGTGACATCATTGAAAAAACCTTGGGTCCCGTCGATATCCTGGTCAACGCCGCAGGTGGCAATCAACCCAAGGCCACCCTGCAGCCGGGAGACGACTTCTGTCAGCTGCCGTTGGATGCATGGAACAGTGTTTTTGAATTGAATCTTATCGGTGGAACCGTGTTGCCCTCCCAGGTTTTTGGTGAAACCATGCTGGTCCGTAATGCGGGAAACATCATCAACATTGCTTCTATGTCAGGGATCATTCCCCTCTCTCGTGTTGTCGCCTACTCGGCGGCGAAAGCGGCTGTGATCAACTTTACCAAGTTCATGGCACGCGAATGGGCCGGCCGCGGCATACGAGTGAATTGCATCAGTCCCGGTTTTTTTCCTGCGGAGCAGAACCAAGCCCTGCTCTACAATAAAGACGGCAGTCTCTCTCCGAGAGGCCAGCAGATTATCAACCATACACCGGCGGGACGATTTGGTTACGCTCATGAGTTATCAGGTGCGGTGATCTTCCTCGCCTCCTCGAGCGCATCTTCCTTCATCAATGGACACAATCTAGTCGTTGACGGTGGATTTTCTTCGACAACAATCTAATCGCGATTGGCTGGGTGCTCTTTGCGGCAGCCCATCGATCGATGGCAACCTACGAACACGTGTATTTTCGGAGACATAATGGCTCAACTCGCTATTCGCAACGATAAATGCGATCTCGATTTTCTCTCGCTCGGCGCTTTGGTTCATCGCTTGGATCCCGGGATCATCCCGTTTCGGAAAGCTCGTTCTTTCGATATCCATGTGTCAGGAGGAGAATACAACGTCGCTGCAAACCTAGCGGACTGCTTCGGTTTGAAAACAGGCATCGCAACGGCGATGGTGAACTATGGTATTGGAGAGTTGGTGCAGGCGCGAGTCAAAGAGATGGGCGTCCGAACTTTTTATAAACATTTTGAACACGACGGTGTTCGAGGTCCAAATATCGCGACTGTTTACAGCGATCGCGGGCTCGGTGTTCGCCCGCCTGTTGTTTTTTATAATCGATCGAATGAAGCGGGTGGGCTTCTCAAGCCGGGTGACTTCGATTGGAAGACGATCTTTGGTGCAGGAACGAAGTGGTTCCATTCGGGCGGGATTTTTGCAGCCCTCTCGTCGACAACATCCGAGTTGATTATCGAAGGGATGCAACAGGCTAAGGCATCCGGTGCGATCACCTCGTTTGATCTCAATTACCGAGCAAAACTATGGGCTCCAATCGGAGGCGCTTCGAAAGCTCAGGAGCAGATCGGCAAAATTGTCCGGAATGTAGACATGCTCGTGGGAAATGAGGAGGATCTGCAAAAGGGTCTCGGTATCGAAGGACAGGATGTCGAGTCCAAATCCTCGTTGGATCCCGATGCATTCTTTACCATGATTGAACGAGCGGTTGGGAAATTTCCAAATGTGAAGATGGTTGCAACAACACTTCGCGAAGTCCACAGCACCAATCGCCACGAGTGGGCTGCAGTCCTTTGGTACGATGGCAAGCGATATGTTAGCCCAACCTGTTCGTTGGATGTCGTCGATCGCATCGGAGGCGGAGATGGCTTTGCTGCCGGACTCATCTACGGCATGCTGGCAGGCAAAGAGCCCGAACAGGCCCTCAGACTAGGCTGGGCCCATGGCGCCCTGCTCACAACCTTCCCAGGAGACACGACCATGGCCAAGCTGCCAGAGGTAGAGGCTCTCGCAAAGGGTGGGTCGGCACGCGTGCAACGATGATGTGCCTAGAATTTCACGCTGGGAATCGTTTTAACGATTGACTCACGAGGTAGTTCGATCGCAGCGAGACAGCCAGGCCCGCGAGAGCGTTTATTCCTCTGACGTTGCTCGGCGATATCGAAAATAAAGGAATTGATGGAATGCGAATTGCAGAACCATCCTTCAAGTCTAGTTCGTGCACGTTTTAGGTGCGTTCTACCGAATCGAATCATGGAGCCAAACCATGCGAATACTTTTGTTGGTTGTCTTGTTTTTTTCGTTCCTGATGCAGCAGGTAATCGCTCAGTCTCGTGAAGAGAAAGTTCGCAACGATCGCCTGCGAGTCTCGAAGTCTGGTTTGTGGCATTACAACGATTTGAACGCGGGATTCCTGGAAGCCTCTCGGTTGAACAAACCGCTCCTGGTAGTTTTTCGATGTATCCCGTGCGTTGAATGCGTCAAGCTAGATGATGATTTGATGGAACAGAATCCAGCGGTTCTCGACGCGATGAAGAGATTCGTACGCGTAAGGCAAGTTTCCAACAATGGGATCGATCTTACAAAATATCAGTTCGACTTTGACCAGTCTTTTACCGTTCTTTTTTTTCATCCCGATGGGACTTTGATCGGACGCTACGGGACTCGATCGCACCATTCGGAATGGAAAGACGATGTTTCGATCGAGGGGCTCGGTGCATCGATGCAGCAAGTGCTGCAATGGTTCGACCATTTTGAATCCATGCGGGATCGACTGGCCGGTAAGCAAGCCTCACTTCTGCCAAGATTGCCGGGGGAAGAGAAAATCCTCTCCCCGGAGCAGTACCCTCATTTGACTAAATATGAATCCAAACTCGATTTCGATGGACCGCAAGTTGTAAAAAACTGCATCCACTGTCATCAAATCGGTGACGCGCAAAAAGCATTTGCATTAAATCGAACGCCGACGGCAGATCTTCCCCCGCAGTTGCTCTTCCCCTATCCGCACCCGAAGATTCTGGGACTGAAAATGGACGTCAATCAATGTGCCACCATCGAGGAGGTTGAGTCTGGATCGATTGCGGACAAGTCAGGTCTCCGTTCCGGAGATCGCATCGTGGCATTTCAGGGGCAGCCTCCTATCAGTATCGCTGATTTGCAATGGGTCTTGCACAATACAACGAATGAACCCACGAGCATCAAGGTCGATGTCATGCGAAACGACCAGCCGGTCTCTTTGCAACTGTTCCTACCGAACGACTGGAAGTCTCTCGATGATATTTCTTGGCGTGTTTCGACTTGGGAACTACGCCGTCTCGCATTAGGCGGGATGGTCTTGCAGCCACTCACTGCTCCGGAGCGAACGGAGCTTGGATTGACCACCGACCGACTTGCTCTCCGCATCGGGCATGTCGGGCAATATGCACCACACGACCGGGCCAAGCGCGCAGGCCTTCAGAAAGGAGACGTGGTATTGCGTGTCGCGGGTAAGGAGGATTTGATACGTGAAACGGATATCATACGGTACCTCTTGAAGAATCGTCGGTCAGATGACACGAAGATTCCCTTCGAGATTTTACGAGAGGGAAAGCGGCTGAATTTCGAAGTTGCCAATCGGTAGTTAAGAGGTCTTCGTCCAATAAATCGCGATAGCAGTTGGGTCTCGCCCGCGCTTTGTCAGCGAAACGAAGCGATTGGGATTCTTGATTGAAATTGTTCTCAGCCTCGCAATGTCGCACTCTATCAGGCCTAGCCCACGTTCCCCAATTCAGCCGGATTGATCCATAACAATATTGGTTTTCAGGAATTTTTTCTCACTACCAATCGGTTGATTTCAGGCTTATCGGAAGCCGCAGAGCAAGCCGATTGACCCGTATTCTCTCGTGATCCGATGGGCTTGTGATGTAGCGTCTACGAATCAGCGTGCCCTCGGAGGTGGGAAAGTCCCCATTGTACAGTGCCAG
>JBBAXA010000019.1:17891-83688 GCA_040396935.1 Pirellula sp.
CCTCGTCGTACAGTGCCAGCCTCGTCGTACAGTGCCAGCCTCGTCGTACAGTGCCAGCCTCGTCGTACAGTGCCTAGCTCGAACGACTCGTCCGGTACTTAGGAAAACTGGAACGGGATGTATTCCAAAGCGGTGTCTAGCGCCACCGCACTCCAAAGGGCGAGATATAACCAAATGCCAACGTACTTTGCAGTTCCAGACTTCCTTTTGGAGTGATTTACTGCACAGCGCAGCTTTGGAATGGAACGGAGTTCCACGTCTCAAGGTCCACAGCTCGATGCGAGGGAGGAAATTTCCAATGCTGTATCGCTATAGTACAGCTGGCGACGGATCGGAACGGTCGACTACGGTTTCCAAGCATTGGTACTGAGGAAAACTGGAACGGGGTATATTCCAAAGCGGTGTCTAGCGCCACCGCACTCCAAAGGGCTGCGCCGCTACAAATTCCAAAACGGTATCTTAGGGCCACCGAACTTGCCCGCTTTTGACGAAGATGAACCCGGAAGGTGCGAATCCTACCATGGGTTGAATCTGAATCCATGAACCTAAAATAACGGTATTCCTCTGCTTAGGCGGGACCTGGATCTCCGTATTCTGCGGTTGTGCAGCCAGTCGCCCATTGGGCAACCAAATTGTAACTTCGTTGTTTTCCGCTCGAGAGGGCAGATCTAGCAGATTGCCATCCTGGCGAGCGCGGAGCACCAAAGGCTCAGAAACGCTCAAGAGTGCAAATGCTGGCAGCTGAAAATGCTCGTAGATATTGTGCCAAGTTCGTGCTTTGCCTCTTCTGTGGGTTATGATAAGGGGATTCGGTCGAGGAATAGGAGGCAGAGGATAAGATGTTGAGCGATCTTAAGGCGAGAGGTGGTACGAAACCTACCAGGACACCAAAGTTCTTGCATTCTGCGGCTGCGATTGTTAAGGGTGTAACGCGAGCTACCCGGTACTTTTTTGCTTGTCGTTTTCCCAAACAGCGCATGCACGTTTTCTTTTCGACTTTGTTTGCAGCCTGTGCCGGTTCGATCATTACGGGCGAATGCTTAGCTCACCATCCGTGGGGTTGCTACACCTCCTGGCATCAGAACGTCTTTGCCAACCATTATTCGCACTTCCATCTCTACCGACCTTGGAACTGCATTTCGCGTCATTTTGTGCATGTTCGCTATTACCCAATCACCCGATATCCGAGCTACCACTTTGTTTACCCGACGACGATACGCCCGGTTTCGATCGATCCTTGGTGCATGCCCCTGCAGCCAATCTATTTTGCACCTGTTCCCGTTATCCCATGGTGTGGCGTGACCACGAGTTTCGGTTCTGGTCTGGCAGTCCATCAGCAGGAGTTAGTCAACCTGCGATTGCCGCGTACGCCAAATGTCTCTCTCGCTCAAAGTGATTTTTCAGGATCTGGACGCTGGTACCGTCCGCGTGAATTTGAGCCGGCGATAATGCCCGTTGTAAAGCGGGAAGTCGCTTCGACCCATGGAGAGCCCCCGAAGGATCCGACCAGTGGAACAATACGTTTTGTTTCGACCCAAGATGAAAAACCTCGAACCGAAATCCGATTCAAGCCCTCGGTCATGCCGTTAGAGCCATCGAGCGCTGCCTGGGCCGCGTCGGCTAATGGAGTGATCGACCGCTTCATGAAGGAGGGAGACTTTGCAAGTGCTGCCAAGTCCTGCGAAAGTATGCTGAAGAACCATCAGCCCCTCGGGTCGGGAACCTATCTGCGGTGCGGTGTGATCAAGCTTTTCTTGCCGGATTCCGATGTTCTGATGGAAGAAGTGCTCGAGCCATGGAACAGAGCTGTCGCTGGAGGAAGTCGATTGACGGCGAGCGAATTGAATGTTCCTCGTTTACGGGATTACTTGAAAGGATCGAACATCGACTTGGATAGTAGTTTGGATGCGATTTCTCAAAAGGCTCTATCGAGCGATTCAGAGAGTGTCAACGAACTGCTGCTGTTGGCCACTCTTTTGAAATTGGATGGACAGGATTCTAGATCAAGTATCTTCGCTCGTGAGGCATTCGACCGAGCTTCAAATCTCGGAACGATACGCTGGAGCAGCTTGCTCTCGGCATTGCATCGATAGGATGTCGCAAACCACCGAATTTGGTTCATGACAATCCCTGCACCCTTCAGCTGGGTTCATAAATTGGATTTGGATCTGAGCGGATGCCCATCGACAGAGACTCGGGGCACTCGAATGTAGGTGACGCATTCGAAGCAGGAGTGACGGGGTGAATCGTTTTGCAGATTCCTTCTTGGTCCGAAGTGAACGATAGCGACACACTATGGTCTAAGTCGAGAGAGTATGGGCTCTGGTGCGGGTCGGAGGAGATTTTCGCAAAGCCTAGCGATCGACTTCGTGGACAAGAACTCGATGACGAGAGCGCGAATGTTATTCATCTGTTTTCGGCGATGGAACTGTTGAACGACAACTCCAGAGGAGGATCACGCAGCCAATGGTCGCACTCAGAATGGATCCGATCAGAGTACCGACCTTTCCAGCCGAAGAAAGGTCCGTATACTCCTCGCCAGCGAAAGCGAGTGAGTTCAGGAAGAGAGCCATCGTAAATCCAACTCCTCCCAGAAAGCCGCCTGCCACAAAGGTTGAGACTTTGACTCCCTCGGGCAATTTCGTCAGCCCTAATCGAACCGCCAGCAAGCTTGCGGAGACAATCCCGAGCGGCTTGCCAATCGCTAGCCCTAGCGCGACGGCGATGGTCACTGAATCGAAGAGTGGCTTGGCCTGTAAAGGGACACCTGCGTTTGCTAGAGCGAATACTGGCATGATGAAAAATGCGACCCATGGATGGAGATACATTTCGAGTCGATGGAGAGGTGAAAGGGATTCCCGTGCGACAAACTCCAATTGCTCGAGGTCGATGGGTACATCGTCATTCTCCTTTTCCTCGGTCGTGAGTCGCTCCCAAAAGCTCGTCATGACATCCACCAAGGTATGTTTGCTAATCCATGCTTGCGAGGGTGTCATCAGACCGAGAATGACACCTGAAATGGTTGTGTGAACACCCGCGTGGTAGAAGGACAGCCAAATCGCTATGCCTATGATCACATAGATCATGACCGATCGAACACCGATTTTGTTGAGGACATAGGTAAGACAGCATCCCAACGCGGCCCATCCCAAATAGCCCAAGGAGATCGATTCGGTGAAAACAAAAGCGATCACCAAGACTGCGATCAGATCGTCAACAATGGCGAGAGTTAATAGGAATACTTTTAATCCAAAGGGAACTCGTTTCCCAAACAGAGCTAGGATTCCTACGACAAATGCGATATCGGTGGCCATCGGAATAGCCCAACCTCTTTGCCCCAATTGGTCCCATTGAAGCAACGCATAAATCGATGCTGGTGCGATGACTCCACCGATCGCTCCGACGATGGGTAGTAGCGCTTTGCGAGGATCTTGGAGTTCACCGCTGACAATTTCTCGTTTGACTTCCAAACCGACCACGAAAAAGAAAACCGTCATGAGGGCATCATTGATGATCAGATGCCCAAGATGTCCATGCAACGTATATCCCGCGATCGAGAAGGCGAGTTCCGTTTCCCAGAAGGATTCAAATGCATGTCCCCAGGGTGAATTAGCCAGGATTAATGCAATCACCGTACATAGCAGCAAGAGACCTCCGCTGGCTGCCTCGATTTGCAAGAAACTTTTGACAGGAACAAGCCATCGATGGATGGGGGCTTCCGGTAGGGCGACGGATGGTTTGGATCGATGATGGGCCATGCGTTACGGATTGGTTCTAGGTTTTAATGGGGGTCGAGTCACCGATGTTAGCTCTATTCCGTGAATTTAGTGATGAATTCCTGATGATTCAATGAACAGGGATCGCCTTGCCCGAATCTCTTAAGTGCCGTTGGTAGGGTAATAGTTCATTTGATTCGGAGGCAACACCGGATCGATTGTTCGATCGGATGCATGACTGGGCGCAAGGCAACCATAGGAAATCGATCTTTCTGAGAGGAACTCGCACCCAGTGCCATGGAGTTATCGATCTCAACGGTTTTGAAAGCACTCGACAAAGGAATTGTTTTTGCAAAAAAGTGAGCCTGTCTGTGGGAAATCAGAGTTCTCAGAGGAAGCGAGAAGTTTGCGAGAGTGGCGGGGCTCACAGAGGCTCGTCCTTCAGGCGCGTTGTTTCTTCGATAGACATTACGTTGATGGTGTTCTAGCAAGGCGACCGAACACTGGCCTGGGACGAGAGAAACAGAATAATTTGGGGGTTTGAGGCATGGCTGAGACTTCAAAAGACATGGACACACCCGATAATATAGCTTCCACAAAGCCCTTGAAAGATTTCATCGAAAGCAATCCATGCAATACCCCCTCGAAATGAGGTTTTCCCTTTTCTCGTTATCGCAGCAGATCCACGTTCGCGATGCGGGGGGAAAATCGATTCTATTCGTGAAGCAAAAGTTGTTTCGTCTCCGAGAGAAGATCGAGGTTTTTGCCGACCCCTCGCAACAGAAGAAGTTGTTCGATATTACTGCCGATCGAATCATTGATTTTTCGGCGAATTATCTTTTTTCATCTACGGACGGAACCCCGTGGGGTGGTGTGCGCCGACGAGGGATGCGCTCGCTATGGGCTGCTCACTACGAAGTCCTAGAAGATGGCCGTATCGATATGTTTATCCATGAGCAGGATCCATGGAAAAGAATCGTCGAG
The DNA here is from genome assembly GCA_040396935.1 of Pirellula sp. Taxonomy (GTDB): domain Bacteria; phylum Planctomycetota; class Planctomycetia; order Pirellulales; family Pirellulaceae; genus JBKCUI01. Next base: position 22,592 of record JBBAXA010000019.1, read on the forward strand.
TCTATCCTAGGGGACATTCCACTGCTCGGATTTTTCTTTATTTATTTGATCAATCCGACTTACCTGGTCGACATGGCGGATGGTACCACGGCATTGAAACTGACCAAAAAGCCTTCGATCTTCGAACGCTATTTCGTGATTGATAAAGTCGCAGAGCTGGATGCAGATGACGAATTGCGAGCGCTGTTGGCTCTGATCGTCATGGTTATCATGGAGAAGAATCGAGGTTGATGGCGGACGAGGGCTTAAGCCACTCCGTTTCTTTTTCGCTTTGATCTTCTACTAGGTAGAACTCGCTGATTCCGCGGGCACCGGTGCTCAGCTGTGCGAACACAGTCACTTGTTCTACTTTGCGTGTGGCGACGGGGAATCGTGTGCTTCCGTTTCGAGCGACGAAAGCTTCTAGCGGTATTGCTGTTTCGGCACCACCTGCCAATTCCATATTCCCTGTACTGTAGAACTGCTCGTTGATACCGATCGACAGCTTTCCCCAGGGTGCGTCGGAGATGTTCTTCACGACGATACAGGGTAGCAACCGCCTCTCTCCTTCCTTGGATTCAATCCAGGTTGTATCCAATTTGATCCAAGCAGGCAGTGGCGGCTCCTCCATCGGTTTCGAGAAAGCGTAGAGGAGTAAACCGCAAGCGATGGGACCGGCGACCAGTAGAATCATCAGCAACGTGAGTTGCCGCGGATTGACAGTCAATTCTTTTCTGGACATGGGTCGCTTGCAAATGGCTGGGAAAACGGTGAGTGGTACATCGTAAACAACATCGGTCGAACCGTTGTTAGGCTACGGGGTTAAACTAACTTTCTGCCCCAAACTTTTAGATCTTCGAAAAGGCGGGGATGAACCGCGCGACTATACTAGATTGCGGGGCGTGGAATTGCTTCCCTTCGGCCGAGTTGCGATTAAAATTCCCGAAAATTTGCAGTATGTGTTGTTGTCCACAGGAATGGGAACCGTCCAATTCGGCATGTCTTTCAGGATAAGGATTGAATTGCGTGGAGCCAAGCCGCAATCTGGTACCAGACATCCCTGAGAAATTGGATGAAATCGCGTCTATTCTCGAGAACCCGAAACCGGATGGATGGGTGATCGCGTCTGGTACAGACCGCGAAGCGGTTCAGTACTCCTTTGCTGAGTTTCTCGAATCATTCGTCTCAGGCGGGCAGGTAAGGATTCGGGAGATTCGGTCTCTTTTGCAGGATACCAGGGTTTGCCTATCTGCCCCCGCGGTGCCTATCATCGCAGTGATGGGATTGCTGAATGCGGGCAAGAGTTCACTCGTGTCGACATTTCTATCGGACGAGGGGCGCCGCCGCGTTCTCGTTGGTTCGTCCAATACGCAGGGAACGCATCGGTTCGTTCTATGGCTACCGAATTCCTTCCGTCGCGATGCAAAGGTTTGGAGTTATGTAGAAAACCGCTTGCAGGCGCTTTTTGGCTGCATACCTGAACGGCTTTCCGAGGATCCGGTTTTAGCGGCGGAACAGTACAACGATACGAGAACGAGACCGGTTGGAATATCTCTTGGGGAGTCAGATGGAGATCGGACTTCCGGTTTTAGCAGCGGGGTCCAGGCTGCAATCTCGATTCCTCTCATCGCATTTGATGAACAGCTCGATCACTATGGTATCGCCTTGATGGATTGTCCCGATGTTCAGACGGGATTCCTAGGGCATCGAGGCCTAGAGGAATTCGGAGATAAAGTAGTCGATCGGGCAGAGCGCGTTGCTCTGCATCGAGTCGAGGTTCTAGCTCGTGTTTCTCCTATTTGCTCTGCCTTCATGGTGGTGCTTCCAGCGAATGCCATGCATGACCAAAAAGTGACTGAGCTGATGCATCTCCTACGAAACCGCATGCCTCATACTCCACAGTTCATTGCAGTGAATCGAGTTCCACGGCGTTATACGACGGAGGAGATTCGGAGCGAACTTGATAAGCTTTACGGACTCGAGTCATTACACCGCTTGTACATGGCCTATAGTTTCGAGGGACCGAATCAACGTGAACGACTTCCCAAGCCTCCTGATCATTGGTCCGTTCCCACACAAAATGACTTACCTCTTTTTTTTCGAATTGATCAGACACCGGTTCCTCAACCACCGTATGAGGTGAAAGATCTGCGATGGATGCTCGATCTCGGTCGTGAGTTGGATGCGAAGGGGCTGCTGACGGATGCGATCCGTTCGCACACCTCCCGCTTGCAAACCGAGATGATTGCTGCTCTCCAGACGATTCGAAAAAAATCGATCGAGGTGAACCGCAGTCGAGAGAACATGCTTCAGTCGCTGGTTCGTGCTTGCGTTCATTATTCGTTGGAACCGGGTTCCAGCGGCCGCGTTCGACTCCAGGCATCTAAGCAAATCGTTGAGCAGATTTCTCAATCCCTGGAGAGAACGGCTCCATGGTGGGCGAGGCCTGGACGTTGGACGACGAGAATGGCGGAGTACGGCAAGAGTCAAGTTGGCCAGCTGAGTCAATGGATCAAAGTACCTGCATGGTTGTCCGAACGTACCGAAGGACTGGTTCAATTCATCCAACGACGATGGAGTTCTGGTGACGCAGCAAAAATTGTGACTGCGGATGCTTTGCTCGATGCGATTGCACGCGAGGACATTCAAGGTGATTGGCATCTCGACGACGATTCATCCCTCCATCAGGAGACTCGCGAACGTATCAAGCAGTCCGTACAACGAGGTATTGATCGCTTTATGCAGGAAAGCCGTGTCGAGCTAGATCTCCAGCAGTTGGATGAAATCACGAAAGCAATGTGGGCCCAAATGCCATGGTCGAAACGCCTAATGGCGGGTCTGGCTCCTGCTGCTGTCTTGTTTGCCCCCTTGCTCGCAGTGATGCTGATTCCACTGGATTTCGGAGGTACTAGCGTGTTGGTGTTCGCATCGCTCAAGGAATTATTGGGAGCTGGAGTGGCAGGAATTGGAATGGCGATGCTTAGCCCGGACCGGATTCCCAGGATCGCGGAAAGCGAAGCGGCTTGGAAGCAACTGGGGGATCTTGTGGCTGTTCTCTGCGACTCGCTAGGGCTGGATCGGCCTAACAGCCAGGAACCGATCGAAGTGTCCCTGGGAACGGAAAGCCGATCTATTTACGTCAGTTCGGTCCCAACAAAAATGACCCCTGAGCATTCTCTTACGGCGAATGATCGTCCCGTACCTCACCGTATGGTTTGTAACGATTCAGGCATCGAACGTATTGAGCAGATTCTCCTATCCTTGAGCCAATAGACCCATGTACGACTACGAATCCTTTGCCTCGAGAATCGAGCAAGCCATCGATGCCCTTTTTGGCGCACGGACCGAAACGCTCCAAATCCGAGAATGGTGCGATCAATATCGAAATCAATGCCAAACCATCATGGAGGTTCGTGGGGTCGGGTTGCCCTGCATTGCAATTGTCGGGGCGAAGGGGCAAGGGAAGACATGGATCGCCCGTCAGTTCCTAAAAGATCCAGGTATTGCCCAACTATTGCCCAGTGGCGTATTGTCGTCTGAGGCGACCACTCAACTCTACTGGATTGGGCCTCGAACGCCGGAGGGGATTGAGGAGCGACGAGAGCTGTATTTGCCATGCCGAACGGAAGCGATGCTCGATTTGGGGCAGCCCTATTTGTTGGTTGACACCCCGGGGCTTACCGATGAAGATCCCAAGGCTTCGGGAATCGCGAAAGAAGCGTTGTCTCTGTCACCAATTCAGCTCATCGTCATTCGACGAGATCAGTTGAGATCTGCGGTCGTTGGAAGTCTCGCGTGGAATACCGAGGGAGGCATTTGCGTGCCAGTGATCACTTGCGTTCCCTCGGCGGAGGCCACGGTTTCGCAGGATCCGAAATCCGAAATGGCAGTCGGTACTTCCTTGAAGGAGGACATGGCCTTGTTGGATCACGCTTTGCGAAGCATCGCTCCAACGAGTCGTTTTTTAGCACCTATCCTAGTCGAGGATTTCGAAGCTTCTGGCGATGAGAGCTTAGCCGGAAAAAGGTTTCAAAACGCACTACAGTATAGGATGCGCACGGAGTCCTTTGAAACGATCGCAGCGACGCGTGCCCATAGGCTCTCGGCAGCCGAGCAGCGATTGCGAACGCGTATCGATCATTTCTTGGAACCTCAACTTGCAGGTTTGTCGAGTGCCATCAAAAAGCTGCATGACGAAGCGGATGCCCTACCCCTGAAGACCATTGAGACCGTTTTGGGCTCTCCGGAAGTGCTTCAAGTGGCCATTCGCACCAGATTACGTTCCCACCTATTGAACGATACAGGTCTGGTTTGGTTTCCCTATCGCACCATCATGTCCATCTTAGGACTGACGAGTGGTGCGTGGGATCGATTGATTTTGTCCTTCTCCGGCAGTCTGCCGTCGATCTTTGGCACGTTTGTCGCGTGGGCCAAAAATTTCCAGCAGTCGCGTAACGTGCAATGGGAACTCGACCACGGAATTCGGGATCGACTCCAGAATCAAATCGAGGATCGACTCGAGCCATTGAAGTTGGTTTTCTACCGATCGGTTGCACGCCTTCGGGGTGATACAAAATCGCTACGGGATCAAGAAATCCCGTTGCCGATGAAACTTACCGGTATCGAAGAGTTGCAGAGCAGGGCACGAACCACATTTGAATGGTGTGTCGATCGGGAAAGGACTCCGAAATCCTATCTTCAGTTTTTAGGACTGCTGGGGAGTTTGCTATTTTGGCTACTCTTGGCCGGCCCCGTCATTGCCATCTATCGTAGGTATCTGACCTCCAGTTGGGATTCGCTTACCAATCCGTCCACGGATCTCGATGCCTTTCAGGTCAGTTCCACATTGATTCTGACATGTGTTTTCCTGTCCCTGCTACCGTTGCTCGTTTACTGTATGCTGGTCTTCAGCTTTCTCCAGCGTTCCTCGAAAATCAAAAGGATTGCGCAGTTGACGCTATCGGAAGAGCATCAACTGGTTGAGTCTCTCAAGCGCGATGGTGTCATCCGTCTTTACTTTGAAGACCCGCTGCTCGAGCAAGCAGAGTTCTTGGTTCAATTGAGCCAGCGAAAGTGATCGAGCCTTTTAGAAGTTTTGAATTCGACGCGCGTCTCGCGGTGTAGCTAACCGATTAGGTTGGCTCTCGCTCAGCATGGCAATTCCAAGGCTTTCGCTTGAATACTCTTTCCTGAGTTTAAAAAGTCAACCGCTAACGATGATGAGCTTTTGTCCAACGCAAAGCTTAGGTGTCTCTTGTAATGAACTTTCGCACGCGCGTTCAAAAACAAAAACACCCTCCTCGCATGCACGAACCTAAAAACCATGAATTGGAATGGACTCAGCCTTCGGAAACACAAAACGGTTTTACTTGGATCCTCATTCCGGAATTTTTTCCAAAAACTATTTGCATTTCTTTCGGAAACGCTACATTTATATCGATAGATGGATGGTTGGTTGGCGTAACTGTTGGCCGCGATTCATAAAATTGAGCTTGCCTCACCGTGCTTTGACTGGATTTCGGGCGTGACCAGTTGGGGTGCGGTGAGGTTTTTTTATGGACTTTGGATGAAGCTATACTTCTCGCCGAACACTTCTCTTCGGTAAACCGACGCTCGTTCCCGCTCTAAGAATTTCAGCGGCTTCGTGAATCTGAAAGATTGATTCACTGGGTACACCGCGGTCGATTCGAGAAGGATCGGCTCCTTGCAGCAACATCCAAGCTTCGCGGGGGCGGATAGTTTCCATACCTCCGGTATTAAACCAATGATACTCGCAAGGGATTCCAGGAGGATTCAGGGCGAGTCGATGGATTATTGTCCCGACATGATTTGTAGGTTTTGGACAGCAGCTCCGCTTGCACCCTTCCCGAGGTTATCGAGTTTCGCAATTAAGACCGCTTGTCGCAGAGAGTCCTCTCCAAACACGCTGAGTTCCATGCGGTTGGTGCCGTTTAAGGCCTCGGCTTCCATACGACCATTTTCGGTTGGCTCTACCACCTGAACGTACTCGCAACCGCGATAGTGTTCCCGCAAGCATTCTTCCAGTTGAGATGGTTTGCTGACGCCTGTCAGGTAATCGAGATGCAACGCCACTTCTACAATCATCCCGCTGTGGAATGCTCCGACAGCTGGGAGGAAGATCGGCCGGCGGCGCAGGCCGGAGTAGGTCTGCAGTTCAGGAATGTGCTTGTGTTTTAATTGCAGGCCATAGACGTCCAGTGGAGGAGCTTTTTTCGTTGGGTCGGTGGTCTCGTAGGATTCAATCATTTGGCGGCCTCCACCGGAGTAGCCGCTGAATCCCTGCACGACCACAGGATAATCTGGGGGCATCAGCCCGGACAATACAAGTGGTCGAATCAACCCAATGCCACCTGTCGGATAGCAACCAGGGTTCGATACGCGATTGGACATGCGTATTGTTTCAGGTTGTGTCCGGTCCATTTCAGGAAAGCCGTAGACCCAGCCCGGGGCGACCCGATGCGCGGTGCTCGCATCGATTACCCTGGGAGATCGGCCGACCGATTCGAGCTGGTCGACCATCGCCACGGTTTCCTTGGCAGCCTCATCGTGGAGGCAAAGGATGACGAAGTCTGCTTCCTCGAGAATCGCTTTCTTTGCGGCTGGGTCTTTTCGGCGAGTGGGATCGATATGGATCGTTGTAAAGTCAGGCAGTTTTGCTAATCGGTCTCGGATTTGAAGCCCTGTCGTACCCGCTTCTCCGTCGATAAAAACTTTTGGCATCGTTGAGTCTGTAAATGCTTCGAGAATTTGGTATTCGAAAGTACGCCATTTTAGAGGACAGTACGGTAACGGCGAGAGTGGCTGTCGCAAAATGCGTAAGGTACTCGTAATGTTACTCGATTGCATCGGGTTCATGTCAGGATCGCAATTGTCCGACACAGCGAAACGGCACTCTGCAACGCATTTTCCCTACTCGGCCTTCGATCCACTCTTCCCATCGTCATCCCAGCACCGGCCAGTGCGTCGACCAGGGCGCCGTGGTAGGATCCTAGAACCGAGTAGATACTACGGGTACGAAGAGCATCCAGAACAAAACGCTGCACCGAAAGATTCGGTCGGCTCGGTTGCTCGTCGTGACGAAAGCTCCTCGTCCCCGGTGATCTTTTGACTGAAATGCTCGATCACTCCGGCTTCGTATCGAAACGAACTGGAAAGTTCTCGTTTTCCAAGCTAGATTCACGGAGCATCTTCACGAGCTGCTCAACCCGCTCCGCATGTTGACTTGCAATATTATTCGACTCCGATTCGTCATCCAACAGATTGTATAGTTCCCAATCGCCAGGCTGTCTCGTTGACAACTGTTTTCGAACAATCTTCCAATGGTCAAACTGCAATGCGACCTGTCCGCCGTATTCAGGAAATACCCAAACCAGAGGCGTTGTGCGTTTCCATTGTGGATTCATTCCTGTCAAAAGAGGCCAGAAGCTCTCACCATCGAGCCCGGCAGGATGTTTTCTACCCACCGCTGCCGCAAGGGTTGGAAACCAATCAGCGAAATAAGTTACAGCATCCGAAACCGTACTAGCCGGGATCACGCCGGGTAATCGTGCGATCATCGGAACACGAATTCCTCCTTCGTGAACACTACCTTTGTGGCCTCGAAGATGCTTAGTGCTGTTGAAAAACGGTATGTCGGCGCCACCAACATGAAAATCGGGATCGCCTGCTTGAGGATGGGTAGCCCCATTATCGCTCGTGAAAATCACAAGAGTCTTGTTCGCAAGCTGTAGATCGTCCAGGGCTTTGAGGATTCTTCCTACATACGAATCCAGATCACTTACCATCGCGGCATAGGCGGCTCGTGGACGCGGGTGGGGAAGGTAACCGTTATTGCCTCGATAAGGTTTCGTATCCCAGGATGCTGGGAAGCGATCGAGTGACGATTGTGTGGGATGCATGGCGACGTGCGGCTCGATGCATGGCAAATAGAGAAAAAAGGGATGCTCTCGATGGTCCTCAATAAACTTCTCGGCAGCCTCGATCATGAGGAAGGGTGCATAGTTCTTACCCCTCCAGTCTGCCGCGGATATTTCGCCGTCGAGTTGTTTCCGATGACCCGGGACCGGTGGGTCGTTCAACACTACCTTTTCTTGGTTGTGCCATAGGTGCGGGGGGTAGTAGCTGTGAGCAACAGCCTGGCAGTTGTAACCAAAGAACTCCTCGATCCCCTTGCGATCAGGGGCACCAGAACTTCCGACAGGCCCGAGTCCCCACTTGCCAAAGGCTCCGGTCCGATAACCCGCTTCCTTCAAAACCATCGGCAGGGTGATCGCGTCGGGAGATAGTGGAAGTTGACCCTCTAGAAACTCTGGATACTTTACCTTGGCTTGTTTGTTTCCTCGAATCTCTGCGTGTCCCATATGTTTACCGGTCATCAGGACGCATCGAGATGGTGCGCAGACAGGTGCCCCACTGTAATGGTGAGTGAATCGTATTCCTTCGCGAGCTAACCGATCGATGTGGGGTGTCGGAATCTTTTGCTGTCCAAAACAGCCAATGTCTCCCCACCCCAAATCATCCGCTAAAATGAAAACGATATTGAGCTGCTCGTTCCCGTTCGCTCGTAGGTGGATGTTGATCCCTACCATGAACATCCATGCCGAGCCTATTACCCCATGAAGAACGAAACGGAACATGCGTCGCACCTACCAACCTTTACTACTCTGATGCGTCTGGAACGCATTCAGCATGAAGAGCTAAGGAACACCAAGTTGCATAATTTACACCAGTCCGAGCCGAGTTGCTGGTCCAAGCGTTTGATTGGTCTACTTCCTGTTTTCCTCGCAATGGTCATCGCGAACTTCGGGGTCGAGAATGGAAGGAGTCAAACCGTACCTGCTCCGAACGGAGCGCTCCTTCGGCCGAACGAACCAGGGAACGAGTTTGGAAATGCCCGTCCGGACTTGACCACACCCATGGTTGAAGAGGGTTCTCCATCACCAGGTCGCCGGGCGATCCAATGGGTCGATGATTATCAATCCACATCCGTCCGTCACACGATCTACTTGCCAATCGATTGGAGTGCGGATCGCAAATATCCGGTTCTTTTCGAATATGCTGGCAATGGACGAACCGTACTCGGAGGTCAGCCTTGTCTCGGATACGGATTGAGCGGTGGGAAAGGGTGCATCTGGGTCTGCCTGCCCTTTATTGCGGAAGGAAGAAGGAAGGAAACCGATCGATGGTGGGGTGACCTGCCTGCGACGGTAGCGTATTGCAAGACGGTTGCAAAGGATGTTTGTCAGCGTTGGGGAGGAGACTCCGAACGGCTCGTGCTGTGTGGATTCTCGAGGGGTTCGATCGCCTGTAACGTCGTCGGATTATACGATGATGAAATCGCTACTATGTGGAAAGCATTTGTGTGCCATAGTCATTATGACGATGGACGCTGGAGCGGCACGACACGCGAGGCATCGATCGCCAGGCTGCGACGGCTCGGAGCGAAACCCCAGTGGATTTCCAACGAGCGACCTGTCGTTGCTAAGGAAGGGATTCGAGACTTTCTGCTCGCGAACCAGCCGGCGGGGAATCTCGAATTCGTCGACCTGCCGTTCGACATTCATACGGAAAACTGGGTCTTGTACGATCTTCCCGAACGCCAGAGCGCGCGTGAGTGGCTAGCGAGGCAACTCAAATAGTACGTTAGGTCTTTGGGGTTTCTGCGGGCTTCTCCTCGGGTTTCTTTTCTTGCGACTCGGTTGGAATTTTGAAGAAGCCATGATCCGCAGCCCTGTGGATGGTCACGTAGAAAAGCTTTGCTGCGGCCGCAATTTTCTTGTAATTGATTTTGGCGGGCTCGTCGGTGGGCCGATGGTAATCGGGATGGAATCCACCGAAGAGGAATGCCACAGATGTGCCCTTCTTGAAGAAGTTGGCTTGATCGCTTCGACCGAAAACACCCTCTTCGTCAAACTCGAAAACGAGATTGACATGTTTGTTGGAATCCAAGATCACCTCATGCAACGTTTTGTCTCCTTTCTGGCTTCCGACCAGATGGAGCGTATTTTCATTATCCGCTGCTGCTTCGCTCCCTTTCTCCTCATTCCTGCCAACCATATCCACGTTGAGCATGCAGATCATCTTGTCGAGAGGAAGGAGTGGATTTTCGGTGTAGTGCGCAGATCCAACCAACCCCATTTCCTCGGCAGCAAACCACATGAACAAGACGCTGCGTTTAGGTTTCACTGGGTTGCTCGCAATCGCTTTCGCGATGTTCAACAGGGCTGTCGAGCCAGAACCATTATCGTCGGCTCCTGGGTACATCACCCCACCCTGTATTCCCAAGTGATCGAGATGCGCACCGACGACGATATATTCGTTGTTGACGGATGCATCCGATCCTGGTTGCCAGGCGATCACGTTCGGTACAGCAACAGACTCCTCCTTCACTCGCATTTGCAATGTTGCTTTTGCGTCAGCATCGATTGCACCAGAAGTATCGGTTTCCTTCACCGCTAGCCAATCGGTTGAAATTCCAGCTGCATTGGCAACGAGCGTCGCTGCGCTCAGAGAGATCGTACCGGAATTAAGCGTTGGGCCACGACTCGATCGCTTGAGTTGCGATGTCGATTTAGGTTCCGTTGCAACCACTCGCAATGCCGCAGCTGGGCGTTGCCTGGAAAACAAAAACATGCCGCGCGATTCGTTTTTGGCATCGGTTGTGTAAATCACAATCTTGCCTTGGAGCAAATTATCTTCGAACCTCGGATTGTCGCCGACAACCTTGACGAACGCAATTTTCCCGCTGACCTCTGCTTCGTTCACAAAACGATCGAGTCCGAGGTTCTTGGAAAACGGAATCACCAGTCCCTCGGGCCCGAGCAATTTCGATTGCGAAACCTCGATAAACTGCTTGGACATGGGCAGCATTTGGAAATACGTTCCACCCTCTCCCATAGGTTCAAGGCCGAACTCCGCAACCTTGCCAGCAACCCAGTGCGCAGCCCGAACGTATCCGAGTTGGCCAGTCCCTCTCCCTTCAAAGACGGGACCCGCCAGAATCGATAACCACGCTTCGGATTGCTCCTTGGTGATCGAGTCAAAGCCTGGAACTAATGGCTCAGGAGGAGGGACTGCCCCATCGTACTGCGAGCGAATAACCTGACCTGGGACGATCGCGAGTATGAAACCGACCGTGTACGTGCAAATAGACAACCGATACCGAGTCATCGAAAAACCCTGAGAACATGGGGGAGGGACAAAGATACTCCGATGCCCATATTAAGCAGACCAACCACAAAATGCGACCGGTCAGGAGCACATTTCAGATTGGAATTCGGGCCGGTGCTACCGCTTTATCGAATTGTCGCTTCTCCAGGTCGAATTTGTTCCATCTGCCGGATGGCAGGCGAATACCAAACACGCGGCGGCAGCGAATCGTAAGGCCGGGGATTTGTCCCCGGAAAATCGAGGTTGAGGTTCGGTCCATAATCCTCGGACACCCCCGCCCAATGGCCATATTCATCGACGTTGAACGCTTCAATATCGAAAAAAAGCTCCAATCGATCTTGTATGTATTCCACATGCCATTGGGCAGTCGACAACAGGTTATTGGTGTAGGCTTGTTGTGCTTCCAAAAAATCCCGAGCGGCGACATTCTGAACAGCCAGTTGCAACCGCAGACGCGTACTGATCACTCGTTCGTAGGCCAATGCCGCACTCGCAACAGAGATCGTGTATTGATTGCGATCCAACGCCAATTGACGCAAATCCTCCCGGACATCCAGCTTGATGTTATCCTCTGCTGCCATCAGATTGCGAATACCGACGTTGTAGTTGATGAGAGCGAGTCGAAATATGTTTCTTTGCAATCGGCGATTCAACGGCGTATCGAGCGCCATACTCAATCGAGTTTCACTATCATCCAGAGTGAAATCGAAGGGATCATTAGCCGAGCTTTTGGTTCGCAAGGTATGTGTTGCCCGTAAATCAACCACCGAGCGAAGATCATCCCCCGCCAGTTTGATTTGTCTCCAAGCGTCGGCCAAGTCTCCACGCTGATTCATTAAATCGAGTCGTTGAACCAGTCCGGTGAGCACGGCTTCATTCGAATCGATTTGAATCTCTTCCCAGCCGTCTGGTCCCTTCTCCAGCAGACGGTCACTCAGCTGAATGGTTTGATCGACAGTTTGTTGGATAAGCGATTCCAGTTTCTTGGAATCGTCGGGGAGGAAATCCCTCGTCGTATCCTCTGCTAGCTTTCCAAGCCGATCGACCAGATCGAGAGACTCTCGCATCTTATCGGGAATTAAGTCGAATACCTCATTTGTATCGAAGTCCCCCTTAGAGCTCGACTTGGCCGACAGCTCCTCAAAAAACGTGATGAGTTCGTCAAGTTCAGATACGGCGATGTCACGACGTTTACGATATTCATCCAACTGCGGATTTTTCTCAAGCTGCCGACTGCCTAACGCTAGATTGATGACTTGCAACTCGGATGCGCTAACGTCGATGGCGCGTATCAGAATCCGCAGGGGCGGGACGGGGTTTTCGGGATTGAGTTGTGCGAGTAGCTCCATCGTCAGGAGATCGACCTGCATTCGAATTCCCATGATTTGAAGGAGTTGCTGGAGTTCAGACAGTTCCCGGGCTGCCTGATCGATCGCCTCGCGGGCAGGGCCCTCCATCGAGACGGCCGAGGAACCTTTGGCTTCGTCCTCGATGCGTTTTTGGATGCGCAGGATATTTGACATCCGATCTGCTAAGACCTCAGCCACATTCGCTAGACTGGTGGCATCCATCGAATTGATGGACTTTGTCACCATCAGTTCATTTCTCGCACGATTGATCATCTGACGGGCGACGCTTAACTCGTCTTTCAACGAGATCGACTCCAGTTCGGCAAGGTCGATGAAAATGGTTAATTCCACGGGTAGACCGAGGCGAAATTTCAATTGATCCAGTGCGGCCTCGAGCGCAAAACAGTTGAGAACGAGGTCTCTTCGGGCTCGAAGCACGTTTTGCTCAAATTGGTCTACTTGAATACGGGGAATCTTTTCCGCCGTGCGGTATTCAGTCTGGCTCTGAATGAAACCTCGCAAATTGGTGAAATAATCCTGAGCATTGATTTCGATCCGGCGGTAGTTCAGTAGAAGGTTGTAGTATTGTTTTGCAATGTCGCGAAACAATTGTTTTCTGAACCGCAGATAGTCCCGCATCGCATAAACGACATCCCGTTCAGTCTGGGTGAGTAACTCAAACCGAATATCGCGTTGGAACAGCGTTTGTTGGAAATCGTAGACCATATCCGAGCCCACATCGGCAGCGAAGCCTGAGGGGCCGTTGAAGGTTAGAACGACCGTGTTAGCGAAACGAGCCAGGAATTGACCGGCGGAAGCCATCGTCTGCTGCACGCCGACTCCGGATGGAACCGTAAGACGGTCGTTTGTTATCCCGCCCGCACGCGAATGTTGGTAGATCGCAGCGCTACCATTCCCGAAAGGAGTTGGATTCAACTCGAATTGGTAGCGTTGTCTGGTGAGAGCTAACGCGGTCCGAAATAACAGCTCCTTGCTCGTCTGGTACTCTCGACTATTGATCGATGCTAGTTCCATCAAATTGGCGAGCGTCAAATGCCGCTCGTTCGCCGTGGTCGGGATCGTTTTTCCCTCACCATAGGACTGCGCATACTCTTCCTTCAGGCTATCGAATTCGAGCATTCGGTTCAGGCACGATTCGGGAAGGACCTCCCATGCCTGAGTCGGGATCGTGACTTTCTTTCCGGTCGAATTATTCGCATTGTTCGTACTCTTCGGAGCGGGTGGTGCCTCCGATTTTTCCGATGTTTGATAATCCCTCGCAATCGTAACGACAGGCCGATCGGAGTAACTTGCCGGCGATACATCCGATCTCAAGCGATCATGCTGTTCGAATGCCGCGCTCGTTGGTGCAGGAAGAACCGCATCGGCAGGAGTGGGTGGGACTTCTTCAAGCGGAACCTGGATGATCTCGCTCTCCGTGATCTGCTGGTCCGTGGCTAGCGGAGGAAGCGTGTACGCATTGAGGACTGGACGAGGCGTCGGTAATTGGGGGCAATCCGGGTTCGTCGGATCATAGAATCGAGAGCGAACGTCCGGCCGGACTACGTAGCCATCAGGCAACGGAGTCGAAACCATAGGAGACTTCTCACGGAGGATTTGATAGCTATCCCTATCCGCGGCGGTGCGATACCTGGTGCGTGTACAAGCACTTGCAAACAATACAGAGGATATTGCGAGCAAAAGCAACTGGACTTTGCGCATGTATGGCTGGAACAGGTGGGAGTCCGCATGGAGCGTAAAGGGCTAACCATGAGAGAATCGGCAACGCTTGGAGCGATTCTCGGACTGGTAACGGATTTTATGGAAGATTGCTGCATTCCGGTTCCCGTTAGAGAAACCAGGTAAGCTACGTCGGGTCTCAAGAAGGAGATAGCTGGATCCGAAGGGATCGTAGAGGCTCGATCGACAAGAATTATTGATGCCGCAAGGCTTCGATCGGGTTCATCATGGATGCTTTGTAAGCGGGATACACACCAAAGATAATCCCGGTTGCAACCGAAATTGCAAAAGCGACAATGATCGACACAACGCTAGTCGAAGTGGTGATCCCGAGGATCATCGTAAAGAGCAGCGGGAGCAGAACACCGACGATGACGCCGAGGATGCCTCCACTCGTACTGAGGACCGTCGTCTCCATCAGGAATTGCATGATGATGTGCCGTCGTTTTGCCCCGATCGCTCGGCGGATTCCGATTTCTCTCGTACGTTCCGTCACCGTTGCGAGCATGATGTTCATGATACCAATCCCACCGACTAAAAGTGAAATCCCAGCAATCGAGCCCAAGACGAGATTCCAGAGCCGCTTCTCTCGTTCAGCTTGATTGAGCAGATCCAGCGGGACCTGCACTTCGTAATCCCGCTTTCCACCATGGCTTTGCGCTAACAGGCTGCGTATCACGGAAGCCAGCGGGCGCACCTGATTTTGGTCCTGCAGATGGACCGTAATTTCGCTGAGCTCGATCCGAACGTATTGCCGAGAACCCGTCTCAACCAGTCGTTGAACGATCCCCATCCGATTCTGTGCTGAAGTGATCGGAATATAGATTTCATCGTTGTGATCCGTTGCGGTTTTGCTATGGGGCGTCGCCGAACCACTATCTCGATGTCCGACCACTCCGATCACACGATACGCATCATCCCCGACCAGCAATGTTTCTCCGATCGGGTCATCGAAATCGTAGAGTTCCTCCGCAATCGCTTGACCAATGACGGCCACATTCGCTGATTTGCTGACATCGTCCTCATTAAAGAATCTCCCCCGGATGTGTAGCTCCTTCACGCCGGGGAGGTTTTCCGTCGTCGCGATGATTCTCGCCCCGGTCCGATAGTTTTTCGCATGCTGCAAATTCTTCTTGTGGGCGACTGCCGGAACAATGGTAGAGCCTACTAATTGCAAATCCTTAATCTGCCGCAAGTCGGAATAGGTCAGACCGTACGCGAGCACGCTGCTCGAGGAGGATACCACGGGGGTATCGGAAGTGGGTTGCGGCTTCACGCTTCGGATGATGACGTTGGCTGCGCCGAGCTGTCGAATCTGCTCGAGGGCTTCCTGTTTGGAGCCTTCGCCGATCGAAAGCATAGCGATCACCGATGCGACACCGAGAATCGTTCCTAGTAGTGTTAGGACGCTACGCAACTTGTGCAGCAATAGATTGCGTACAGCCAGCCTGAAGGTCGCGTATAGCACTTTTAAGACGCAGGAATAGTCGGTGCGTTCTCCGTGAAGATCAAATCCGCCAGATCCTTGGCATTAACTGCGATCGATTCACCTTCGGACAAGCCGCTTTGGATACTTACTCGCGTGTCGCTCGCTTGGCCCAGTTCGACGGGTCTCGGGTGCAGATGATTGTCATCATCCCGAACGACGACATACTTCTTATCTTCGTGTTCGACAACGGCGTGCAGTGGAACCGTGACGACATCAGGAATGGAATCGACCAGAATCTCCGACACGGCGGTCATTCCGGGCTTGAGCCCCTCGACTCCTTCATCGATCACGATCACGGTTTGGTAAACCTTGGTATCATTTCCTGACCAGCTATTCTGCTCGGGTAGAACTGCAACCGACTTGACCGTTCCCTCATATTTCTGACCCGGGAACGCATCGACTGTAATTCGAACCGGCAAGCCGGGGCGCACCTGATCGAGTGCTGACTCATGGATGCGGGTCTCGACCTGCATCTTTTCCAAATTCGGAATGGATAACAGTTTTTGGCGATAGAGCACGGGTACGCCTTCTCGCACCTCAGTAATTTTGCTGCTAGGGTATGCGACCAGTCCGGACTGCGGAGCGTAGATCTTGCATTTTTCTAATTGAAGTTTGTACCGGGCGAGCCTTTCTTCCTCTTTCTTGTAGGCCTCATCTCTGGCCCGCATCAGAGCTTGAACCTGCGCCAACCGAGCTTCATTGTTGCGAACGACCTGCTCAAGACCTCGCTTCGCAGTGGCGACTTTTCCCTCGAGATTGAGAAGTTCTTTTCGATGTTCATAAGTTTGCATTTTCTTCAAAGTGGAGACTTCGGTCTGCAATTGATTCAATTTCGCTGCAAACTTTCCTTCGGCTTCCAAGTAAGTCAGCTCGATCCGACGGACTTCGTTTCTATTGGCGTAGCCGAGTTTGAACAAGGATTGAATGCCTCGCTGTTCCTCACGTCTCAGCCCCATGGTCGCTTGGGCAGCTAGGATTTCATTATTGACATCATCAATCCGTCGTTTGTTGGCTTCGATTGCCAATTTCTGAGTTCCGTTCTCCTTGTCGAGATACATTTCGAGTTCGAGTTCCGCCAATTTGATCTGCAACTCAGCATCGGCTTTGGCCGTCGCGTTCATCGTGAGTTGGTTCTTCAAATTGGCTTCCGCTTGAATCTTTTCAGCGAGCCCGTTTTCGCAGTAAAGGACCTGATCATCGAGCGCCTCTCGCATAGGGTTCGAATCCAATTCGACAACGACATCCCCTTTCTTGACCGAGGCCCCATTGGGAATCATCCACAGAATCGTTGTCCCATTGATGTTATCTTTCCGAACGTCTTCGACCTCGCAGATGATTTCCAGATTCGATTGGCTCTCGAGGCTTCCTCGCTCCAAAACGACGACCTCCAAATCGCTTCTGTCGACCGATTGCCATACCGCTTGCGAAATCGCATTGGACGAACTGGACGATTGACGCGAATAGCTCCATACTCCAGAGCCGATCGCCAGCATTCCGATCGCTGGAACCAAGAGCTTCTTGTTGCGGAATGCTGCCATTCGGAGAATCAGCGTTTTCGTTTGGGTGGGAAGGTCGATTGCCATGATTCGGAATTCGACGGAATTACCTATCGCTCGCTAACTATCGATCACGTTCTGGGCGATGCCTGTACCAAGAAATCGCAGGCAAAAAGCCACAGCGGGACGAAAGATTCCTTGATGGGAGGATAGGGTGGGACAACGAGGTGGGATTGTAAAGGCGGGACTACGGGGTGTGGATCCTACGAATCAGGTCCGAAGGAAGTCTCCCCTCTGCGGAGCAAACCGGCTACTTCCCGCCAAACCATTCTATGAATTCGGCACGATCCAACGTCAAACCTAATTGATTTCCGCCCTAAAATCAACGGATTCAGCGAGAGATCTTGATGCGGAAACGAAGGAAGCTCTGCGGGAATCGTTCCTAGACGCTACCTGCTTTTTGAAAAAGGTTCCTCTGCAAAGGTTAGCGGGAGACGAAAACGGGAGCGTGCAGCTTCCGCTAACCCATTCAAAATCGTGGCGACCGCGTGTAGGTGGAGGTCGATCCCTGTTTTAATGGATTGATTCCTGCCACACGCCGGGTTATTTGCGAGCATTTCCTGGGGATTGGGGATTATCGAGGCCACTGTCTCGCTAACCGATCACGATCGAGGCGATCTTTTTACAAATCTCGGGATTGGATGCATCGTCGAGTTGACACCTGGCACATGGATTGGCGATTGGGGAATTTGGAACCGATCCAAACTCGCCCATCAGACGGAGTCCACGGACCAGAAATTCCACTCAATCGTTGTTCGCCAATCGGCCCAATCGGGGTGCAACGAAGGGGTTGACGATGACGATCGGTTCTTTTGGAACCGGGTAGCTCACGACAGGAGCGGTGCCGGCCTCATCGCTGACCTTCATTTTGGGGAGTACGGGTGTCCCTCCAGGAATATGCGGATTGACGAGAACGCTCGGGCGAACGAGATGTCCCTCCATCGGGACTGCATGGTAGCCAGGTGCGGACTGGAGCAAGGGCCAGGATGCGTAGGGACTCTCGCCATAGGGTCTGGCGAATCGTTGGCCGTAGTAAACGGGCGGGTAGATAGAGAAGTAGGGGGGCGTTGGGAGTCGATTGCGAAAGCTATTTTGAAATCCGAGTGAATATCCGAATTGGAACGCAAAGGGATCCTGAGCTATGGCGAATGGTCCTGAGGCCAAAACGCTTAGCAACGCTAAAAACCCGTGTCGTAGTTTCTTCATCATTGGTTTCCTTGAGAATTTCCCCAGATCCAGACTAATTGCGAAAGATCGGCAATCAAGGACCAGGGTGGGATTCAGCGGCTTTCCTGACTCAGGCTGGTAGGGATTTGGACGAGCATTCGGTCTTCATTGTCCTGAAGGCTTATTGGATTCGTCGTTGGAAGGGGTCGGAGAGTCGACACGGGATTGCACCTATTGCCGAGCGATTTGTATCGGTTGCCGAGCGATTTGTATCGGGACCCCAGAAAAAGGTGTTGGGCGTTGAGCGGAAGCGGCTGTCGTGGCTTTTTTGTCGAATGATGTATCCTCGTCCTGTCGCTTTCCGGGGAAGGACTTCGGTGGAGCCTAGGGGTATGAGGCACAATGGCGTTGGAGCTCAAGGCACGGTACATTCCTCAAATCGTACTTCGTGTCACGAATTCAAGGTCGCTGTGAACAAAGAGTCCTCGGTCGACGTACCTGGTGTCATGCTTGAAATCACAAATCTAAAAAAGTCGTTTCGCGACCCGAGTGGGGCTTGGCTCCCAATCTTAGACATACCCCGATTCAGTATGAAGGCGGGTGAACAGGTCGTACTTCGCGGGGAAAGCGGTTGTGGCAAGACGACGTTACTCCATACGATTTCAGGATTGATTCGCGCTGATTCAGGAACGATTCAACTCGATGGTATCGAATTGACCAAATTCTCCGAGGCTGGCCGCGATCGTATTCGAGCGTCTTTGATCGGTTATGTGTTTCAAACCTTCAATTTACTCCCTGCCTTCACAGCCTTGGAGAATGTGAAATTAGGAATGACGTTTGCACGAAAGAAGGTGGCTGCCAGTCGGGCTGTCGAGCTCATGGAGAAGGTCGGCCTTAAGGATCGTATGCATTATCGACCTGGTCAGTTGTCGGTGGGGCAGCAGCAGCGAGTAGCCGTCGCTCGAGGCTTGGCGAACCATCCGAGATTGTTATTGGCGGACGAGCCAACCGCGAATGTCGACCCTGCCAACCAGTCAAAAATCATTCAATTGATTCAGGATGTTTGCTACCAGGAGTCGGTGGGTTTGCTGATGGTGACCCATAGTGATGAAGTTGCGAGTAGATTCAAGCGGGTCGTCCGCTTGGAGGAAATCAACTTGGCGGTTTCACGCGAAAGAACCCTCGACGAGGTATAGATTACCGATGAGTCTCTTCCGAATCGCGATTCGTAATCTATGGTTTCGAAAACTACCGAGTCTTCTCACGATGTTTTCGATGGCTTTAGGTGTAGCGCTGGTGGTTTTGGTGCTCACGATTTCCGGGATGATCGAGCGCACATTCGAGCAAACGCAAAACCTCGGCTACAACCTGATCGTGGGTGCCAAGGGGAGTTCCATTCAACTCGTTTTCAACACGGTTCTTTTCATCAGTGAACCCGTCGAAAATGTGCGTTACTCCTATTTCATGGAATTCCTGCCTGGCAAGGAGGCACGCAAAAAGGAATTCGAACGAATCGGCGGAATACTCGAGGATCAGGACCGTCCCGGCTTTTACGAGACGTACACCCGGGGTGGGTTCGTAATACCTGTTTGTATGGGGGACTACGTCGGCCCATTTCGATGCGTGGGTACGACGCCTGATTACTTTGGGAAGTTACTCCACGGTGACGACAAACCGTACACGTTTTCGCAGGGGAGAAATTTCGTAGACTACTCTGCGGAGAACGGCTATTTCGAAGCGGTCATCGGAAGCCAGGTTGCGAGGGAAATGAAGCTCAAATTGGGCGACGAGATCTATGCATCCCATGGTGTGGCAGGAGGTGAGGTCCATAACGACGGCTTTCGAATTGTCGGTATCCTGGATACGACGGGAACTCCTAACGACCGGGGAGCCTTCGTCAACATTGAGGGATTTTATTTGCTCGAGGGGCATGTCGCACCGGATCGAAATGAGCAGTCCGGTGTTGAAGTCAAAGGGACGGCAGTCGGACCCGATCGCGAATCGAAACTTTCTCGAGTGAGGCTTCCGATCGACAAGCGGGAGGTCACCGCCATGCTCGTGAAGACCGGTGGGCCGGGCGGATTGTTCCTTCAAAAGACAATCAATAAGTCCTCGTTCGCTGTCGCGGTATCACCAATCAATGTGCTAACGCAGTTGTTGGAACGATTCGTGAAGCCGGTGCGAATCGGTCTTTTTGTTTTGACCAGCCTGGTCTGTATCGTAAGTGCGATCAGTATCCTGGTCAGCATTTACAACAGCATGAGTGAACGGAAGAGAGACATCGCTGTCATGAGGGCTCTAGGCGCATCCCGCGATCATATCACGCTGATCATCCTGATGGAGTCGACCATCATCGCTCTGGTAGGTGGTTTGATGGGTTGGCTCATTGGGCATCTCGCGGGACCGCTGAGCAATTGGTGGACCGAAGGAGCTACTGGTACCAACATCGGATTCTTCAATTCCGCTTCCGCGTCGGAGGCTTGGATTGTTCCAGGCATGATCGTGCTGGGCATACTCGCTGGAATTGTTCCAGCCGTTTCCGCCTATCGAACGAGCGTCGTGGAGTCGCTGTAGCATTAGGAGAGGGCGCCATCGGATGGTCTCGGTTGAACAGTATCTGAAGCCTGAACTCGCATCGCAGATCAAACGTTTGGATTTGCGGGCTCAGATGATCGTACGCGGATTCCTGCATGGAATGCATTCGAGTCCTTACCACGGATTTTCTGTGGAGTTTAGCGAACACCGTCTCTATGCTCCCGGAGATGATCCCAAGGATATCGATTGGCAGGCGTATGCCAAAACCGAGCGGTACTACGTCAAAAAATTCGAGTCGGAGACCAATATCACCGGCTACATCGCGATGGATCTTAGCCGGTCGATGGATTACACGTACCGACAAAAATTGACCAAGTTCGATTATTGTGTTTGCCTGGCGGCTGCTCTGTCGTACCTGATGATCATGCAGCAGGATCCTGTTGGCCTGGTAACCTTTGACCAAAAGATCCGCGCGAGTTTACCACCCAAATCCAGACGAGGTCAGTTCGGCGCGATCTTGAGCCAATTGACCAAGCTCAAGGTATCGGGTGAGACCGAGTTAAAAGCTCCCTTGGTGCAGCTAGCTGCCATGCTGCGCCACCGCTCTCTGATCATGCTCATGAGCGATTTACTGGCCGACGTAGAGCCTACTCTCGATGCGATCCGGCTCCTGAAACATGCAGGCCATGATGTGATCGTATTTCATGTACTGGATGAAGCAGAGGTGCAGTTTCCGTTCAACGGTTTAGTAAACCTACAGGATCCTGAATCGGGTCAATCGATCAGTGTCAATGCGGATGATATCGGCAGGGAGTATCGAGAGAACATTCAAAAGTTCCGAGATGAATTACGAAGGGGCTGCAACGAGTCGCGAATCGATTACGTTCCGCTCGATACGGGAATGCCCTACGACAAGGCCCTGACGGAATACTTGTTGAGTCGGAAAAACCGTTTTTGAAAGAGCTGGCTCTTCAGGATCTTTTGACTCTTTCCACTTCGCTCGAATCCCTAGTTTCTTCGGATTCATTCCTTGCGGGATTTCCGATTTTCGATAACTTCCCTGGTTCACACCAAGGGAGTAGGGCATGCCGTTGATTTCGTTGCATCAGGTTTCGATGAGCTACCGTGGGCCTCAGTTGCTTTCGGAGGTGTGCTGTCGTATCGAACCTGGCGATAAAATCGGGCTTATGGGCCGAAACGGAGTCGGCAAATCGACTCTTCTGCGGTTGTTGAGTCAGGCTGAAAAACCAGAGAGCGGCAGTATCGAGTTCTCGCCTGGGATTCAAATCGCGACCCTTTCGCAGGATGTTCCTGAGGGAGTGGAGGGCTCTGTTTCGGACGTCATCGCCTCGGGATTCCAGGGCGATCTATTGCTCGATGAAAACGCCTGGAAACGAGAACAGTACCTTTCACAAACCCTTGCTAATCTGGGGCTGGATGGGCATTCGCGTTTTGAAACCATCTCGACTGGGCTCAAGCGTCGTGCTCTCTTGGGGCGTGCGATCGTCTGCCGTCCAGACGTGTTACTCCTCGATGAGCCCACCAATCATTTAGACATCGATGCAATTACATGGCTAGAAGGCTTTCTGGCGTCTTATCCGACCACGCTGATCTTTGTCACCCATGATCGCGCTTTCTTGACACGTTTGGCAAACAGGATTCTAGAGATCGATCGTGGCAGGTTGTTCGATTGGTCCTGCGACTATCAAACGTTTTTGAAACGAAAAGAGATGGCGTTGCAAGCGGAAGAGAAACAGCAAACACTCTTTGACAAACGGCTAGCCGAAGAGGAGGTGTGGATCCGGACGGGAATCAAAGCGCGAAGAACGAGAAACGAAGGGCGAGTGAGGCGACTCGAAGAGATGCGACGCCTTCGGGCGAAGCGACCAAAATCGATGGGGTCGGTCAACATGCAGTTCGATTCGGGGGAGCGAAGCGGGAATCTCGTTTGTCAATTGGAGGCAGCCTCCTTCGGTTATGGTACGAAATGCATCCTGCAACCCTTCGATTTAACGATCATGCGAGGGGATAAGATCGGGATCCTCGGGAGAAACGGAACGGGAAAGTCAACGTTGCTGAAAGGTTTGCTCGGAATGCTGCCCGCGATGAGTGGCAAGGTACGATTGGGGACGAAACTAGATATTGCCTATTTCGATCAAAATCGGGAGAGCCTCGATCTCGATAAAACGGCAGAGGAGAACGTCGGCCAAGGCAAGACTACTATTCAGGTGCCGGGTGGAACGAAACACATCATCGGTTATCTTCAAGATTTCCTCTTCACACCGGAGCAGATCAGAAGCCCTGTTCGTTTTTTTTCCGGAGGGCAACTCAATCGTTTGCTGCTCGCGAAACTTCTCGCGCGACCTGCCAATCTGTTAGTGATGGATGAACCGACCAATGATTTGGATTCGGAAACGTTGGAACTGCTTGAGGAAAAGTTGGTGGACTACGACGGAACCTTGTTGGTCGTTAGCCACGATCGTCAGTTCCTGAACAATTGCGTCACCAGCATGATCGTTTTTGAGAACCAAGGGATCAAAGAATATGTGGGCGGATACGACGATTGGCTGAGGCAGCGTAAAGTCGAAGACAATCCGGAACCAACCAAGACCGTCAGCAAGTCCCTCGGCAGCGACAAGAAGATGGATACAGAAAAAAATGCTGCTCGGAAATTATCGTTCAAGGAAAAGATCGAACTGGATCAATTACCGGAACGCATCGATGCACTGGAAGCCGAGCAGGGTGGATTGCAGACAAAAATGTCTCAATCCGACTATTACAAAACATCACCCGCGGCTCAAGCAGCGGATCAAACTCGGATGAAGGAGCTGGAGGGGGACTTGGAGCAGGCCTATTCTCGTTGGGAAGAGCTCATGGAGAGGGATTGAGATGCGTTGGGCTTTCCTAGGAATCGGTCGTGTCACACCTCGCATGGTTGCTGCTCTGCGAGCCACCCCCAATCAACAACTCTGGGGTGTCGCAGCGAGAAACCCAGAGTCGCTTCGCACCTGGGCTCAATCATTCTCGGTAGAACGCATGACCACCGATTTGCAGCACTGGTGTGTTTCGGATGAAATCGATGCAGTTTATATCGCGCTGCCCCCTTCGCTTCATGCGGAACTGTCGATTCTCGCGCTGCGTCATCAAAAAACGGTTTTGAGTGAAAAGCCTCTCGCGATCCATTCAAACCAGGCGTCTGCCATGTTCAACGCTTCCAGTGAGAATTCGACCCTCTTACAGCATGCAACGTCTTTTCCATTTCACCCCCGGAGCGAAGCTATGCGGAGTATCATCGCGAGCGGCGAATTGGGTGAGTTGAAACGCATCACTGTTTCCGTGAGCTTTTCCGAGGTACTGCACCGAGGCGCGGACCATCGGATACATCCCTCGCTCGGGGGCGGATGCCTGCTAGATCTAGGCTGGTATTGCGCCTTTGCTACTCGCTGGTTCACAAATCTGTATCCCATCGAAATCAAGGCGTTGGGGAACCGACTGCCGAGTGATCATCCGGAAGGGGTTTGGGGGAGTGCTCAAGCGATCGTGAGACTCAACAATGATGCGATCGCCCATTGGGATTGTGGATTCGACGCCAGCGGCAGGAAGTGGATCGAAATCGCTGGCTCGAAAGGTTCCTTGATCTGCGATGACTTCACCCGCCCCTGGGACCTGGCCAAACCTAGATTCTGGGTGCACGGTCTCCATGGTAAAGCGCGATCCGAGATGGCAGGTGTAGACTGCTTCCAGGAGAAAGTGCTTTTTGAAAGTATGGCTGCAGGGGTGACTGAAGAATCGAGCGCATTATTGGAATGTGGACTCCTCACCCAACGGGATCTTGAGCAGTGGGAGAGCGCACTCTAAGTACGGAATTCCTCGGGGAGGCAGCGCACAGGACAATCAGAGCTACCCGATCGGTTCACTCAAATCCAACAGGTCAAACTCGACGGGGCATCCCTAGGAATTCGGCGAAAGCATGGCCTAGGATTTCTGGTTCAATGGCCAACTCGACCCAGAAATACTGCAATCACCGTTTTACACATCAGACGGATATCTCGGGGCAAGGAACGATTTCCTGCATATGCCAGATCGAGCCTCATCCATTCGTCGAAAAGCATTTGACGCGACTTTGATATTTGCCAGGTGCACGTTAAGCCCGGTTTGGTATCGAGACGACGACGGTGCCAAGAGGCACATTGCTGATCCTCGACCAAAGGGAGGGGGCGAGGACCAACGAGAGACATTTCTCCTCGCAGTACATTGACCAACTGAGGAAGCTCATCGAAACCGACTTTTCGCAAAATCCTTCCGACTCGCGTCACTCGGGGATCGTACTTCATCTTGAATGCGGGTCCGTCACGTTCATTGCTTTCCTGCAATCGACTCTTCAGATCCTCTGCGTTGACGACCATGGTCCGAAGCTTATAAATCGTGAAGGGCTTGCCATACTGCCCCGCTCGGATCTGTCGAAAGAAAACGGGTCCCTTGGACGTAAGCTTGATGGCGATCGCAGAACCCAGAATGATCGGGGCTGAAATCACCAAACCTGTTGACGCACCGACAATATCGATTGCTCGCTTCCAAGGTGGAAAGTGCGACGACGTCAAGTCAGCAATGGCCGCGATGGTTTGGTGGGACTGGCGGGGCGAGGTAAAACTGACGGCACGAATCGGTTGATCCTGGCGCAATTCCAAGGCAGTGAATGACGACTGCTCGCCGCCGACGGCCCTGACTCCCGGATTGGGTTCATTTGCTAAACAGTGAATCGGTGGATGGGAATGCGTCGAGTCGTCATCCATACCGTCAAAGCTCGGGAACCTAGGATTGGAGCCATCATGACCTGAATAGGTGAACACTTCGATGTTTAAGTCCATCCCATGCTTCGTGGTAAAATCCCGAAGATCGTCAACCACCACGTAGGCACCGCGAGAATCGGTCATCGGCAGGAGTACTCCGATCCCCCCTTTGAGCAGAAACCCTTTCTCGTCGGTCACTCGAAGGCGGTTCTCGAGGAAGTCACCCAAAAGCAATTCGGATTGCCTGGAGAGCGCATGATCGTATTGGATCACGATCAAAGAAAAGAATTGCAGGTATCGATCGCACCTCACGCGCTCCTTCAAAAGTACGAGTTCCATCTCGGCCGGTGGCAGCAGCGCTGCCCGACCCTCAAGACGTAATCGCTTGAACCATGAGCGGATTCCTGGCATGAATTTTCCTGGCTGTACATCATGAATCGGTGGACTTATTTCCCCGCGAAGAAATTCCATCCGACCCGTCCCATGATGGCTCGCCGATGGTATTTTTCGAGATCGATAGGCCTAAAAATTCCGAAAAAATCAATTTTTGGCTCGGGGCGACCGGTAAATCATGAAGCCGTCGCGTTCCTGGCTTGTTCCAGATGGCGCGTTCCCATTTCCAGCGGCGCAGCAGCCATCGGCCGATCCAACGAGCCTTTAAGGATTCAACTTAGAACCGTAACCGCAAGGAACCCAGTGTGCAAAGAAACCCATTTTCACTGGAGAGAATCGAAATCGCGAAATCCCATCGCCTTTAACCAATGCATGTCTTTTTGGAATTGGACCTCTTCCCCGAGTTTCTCTGCGATACGCATCCGGTGGTAACGAAGCACGGCTATCAGTTTCTTACCAGCCTCGAGAAGTGGCTCGTCGCTTGGATCGATTGTCGGTTCACTTTTTTCTACGGCCTCTGGCTCCGATGCGTCTGCCTGAATCAATGCTTGGTAGATACTCTGGGATCGTAGCTCGATAACGCGATACTGGTTCGAGATGGCGCTGTTGGCTACTGCGAAGGCGGGTTCGTACTGTTCATCCATGAAAAGAATCCAGCCTTTCGTGTCCAGATAGGCAGGTTCTTCAGGATCCGATTGCAAGGATGCATCGATTTCCCTGAGTGCAACCTCGAGATCTTTCTTTGCCAGGGCTCTCGCATATGCCAATTGATTGTTCAGAGTGGGGCTTCTCCGTTCTAAGGGTGGAAACAACTTTTCCATGAGACCCACGGCGAAATCAGGGTGACGATTGTCTGTGAGCAACCCTCCCAGGTAGTAAGCAACTTCGAGTTGGCGCGATGGAGCCCGAATCTGTGCGAAGTATTCTACAACCTTACTTACAAATTCATTTAGTTCTTCCTCAGTAACGTTTTCGCGACCGAGGGTTATCTCCGCTTGCAGTCTCCAGTAATTCAGATCTAGACCGACAGACTCGTCGTAGGTCAGACTCCGTTTGAGTGCTTCTTTTGCGGAATCAACTCTCTCGGAAGCCAGTTCAACCTGTGCATAAGCTAGCGTCCATCTGGCGCGTGAGTAAGAAAGTAAGATCGGGGCGGTGGGCAGCAGTATCGCAAGAAGAATGATGATAAACCGTTGCACAGATGAACTTTCCTTGGGATGGATGGGATCAGCGTTCATTGGAGCTTTGCACCAGAATATTATTCGATTGAGGATCGAGTTCGATAGTCGAGTTGTGGATTGCGTTCACCAAATCCCTTCGAACGAGGATCTTGATACCGTTAACCCGGATCTGGTAATACCGTCCTGGATTGTAGGTGTCCTCCCAAAGTATCGCGCTCAGGTCGACCTTGCCATCGACAACGCTTCCTAGAACGACATAGTTGCCATCGCGGGCGGATTGTTCACGCCTGAAATACTCCTGGACTTCTTGCGAGAGTTGAATGGAAAATTCCTCTCGACTTATTTTGGGGGGAGACGCCTCCACCTGCCGATCCTCCGAAAGAGGGGAGACGGATTGTGAGGGGAGTTGCGCCGAGTTGATTGCAGAATCCAAATCGGCTGGCTGGGAGGTTGCAAAGCGATTGGCGGAATTGGGGCTGGCTGGAACCACGGAATTCGGATGCTCGACGGAACCTGAGGCGTTGGAGTGCTTAGGGGGAACGACTGCAGGCTCTTCGCAGCCTATCAGCGAAATGGGGATCGTGCAGATAAGTAACCGATGGTTCCACATCTTCATCGAATCGTCTCGTCAAACAAAAGGATCCAGAAGTTCACTATCTCCGAGGTTGTCATGATAGGTCTCTAGGGATCGTAGGCCAAGTCGAACCGACAGTGCGCCCTGCTACGCTCTCTTTTCGAATAGGGGGGGTGCAAGAGATCACGATGTTGCTGATTCCACCTTCTGCCTACCCGTCTTTTTCTCATTCCGATGGTGGTTGGATCACAACTTTTTCTGCTTGTTCACGCAACTCAGATCGGTTGGTCAACGGATGCAGATCCTCCGAGAAGAATACCTTCGGAAGTGGAAGTTCCCGTTGTAGGAGGAGGTAGGTGACTCGATTCAGCGACTGGTCGTAAAGGATGTCGCTCACAGTAGCAATGTTGGGTTCATGCTCCATAAAAATACTTCGGATCTCAACCATGTCCCCCACGCAGAAATGCTCGTCGGGAACTTTTAACCATAGGGTTGGTTTCACGCGTATCGAAATCGGCCCATATTCCAGTCGGTAATAGGTCCCATCAAAACTAATACGCCGAAAAACGCGATTGCTCGGGATCCACAATTGAGCTTGGGATAGATCCTCGGGGTGTATCCAGGATGTGCCTTCTTCCGGCCACACGAGATAAACTCCGCAATCGGGCATGTCTGGCCATTGAATCATTTTTCTGTTTCCGAGTTAATCGCTACAAACATCACGCCCCACGCAGAGCGAAAGATGTCTCAAGAATCTAATGCTTTTTACTTGAGCGATGCCTGCGTAGCTTAGAACATCGCGCACTCTTGAGCAGATTTTTCCAACTTGTTCAGGATTCTTTGGTAATGCAGTGTCCTAAACCTCACTACCTGCTTTTTTGTGACGGCAATTACCCGTCGAGAGACCTGGCTGCTGCAACTCCATCTCGCTCTGCAACCACCGGAGCGGCGATCGGATGGCGATTCGTCCTGGAGAATCTAGATTCCGGAAACAAATTCGAAGCATCCGATCGAGAAACGGGAGCAACTTCGGACCGTGCAGCTTTGGTGGCTGTGCTTCGCGGTCTAGAAGCACTGGAACAGCCCAGTCGTGTCACTTTGGTAACGACCAGCCGGTATGTCTTTCGAGGCTTGCAATACGGACTGAGCGAGTGGCGAGAAAACGATTATTCCTGGGAGCATTTCGGAACCGTTCAGCCCATTCGCAATGCGGATATGTGGCGGCGAATCGACAGGACATTGCAGTTTCATCAAGTGCAGTGCCGCTGGATGTCGGGTGGCGATGAGCCTATTTCGGAGAAAGGGAGCGGTTCCTGTCAAAACCCTGAGAGCGCAGGGAACGCCAAGCCCGATGAGGCGGAGACCACCGTTCTGCCATCTGTTGAGCGATCCGATCCACAGTCCGCACGATCCAACGAATCACCTATTGCAACAAATCTGCAGAATTCCCAAGTGGTCGTCGTCGAGCGACTGAATCCACTCATGGGGCCAGATTGCTTTCCACGCGTCTCCCAATCGAACTCGATCGATAGCCCTAGAGCCGTTGCGATATTCAAAGACTCACTCTCCCCTACAAACGTCAACAACGATACCCGTTCCGCAGAGTGTAGGGTTTTCCAAAACACATGGGTCGATTCGTCGCGCCCGCTGGCCGAAGAAGGAACAGCCTCGGTGCCGGCGGCCGATGGTACCCAGAAAATCCGAACTCCTCTCGCGGGTCTCAAAAGCAGCCTGATCGCTTGTCGCGATGGTGCTTGGAACGCGATCCTATGGGTCGATGAAGCCATCGAATCGTATCTTCGATGCCTGTTTCTGCTCGATCCCCCGACGCGCCCACGACGTTAGTCCATGCCTATGCGGCTATTCCCTTTACACCTCCATTCGAGAAAAATTTCGGAGTCAACGTGCAAACCCTAATTTCCTTGAATTCTCTCGCCAGCATTATTGATGGTAATCATTCCGACCCTCGATGCGTCCTGGGACCGCATAGAATTCATGTTGATGGACGTGACGCGATTGCGGTTCGAGGTTATTTTCCAGGTTCGGAGCAAGCGTGGTTGTTGGATTCATCCAATGCTGCGGTTCGTCCGATGCGTAAGATTCATCCGTCTGGGGTTTACGAAGGCTTGATGCCACCGCATGATTCCGATGCTCCAAGCTATCGTATTCGACTCGCCAATCAGAAGGGGAACACGATCGAGATGACAGATCCCTATTCGGTACCTTTGTGGTTATCCGATTTTGACCGCTACCTTTTTGGAGCTGGCCAGCATTGGAAGATCTACGATAAGCTCGGCGCACATGTCCGAAACCATGATGGGCAAACCGGTGTCAACTTTGCTGTCTGGGCTCCCAACGCCCAGAGCGTCCAGGTTGTCGGCGATTTCAATCACTGGGATGGTCGTTCTCATGCTATGCAGAAGCAAATTCCGAGCGGAATTTGGGAACTGTTTGTCCCCAATATCGGAGACGGTCAGAAATACAAATACCGAGTTCGAACCGGCAACGGGGAAGTGATCGATAAGACCGACCCCTATGGAGTGGCAGCCGAATTACCTCCCCGCACTGCCTCGGTGGTTTGCTCACTGAACAAATACCAGTGGTCTGATGATCATTGGATGCTCCGTCGCAAGGCTGAGAATCAACTTACGAAGCCGATGAATGTCTACGAAGTGCATTTGGGCTCCTGGAAAAAGTGCCAAGGGGGCGTTCATGGCTGGATGAATTATCGCGAGATCGCGCATCAGCTGGTTCAATATTGTCAGGAGATGGGTTTCACCCACATCGAATTGATGCCTGTCTCGGAACATCCATTCACGGGTTCCTGGGGATACCAAACCGTTGGGTACTTCGCAGCGACGAGTCGCTACGGAACTCCTGAGGACTTCATGTACTTCGTCGACCATTGCCATCGACACAATATAGGAGTGATCGTGGATTGGGTTCCCGCGCACTTCCCCAAAGACGGTCATGGGCTTCGTCGATTCGATGGGTCTGCTCTTTACGAACACGAAGATCCTCGCCAGGGTGAGCACCCGGATTGGGGCACCATGATCTTCAACTTTGGTCGGAACGAAGTCCGTAACTTTTTGATATCCAATGCGCTATTCTGGTTGGACAAATACCATATCGATGGATTGCGAGTCGACGCGGTCGCATCGATGCTCTACCTCGATTACTCCAGGAAGCAAGGGGAATGGATTCCGAACCAGTTCGGAGGACGTGAGAATATGGATGCCATCCATCTCTTGAGGGAATTCAATATTCAAGCTCACTCTCATTACCCAGGGGTGTTGACCATCGCGGAGGAATCGACCGCGTGGCCTGGGGTCAGCCGTCCGACAGAAACAGGGGGACTCGGCTTCTCGGTGAAATGGAATATGGGTTGGATGAACGACACTTTGCGCTACATGCGACACGATCCGATTCATCGTCGATTCCATCATAATGAGCTGACGTTTAGTTTGATCTATGCCTTCACAGAGAATTTTGCACTCCCTCTGTCCCATGATGAAGTTGTCCATGGCAAAGGTGCCTTGATCGCTCAGATGTCGGGTGATCTCTGGCAAAAGTTCGCCAACCTGAGATTACTTTACAGCTACATGTGGACCCACCCGGGCAAGAAGTTGCTCTTCATGGGTAGCGAAATCGCACAATGGCATGAGTGGAACTACGACAGCGAAATCCAATGGGATTTGCTGCAATGGGATACCCATCGAGGCGTTCAGAAACTGATCTCGGATCTCAATCACCTCGTGTGCAGTGAACCCGCGTTGCACGAACTCGACTTCCATGGTGAGGGTTTTGAGTGGGTCGATTGCATGAATGCTGACGACAGCGTTTTGGGATACATTCGCAAAGCTAAGGATCCGAATGATTTCTTGCTGGTCGCCTGCAACTTCACCCCGATCGTTCGGCAGTACCGTATGGGGGTTCCTAGGGCTTGCTACTATCGAGAAATTTTCAATAGCGATTCGGCCCACTATGCAGGAACCAACGTCGGTAATTTCCCCGGGGTTGCAGCGGACGCGATGGTTCCCCATCACGGTCGCCCCGCGTCCATCGAGTTAAAAATTCCACCGCTCGGGGTCGTCGTTTTCAAGCCGGAATAGATAACGCTTAGCAACATGGAGCGAAGGCGCTTACCCAGGCCGCCCCTGGGTGATGGATGCAGGGTCGAGACCAGGCAACCGCTCGTACCTGAGTACGGATCCTACCGGATCTGCAGGTCAGGTTCCTTCTCCGCCTGCTATCTGTCGTGAGAGACACTGGTAACGGTATCAAACCAAACTAGACTTTGTGCTGTCGGTCGTCTTGCGCTCGGGCCAGTCTCTTGCCAAGCGATCGACTCGTGACCGACGTTCATTTTGGGAAATCTTTTTTCGAGAACTCCTCGTTCCTTCATCCAATCCTCATGAGTATCGCAATCGTTACCGGATCCGCTGGTTTAATAGGATCTGAGGCAGCTCGGCATTTTGCTTCGAGTGGATTCACCGTTGTCGGAGTCGATAACGATATGCGAAGCCAATTCTTTGGCGCAGAGGCTTCGACCCAATGGCAGCGTCGAGTGTTAGAAAGGGAACTCGGCTCGAGCTACATCCATATCGATGGTGATATTCGAGATGACAAGCTGATCGACGAACTTTTCTCGAAGTACAACACGGATATCCAACTCGTCGTTCATACGGCCGCACAGCCTTCGCACGATTGGGCAGCGAGGGACCCGAAAAAAGACTTTACTGTCAACGCTTATGGAACATTGAACTTTCTCGAGGCAACCCGAAAACACTGCCCGAAGGCTGTCTTCATCTTTACCTCAACGAACAAAGTCTACGGGGATTGCCCTAACGAATTGCCTCTGGTCGAGCACGAACTGAGGTGGGAGATCGACCCAAACCATACCTACCGAGAGGGTATTCGTGAGGATATGTCGATCGATCAGAGCACGCATAGCTTGTTCGGAGCATCGAAGGTTGCCGCCGATGTGCTGGTACAGGAGTATGGACGATACTTTTCCATGCGCACGGCGGCGTTTCGAGGAGGATGCTTGACGGGGCCGAACCATAGTGGCACGCAACTGCATGGTTTCCTGGCGTATCTGATGAAATGCACGATGACGGGGAATCCCTACACTGTCTTTGGGTACAAAGGTAAACAGGTACGGGACAACATTCATAGCTACGATCTTATCCAAGCGTTCGATCATTTTTATCGCAATCCGAGATGCGGAGAGGTTTACAACATCGGAGGTTCCCGATTTAGCAACTGCTCCATGCTCGAGGCGATTCAACTGTGCGAAGAGATCGCGGGCAAGAAACTCCACTACACCTACCAAGAGACCAATCGTACCGGTGATCACATTTGGTATGTCAGCGATGTATCGAAATTCCAGTCGCATTATCCCGACTGGAAGCTGACGAAAGACATCCGATCGATTTTGACGGAAATCTACCGCTACAATACCGATCGTTGGGATGCAACCCACAGGTCTCATGCATAATCCAGGTCATTGTCAAAACCAACCGTTCATCAGGTTTTACCGCGAACATGATCGATCTCGGTAGGTTTAATGTATTGGGCGTGAATATCTCTGCCGTCGACTACGATGCGGCGGTGGACAAAATCATTCACGCTGCCAAACATCGTGTCCCATGGGGAGTCTCTGCGTTAGCCGTTCATGGTGTGATGACCGGAGTGATGGACTGCTCGCATCGGCATCGACTCAATCATCTGGAACTGGTTGTTCCAGATGGACAACCCGTTCGTTGGGCACTGAACCTGCTCTATCAAACTGGGCTGACCGACCGTGTGTATGGTCCGACACTCATGCTCAAAACCTGTGAGGCTGCAGCTCGGGAGGGATTGGGGCTCTTCCTATTTGGGGGAGATCAATCGCTCCTGTCCGACCTCCAGCGAGAGCTCACCAAGAAGTATCCCAATCTAAAAATCTCTGGAGCACTCCCTTCGCAGTTTCGAACCCTTTCCCGTGTCGAGAAAGATCGCTTGATGGATACCATTCGATCGTCGGGTGCTGCGATCGTACTCGTGGGGTTGGGATGCCCGAGGCAAGAGGTCTGGGCGTACGAATTCAAGGATCCTCTACAGATGCCGGTCTTGGCCGTTGGAGCCGCCTTTCGTTTCCATGCGGGTCACTTGGATCAGGCTCCTGGAGCCATGCAAAGGTACGGTCTCGAATGGTTGTATCGACTCACCAAAGAACCGTTCCGATTATGGAAAAGATATCTTCTTCTAAATCCTTACTACGTCTTTTTACTATTCCTGCAGTGGACTCGCCTCAAACGATTCGATCCAAACTCAACAGTTCCACCGAAAGAGGAAATCCTATACGGCTAGCCCTCGTAGGGAACGTGCAGGGGCATATAGTAGCGAATCTGTGTAGCGGATTGTGTGTAACGGATTCCGAGCATTGAATTCCTCATCGCTTGATTTTTTCCAGTGCTCGATGAACTACGAAACCCCAATGACGAGAATCAGCGCGTCTTTATTTCTTTCGGAGGACGATTTTACGAATATCCATAACAGCAGCGCTGGCTTTGGATTTGGGGCGAACCTCCAATCGCCCTTCGCCTGCCTTGAGTGACAAGTCTCCAATGGACTCGTACACCATATTTTGAAAATGTCCGGTATCGCGTACGGTCCACTCCAACGTCTGTCCCCCGCAGGTGAGTGCAACGCGAGAACCTCCCATTCCCTTTCCGCATCCACACTGCACTTCGACAGAGTAAACACCGTCAGAGGGTACTAAAAAGTCCCAGTGCACCCAATCGTTTACGTCCGTCCAAAAGCCAACGACGTTCTTGTGAGGCTCAGGCTCGTATCGAATTTTGTTCCCATGAGGTTTCGAGTCCGAGGCGTAGAGATTGACTTCTCCGGACGGCGGTCTGAGGACGGGCTTTTGCTGCTGAACGGCTTGGTTCATCAGTTTCCTCCACGGTTTCCACTGTTCCGCGATAGCCTTGGCACCAGCATCCCCCCTAATGCTCGACGAATCAAATCGACGATAGATCGCGGCGTGAAGCTCGGCGTTCGCGTTAGGATTCCTATCGCATCCCTGCGCACCGACTGATTGCAACCACTCCTCCAGCGATTTTTGCATGGCCGCCGCCGTATCCGCCTGACTCATCGCTACATTCAACTTTTCGGAAGGATCGTACTTCAGGTTGTAAAGCTCGATCGACGGTTCTTCAAAATGTTTGATTAGCTTCCATTCGCCGCGACGCATCGCAGCGGCAGGACGGCTACCCTGGTTCGTGTAGTGCGGGAAGTTCCAGTAGAACGCTCGATCCATCGCAAGCGATTTTTTTTCGATCCAATGCGAACTCAGGTCGACTCCATCGACAGGACCGACGGTTTTCGAAACGTCGATGCCTGCGAGTCGTAAGAGTGTAGGAAACAGGTCGAGCAAACTTACCGGTTCATCGACAACACGATCAGAGCCTACACGACCTGTCGAGGAATAGACAAGCAGCGGAATACGAATACCTCCCTCATAGAGATATCCCTTCCCGGCTCGAAATGGAGAGTTGTGCGTCATCGGCTCTTCGTGTCCCTCGGGTACGTGCAGACCACCGTTGTCGCTCGAAAAGATCACGATGGTTTCCCGATTGCCTGCTCGTTTCTGTACCGCATCTAGAATGAAACCGACGGCTTTGTCCAACGATTCGATATTGGCTGCATAGAGCGGGTTAAAAGCGGCTTGAAAGCTTTGCTTTGCTTCGTCGGTTGCGTCGAGACGAATGTGAGGTGAATGATGGGGGACATAGCAGAAGAACGGAGATGGGTCCGGAGAGAGGATGAAGTCCGATGCGCGCCGTGCTATCGCGAATTCATTTTTGTTTCCTTCGATCTCATCCAACTTGCCTTTTGCAGGGGGTTCATAAGCGACGTCGAATCCTTGCGAGGTCGGCGAGCTATCACCGTTCCCTAAATGCCATTTCCCGAACAGACCTGTTCGGTACCCAATCTTTTTCAGTTCCTCTGCCAACGTTCTCTCTTCGGGAGGTAAGGCAGACTGTATTCGCGCATTCAGCAATAATTGCGAGGGGGCGTCTGGTCGACCCGGTAAGAACGACGTGAGATGCAGTCTGGCGGGAGATTTACCTGTCATCAACGCGGCGCGAGACGCCGAGCAGATCGACAATCCGCAATACGCACTGGTGTAACGAATCCCTTGGCTGGCCAAGGCATCGAGACGAGGTGATCGGTGGTCCCCTCTGCCATAGCATCGCAGGTCATTGATACCCAAATCATCCGCCAAGATCAGGACGATGTTCGGTTGGTCCTGCGCTGGGAGGATGGATCCAAAGAAGCTGATGACGACGAGGAAACACAAAACGCGAGCCATAGTCAATTCTCCAAGAGGAGAACGCATTTTACCGATTTGTTGTTTCTGTTGGGTGCCTACCTCGCGAGTTCGTTCCTTGTTCAGCTAAAATACGTCACTTCCAGCGGTCAGGCCTCATAGGAGTACAGCGACGGAGCAAAAGCACGAATCCTGTCGGAAAGCAAACTAGGAACCATGAAATACAACGGAGCATCGGCGGTGAGTTTCATCGTGAGATCTGGCCTATGGTCGATCGAATCCCATCGTGCTCAGTCCTCCGTTGCCGACGGTGCTCGTACTCGAAGTCGGGCAGCTCGCATGCATGGTCGCTTTTCGATGTGCATTCGCCAATTCCCTTCCGACCAACGCGTGGACCATAACGGAATGATATAATCGTCCTATCGGCTGATTACGAGCAGCGCTTCGCTGAGCAGGCGCACGAGTACGAAAAAAATCCAGAACAAAAACATGCGCCGCAGTAGACGGTCGGCGGCGTTTGACATAGTGACCTTGTTGGCGGCCACTCGATGATGGTCGCCGATCATTGCCCACTCCAGCCCCCGGTTGCCCCCAACCGTTATCCGATCCGTTAGCTCGAAGGAAACGTTTAAGAGAGTCGAAAATTAGGATGAATCGCGTTGAAGTCTCGAAGCGTATCTGGTGTCTGCTTGGTTTGTGCATCGCGAGCTTGAACGCGTATGGTCAGTATACTCCTAACGCTCCAGAACCCCATGCGCCTATCGCAGGCGCCTTGTTCTTGCATGGTGGGGGTGAGCTCACTCAAGAGGTTAGGGAATTGTTCGTGAACGTGTCCGGTGGAGATCGAGCTAGTCTCTTGGTGGTCTCCAACAGTGACACCGAGGGAGAGCCCTTTTCTAAGGAGCTGGGCCTTTGGGAAAAGATTCCTAGGGCGAGGCTCAAGCGAATGCACGTTGCGTCCCGAGATCAGGCGGACAGCGACGAGTTCCTGGAGGCTATCGATTCTTCGAATGGGATTTGGTTTTCTGGATACCAGAAGGAAACGTTGATCGACCATTACTCCGATTCTCGTGCGGGACGCAAGCTCCACGAATGCCTCCAAAGAGGAGGAGCAATCGGTGGGGAGAACGTGGGTAGCACGTTTGCGCATTTGCAGTTGGACGAATCTTCTCGTCTTTCACCAGGTCTAGGTTTTTTACCCGGGGTCCTCATCCATCAAAAGGGTTCCGAGTCCGATCCGGCGAGACGCATAGAATCCGCTCTCGAATCTCACCCCGATCACGTGGGAATCGAAGTTGAACCAACGTATTGCCTCGTGGTAAGCGGCCGTCGCCTCGGCGGTCTTGGGCCCTCGGCGTTTCGGATCCATCTGGCGAAATCGACGCATCGTCCAGCGAAAGTGATGGTATCCAAGCCCGAACGGACTCTCGATTTGATTGCTCTCCAGCGAGCTGCCATGGAACGGAAAATGTCAGAGTTCCCACCTAAGGAATCACGACAGCCGAAGTTGGACGCAGGAAAGCTCTTGATCGTGGGGGGTGGCCTGCTCCCAAACGAGGTACTCCAGCAATTCATCGAGTGCGCTGGTGGAAACTCCTCGCGTATCGTCTACATTCCATGCTCTGAGTCCAAGTCGATCGATGAGGAACCCGACTTTGTTGCAGTACTTCGCAAGGCGAGTGGTGCCGAGGTTCGTTGGATCCATACCAAAGATCGATTGAAGGCGAATGAAAACAACTTCTGCGAACCGTTGAAAGATGCCACGGGGGTTTGGTTCGGAGGAGGTCGGCAGTGGAATCTGGTGGACAGTTATCAGAATACTCGGACCCACCGTCTGATCGAAATGGTACTCGAACGTGGCGGAGTGGTAGGCGGATCCTCCGCGGGTGCCTCGATCCAAGGGGAATACATGCCTCGAGGCGATCCGTTGGGGAATCAAGTGATGATGGCAGAGGGTTACGAACGCGGGTTGGGACTCCTTCGTGGTGTCGCCATCGATCAGCACTTCAGTCAGCGGAAGCGACATGGCGACATGATGGATCTCAAAAAGGCATACCCCCAGTATTTGGGGATCGGTGTGGACGAAGGTACGGCACTTTTGGTGGAGGGGTCGATCGGCCGAGTCGTCGGACGGGGTAAGGTCGCTTTCTTCGGCGAACCGATCGAATCGAAAAACCTCTCCGATTACGTTGAGATCACGAGCGGCAAATCGTATGACCTTGTCGGCAGGAAAGTGTTGGATCAGACGCCTTAAGCAATCCCGATTAGAAACCCTCGACAGTCTGACGGGCCAAATTGTTGAAAACTGACGATGACAAAAAGTCGCTCCTTCCTACAATACTGACAGAAGTTTGTGAAAATTTTCACAAAGTAGGTTGAACGCAGGGTTTGGCAACGTGGCAAGCTACATTCCAATTTTGATCTATCTTGTTGCCGTGATAGGGTTTGCGGCAGTTTCTTTGTTGCTTCCGCACATGGTGGCACCTCGGAAGCCGACGCGTGTGAAGGACATGCCTTACGAGTCGGGAATGGATCCTGTCGGGGATGCGCGGAAGCCATTCGACGTCAAGTTTTACTTGATCGCCATTTTGTTTTTGGTTTTTGACATCGAATTGTTGTTCTTGTACCCCTGGGCTGTTTCGTTGCTAGCGCCCGACGGCGTTCCTGTCTCGTTTCGGCCAGCGGTTTTCGCCGTTTTGACTGTCCTGCTCGCGACATTAGGCTTGGCCTATGTCGTGGCGTATCGCAAAGGAGTATTCGATTGGCGACGGAAATAAATAAGACGCTCGGAGATAACGTTTTTCTGACGACGCTCGATGCGGCTGCGTCCTGGGCCAGGGCCAATTCGCTTTGGCCGATGCCGTTCGCGACGGCGTGCTGTGGCATTGAGCTTATGAGTACAGCGGCCAGTCGCCACGATCTCTCCCGGTTTGGTAGCGAGGTCATGCGATTTTCGCCGCGGCAATGCGACTTGATGATTGTGGCGGGTCGCGTGGTGATGAAGATGCTGCCGGTGCTTCAGAGGATTTGGTTGCAGATGCCCGAACCAAAATGGTGTATCTCCATGGGTGCATGTGCTTGTTCAGGCGGAGTGTTCGATACGTATGCGGTCGTCCAGGGGATCGATCGCTTCATCCCAGTGGATGTCTACGTGCCCGGCTGTCCGCCTCGTCCAGAGCAATTGATTCGATCGATTCTGGATCTTCAGGAGAAGATTATGAAGGGCGGAACGATCAACGCGCGGGAATTCAAGCTACGCGTGCTGCCCGAGGGCCCGCAGCGATTTGATGAAGATGAACTGCAGCGGATCCGCGAGAGGAATGGATTCAAACTCGAGGAACCCAAGTACGATCCTGTTCACTGAACGAGCTGTCAACATGCCAGAAATGCAAGAACCTGTCGTCGCTCCAATCGAAGAACGTTTTCAATCGGTGCTCCCTGGGGTGGCTCCCCAATGGTCGACCTTTCAGGATCAGAAGCGTTTGGTCGTTCCGTCGGCCAATCTTCTTGAAACCCTTCGAGCTTGCAAGGGACTCGGATTCAATCAGTTGACCGACGTGACCTGCGTGGATCTCTTGGAGTATGGAAACGCGACGGATCGTTTCGAGATGGTGTATCTGCTGCTGAATATCGACACGGGCGAGCGGCTGACGGTCAAGATCTACCTCAACGAGCCGGATTTGACGATCCCGTCAGCCACCCAGGTATGGTTTGGTGCAGACTGGTTGGAGCGGGAGGTTTACGACATGTATGGGATTGTGTTCGAGGGGCACCCCAACTTCAAACGATTGCTTTTGCCGCAGGAGTTCCAATCGTTTCCGCTGCGTAAGGATTATCCGGTCAAAGGCCGCGGCGAGAGGCACAACTTCCCCGTGATTACCAGAGCCGAAAGCTAACAGGAGAGATTATGCCGCTAGAGCTTTTAGATCGACCCGACTTGGATGCGGATCACAAGGAAGGGCTTTGGACACTGAACTTTGGCCCCCAACACCCCGCGACCCATACAACGCTCCGGTTGGTTCTGCAATTGGACGGCGAAATCGTTGTCGATGCTGAACCCGACATCGGATTTTTGCATAGTGGTTTTGAAAAGCTGGGTGAAGTCTTGGATTTCAATCAGTACGTCACCATCGTCGATCGGATGAATTACATTTCTCCGTTGGCCAATGAGATCGCATGGCACCACGCATGCGAGAAGTTGCTCGGGATCGAGCTGACTCCGAGATGCAAATACATACGAACCATTTTTGCGGAATTGATGCGGATTCATGACCACCTGCTCTGCACGGGAACCTGTGTGTTGGATTTGGGTGGAGCGACTGCGTTCATGTATGCATTCAATGAACGCGAATACATCTATGAAATTTGCGAACGTGCGTCGGGTCAGCGATTCCATACCTCCTACACCCGGGTTGGTGGGCTGCTCTACGATGTGACGGATGACTGGATCGAGATGGTTCGGAAATTTTGCCGCAATTTCCGAAAGGCTTATCGCGATTTCGCCGGACTCGTGATGAAGAACCGGATCTTTGTCGAGCGAACCAAAGGTGTCGGAGTTCTCTCCAAAGAGGATGCTATCGCCGGCGGGGCGACCGGTCCGGTGGCACGAGCGAGTGGCGTGGTACGCGATCTTCGGCGGGATGAACCGTACCTCGCTTACGACGATCTTGATTTCGATGTCTGTGCCGCGCAAGGGGGAGATTGTTACGCTCGTTTCCAAGTGCGAATGATGGAAATGCTGGAGAGTCTCAAGATCATCGAGCAGGCCATCGAAAACCTACCGCAGGGACCTGTCTTCGCAGCGGGAACTGGCAAAGAGGGCATACCCGATAAGCGCGAAGTTTATCGAAGCATCGAAGGGCTTATCCATCATTTCGAAAACATCATGCCGAATAGACAAATGCCTGCGCCGAAGGAATCGGTCTACGCAGCGACAGAATCCCCGAACGGAGAGCTCGGTTATTACATCGTCGGTGATGGATCGTTCCGAGCTTATCGTGCACGCACCAGACCACCCTCCCTCGTTCACTTCTCGCTCTTTTCCCGCATGATCCGCGGATGCATGCTAAGCGATGTTGTGGCAGTCCTGGGAAGCATCAACATTATCGCTGCGGAGTTGGATCGATGAGCGAACTGAGTGAGAATGCCAAGAAAGTCATTACGGACCATCTGGGACGTTATCCCAGCAAGCAAGCGGTGACGCTTCCCGCATTGCATGTCGTGCAGGAAGAACGAGGTTGTGTCAGCAACCGAGCCATGCAGGAGATTGCGGAGATTCTGGAGTTATCTCCGGCTCAAATCCACGACACGATGTCGTTCTACGGATTTTTCCGAACGGAGAAAGATCCTCTCGGAAAGGTACGAATTTGGATATGCCGCTCTCTCCCCTGCATGTTGCGTGGAGGTGAAGAGTTGCTCGCGGAGCTTTGCGATCGTTGGGGAATCCAGCCGGGAGAGACGACCGCCGACGGGAAGATTACCCTCGAACTCGCAGAATGTTTGGGGGCCTGCGATGGTGCACCCTGCATGCTCGTGAACGATGAACTGAGTCTCTGTATGACCGCCGACCAAGTGGAAAATCAAGTGCGAGGTATGCCATGAGCGATCAGACGTTCGAGCCAGTCTTGTTGCGTCGTTGGGGCAAGCCCGACAGCCAATCCCTGGAATCGTATAAAGCCGATGGCGGCTACAAAGCCTTGCAAAAGGCTTTATCGATGAGCAATACCGAGGTCATCGATGTAGTGAAAGCGTCGGGGCTTCGCGGACGTGGAGGGGCAGGTTTCCCGACAGGGCTCAAGTGGACGTTTTTGCCTAAAGATGTGACCGGCCCTATCTACCTTTGCATCAACGGGGATGAGAGCGAACCTGGTACTTTCAATAACCGAGTCTTGATCGAGGAAGATCCTCATCAGGTGCTCGAGGGTATCGTGATTAGCAGTTATGCAACGCGGGCTACGACGGCTTATTTCTATCTCCGATACGAGTATGGCCGCTGCTACAGAGCCCTGAAGAAGGCCATCGACGAGATGTACGCCAATAACCTACTCGGCAAGAATATTCTCGGTTCGGAATATAGTCTGGACATCTACTTGCACCGAGGTGCTTGTGCCTACATCTGCGGGGAAGAAACAGGATTGATTGAGAGTTTGGAAGGAAAGCGGGCTTGGCCGAGAATCAAGCCGCCCTTTCCGGCGATCGAAGGAGCGTTCCGTCGACCGACGGTGGTGAACAATGTGGAGACGATGGCATGCATTCCACACATTGTCGAGCGAGGTGCGGAATGGTTCATGTCCATGGGCGTCCCCAAGGATCCGAACAACCCTCGAGATGCGGGTTCCTACGGTCCAAAACTCTACTGCATCAGTGGACATGTGAACAAGCCTGGGCTGGTCGAATTGCCCATGGGCGTGACCGCCAGAGAGTTGATCGATAAGCATGCGGGCGGGGTTTGGAAAGGACGTAAAGCCAAAGCGGTGGTTCCAGGTGGTATCAGCATGGGCTTTATGACCGAGAAGGAATTGGATACTCCTTTAGACTTCAATGGGCCCGGACGAGTTGGCTGCTTGGGGCTCGGCACGGCTGCGGTCATCGTGATCGACGATCATACGAGTATGGTCGATGTGTTGTACAACGCCTGCAGGTTTTTCGCCCACGAATCGTGTGGTCAATGCACTCCTTGTCGCGAGGGGACGGCATGGTCGACGAAAATCCTGGAACGAATTCGCGACGGTCGCGGCAAGCTGAGCGATATCGATCTTCTGATGGAGATCGCCTCCTCCATCGGTACGATCCCCGGCTCCACGATCTGTGGACTCGCCGATGGGGCAGCGTGGCCTATGAAAAATGCAATCACCAAATTTCGAGGCGAGTTTGAAGAGTACATCAAGAGTGGACGGAAGAGCGAAAGCCGCCAGCTGGCTGGAGCCCATTAGGAATTCAACATCAGCCTGTATTCAACTACGAAAGCAGTCCCGTGCCAAAGGTCATCGTTAACGATATCGAAGTCGAAGCCGATCCAAAGGACAATTGCATCCTCGCCGCTCGGAAGGCGGGTGTGGAGATACCCCACTATTGCTGGCATGAAGCGCTGTCTGTGGTTGCCTCCTGCCGAATGTGTTTGGTCGAGGTAGGTGAAAAGAAGCCCGATGGTTCCGTCGTCA
Source organism: Pirellula sp. (assembly GCA_040396935.1). Classification (GTDB taxonomy): domain Bacteria; phylum Planctomycetota; class Planctomycetia; order Pirellulales; family Pirellulaceae; genus JBKCUI01. The sequence continues at coordinate 66,018 of JBBAXA010000019.1, forward strand.
TGGGACCCAAGCTCGTGCCGGGCTGTCAGACCCCGATCAAAGAGGGGACCATCATCAAGACGGATACCCCCAAGGTAAAGACCTCCCAAGCCCTTACCCTGGAATTGCTACTCCTCAACCATCCTCTCGATTGTTCGATATGCGACCAGGCAGGCGAGTGCTACCTACAGGATTACACCTATAAATTTGGTAAAGCGCAAAGCCGCCTCGACGAGCCTAAGATTCAACGCGATGACAAGTACCACATCGGAGATCAGATCGCACTTTTCACGGATCGCTGTGTGATGTGTACCCGCTGTGTGCGTTTCACACGCGAAATTAGCGGTACGGCTGAATTGCAGGTCGTGGCGAGAGGCAGTCACGAAGAGATCGATGTGTTTCCGGAGAAACCGTGCAACAACAAACTGGCCGGGAATGTTGTCGATCTGTGTCCCGTGGGTGCACTGTGCAGCAAAGACTTCCTGTACAAGAAACGCGTTTGGTGGCTGAAGCATGCGGAGAGTGTTTGCACGGGCTGTTCTACCGGTTGCAGCATCTACGTCGATCAAAACGAGGATAAAGTCTATCGGCTCCGGCCGCGAGCCAACCCATTAGCCCAAGGGCACTTTATGTGCGATGAAGGTCGATTTGGGTTCAAGTACATCGCCGACGAACGCCGTTTAACCCACCCGAGATTGTCGTCCTCGGTGTCTATCCCCAAGGAGGCCAGAGGGAGCAGTCAGGGACTCGGGGACCTGAGCTTCACCGATCCGTGGATTGAAGCGATCAAAGTCACGCGGAACAAGATCAAAGAAGCGATCAAGACGGACGCGAGAGGGTTTGTCGCCGTGTTGTCTCCGTTCATGACAGTCGAAGAAGCGTACTTGCTAGCGAGCTGGCTAAAGCAGTTGGATCAGCGTGTTCGCTTGGTCCTGGGGCCAGTTCCCATGGTCGGCTCGGATGACATGTATCCTAAGGGTCCGAAAGGGGAACCACCGGAAGCAGGTAAAGTCAAATTCACGATTCGAGCCGAGAAAGCCCCGAATCGGCTCGGCGTTGAAGCGATCCTTCGGCATTTCGAGGGTGAAGTTGTCTCGGTCGCACAGGTTGCTGCGAAAGCAGATGCGACCGCCTGGTACTTTGTCGGCGGTTACCAGCATGGCTGGGTCAATGAGGTAATCGATCGCGGTGTTGGCAAACCCTCGTTGCTTATTGTTCAGGATTTGTTTCCATCTCCCTTGAGCGAAAGAGCCGATATCGTGCTACCCTCGGGAAGTTTTGCGGAGCGCGATGGGACCTACGTCAACCACTCCGGATTGGCCCAAGCGGCTACGGCTGCTGTACGTTCTCCCGGAAGTGCTAGACCCGATGGTCGTATCCTGATGGAGCTGACGGAACGCAAAGGCCTCTTCAACGCAACATCGATCCGTAAAGAGATTGGCGGAATCGTTCGAGGATTGAGCGCGTTGAAAATCGGGGATTTGGGAGAAAACGGAGTGAAATTGAACGCCCCCGCGAAAGAGCTTGCCAATGCCTAATCGCAGACGCGATGAGACCCGACACTGTGTCGTTAGCCCATTTCATTCCTTCCACTAAATAAAGTCGTAATCGAAGACATGGTGAAATCGGAGATCGAGTGCGAGAGAGCCAACGACGATCGTGGCACAGTCCTATGGACTGCGCAACGATCCTCTCGATCTCATCAGGTGATGGAACCAGGTTCGTACTGGAAAGGACGCTCGATACCAGCCGAAAGGTTCCGTAGATGCCCAGCGATCGGTGGGATCACGGAACGAGTTATTCCCATGCCGCTGAGCCTCGCTTTCTCGTTGAGTTACGAACGTTCCCAAAACCCTTTGGTCCGATGGTGTGGAAACGCAGTCGCGAAGGGACTTTATTGGTTCGATCCCAAAAGAAGAATCTATCGCATTTGTGGGCTTCGGAGCCTGAATGCTAAGAAGAGTTTTTAGTAGCCAGTACATTACCAAGCGATCATGATGAGTTTGTTTGAAAACTTGACAGCTATGTGGCCGACACTATGGCCGACCCTGGCCGCCATTGCGGTTATCCTGGCATTTGTCCCAATTCTGGGACTCTACATGACCTTCATCGAGCGGAAGTTGGCGGCTTACGTCCAGGACCGTGTGGGCCCAAACCGGGTCGGTCCACTCGGGTTATTCCAAGCGATCGCGGACGGTATCAAGATTTTCCTGAAAGAACAGGTGATACCCGATCACGTCTACACGTTCCTCTACTTTGTTGCTCCGACCATCAGTTTGATGACAGCGATGTTCGCACTGGTGGTCATGCCCTTTGGACCGGTCCCTGTTGATTACGAATCCGGTTTTCGCTTTGTCGTTGCGCCGGGAATCGACATCGGCATCATCATGATGTTTGCGATCAGTTCCTTATCTGCCTACGGAATCATCTTGGGCGGATGGGCGTCGAACAATAAGTACTCGTTGTACGGAGCGATTCGCTCGTGCGCGCAGTTTATCAGTTATGAGATTCCGCTGGGTTTATCTATCATCGGGGTTATCGCAGCGACGGGTTCGCTGAACATTGAGAAGATCGTTGCAGCACAGAGTGGTTCGATTTGGGATTGGAACCTTTTTTGGCAGCCGCTGGCACTTTTGATTTTTTTTACCAGTGCGCTTGCGGAGACCAATCGATTGCCGTTCGATTTGCCTGAGTGCGAGCAGGAATTGGTCGGTGGATTTCATACCGAATACGGTGGTATCAAATTCGTGCTCTTTTTTCTGGCCGAGTACACGCACATCGTCACGGTCAGTTTCTTGACCGTTCTGCTGTTTTTCGGTGGATGGAATTTTCCGGGTATCCGAACGGACGGAACGGTCCTGATGATGACCGCAGGGACGCTCATTTTGGTATTGAAGGTCAGCTTGGTTGTCGCCTTCATCATGTTGCTTCGCTGGGCTTTGCCCCGTTTTCGGTTTGACCAGTTGATGGGCTTGGCTTGGAAAGGATTGATTCCACTGGGAATGGTGAACTTGTTTTTGGTGGCAATCGTTTTGACCTTTGGTTTGCCGAAACATTTACTGGCTGGTACCGCTTTTCTGTTGGTGGTAGCAGCGTGGATCAGCACCTATCAGTTGCAACGATCTTTGGAATATTCTGCGACGTCGCGAAGGGTCGCGACGGACATGCGAGGAGCATCGGTATGACGACCAATGTAAAAAAAGAGAAGACGATCAAGTGGGGTGAGGAACCGAAGATCGGTTGGGTGGAGGCCATGTACCTGCCCGCGGTCCTGTCTGGGGTTGCGACCGCAGTTCGGCATGCATTTTCGGGCAAGCCGATGACGCGTCAGTATCCGGAAGTCGAACCGGAGATACCCGCGAATTATCGGGGTGTGCACCGCTTGAATCGAGACGAAGAGGGGCGGGTGAAATGTGTTGCATGTTACATGTGTCAAACCGCTTGCCCGGCAAATTGCATCGAGATCATCGCAGCCCCTGCTCCCAAGGATGATCCGCATTGGCAAAACCGAGACAAATATCCCGCGACGTTCACGATTGATGAACTTCGATGCATCTATTGTGGAATGTGCGAGGAAGCATGCCCCGTGGACGCGATCGAATTGACGAGTATTTACGATCTGACTGGTTTATCGCGAGAAGAGATGATTTTCGATAAGGAGAAACTCCTCTCCGTATTTGATGAAACGATTCAAAGTGGGAAGGATCCTGTACGAACGAATCGAGGAGTCCTAGGTCCAGCTTCTGAAGAGGCATCGACCGCCAAGCAGGGACCGCCTCCCCCGGGGAGAGGGCGACACGGTTGATAGAGGTTATACGACCAGTCCCTCACGAATCCATTTCCTTCCTATATTTTCATTGAACCGAAAACATGAAATCCCACACGAGCATTGGAGCTAGCAAGTGAACTCTTTGCTAATCTTGGCCCAGACGGATCCACAGCTTTGGGCAAGCCGAGTTACGGGTACCTGGTCGTTAACCATGCTCCTGCCTATTTTGCTGGGCGCTGCTGCTTATCTGATCATCCAAGAAGGAGTGACTCGTGGTCTGCGGTGGGTGTTGTTGGGAGTTCTTTGCTTGATTGGTTCGATAGGTCTGGCAGTGACCTTCATTCCAACGTCTCTGGATGCATGGATTCTGTTTCTGTTTTGCAGTCTGGCGACCGGAGGTGGTGTTGCGTTTCTAACAGCGCGTGAACCGGTCTACGCTGCGTTAGGATTTGCGACTTCGGTACTCTCGACATGCGGAGTCCTGTTCATGCAGTCGGCTCTCTTCATCGCGGCGGCTACGATGATTGTTTATGCAGGAGCCACGATCATCATTTTCTTATTCGTATTGATGTTTGCCCAGCAATCCGAATTACGAGCTTACGACGTGCGATTGACCAATCCCTACTTAGCTGCAGCCATCGGGTTGATCGTGATGTCTTCGATCGCCTACTGCGTGACGGCCGATGGTGCTTTTCCGAATACCAAGAGAGATACGACGCGTTCTTTGAGCGAGGCCATGTCGATGTCTTCGTCTCCGGATGGTCTCACTCTCCCTGCGGAGGTCCTGACATCGAACACGCCACAGGCGACCTCTGGCTTGGGCCGTTCTCTCTACACTGATTACTTAATTGCTGTGGAGTTGGCTGGAACGGTACTTCTCGTTGCGACGATTGGTGCCATTGCCTTGGCGACCAAACCTACTGCGGAGGCGAACTGATGCACGACTCAACAACTCAAAATTTGTTAGTGTTCGCGGGCTTGTTGTTTAGCGTTGGACTCGTAGGCTTTTTGACGCGGCGATCGTTGATTTTGATGTTCTTGTCTCTCGAGATGATGCTCGCGGGTGTTAGCGTCAATCTCATCGCGTTTTCGAAACACTACGGGAATTATCAGGGGCAGGTATTGGCAATCATGGTGTTGAGCATTGCCGCATGCGAGGCAGCGATTGCTTTAGCCTTGGTGGTTTCCCTGTATCGCCGCAAGGCAACTTTGGATGTGAAAGAGTGGGGAGATTTGAGCGAGACGATTGTTCCCAAAGAGGTGGAGACGGTTGGATCCATGGAGACCGAGGCTCCTTCCTTCCCGACCCTCACTCCCGCTGGACTAGATCCTCTCGCGGATCCTGTCCCATCCGAGTTCAAGGCGGAATTGGGTGCGGTCCCTGTGATTATCGATAAGAAAGTCGAGGCGAGCTCGAATGTCTAGTTTATTTGCCTGGTTGGTACCGCTGTCTCCTTTGGTCGGTTGTGTGCTTTGCGCCATCCTCGCTTTTCGTGGGGACAAGAGGATCGCGCACTTTCCTGCGATCGTCTCCCTAGTGCTGTCCGCATTGGCGAGTCTTTGCCTGGTTTTATACAACGCCGAGGGAGAAACGGGGACAACGACGTTTGAGGGATACCGCTATCTCCATGTCGGCAGCCTAACGCTCGACATCGCTCTCAAAGTCGATACTCTCTGCCTGACCCTGCTGTGTATCGTCACCTGCATCTCGACGATGATCGCGATTTACTCGCGGGATTACATGCACGACGACCCGGGATATGCTCGCTACTTTGCCGTGTTTTGCGGCTTCGTCTTTTCGATGACGATGTTGGTTCTGTCCCACAACCTATTGATGATGTACGCATTCTGGGAGGGGGTGGGGACGTGCTCGTATCTGCTGATTGGTTATTGGTATCGAAAGCCTAGCGCAGCGAGGGCAGCGACCAAGGCGTTTCTGGTAAATCGAATTGCGGATTGTGGATTCCTCTTCGGCATCCTCTTATTGGGATACGCGATGGGTCTACTCCCTGACGCTGCGAAGGATAGTTATTTCGCTCGTCTCAACTTCAACAGTATTTTTGAAGCTTTACCTACTCTCGCATCCCAGCACCCGGACCTTCTGGTTTGGATCGGTACGCTGCTGATGGTCGGAGCGATAGGAAAGTCCGCTCAGTTTCCTTTCCACGTCTGGTTACCCGATGCAATGGAAGGTCCGACACCGGTCTCTGCGTTGATTCACGCAGCGACGATGGTGACTGCTGGGGTTTATTTGATGGCCAGGCTCTCGCCACTAATGGAATACACCCCTTCGGTGCTCTCTCTAGTTGGATGGCTCGGAGCCATCACCGCGTTTATTGCAGCCTTCATGGCTTTGTTCCAAGACGACTTGAAGCGTGTTTTGGCCTACTCGACAGTCAGCCAGCTAGGCTATCTCTTCATGGCCTTATCTGCGGGGTCTGTCAAAGGTTTGATGGTCGTTGCAGTGACGGCTGCGATGTTCCATCTTGTCACCCATGCGTTTTTTAAGGCTTTGCTGTTTCTCGCGGCAGGAAACGTTATGCATGCGATGGGAGACGTCATCGATATGCGTCGCTTCAGCGGCTTGAAGCGTATCCTTCCAAAGACCCATATTTTGTTTCTGATCGGCGCTGCAGCCTTAGCGGGTTTGCCTCCCTTGGCCGGCTTTTTTAGCAAAGATAGTATTCTCGCGGTCCTGTTTGATGCGAGTTCGGATGGCGAGTATGGTTTTCAGTTCAAAGTGTTGCTCGGGATCGGATTTCTGACCGCGTTGATGACTGCAGTCTACACGGCGAAAGCTTATTTCCGAACCTTTCACGGTGAGGAACTCGTTCCGGAAGAGGCTGGACATCATGCGCATGAATCGACCCAAGTGATGCTCGCGCCGATGGCTGTTCTGGCTCTCGGGGCGGTCATCGTCGGTGGTGTTTTAGGACCGACTCAGGTTTTGTCGAACTATTTGGCCAAGACCCCTGCGTTGGAATCCCACGGCGAACATCATGAATCCGTTTGGATCATGGTCGCATCTGCAATCGTAGGCGTATTGGGTTGCTCGCTGGGCTTCCTCCTATCGAAGCAGGATCCCAACACAAAGCTCCAGGGTTTCGTTGGGGCACTTCAGGATTGGGGGAGAGAGCGACTTTATATCGATTGGGCCTACAGCAAGTTTATTGTGCTACCGCTCGAGTTGCTGGCTGGGGCGCTCGCCTGGCTGGATACGCATCTGGTAGATGCACTGGCAATGCGCGTTGCGGATTTGCCCCGGATCATCGGACTTCTCGGTCAACGTAATCAGAACGGAAGAGTTCCTTCGTACACATTTGTAACAGCCGTGGGTGTAGCCCTTGTGGCGCTCTGGATTGTGTTACGGTAAGCGATTCCCACGAATAGGCAGACAATCATAAAATGAATGGATTGATTCCGATTTTAATACTCCTTCCACTCGCCAGTGGCTTGGCGATCTTTCTGGCAGGACGAAATGGAAAGGCAATGGTCAGCTTTGGCATTCTGGCCTCCCTGGTAGTCCTTCTTCTCAGCATCGGTTTGGTCTACGCGACCTTTGAGTCGATTTCATCCACTGCAGAACCATTGTCAACGGTCGTGCCGGCGATCGAATTTGCGCCGAGTTGGTTGCGAATCGAGTTGCCCATTTCGATTGCAGGAAATCCGATTCGTTGGCAATTGATGTTCGGTGCCGATGGCATTGGCGCATTGATGGTATTTCTGACGGGCCTCGTTACCGTTGCCGTCTGTGTTTTCTCCACGAGCCAAATCAAGGAACGCTTGCATCAATACATCGCACTGGTTTTGATCACCGAGTCTCTCCTCCTCGGCGTCTTTCTCGCGATGGATTTAGTTTCCTTCTACATTTTTTTCGAGGCGGTGTTGTTGCCTGTTATTCTTTTGATCGTTGGATGGGGAAATCCGAGGGAGTCGCTTGCCGCGTCGAAGAAGTTTCTTTTATTCACCCTTGTCGGTAGCGTCCCGATGGTCATTGCTTTGATTGGTCTGGCGCTGCAACCGGCTGGGAACGGAGCCGATTCGACGGTTAGTTTCCAGTCGTTGTCTGCGATGGCCAACCAGCAGCAGATGGAGATGGTTCGAGGTGGGGCGGAGATGTTCACGATCCTGGCAACCAATCAGCAATGGATTGTTTGGTTGTTGTTGCTCGGATTTGGTATCAAACTCGCGGTCTTGCCGCTTCACACCTGGCTCCCGACGACCTACGCGGCTGCTCATCCCAACACAACGGCATTGATCGCTTCGGTGGTAGCCAAGTTGGGTGTATTCGGTATCGTTCGGATTGTTCTTCCACTCACCCCCTTGGGGCTCGCAATGGAGGCACAGCTCTTGTTTGGAGCCTTGGGTGCTATCGCAATCGTCTATGGAGCGTTGGTGGCACTGGCGCAAAGCGATCTTCGAAAGGTTTTTGCCTACAGCTCAATTAGTCATATGGGATTTGTGACGATTGGATTGATGAGTCTAAACACGGACGGAATTTCTGGTGCAGCGATTCAAATGTTCAATCACGGTGTGATCACATGCTCGATGTTTCTTCTGCTGGGGCATCTCGAGCAAAGGAAGACGAATCTCTCGTTTCGCATGGAGGATCTCGGGATGGCGGCTCTCTATCCCAGGTTGAGTGTGTTATTGATTTTCTTCACTTTGGCAGGCGCTGGCTTGCCTGGTCTAAACGGTTTCGTAGGTGAACTCCTTTCGATGATGGGGATGACGCGTGTGAGCGCATCGATCACAGCCCTCGCCGTCTTGGGGACGGTGCTGGGAGCTTGGTACGCTCTTCGTATCGTGCAAAGGATTTTATTCGGCAGCGATGGTCAGGAAAAAACCGTTTACCACAACGATTCGAGAGGGGATCTCCGTCCGGCGGAATTATCCGTGCTGCTAGGAATGGCATTGCTTTGTCTGTATATCGGCGTCAGGCCATCGGGCCCCATGAAATTGATCGAAGCCGACGTCGCACGATTGGCCAAAGTGACGGAGCCCGCATCCAAATTGATGCACCCCTCCGTGGATACGCTACCCAGCAATAGTTTGGTTTCCAACTAGCAATCAAGAGAGACTATTTCACGTGGATACTCTAACCGTCGTTAAAGGCTCGTTGGCACAAATGACTCCTGAGATCGTATTGATCCTCGGGGGATCTCTTTTGCTGGCAGCTTCCTTGGTTCTCAAGATGGGCCCGCATCGTGATGTTTACGGTCAACGAAATACCATGGGGCTGCTTTCGATGCTGTTGATCGCAATGGCTGCGATTTGCGGATACTACCGTGAGTTACCAGTCGACTTGGGTAATGGGCTGTTCCGTTTGGATAGCGCGGCATATGCTTCCGAACGACTAGCATTGCTGGGTGGATTCCTTCTGGTTCTGATATCTTGGTCTACGGCCCCCAAGAATTTTCTGGGTGAGTACTACGGTTGTTTGGTCATCATGTTGGGTGCGATCCCGATTGTGGGTGCAGCCAATGACTTGGTGTCGTTGTTTCTCGGACTGGAATTGGTGAGTATCCCAACCTACATCCTCTTGGGTATTTCCAAGACGGACAATGCGGGAGCGGAAGCAACGATCAAGTACTTTTTGTTGAGCGCTTTTGCCTCGGCATTTTTTCTCTTTGGTTTGAGCTACCTGTTTGGCGTTAGCGGTTCTACCAACCTCCAGGTGATTCACGAAGCATTAGCGGCTGAAGAAGGGAAACTAGCACTCTTAGCATTGGTGTTGGTTCTGTGCGGACTCGCGTTTCGAATCACCGCAGTTCCCTTCCATTTTTACGCCCCCGATGTGTTCGAGGGTGCGAGTCTCACGATGGCTGCTGCGATGAGTTACTTGCCCAAGGTCGCTGGCTTTGTCGCGATTATCCGATTGTTCGGTGGGCCTCTAAGCCCATCGGTCTTGGCGACCGTTGTTCCGGTTCTGCTGGTTTGTGCTGGTCTTACCATGATTGTCGGAAACTTCATGGCCGCGGCCCAGAGCAATCTCAGGCGGCTCTTGGCGTACTCGAGTATCGCGCATACGGGCTATCTGCTTTTGGCTGTCACTGCGTTGATGCGGGATAATGCGGCTCCGAGCGTGCTGTTTTCCTATCTGGCAGCCTATGCGGCCATGACTCTTGGATTTTTTGCGTGCTTGGGCGAGATTGAAGCGGCTGGTGGCAAGACTCAATTGGTGGGTGATTTATCAGGTATGTTTTATCGACGGCCAGCAGCCTCGATCGGTTTGACCGTTTGCTTGATCAGCCTCATCGGATTGCCGATGACGGCTGGATTTTGGGCGAAGTTCCTCGTATTCATGGGAACGGCAGCGGCAGGCATGAAGGATCCGATCAGTATCGGCATGGCCGTGTTGATGGCATTCAATGCGGTTGTGGCCGCCGGATACTATTGGCGAGTGCTTGGCAAGTTATTCGAAAAAAGCGATGCCTATGTACCACTTCGCGTTTTTCGGCCGAGTTTGTTCATCGCCTACACCATCTGCGTCGTCCTTACACTCGTTTGGTTCTTCGTACCTGCTGTAATGTAGTCGACCGCGCCGAAGCCATTGAGTGGTCTCGATACTCTAGTACTTATTTTCTTCTCCACGGATTGAATCAAGATGCGATTATTCGAAGGCAAAAAAGGATTGATTCTCGGGGTAGCGAACGATCGTTCCATCGCCTGGGCTGTCGCTAAAGAGATTTTGGAGCAGGGGGGAATCTGTGGTTTCTCGCACCTACCAGACAAACCAGACGATGAAAAAAAGAAAAATCGAATGCGCGTATCCAAGTGTGTGGATACCTACCCTTCGCAAACCGCGTTTCTCGAACCGCTGGATGTGCAGGACGACATCCAGGTCGCTGAGTTCATGAAGATGGCGGGAGAAAAACTGGGAAAGATCGATTTCCTGTTACACTCGATTGCATTCGCAGACCGTGATGATCTATCGAGAGACACGGTGGAAACGAGCCGTGCAGGCTTTAAGTTGGCCATGGACGTTAGCGTCTATAGTCTTATCTCTGTCACGAACGCTGCGCGTCCCCTACTGAATCCCGATGCGTCGATCCTGACAATGACTTACTTCGGGGGAGAGAAGTGTGTCCCGGGCTACAATGTGATGGGGATTTGCAAGGCAGCGTTGGACGCAACTGTTCGCTATTTGGCAAACGATCTAGGACCGCAAAGCTATCGTGTGAATGCGGTTAGTGCTGGTCCATTGAAAACCTTGGCGGGAGTGGCTGCCGGAGTGGGAGAAATGCAGGATTACTATGCGTATGTCGCTCCTCTGGCGCGTTGCGTGACTCATGAGGAGGTGGGACGTTCTGGAGCCTATCTGCTCAGCAGTTACAGTGGCGGAATCACTGGCGAGATCCTTCATGTGGACGCGGGTTACAACATTATGGGTAGCCCAGGGCGTCTGCTCTATGAATTCAAAAAACAACCCTAGCTCGAAAACCTCGGCTCGACCGACGGGGAAGTGCGTGCGAGCCAGCGATCGAAGCAACTCCTACCATCCCCTGTCCGTACGAGGAGCCTCACGCCGCGTGCTCACAACGTGGATTGTCGGGCACAGATACAGTGCAATCCAGGTCAGGCGGACGCGGGCAGCCTCGCACTCGATCGGGTGAGAAAACCAACACGCTGTCACTCGAGTCGATACAATGGAGCGATGCTTTGGAGCCCTCTTGCTGAGTTCGTTTTGCCTTTTTCTCAGAGTGTTGGATTGACGTTGGATCCTCAAGATACGGAAACGGGAACGATTTCGCTCGTTTCTGCTCGACAGGTTTTATCTGTAGCATTGCTGTGCGATGCTTTGGACGGTTTGGGTTTCCGTCATCAATCACCAGCTGTCTCATTTCGTGCGCTGACATCCAGAGGCTCGCACGCGCCTCTGCTGCTAGGGTTCGCAAAGACAACGCTTTGGTCGGATATGGCGCATGTCGATCCACTTCCGTACAAACTGGAGCTCGAGGCGGTTGATACGTGTCGACTGGACGAGGTAATTGTCTGTGCCGCGGGAGGTTCCATGCGATCTGGGATCTGGGGAGAGTTGCTGAGTACGGCAGCCAGGAACCAGGGATGCGTGGGTGTTCTGGTGGATGGCGCTGTCCGCGACGTTTCGAAGATGCGCGAGATGGGATTCGTCGCCTACGCGCGAGGGACATCGCCTCTCGACTCACGGGATCGACAACGGGTCATCGATCTCGATATCCCGGTGGAGTTGGGCAATGTGATCATCTCGCCCGGCGATCTAATTGCCGCCGACGAAGATGGTTCGGTCGTGATCCCGAAACGGATCTATCAGGAAGTGCTTCGGGCCGCCTGGCACAAAGCCCATGAGGAGAATCGAGTGCGTGATGCCATCCGAGGAGGCATGGGCGCTGTTCAAGCTTTTGAGACTTTTGGAGTACTTTGATCGTGTTCATTTTTGATGCACATTTGGACTTGGCACTCAACGGGATCGATTTAAATCGGGATTTACGACAGTCGGTTGACGATATTCGCGCTCAAGAAACGACACTTGAGATGCATGAACACGGACGTAAGACAAACACGCTTAGCTTCCCAGAGCTACGCATTTCTGAAGTGGCGGTTTGTTTAGCAACCCTTCTGGCTCGCTTGGAGCAGCCGATTAACCATTCATTCGGTTGGACGAGCCCACAAACGTGTTATGGTATGGCGCATGCTCACCTCGCCTATTACAAGGCGATGGAGCAGATCGACTATATGAAAATGATTCGAACGAAAAAAGATTTACTCGATCATATGGAGGCTTATCAAAGAAATCCTTCAGCAACTCCGCTCGGCTACATCTTGACCATGGAAGGAGCGGATCCCATGCTGACACCGGAAACGGTCTATGAATTTCATGAACGAGGTTTGAGAGCCTTGGGGCTGACCCATTACGGCACGAATCGCTACGGTGGTGGAACCCGAAGTGAAGTGGGGCTTTCGCTCGATGCAATTCCGCTCTTGAATAACTGCGCAGCGCTGGGGATCACGATCGATATGACGCATCTCTCGGATGTGGCATTCTGGCAAGTTGCGGAGCATTTTTCAGGTCGGGTTCATGCGAGCCATCAGAATGCCAGGGCTATCTGTAATTGGCAGCGGCAGTTCAGCGATGAGCAAATCAAATTTGTGATCGAGAGAGATGGAGTGCTCGGAGTTTCCATGGATGTGATCATGCTCCAGGACGGTTTTGTGCGAGGCTTGTCCACACCTACAGCCACGCTGGAAAGAGCTGTCGATCAAATGAAACACGTATGCGAATTGTCTGGTTCGATTCGTCATGTCGGAATCGGCAGCGACTTGGATGGAGGGTATGGCAATGAGCAAACCCCGGCGGATTTGAAAAAGTACCGGGATTTACAGAAATTGATTCCCATGATGCAGCGCCGTGGATTCTCCGATAGCGATATCGAAGCGATTTTTTACGGTAATTGGCTTCGGTTTTTTTCCGAGGTGCTACCAGACTAGCCAGGGAATTCTGACATCGATTAAACTAAGGTTCCTACCGGAGATTCTGCTCCAATCCTTCTTTCGATGGTCCGTTGATGAAAATGCTTGGCCGACTCTTACTTCTCCTGCTCGTAGGGCTGGCTACCTCCTGGCTAACGACCCGATTGATGGCGGCAGAGCCGCCGGTAGGTGGCGAGCCGCCAGAGCTTGAGGAGCAACTGGTTTTCGAGCGAGATGTCAGGCCCATTTTTAAGGCGATGTGTTTCCATTGCCATGGAGAAGAACCCAAAGTCCAGGGTGGAATCGATCTACGTTTGGTTCGACTCATCGCTCGGGGTGGCGAATCCGGGCCTGCATTGGTTCCTGGCGATATCGATAAGAGTCTTCTCTGGGAACGGATCGAATCCGATGAGATGCCTGAGGGGCCAAAAAAACTATCAACCGCTCAGAAGAATACCATTCGACAATGGATTGAATCAGGCGCGAAAACTAGGCGGCCTGAACCGGAGAATGTCGAGGAGGCGAGGTTCGCACAGGAGGAATTGGACTATTGGGCATTCAAGCGACCCACCAAACCGTCCCCTCCGCAGGTTCGTTCGAGCATCGCCAATCCGATCGATGCCTTCATCGCTGAAAGACTCGAATCCCACGGATTGAATTTCTCTCCAGAGGCGGGTCGTGCGACCCTCATTCGTCGGCTGAAACTCGACCTGCTGGGTCTGCCACCGACGCGCGCGGAGGTTGAGGATTTTCTGGCGGATCCGTCTGAAGACGCTTACGAGCGTCTCGTCGATCGGTTCTTACAGCAGCCGCAATATGGTGAACGTTGGGCCAGGCATTGGCTCGATGTTGCCGGCTATTCCGAGTCCGATGGCAATCCGAGTAAGGATCGAGAACGGACCGATGCATGGCGATATCGCGATTACGTGATTCAGTCGTTCAATAATGACAAAGCCTACAATGCATTTCTCGTCGAGCAATTGGCGGGTGATCAACAGATCGAGGGGCCACTCGATGCGGAAAATGATAGGCACGTCGAGCTGTTGACTGCGACAGGATTTCTGCGGATGGCACCTGATGTCACAGGGAGCGACAATACGCTCAGCGATCGTAATCAAGCGGTCGCCGATGTGATCAAGGTTGTGAGCTCTTCCGTACTAGGTCTGTCGGTCGGTTGTGCCCAGTGCCACGATCATCGCTACGATCCGATATCGATCGAGGACTACTACAAGTTTCGCGCTATTTTCGATCCGATATTTCCTCTCAATGCTTGGAAACAACCCGACCAACGATTGGTCGATCTGACCCCCGCAGCAGATCGCGGCATCATCCAGGATATAGAAAGTATCGCGGTTTGCATGGAGTCGGACATCAAGCATCGTCAGCGGATCGTCGGACAGCAAATATTCGATCTCAAGTTGGCTGCGGCACCCGACGAACTACGCCCACAACTCAAGCAAGCCATTGAGACGCCCGAAGCGAACCGAACCGAGGAACAAAAGAAACTGCTATTCGATAATCCAATGATTAAGACGGTCGAGGCGATCGTCGGCCAGCTCGTGGAATTCGATCGGATCTTCGAGATGCGTAATTACAAGCAATTCGAAAAAGAGAAAAAAGAAATCGCTGAACTCCGCGAAACAAAGCCTCTGCAGAGAAGGATCATGTGCGTATCCGATTCAGCAACACCTCCGGAAAGTGCCGTGTTCTTCCGAGGGGATCCAGAGCAACGCAAGAAATCGGTCGATCCATCCGAGCTTTTCGTTTTAACAAGAAGTCGCCAGCGAGATGATCTCTCGCCATCAGAAAATCCCTTGCGTGCCAGTGCACGTCGAAGGTTGGCTTACGCAGAGCAATTGACCGATGGCACGCATCCCCTTGTCGCTCGCGTCGCTGTCAATCGCATATGGCAGCATCATTTTGGTAGCGGTCTAGTAGCAACACCCAATGATTTTGGGATGTTTGGTCAACGACCGACGCATCCAGAATTACTCGATTATCTGGCGGTCGATTTCGTCGAAAATGGTTGGAGGATCAAACGACTCCACAAATGCATCGTCATGTCTCGTACCTACCGCCAGAGCTCCATTCGAACGGGGGCTCTCCAGTCGATCGATCCCGATAATCGACTCTATGGACGCATGTCTATCCGACGGATGGATGCAGAGGTAATCCGGGATTCGATGCTGCAGTCTGCCGGGGTTCTCAATACGAGCATGGGAGGCCCGAGTGTTCCCGTCTCCGAGGACGCGGAGGGACGAGCCAAGATCGGTAAGCTGCAGACTCGCGAAGGATTGTTCGCGGGAATCGCCGGAACTGGAAGGGATGAATTTCGGCGAAGTATTTACCTGCAATCCAAGCGACAGTTGCCGCTGAACATTCTGGAAACCTTTGATATGCCGGTCATGAATCCGAACTGCGATGCGAGAAAGACATCGACGGTAGCCCTGCAGTCACTCCTTTTTTTGAATGACGAAACCATTGTCCAGTTGGCGGAAAAAATGGGTGAGCATGTTTGGGCCAGGCACAGCGATTCCGAGGAACGCCTGCATGAGATTTTTTTGAGTTTGTTTGCAGAGCGAGCCTCTGCAGAGGAACTGTCCTATTGCCAAGAGTTCCTCAGCAGCCAGCGCGATCAGTTTGCAAAAGACAAAAATCCGGCGTGGCTCAAGCAATTGGAACAATCGCCTCACGCTGCGGATCAGCGGGCATTGGCGAGCTTGTGCCAGACGCTCATAGCATCCAACCGCTTCCTCTATATCGATTAGCTGAGGTGCCCTGTGGCAAGCAAATTATGTTCGCGAAGACATTGGATGCACTCGTCGGCATTCGGTTTGGCAGGTGTCGCGACAACGATGCTTTTACAGCAGGATGGGATCGTTCTCGCGGACGAGAAAGCGGGCCCCGCCAAACCAGACTTGGAACCAAAGAGCTTTGATTTGCTCCCTAAGGAGCCCCACTTCCTTCCCAAAGCCCGAGCCATGATCAGTATGTTCATGATCGGCGGACCGAGCCAGATCGATCTGTTCGATCCTAAGCCGGAACTCGCCAAACTGGATGGGAAGGATTTTCCTGGGGATGTGAAATACGACAACCTCGCACAAGCGTCTCGACAGGTCATGGGTCCCCAGTGGCGATTCGCTCCGAGAGGAGAGTGCGGGATGGAAATGTCGGATCTGATTCCACATATGTGCGATATCGCTGATGAATTAACATTGATCCGATCCATGCAGACCAGCGTGAACAATCATCTACCGTCGATGTACGCGCTCAATACGGGTATCGGAGTCGGTGGACGTCCGAGCTTGGGGAGTTGGCTCACCTACGCACTCGGCTGCGAATCCCAGGAGCTGCCAGCTTTTGTGGCGTTGACGCATCCCTCTGGGATGCCTCTGATCGGAGGGGAAAACTGGACCAACGGCGGTTTGCCCTCGCTCTATCAAGGGACCGTTGTGCGCCCGAAAGAACCGAGAATCTTGAATCTCGATCCCCCGACGTTCTTAAAAGGGAAACCGCAGGAGAATCAACTCGAATTCCTGCGCAGATTCAACACGCGACATCAGGAACGCCACCCACTTGAGAATGATCTGTCAGCGCGGATGGCGAGTTATGAATTGGCTGCCAAGATGCAGCTGGCTGCCAAAGATGCTTTTGACATCTCCCGGGAGTCCGAAGATACGCATCGGCTCTATGGAATCGATCGCGACGTCACTCGTGACTACGGCACGCGATGCTTGATCGCGCGAAGACTGGTGGAAAGAGGTGTCCGTTTTGTTCAAATTTTTAACAATGGACAGTCTTGGGACCATCACGAAGGAATCGTTCTCAACCTGCCGAAACGTTGCGAGGAGATCGATCGACCGGCCGCAGCCCTGGTCAAAGATCTCAAGCAGCGCGGATTGCTCGATACGACGATCGTACATTGGGGAGGAGAGATGGGGCGATTGCCAGTCATCCAGGTCCCACCCGCAGGGAGTGCCAGGGAAAAGGTAGGACGCGATCACAACACGTACGGATTCAGTATGTGGGTTGCTGGAGGGGGCTTCAAGTCGGGTTACGTTCACGGAAAAACGGATGAGTTCTCGCACTACGCTGTGGAAGGAACCGTAACCCATCACGATTGGCTAGCAACGGTTCTTCATCAATTCGGTCTCGATCACACCAAGCTACGATACAAGAACGGTGTTGGAGATTTGTCCTTAGTGCAATCGAAAGATGCCCGGGTGCAATCGTCTCTGCTCGTATGAGAGGCGACCGACAGCGAGTCCGATAGAACGGTACACACAAGGTTAGAACGTATCGTGAAACCGTAGTTGAAGCGTGGATTGCCGTAGTGCTGAGGTTGTGTTCCGCAATGCGGAGTACCTTTACGCGCATAGGTGATTGTTTGGAGCGTGAAAGGTTGGGATAACGTCGCCGTTGTCTTATCCACTCCTCGATTTCACGGAGACTCTATCGTGCGCTTAATGGTAG
>JBBAXA010000020.1:0-11451 GCA_040396935.1 Pirellula sp.
TCGCTTAGCTTGGTGACAGGCGCTTGCCTACTCTACTGTGATAAACGAAGTGCCGCAGATTTGCCGAACATATTTGTTCCATTGCTTGGTTTCGTCGACAGAAAGGAAGCAGTAAGCAATGGAGCGGCCTCTAAGTGCATCACCAGTTGTAAAAGAGAAGAATGGCTAGCCTTCGGGTTCGTTTGCCGCCTCATCTGAGTCCTAACCTCCAATCCGTGGCAATAGGCTTCAGGGAAGCTAGTCTGCTAGGTCTACCAGGCTCCGATCACGTTTTGATGGTGGTCTTATGCCGGATGTCGAACTCTACCACGATCCTGTCGAGACATTCGAAACCCGATTTTTTCTTTGGTAAATCTTGGCTAGCCACCCCATTCGGAACCAGCGTTATCGCTGAAATGGAGTCGTTGAAAAAACGGGTGAGCGGTTTCCAACTACGCTTGCGATACGACGGTCGCGGGCTATAATCCGGACACGGTTTAGGGGTCGTAGCTCAATTGGTTAGAGCACCGGACTGTCGATCCGGAGGTTGCGGGTTCGAGACCCGTCGACCTCGCTTGTTGCGAGAGTAATGTTTTTATTGGTCGAATCGCGTTTTGCGATACCCTCACGGTAAAAATTCAATCATTGTGAGGTGCGATCCTTCAGCGAGTGACAAAACTACGATAAACCCAGTTTCGTAGTGAGTCAGAAAGGGTTGCAGATCATGGCTAGACCACGTGCTAGCGAGCCTCAAATGAGGCATCATCTCAGCGGTCAGGCCGCCGTCTCGATCGGTGGCAAGGACTTCTATCTAGGCAAATGGGGATCCCCCGAAGCATCCGCAAGGCATGCTTATCTGATTGCCGAAACCAAGCGGAACGGTTGCCTTTCGCCCAGCGGATTCGATCTGAAAGAGATTGAGCCACTGGTCGAAGAGTTCCTCGCTCAGAGTGCCATCGCGATGTGCATTCGGCGCCATACCGCGTTTTGATCGGTACGGAGGTTGCACCTCTTCTGGGCATCTTGCTAGGTAGCGTTTCCCTGCGTCGTCGAGGGGTATGCTAAGGGATCTGAATATCTAATCCAAGCATGCATGTGCTAAATCATGCGCGATTACTTTCACACAACCGACAAAACTCGCTCGAACTCTCAGACGTACCTCTCAAATCCAAGGGTTTACCCGTATTTTGCGTGAACGGCACATGGAATTTGCCTACTACCTTGACTTTTGTCGGCTGTGTCTACTTTGGGAACGAATGAACGACCGACATCTGCTGCAATTGACTGCCGCTGAGATCCTGCACGCGGATCATGACTTTCACCGAGGGAATCTCGAAGGGAGCTGGCGGAAAAGCGTCGACGTACAACCGAGGGTTTTTGACTCCATCGGCGATGTCGTCAGGTGGCCCTGCGGCCACTGGAAAACCAAATCGACGTAAACCACCTCGATAGTACCAATACCCTCCATTGATCTCCATCTTCTCTCCATCAAACTCGTAGAAGTTGGTGTACGAGTCGTAGACGGGTTGGTATACGCTCAAAGAACCCATGTTGTAATAAGCGCCAGAGGCATTGAGAGCCGCATCTCGCGTTAGACCATTTGGAAGCATATCCACAATTCCACTACAATCTCCGCGGAAATATTCCTTCACCGATGCCCGTTCCGCAGTAGACCGTGCACTCAGCAGCGGGTGAGTATGCAGTTTGAATCCCCAACCCATATCGCAGTAGGCTCCCTGCGACGAGATGATCGGAGCTGTTCCACCGATGGCGGCCGCCAGCAAGGAACCATAGCCTGGATCGCTGGGACCGACCGCAGCATCATCGAATCCGGATAGCCCCGGAAGCGAAAAAGCAGCGTCGCCAAAGACTCGATCGGTTCCTGGATGGGCTAAGAGTTTTGCGGCTGGATCGAACGCCTTCACATCAAAGGCGATCACGTTCGTAGCTACGATTTCGGTAAACATCGGTGTGCCATCGAAACGACTTCGTAGAAAATAGGGTGGCATGAACCCATAGTTCGTTGGATTGTTGATCCCCGCCCAAACAAAAACGGGATTGGTCGCTGCTCTGTATCCCGTTGCGGTGTCTGCTCCGACAATACTTGACCCCTGCTCACTCGTCAGTGCGAGGATCGGCAGTGTGGTTGTCACCGAGTCGACGGGATAGGTGAAGTGAGCAAAACGGTTTTCTGGTAATTGCAGGTCTTCCAGACTATTCGCTGCAACGGAAAGCAAGAAAGAACCGCTTTGGTCCTGCCAATTCTGTGGGCGTAAACTCAAATCGCAACGCTGGTAAAACTGAAACATGCAGATGCGGAAAGAGCCGGCGTTCTGCGGATTCACAGCCACCTTGGGAGCCATCGGATGTGTTAAAAGATTCGTGATCAACGTTCGGTAGGCAGGCGTAACAGGACTCGGATTCAAATCGATGTCACGGCGAATCGGGAGCACTCTCCTGCAGAGTGCAATTTTGTCTGGCATCCCGTCGAGCGGCGTGGCAACATCGACGACGGTTTGTGTCACTGTAGGTTCGATATAGGGAAGCGTTGGTGGGGTCGTGACAGGCAACCGGTTCCCTTCCAATAACGGCAGCATGAACCAAATGATTTCCGCGTAGTCCGATTCGATCGTGACCTCGGTTCTCCACGCTTGATCTGGAGAAATTCCGTTGATCGTGCTCAGGAAGTTATCCACATCCGGCGCACCGGGAGCCTTTCCAGCTTTCTCGAATGCATTGAGCTGATTGATAATCATCAACGCTTGCGGAACTGTTCCACGGAATACCTCGCCCGGGTTCGCCTGCGCCGTGAACATGATGATGTCATCGAGATCCCCAAAGCGACTCCCTAACAACGGCTCTCCGGGCGTGTAGTTGTACTGAAGTCCGGTCGCGTCCCACATCGGTCCGTCGTAGTATTTGAAGTAACCTGGTCCTGGATAGGTTTGCGGAATCTCGCGTGTGACGGTGCATCGATCCAAATCCTCGCGCAGCACCGCTGTCAGATTTCTCAACTCATCGCTGAGGGCTAATTTTGTACGCCCTTCGGAAACCGTCTCGCTCAGGGTTTTGAATCCTTGAGCGAGCGCGAGCATGAGCAAAAGCGTAAGGGTGGTTGCGATCATCACCTCGACCAATGTCAAACCACTCCGCCTGGTAACATGGGTCTCGGTTCGCTCTCGCATACTGACGTTTGGTTCTCTTCGCATCACGGTATGTTCCTTTCCAGGAGAATCGTACGCCGTGAATTCAAATCCTCACCTTGTTTGAATCCAACAGGGATGGTGCGATCGATGATATAGAATTTTCGTTCTCGCTTCACACCGCCCGTTTCCGAAACATATTCCTCACCGAATCCAAGAATCGGATCGTATTCAAAGAGTCCCACAGTGACCCAGACTGCAAAAACATTCGATTGATTCGTGGTCAGATTCGGCAATCGCATCACGCGTTGCAGATGATCGAACGGCTGAGTCTGATTGACAAAGTCCGGTGTCCCAGGGCGGCGGATCAGGAGATCGTCGTTGGAAGGAGCCGCATTGGCTGGCTGCAAGAGTTGATTGCTGCTCCTCAGCAACGTGGATTCTACCGGGAATCGAGCTCGCTGTTTGGCATTCGCATCGAGGTTCGAGGTGGAAGGTGGAGCAAAATTCGCCGAGAGGGCAGGACGTACTGCACCTGCAAAGCGCGTTGGGAAGTCCGGATGCATTTCCGAATTCACGATCCCCGTTGGGGCTGCGATCGATCCAGCAAAGAAAGCATTCGGGACACCGGAGGGATAACCCCGTCGGCTGTTCAAAAACTCTGTTGCTGAGAGCGTATGCTCCGGTGGAAACTCGGTGGTTCGTGTCGTACCAACGAAGTAAAGATGCTCCAACGCTCGCAAGACGCGGCTTTGATTCGTCGGCTCGAATGCGACTGTGTTGAGGTTGACTTTGCCTGCCGCGACGTAACTCGGTTTGTAATGGAAGGGGGCCAGGAAACTAGGTCCGCGGACCGACTGATGCTCGCTCCCTGTGTAGTAACCTTGAGGTAAGAATGAGTTCAGCAACCTAGCCGTGACACGATTATCATTTGCCAGGGTCCGCATGATGTCCGGGCGCCAGTACTGATTGGCATCTGCAAATGGAGGTTGTGTTTCGACAAACTCCAGGAGTAAATTCCAATCCTCATGCCAGGGTGGGCGAGAATTATTCGTCTCCGCACTACCCCGCGGAATAGCCCAGTAGCTATCCAAATTCCGCCAGCGATCCTGTGGGGTTGAAAGCTGAGGGGCACCCGGGAGCTGCAGGGTGGATGCCATCGCGTTCGAATTCTGATAACTGTTTAGATGGCCCACAGAATCACGGTTCGCTGCGCGATGCGTGTAGAGGTTGTAGAAAAGTCCCAGATGGGATGCAGATGTCTTGGGTACCATCAAGATCTCGTAGGGAGATGCGAATTGCCGATCGAGCCACATGGGGTTGGCCATCTTCTCTCCCGCGCCTCGGAAGTTGACATTTGCATTTCCGAGCGGACGACCGAATCCGGCGAAATTGGCCTGGGATGCTGCGATATGCGTATTGTTCGGTTCATTGGTTGGTACAGGCGGATTGGGAACCGCCGTAGCATCTACATTCCCGATATTGAGGTAACCGAATGTCGTTGAGGATGCTCCTGCAGAATTCCAGTCAGGCACATTCTTCTCTTGGCCGAGCGAGTACATGTAATAAGACGCAGGATCGACGTTGGGACTACCTCCGCCTCCGATAGGTGGCAGCGTCGGCAAGCCTGTTTGAACCGCGAAGGTAGTCGTTCCCGTAGGGATATGAACATTCAGCGGTGAGAGATAATTAACCCCTTCGTTCCCAGCCGACGTACCATAAGGTTGCCCGGTCTTATATCTGGACTGAAAGACCACGGTACGTGGGGAGGGTGGTGTGAAGGTAGGCGTGCGCAGTGCATCCGCCCAATCTCGATCATCCTCATCGGGACTGGTTTCTCCATTGAACACGGTCAAGTCGATCGAAATCCAATCCACCGTGATGTAGGGATTGAAGACCGGATCGTACATGATGTCGGGATTTGCGACGCGTTGGAGGCAAGCGACGCGAACATTCTCGTAGGTTCCCGATCGATACTTGGGTGCCGATTGATTCGACAGTAAAGGATTGCTCCGATCGATCGGAGTATCCGGGAACGTATCAGAACCGGGATTAGCCAAATCGACGTAGCTATCGACTACCGTCGTGGACTCACCAAAGCCTGGTGTGTTGTCTGCACGTGGCTGACTGCCGCCTACTTGATCTCCTGAGTTCAACGGTTTCTTTGGACGATTCGCGTCGATCCAAATGGTCGAACCATAAACGGGTGGTGGTAGCGAAATATTGATTCCGACCCCCCCAGAGAACAACGCAGGTTGAGGGCCCACATTGGCTGTCCAGGAATTGGTGGCTGACGAGGCGACTGGGGCTGCTGTCGTGCAAACCAAAGACTTCGATGGTTTGACATTTGCCAGGAACGGTGCATTGACATCTTTATCGAACAAAGATTTTGTGATGACATTCCCGTTTGCAGAATCAAAAATGATCCGCTGGAAGGAGGGAGACCTCTGAGGGCGACTCCCTACATTGGCCAGCATATCCGATCGCAGAATCCGTGTCGGGTATGTGACGCCCGTGAACTGGTTGTGGGTAAGCGAACCAAAATTCATCGTCGTTTTCGGACCAACCACCATGTAGGAAGCACCAGGCAGGGTAACCGTCGGTGTTCCGTTCGGCTGATAGACCGAATGCTGTGGGTTGGAGGCAACCGATGCAATCGCGTCCGGAACAGGGGATGCACTTGCTGTCGGTGATCCAGACTTGGGAGCTAGAGTACCCTTCCCGACAAACCAAACGAATCGCTCAAAACCCACCGGCATCGTTTGCTCTGTGGTGTCGTTGTGATTGTAAAAGAGATCGTTTCCGATGAACTGCTCGACCAGATTCACGTTCGCGAGATTGGAATCCCCCGATCGTGCCGGGGCAGATCCTGAAGTGGATGATGCATCCTCAATCGAATGCTGCATGGTGACCTCCGCCAGGGTATTGTTCTCGAGCAACTTCTGCGGATGCTTAGCGTCATTGGGAGCAAAAGGTTCCGTGATGGCAATCCGCCATACCGGTTGTCGTCCCCACGAACCACCCCCGCTTGGAGTCAACCTCGCCAAATCGAGTTCACGCGGTCTGCCGGATGGATTATCAAAAACGCCCCCCGAATACAGATTGCTGGAGTTGCCAGGAAAGGAAAGAAACTGATTCGATTCCGTCCATACCGACCGAGGGTTGTAGAGTTCCAAAAGCAAGCCAGCATCCGGGAATCGCCATTGATCCAGGTCGTTGTCTGAATTGCTGTCGTTCTGGTCGGAGATCAACGCAGAACTATCCATGTCCGTGTTTTTCAAATTCTTGTTGTGGTAGGCCATCGATTCGGTGAGAAGCAACTCGGGCAACTCCACACCCCAAACGACCCCAACGTAAACCTTGTTTGAAACGTTATTCACGTTTTCCAACACATGGTCCGGTGCCCAATAGGGAGCACGCGCTGCGGCAGGAGCACCTACATTGCTGCCGACACCAAACGGTAGAATGTCGTATTCGAAGCGTGTCATCGCCGAGTCGGCATCACGATAGTCGACAACATTGACTGCCCACTGAGCCAGATAACGTGCGCGAATCTTAGCACGCGGCCAGATATTCGCAGCGATCACATTTCCTGTGGCATCTTTGTAGGCAGGCATTCCCGGCAGGTTGAAATCCTTCGGAACAATGAGTTGCGCCAAACAATAGAGATTTCGCGCGAGCACTTGCCGACCAGCGAGTCCCTTCCGCAGGACTGAATTCAGGGATGCGTTTGTACCTGCACGTCGGACCGTTTGATCGAGCTCGCGTCCATAGAGACTCTCTTCGTTACGAGGGTCACCGGAGGGGTTGATGGCGACAGCCGCTGGTTCTGGAAAGGTCGATTTCGTATCCGCGGATCCAGGGTGACGTTCGAGTTCGGCAGCATAAAGATTGGTTTCACCAAATTCATCGATGTCTCCGCCAGCATCGGAATCAAATCCATTGCCGAAGGGTCGGTTTAGATCCATTTTCAATCCGCGCGAGAACTCGACTGGAAACAGTTCCGCGAGCGCGGTGTAATTCAATTCCGGATCGTCCCCGGGAACGGCTGGATACGACCTCAATCGATATCTTTGGGAGTGAATCATTTGGATATAGCGCAAATAGCTCGGTGCACCGCTTTCGATCGCAACGATATCTCCCTGTCCATTGTTGAAATTCCGGATCGACTTCATTGCCGCAGCGATGACCGGGTACCTTAGCTCACCACTGCGCGTCGTGATTTCACGGTTGATACGGGCGAGGTTGTTATAACCAGGAATCGCGGCCAAATAGTTCTTCAGGCGGGTCGGCAGGGATTGAGCATCTGCATCAAAGCGTCTCAGAATCGTTTCCAATTCTTCTAAGCCGAGAGGGTCATCCCCGTTGGTAAGAGACATAGCATTCGATTCGTAGGCATCGTCGGCGACCTCGGATGGAAATGCATTCCCCGCGGGATTGTAGGGGTTGGCATCGACGGGCGCGGGAGTCACGACGATCGGATTGCCATGCACATCAAACGCCAATCCGGTCGCGCCGTTTCGAGCGAGTGGAAGTCCAGGCATCTTGTCTTGATGGATTTTCGGATTGCGATCGAGATTGGGAAGAATGTGTTGCTCTCGTTCGCTGACCTGTCCAATGACGTCGTTTTCGCTCCCAGCGACCGCTCCCAATCGACGTCGTCCCGCGACCCGATCGAGGGATGGATCGTTGTAATTGATCGCTGGAATACGAGTTCCTCGATAACGACGTGCACCATTACGCTCGTCAAAGAAGGAGAACGATTGATTTTGGGACTGCAGCAGGGCAGGCGAGTATTGGAAAAGGCTCGTCAACGAGATGTCTGCGGGACCATAACCAAACCCCTGAGACACAGCCAGTTGTCGCTTCAGGCCGTTTTGAAACGTGGTGTCGAAACCGTTCAATCCTTGCACTCGATCTCCCGCCGTGTTTAGGTTGATACGAGAGTCGAGGTCCTCAATCAGGATCGCAGCCAAGGGTCTCAGGCGTCGCCCCTCCGGAGAGTAGACAATATCCATTCCAGGATCGATCCAAATACTATCTGGAGCTGAATCACCGTCGTTATCAACATCCCATTGAGGAATCGTCGATGCTGTGGCTGCTGCTGGAACGCCGTTGATTTGACTGAGGACAAATGCTTGTAGGTTTTGGATCTCCGCCGGAGTTGGCGGACTGGACCAGGTGGAACTGAATTTCGGGAAGGATGCATTGGATAGTTGAAAACGGGTATTCCATTGGATATTTCCAAAGCTGACATTCAGCAATCGCCCGGTCGAGGCATTGATCAATCGGAGCAATTCGTTGACTTGCCCAGCATTCATCGAACTGGGATTTCCGAAGAGATGCGCGACGTGCTGGACGACCTCGGGACGATGGAACGAGGGGGTGATGAGTGGTATTCCGTTTGCGAAGGTTTGGTGGGCGAGCCAGAAATCTCGGTAGTCGGGAACATCGAATCCCTCATTGCTCGCACCATTGAGTCGACTTTCACGGTGGTCGCTTCGTCGGGATCCGATCGCGTCGACCCCTCGGAGGCTATTGAACGGATTCAATGCCATGAGGACGGGATCGCTCAAATAATCGTAATGGGCCAGGATCGACGGGCTCACTCGCGGTATGGCAAACAACCGACGCGAGTCGATGTTGCCAAATCCCTCCACTGGGCCGGTCGGAACCAACGCGATGTCCTCCAGTCCGATACCGGGATGGTTGAACGGAGCGTCGTTGATGAGCAGTTTGTAGCCCGTCATGTTGCCGGGATTCGGAGGCGCTACGTCGGATTTCGCAAAGAACAAAGACGCGACACCGAACTCGGTAATCCATTCCGCCAAACTTCGAGATGCGGACCGAAAGGTGCCATCGGGAAACAGGACCTCGCCAGAAATCCGTTTTCCAACAATCTCGTTGAGGTCGATCAGGACGGAGTATCGCAAGTCGGCGGCCTGAGGGTCTCCATAGGCGCTATTGATCCATGGAACGTTGTATGTCGGTAACGGAGGCTGAACTACCGCATTGGGATCGGGCACACCAGAACCATCCCGAACGTAACCGACGTACTTCAGGATGCGGAAAGACTGGCCGCTCAAGGGGCCCTCGAGAAACGTCATGACACGCGAGTTGTATTCGTTTTCGAGATCTGAAAGAGGACCGTTCAGCTCAGCATCACGCAGGAGAGGTACCTTTACCAAATTCACATTGGTTTCGGCATCGGCTGCGGCAAACATATGGATCACCGAATTAGGACCGGCGAATGGACCTACGCTGGTACGAATCGGATCCGGGCCCCAAACATCTCCTAAGAGACTATTCATGTACATGGGAGAATCGGGATTCAACGTCCCTCGCAAAACCTGCGAAAGAATCCGATCCGAGGCGCGGATGGAGGAGAGCGAAAAACTCGAATTACGATCACGTGTGCGCAGAGACCGACTCGCAAAAAGGGATGAGCCGGAGATGATCACATAGGTGACCGCCAACAACGAAAACATCGCCAACATGCCCAGGACGATCAGCAGGATCAAACCGCTTCGTCGCTTGGGATAGATTTTCATTCTCACGCGTCTATCTTTCATTTTCATCCTCTCACTTCGTGTGTGTGGAGAGTTCGAAAAGTTCTCAATGGTTGCTTGGGTGATCGTTTCTTCACTTACATTTCCAGGTATCAGCGGACCTGCGCTAAACAGGTTCCACTCAGTTTTCAAAGCTTCGTCTCGGTCATGGAATCAGTTCTCTCTGGCCGCTTCTGAAACGCTCCATCGTCTTCATCGGTTCACTTGTTGATCTTCAAGGAGCGTTGGTATACCGTCACGACATTGCTGAGCACTGTTGCGACGGTAGGAACGACGGTTGGATCGATAAATAGAGGCACGGAGATCGCGGGATTCGCACGATTCTGGCGTGCGATCGCATCCAGTTCATGCACGGACCAGTCCCAGGGCGCGCCAGCGATACGGATCCGGCGAGGGAAAACATCGAGCCCTGTTACCCCAACGACACGATACCATCGATGCTTCTCCCGAATGGGAAAATTCACCGCGATAGGATCATCGTAGACATATCGGGACAACATGATCCAATCTCCAACGACAATCTTGGCGCTGACATTGCCAGGGTTTTCATCGGTTCCCAAGCGGGGAAATCCGTCGAACGCTCCAAGTTGAATTTCGAACGTTCCTGAACTGGCTGAATCAGGTGCTATTTCCAGAACCCTCGTGAGTCTTTCGCTTCGCGGCACGATCCCCTCGTTCGCATATCCGGAATAATTCCCGTTGCGAAGCTCCGAATTGCTAAACTCCCTCACGTCTCTTTTTCCAAAGACGACGATCGACACGTCGTAGGTTTCAGGAAAGAACTCCATACCGGGTAAGGTCGTTGGCGTGGGCGTTTCTAAACTCAATGGATTCACGATCGGCGTGGAATCGGCGGGAGTTAGCGTGGCGATCCACGATTGCATGCTACCGCTGTCGGCCGCCTTGATCACATCGCCGTAACCAGGGCCGCTCGCGAGATCGGGAATCATCGCTTGAAACTGTCGATACGTTTGATTCCCGTCTGGTGATTTGTCCGACTCGAGATCGCGCGACTCAATGGTCGCTGTCAGACGAGCAGCATCGCCTCGAGCCCAGGCTTTATCAAGCCAAATCAGGCCTGCAGGCCCCCCAGGTGCACTTAATGGTAATGACGGATCGCGAAAAGAAATTCTCAGCAGGCGGGGGGTCGCAAATTTGGTGGTCGTCGCTGTATCGAGAGGATTCATCGTTGTCGGGAACGCTTCGTCATAGAACGGAAAACGGGTACGGCGCAAATTACCCCACGTTCCTCGCATCACCTTTTGTTGTTGTACGGTCGCGGGATCCGGGATTGAGGTTTGTTCCGAATAAAAATAGGGATCGATACAGAACCCCTGACCGAGAGCGCGATTCTGTGCCAAGGCCACTTGCCCACGCGCATTGCCACCCAATTCACCGGTGCTGAGAATCGAGTCCAAGTGGTATCGATAGAGGGACGCTTGGCGTGCGCGATTCCCATCGTAGAGTCGCTCGAGCGATGGAAAAAACGTCCGATTCGTTGCACCGAAGGGTGGTAACAATTGCCAAGCGGGTGAGTTCGCAAAGACCCAGCCTTGGTGTTGTATGTGAGGATTGCCCTTGTTGTAGACATCGTCGACCATTTGCCAAGGACGATCGGAATTCGGCAACAGGTAAAAGTCCCCTTCGAACGCCGCGAGCGCATTCGAACCATTCGCGAGGCTGTGTGCAATACGATAGCTTTCGGATGCTTGACGACCAGCAAATGGGACCATGGCTGCGATGCCGACGAGTCCAATCAG
>JBBAXA010000020.1:11551-21438 GCA_040396935.1 Pirellula sp.
ATGCTTGACGACCAGCAAATGGGACCATGGCTGCGATGCCGACGAGTCCAATCAGAATGATGCCGATGGCAAAGAGGACTTCGAGTACTGTCAGCCCGCGTGGCTTGCTACGTCGAATATCCAATGCAGAGATTTCCGCGATTCGACTCCCGTCGAAGCGCAGTCTGGTTGCATGACCAACCTTGAAAGAACTGGTGGAACCATCCCTCGTATCCGACTCGATGCAACAGGCTCGATATTGAGACATATTCAGTACGCTTTCTCGATTTATTGTCCTGTGAGAGGTTGGCCGAGGACACCTTGTCGACTGAGCGATAGGATGTTGCCGACGGATGTTGCCGGGATGCCTAGCAACTGCGACTGCGTTTCAAATCCAGCGACCGGTGCGCAGGCGATGGCTCCCGATTTGGCCGAGACACGAACCACATAGGCGCTTTCATCGGTCAGATTTTGATCCTGCCCGATAGGTAGGGCTGGAACGAGAACTTGTTCGGTCTTGCCGATATGCAGGTAGACATCATCCACCGTTTGGATCGGGACCAAATTGCGAGCTTGGGTTTGACGACCGTTCGCATAGACCGTCGAGAGCATGCCGTCGGGTCCGAACTCCAAGTAGACAGGTCTCAGTTCTTCAGGGGAGGGTGCTGTATTGTCGTGAAGCCAAACCGATGAAAAACGAAAGCGACGATCGCGACCATTGATCGATCCGACTTCAGCAAATCCACTTATCGACAAATCGATGCACATACCGCGAGGGAGTGTGACCGATTGCGTGGCAACTGGCCGAACCTTGGGGTAAACAACCAAGTTGGCATAGGAACTATTCGGTGTCATGCCTGGTGTCGCGAGCTCATTGTTATCATCCGCGGAGGTAGAGCTCATGCATCGAAACCAAAAATTGGTTGGTCCATTCGTCGAACCGGGGAGAACGTCGGTAATCATGTATTTCGCACCGCTATTGCCGAACGAGACTTCATTTCCTGGGGCCAATTCCAATTCGATGGTCAACAGGTTGACTAAATTGACAGGGGCAACGATTTGGAAATAAGCAAAACCCGCCTGAGGATGGGACTGACCGAGCGCCGATTGAATCAACGCGATGTTCGCTGCATTCGACGGCAGGATCGCATTCACCGTATTGCCAGCCCATGCTCCGAGCATGGATGAGGGACGCGGACGCGGACGCTCGGCGAGGGATAGCCTCAAACAGGTGTTGTAAGGGGTGAAATTGATATCGGGAGGCGCTCCAGCAGGGATTGGATCGATGGAGGTCGCTGAGGCCAATCGATAGGGATTGTTTGCAGTCCCATTTCCAATCATGTCGGAAGCATCGAGGAAACCATCCTCATTACGATCTAGCGGAAACGACGAAACCCTCTCCAAAACGACAGCGACCGCATTGTTAGAACCGATCGCTCGCGACCGGGCCGCCTCGATGAAGTTGCGCACGATCGTGGCTGCTTGTGTACTCTTGCGGTCTACCAACATGTTTTTGACACTTGGCAGTACTAATGCAGTCAATGCGAGAACCACCGTGAGAGTCACTAGAAGTTCGACGAGTGTTAGGCCTCGATGCTGTTTCATCATAGAGCAGTCGCCGCTCCTTCGTAGTTGGTCACGTTGTCACCTGCTGCGGTCGCGGGATCCGTTTCGCGGGCATTGAGGCCTCCCTCTTTGGGGTCATGCGGACCGGCCGCTGGAGGTCGAACCAGCAAGCTACCCATCCGCATGGAAGGATCCAATCGGGGGCCCCAAGGGTCTGAAAAACGAAAGGGAGCAGGTGCATAGGGGGGAGCCTCCGGAAACGGAAGAGCACTTACCGAGTAATCAACGTTGCCGTTCGTGATCGGCCATCTCGGCTCACCCGGTGATGGATTTGAGTAGCGATCCACTTCTCGAAAGTTCAGTCCAAAGAATCCATCCAATCCCGCGCTGACAATGAGAGGAGCGGGAAAGACGCCTGGCAGCAATGCCTTATTGCTCGCATACCAACCGGGATCCACCCGCAATCGATCGGCCGGTTCAGAATTGATCGTCAGGTTACCAGAACCATCGACGATCGCAGGATTGAGCATGTCTGGATAGGCACGGCCGAGTTGAGCAAATCCCGAGGGCCAGCGAATCCAACGAATCGGGTTTCCGTAACCATCCAGAAATTCATTGAGTCTATCGCCATCGGTATCTCCGATCTCGGAGCTACCAAACATTTCGATGGCACTGGCCCCATCCAAATCGGAATCCTCGACAATGAGGAATAACAACTCGGCATTCGCATTGGTCAAATCCCACTGGGGCACCGAACTGAGTTTGGCGAACATCGTCGCAGCCCGAGAGGTCAAACCGATTGGAAGGATCGGGGTTTTTGGAACGAATAACGGCCCAGTGATCGGGTCTACCAAGCCTGTTGCGATCGGTCGAATCACAACAGGACTCTGAGTGATAGAAAGCCAGAAGGTCGTCGCCTTCAAATCGTCGGGATGGTCGGGCATTTCGGTGCGCATGATTTCCCTGAGCATCAGCAAACGAGCCCGTTCGATCAACGAAGCCCTTTGTCCAGCTCCTGGGATGGGTACCGCTGCCGCGGAGATCCCCAAGGGTACATTGTAGGTCTCGTACTCCTGCAAACGACTTTGAATACAGTCATTGATTTTCTGAATCGTCGTCCGCGTCTTTTGTAGCAGTGCTTCCTGTTGCGCTCCTCGGTAGGCGAGCGCAAACATGCCTGACAAAACCCCGAGGATTAGCATGACCACCAATAACTCGACTAGCGTAAAGCCAGCGAGTTGCAAACCTTTTCGGCTCGGTGTTTCTCGTTTGAACATGATCCTCGTCCTCGGCGACAAAACAACTCGTTCGACTACTTGTCGATATTGTCAAAGAAGGTGGGCTTGTCGATACAGTTGGTCACGTTGTCGTGCATCGGGAATTCCGTTTGCGTCGCAACCAATCGGAAGCGATTGACGTTCGAATCGGGTGCCCACATCGCGCCAACCAATCCATACCCCTGCCCGGTGCTGCTGAAAAGTTTCGGCGTGCCTGACCCCGGTTGGAGATCCCAGCCGTACAATCCGTCGACACCTGGACTAATGATTTGGAACGTATCGCGATTCTCGTAGAGCGACACCGGGGTTGGGGCAGCGGACAAGAGGGGACGAGCGACACCCATCACTGGGTTCTCTGGAGCGGAGCGATGGTAATTGCAGAACAATCCGCCTGGCCTTATCGATTGATAGGTTTTCGCATTGAAGTAAACATAGGGTGCCGTTGTCTGGTAGGAAGAGTACACCGGCAACAGGTCATTCGCGTCTCCGCGGACTTCATCATCTCCGAGCAGTAATCTCTCCTTCTTGAATTCGTAGAAGGAGTTCTCTCGGGCAGGGTTGTATTGATATCCAGCCCCGGCCAACACGAAGGGGCCACCTTTGCCCGTGAAGGGACGCTGTGAATCTTTGCTAAAGCCGCCCAGAAAAAAGACGAGTGCCTCTGCAGGATCCATGACCCGTCCCTCGTAATCATTGCGAATGTAGCTATTCGCGGATCCATTTGCAGGGTTCAGTAAATTGAGTTCGCTCTGCAGGATGTTGGGAAATGCTTTTCGCAAATGTCCTTCGAAGGCGACCCAATTGCTGCCGTCGGGCGGATAATCGCCATACTTGTTCTTGTACTGATTGACGGCGTCATGCAGCGATTGAACCTCGAACTTGACAGCCGCATTATTGAACGAACGGCGTACGCCGAAGACTGCAGGGAGTAACAACCCGACCAAGACTCCGATGATGGAGATCACCACCAGTAGCTCGACCAGGGTAAATGCCCTCCGAGTCCGATTCGTTCGCTGCTCAAATCGTCTTTGGAATCGCTTCATGGTATGGCTCCTCACACTGTCCAACGACTGCGACTGATGATCGATCTCATCAGCGTCCTTTAGTTTTTGATAATCCGCGACAAACCGTTCGCCGCGACGAAACTCATTTTTCAACCAACCCGCCTCGCCGATCCTCGCCATCCGGCTCGAGGATTCCGTCACTCCCATCTCCCGCGACTAGCTCAAACTCGTGATCAAGGAGATCAGTGGCATGAACAACGAGATCACGATAAAGCCGACCGCTACCCCGAGGAAGACGATGAGCATCGGCTCGATCAACTTGGTCAAGCCTTCGGTCATCACTCGCACTTCTTCGTCGTAATTGTCAGCAATTTTATAAAGCATGGTGTCGAGCTCACCGGTTTCCTCACCGACGTCGATCATATTGACCACCAAGTCATCGATGACGCGTGTTCGCATCCGCATCAAGTACCAAAGGCACATCGCGACGATTCCACCACCGATGGTAATCGCACTGATCATGATCAACGTATCATCGGCGCTTGCACCGGCTGCCTTGGAACCTGCTTTACCACCCTTCTTCACCCCTTTTCCGGCGGTGAGAGCGACCGACATCATCATGATTCCTGGAAAAGCGCCCACCCACCCCCAGTAAAACATCGCCATCGGATGGAATCCAGGAATCGAGTTCTCCTTCATCGGCTTGGCAATCACGTCCCCTTCACGGATCGCCTCAATCACCTTGTTAAAGATCCGCTCGAACATGGCGTTCCCCGCGGTCTCCCGAGTGATGTTCAAGGCCTCGAGAATGGGAACGCCTGAAGTAATGAGCGTCCCTAGCGTCCGAGTGGTACGTGCCAAAATGTTCTTTTCAATCAACCCCCCGAAGATCGGGACCTTGATGATGAACTGATCGAATCCCATCCGCCCATGTTTGAATTTCCGAACGATCTTGCCAACCAACCAACAGCACACAGGCAACAGGAACATCAGCCAGAAATAATTGACGACGTAATCGCTCATCGCCATCAACAACAGCGTCGGTGCTGGCAGTTTGAGCTCGAACTCGTCGAACATCTTCTTGAAGGTCGGAACGATGAAGAACATGATCCCCGCGAGGATCAACACCGCGACGATGACCACCGCGATCGGGTAAATCAACGCCCCTTTCACCTTCCGTTTGAGGGATTCAGCGCTTTCCAAAAATTCAGCGAGGCGTTGGAGAATCGTTTCCAACGCACCGCCGGCCTCACCCGCCTTGATCATATTGACATAGAGCCGGCTGAAAACTTTCGGTGCCTTGGACATGGCTTCGGAGAGAGTCATCCCCGTTTCAATGTCTTCGCAAACGTCCTGGAGGGTGAATTTCAGCTTGCCCGGTTTTTGGTTGTTCTCGAGGATCTTCAGGGAGCGAAGGATGGGCAAACCTGCATCCTGAAGGATGGACAATTGTCGCGTGAACGTACAGATATGCTTCGTCTTGGCACCACCGATGACGAAACCTTTCTTTTTCTTTTTCTTTCCGGTCGCGACGGCAGCTTGGGTACCTTTCTTGAGAGAAAGCTTGGTGACGAAATAGCCCATCTGCCGGATGGTATTCTGTGCTTCTTCTTCGGTCGGTGCCTCGATGACGTCACGGATCTCTTGGCCGGTTCGATCCATGGCTTCGAATTGGTACATTGGCATCGTTTGGTTCCCCTGGATAAAAGCCCGTTCGCTTTAAAAGCCCGTTCGTTCGCCTGGCCGTGGTCCTACCGGACGTTCGCCTGACCGCCATTCGCCTCGTCGCCGATTCGGACCAAAACGGTGACTCGTGTTAGTGCATTGTTTCGAGTAGTAACCTCATCGCAAAATTGGATGAGGAAAAAAATGATCGGATGATAATTCCCCGGTAGCTAGGCTTTTCGGGAAGTACAAGTCGCCTGAGGCTGAATCGTCCGTCCGAAACGCCCCACATCCCGTGCGACGGGGTGAAGCACGCATCCTGCCGTGCCACGTCCAATCGCCTCGGTCGACCATCGCCTCGCAGCGTCGCGGCAGGCTTGACCGAGCCAATCCTCTCCCCGAGCGATTGCTTGGTGACTCGACAAAACCTGGACGAACCCTCTGGATCTGATCGCAACGACTCACAGAGACTCAGGGGTTGCCGAGCCGCTTCAAAATCGCCGCGACAATAACCGAAACCACGGTGCGACGGTATCTATCCATCGTGGACCGTTTCCCGGACAACCTCTTCGGCGGTCGTCAATCCTTGGAAGACGAACTGCCGACCGTAGTCACTCAGGGTAATCATTCCATAGGACTGCGCTTTACGTCTTAGGTCGTCCGTCGTGGAGTTGGACATGATCATGTCACGAAGTTCGTCGTTCATGATCATCAACTCAAACAAACCGATTCGACCCTTGTATCCAGTGTTATTGCAATTGTCGCATCCGCGGCCGCGATAAAATTTGTATTTGGAGGCTTCGTCCTCGCTCACCCCGAGTTCTGCGAGCATCTCCATGGGAATCTCTGTTTCCTCGCGGCATTTGGTGCAGATGCGTCTAACCAATCGTTGGGCCAGGATGGCTTCGACGGTGGCCGTGATCAAGAACGTGGGGATCCCCATGTCCTTCATCCGTGTGATGGTGCTCGGAGCGTCATTGGTGTGAAGCGTACTGAAGACGAGGTGACCCGTCAGCGAGGCTTGAACCGCGATTTCGGCGGTTTCGAGATCCCGAATTTCACCGACGAGGATGATGTCGGGGTCTTGCCTGAGGATGGCTCGCAAACAGGATGCGAAGGTAACGCCGATGTCGTGGTCGATCGGGATCTGGACGATCCCATCGATATCGTATTCCACCGGGTCCTCGGTGGTGATGAGTTTTTCCGTGATCTCATTCATTTCAGAAAGGGCCGAATACAGCGTCGTCGTCTTGCCTGAGCCCGTCGGGCCGGTCACAAGAACGATGCCATTGGGCCGCCGCATCACCGTACGGAAACTCGTCATCGTCGCTTCGTCCATACCCACTTTGGTGAGCGAGAGATTGACGACCGTTCGGTCGAGGATTCGCATAACGGTGCTCTCGCCGAACATCGTCGGCAGAACGCTGACGCGTAGGTCGACCGGGTGCCCCCCGACCATCAATTCAATACGACCGTCTTGCGGCAACCGACGCTCGGCAATATCAAGATTTGCCATAACCTTGATCCGGGTCGTGATGGCAAATGCCAAGTGACGCGGCGGGGGAACCATTTCATAGAGAACGCCCTCCGCTTTAATTCGAATGCGAAACTCATCTTCGAACGGTTCAAAGTGAATATCGCTCGCGTGATCTTTGATCGCGAGGAGGAGCACGAGATTCAATAGCTTGCGAACCGGCGCACTATCCGCCAGGGCCTCGGCACCGTCCAAGTCGAACTTTTCTCCCTGCAGCATGCTCGCCTGTTTGAAGAGCTCTTCGTCGTTGGCGAGCTCGGCAACGATCTTCTCAACGCTTAAAGCATCGGCAGAATAGAACCGTTCCAAGGCTGCTTTGATTTCGCGCTCGGTGGCGACGACCATCTCGATGTCGAGGCCTAGGAACGTTCTTAGTTCATCCTGAATGGTCAGATTCTGTGGATCGCAAGTTGCAACCGTGAGGGTGTGTCCATCGAATTTCACCGGAATAACTCGATAGAGCTGAGCCATTGTCTCGGTCATCTTCTCAAGCAATTCCTTCGGGACGGGTTTGTCGCCGAGAGACACAACCTTCATATTCATCTGCTCGCCGAGCGCTTGGGCTAACTGCTCGTCGGTGATGAGAGCCATATCCTCGGCGAGTTTGCCGAGCAAAGCCCCTGGTTGTTGCTGCTGCTCATCCAATAGCAATTGCAGTTGATCATCCGTGATAAACCCCATATCGACGAAAATCTGACCGATACGTCGCGTTACCATCCGGAGACTACCCTTCTACATTGCGTTTTCGAACAAACATTCATTTGGCGACCCTATTGTCCCCATCCTAGTTTCTTTCTGTGTATTCCATTCCATGTAGGGCTCGTATGTCCAGCGGTCAGGGGCCAATCCATTCACTACATCGATCAGCGCATCCGACGCGTTGATCAATGACCGCCGGCATCATCCATATCCTCGATCGCGGAATCGTCTTCGATCCCCTTTCGAGCATTGACGATGCGCCTCGCCAAATCATCTGGCCGATGTGACTTGGCCAAGATATCTTCGATGACGACTTTGCCATCCTTCCAAAGGTTGAACAAAGCATCATCCATCAACTGCATTCCAAACTTCGCCCCGGTTTGAATCGCCGAGGTGATTCGGAATGTTTTGTTTTCTCGGATCAAGTTGGCGATACCATTGGTAACCACCAGCACCTCATACGCAGCCACCCGCCCACCTCCGACTCGGGGAATCAGGGTCTGCGCGACGACTCCCAACAAACTGGATGACAACTGCGTGCGAATCTGATCCTGCAGATTACCAGGGAATGCGTCGATCAAGCGGTTGACGGTCCCTTGAGCGCTATTCGTGTGCAAAGTTCCGAACACAATGTGCCCCGTTTCGGCCGCGCTGATAGCAGCCGAGATGGTATCCAAGTCCCGCATTTCCCCGACCAAAATACAGTCGGGATCTTGACGCAAAGCACGACGGATCGCCTCCGAAAAGCTCGGAACATCGACCCCCACCTCCCGCTGGTTGATCGTCGACTTGATATGATCGTGATAAAACTCGATGGGATCTTCGATGGTGATGATGTGGTGGTCGTGCGATTCATTGATATAGTTAATCAAGCTCGCCAATGTCGTACTCTTACCGGAACCCGTCGGACCAGTCACCAGGACCAACCCCCGGGGACGCAAAACCATCTTGATCACCGCATCAGGCAACCCGAGCTGCTCCGGTGTCAACTTGTCGTTCGGGATTTGACGCAGCACCATCGAGATGAAACCGCGCTGCTTGAAGATGGAAACACGGAATCTGGCCAGCGTTCCAAAAGCAAAGCCAAAGTCGGAGCTTCCCGACTCCTGCAGCTCCCGCTGGCAACGTTCCGGAGCGATACTCTTCATCAATTGGACGGTATCTTCCTGCTCCAAAACCTTTGTTTCCAGTCTGCGCATCCGTCCATGAAGCCGGAGGACGGGTGGCTGACCGACGACAATGTGGATGTCGCTCGCCCCCTGTTTCACGGCTGCTTGAAGAAGTTTGTCAATAAGAACAGTTGCCATGCTCGATTCCGATTCGTCAGCAGGGAGACTTTGAGACAGCGTGACGGAGATCCATCGATTTCGATCGCTTAGCAGCAAACGGCGATTGGCTCATCCGACGCTATCCTGCAAACTCGTTTTTTGAATGGGGAAAAGGAAATGCCCAGAAAGCTCTTTCTGGACTTCTCTATGGTAGTCTTCGATCCCTGATTCGCGAAGGATATCAACGAAAAAGCTACAAACGATTGAGTGATCGGTCTCCTTGGACGATCGGGGGCGGATCGTCCCGCTACCTCTTCGGTCATCCACGATGGGCTAGGCTAACAGCCTGTGCAAGAAGTGGGCGACGTCGCGCTAGGCGGCCGGTACCGATCCAAGAGCCGGCAAGTGCCTGGCACCAAGCTGTTCGGAGCCCCCAAGTAGAGCCCCTTTGCGGCCCACTTTGTGGCTGAAAGTCCTGTTTTTTCAGAGGTCTGCTAGGCTAGCAGCCTGCTGAAATAGTGAGCGGCGACGCGCTAGCGGCCGGTACGAAACGGCGGGACCCGCAGCTAGAGCTTTGCGGCTCACTTTGTGGCTGTAAGACAGTAGGCAAGTGCTCATTTGGCGTATGGTTATTGTGTCAGCCCTCCAGGCTTTTCAGAACAGAGTTGCCCCCAGACCGTGGCTCTGGGAGCCACGGCAGTCAATGTATCGGCCCCCTGGGCCTCAGCAGCCAGAGACCCAAGTCCAAGAAAGGGAAGGAAAGAAGTGAAAGGATAGAAAGTGCCTGGGGATAGAAAGTGCCTGGCACCTATCAGCTAGGATAAGCTAGCAGCCTGCTGCAATAGTGAGCGGCGACGCGCTAGCGGCCGGCAGCTGGAACGTGCCTGGCACCTAT
>JBBAXA010000020.1:21538-25837 GCA_040396935.1 Pirellula sp.
AATAGTGAGCGGCGACGCGCTAGCGGCCGGCAGCTGGAACGTGCCTGGCACCTATCGATAGGGATAGAAAATGCCTGGCACCTATCAGCTAGGATAAGCTAGCAGATTGCTGAAATAGTGAGCGGCGACGCGCTAGCGGCCGGTACCAAACGGCGGGACCCGCAGCTAGCGCTTTGCGGCTCACTTTATGGTTCAGTAAACAGGAAAGAGCAGAAAAGAGAGCAAAAAAGAAGAGAGAGCAGAAAAGTGCCTGGCACCGAGCAGGAAAAACTTTCGGGAGGCCACAAGGCGGGAGCAGGTCTTTCAAACGGTTGATCAACCCATTACTTCCTTCAAAACTCGAGCGATCGCGATATGCTCCTGCTCCGTCTTCTTGGCACAACGATAGACCTCATCCAGCGTTGAGATCCCGTTGATCACTTTTCTTAATCCGTCGCAATAGAGCGTCGTCATCCCCTGATTGATGGCTTCGACTCTAAGTTCCGCAGAGGATTTGGCGGCGAACATGAATTCGCGGATTTTACCGTTTACAACCATCATTTCGTAAATACCGATTCGGCCGCGGTAGCCCTTCTTCTGGCAATAGGGGCAACCTTTGCCTTTGGAGAAGCGGGAGTGCTCGGAAATACTCGTAGGGAGACCGGCGTCCTCGAGCACTGCGTCGGACAGCCCAACCGAGTACTTGCAACGGGTGCAAATCTTCCGCACGAGCCGCTGAGCCATCACCGCGATGACGCTGCTCGCCACCATGTAACCAGGAACACCCATATCGGTCATCCGCGTCACGGCACTGGGCGCATCGTTCGTATGTAGTGTACTAAATACCAAGTGTCCAGTCAGGCTGGCCTGAATACCCATCTGAGCCGTTTCAGTATCTCGCATTTCACCGACCAGGATGATGTTGGGAGCTTGCCGCAACATGGCACGAATGATTCGAGCAAAGTCGAGTCCGATGTTGTGTCTGACTTCGACCTGATTGATACCTGGCAGATAGTATTCTACGGGGTCTTCGGCGGTGATGATCTTCCGGTCGGGCCGATTGAGAGCATTCAGCGCGGCGTAGAGGGTTGTCGTCTTGCCAGATCCGGTAGGGCCGGTAACCAAGAAAATACCATTAGGTCTTTTAATCAAGCCGGTAAAGATTTTGAAGTCCCGATCCGCGAGCCCGAGCTGCTTGACCCCCACTTTAATATTGTCCTTATCCAGCAGACGCATGACGGACGACTGGCCATGATTCGTCGGGATAATACTGACACGCAGATCCAGTTCTTTTTCGCCGACGGTAATTTTGATCCGTCCGTCCTGAGGGCGGCGCCGCTCTGCGATGTCCATTTTGGCGAGAATTTTGATCCGGGAAAGGATCGCCCCCAGGAGTCTTCTCGGGGGGCTATCCCGCTCGACGAGGACCCCGTCGATCCGATAGCGGATCCGCACTCGCTCCTCGAAAGGCTCGACGTGAATGTCAGATGCGCGGAGCTGCACCGCTTCGGCGATCATGTAGTGGACGAGGCGGACGACCGGGGCGCTATCGTCCCCCTCCCCCTCTTCGACCGCAATCTTGTCCTCTTCCGTTTCGGTGAAGTCGATTTGCGTGTCGGTAAACTCTTGGAGCATCGAGTCAGCCGACTCTCCCTCCACTTGGCCGTAGTAGCGGTTGATCGCCTCGATAATTTGCTCCTGCGGAGCCAACGCCGTTTCCACTTTCCGATTCAAGATGAACCGGAGCTTTTCAATCGTCTCGATATCAAAAGGATCGGTAACCAAGACCTTGATCGTATCATCCTCGTCCGAAACGGGGATGATCTTGTTTTCTCGTGCGACCGACTCGGGCACGAGCTGGATTACATTATCAGGTATTCTGATAGTGCTCAGGTCAACGTATTCGAATTTATAGAATTCCGCGAGCGCCTGGGTAATTTCCTCGCTGGATGCGTACCCCAAGTTGACCAGCGCCTTGCCGATCGCGATGTCTTCTTTTTTTGCCAGCGTTTTTGCTTCTGTAAGCTGATCCAGAGAAATCACCCCGCGAGTCAGGAGCAGATCTGTAAAATCTCGCATCGGTTGATCCATGGTGAAACTCCGGGACTACGCTTTGGATTAGGAAAGAGGGAATACGTTGGCTGACCCTCGTCTTCAGTATATCGTGCATGGGATCGACCTAACAAACACGATTCGGCAACTTCCGTTCGTTTTCCTTCATTTCAAAGCCTGCAGAACGTTCCCTCCCTGGGACCTAGCGAAGGGCGTAGGACAGGAATGGGCCGATCCATTGCGGTTCACTCTGGCAAAAGATGCTTTTTCTTTTCTGATCCATGGCTTTTGCAACACCTGGCGGGTGCCAAAGAGGGCCCAGAGGATCGAGGAGCGTTTCACCTAAGGAGAGTGTTAGGAACTGATCTATTAGGAACTGATCTAGCAGAGGACCGGATCGTTGGCGCACACATTATGCTATTTGCAGAAGTGAGAATCAGGCTGACCGATACGTTTGCGCTGGCCTATCATCTTTGGCGGCCGATCATCGAACTGCAAGGTAAGAAGTTGTAATCGATATCGGATGAAAGGCATGAGTTTTCCCACTGAACTGGGAACAGTTCCGACATACCTAAGTTTCTTCTATTTTGCCGAACGGTTCGGCCAGCAGACGCGTCCTCGGGTCGTGCACCCAGAGATTTACAATTATTTCATCAACACCCACTGCCTCGAGTGCAAGTCAACCAGCATTGAGATCGAGCTCGACAAGAAGCGAAACCTCACTTACTTCCGATTGGGCCAGGATGCCCGGGGAAGCGATCAGTTCGAATCGAGGCCTCTTAATACCCTCATGTTGACCGCATCCCAGTCCTCCCCGTCCTCGTTCGTTCCCTTGTCAGTTTCCAGATACATAGGATGTTTCTTCAACACTTTGTGATGGAGTACCCGGCGAAAGCCCTCCAGGCCGATGGTGCCCAGCCCAATGTGTTCGTGGCGATCGACGCGTGAACCGCATTCTTTTTTGCTGTCATTGAGATGTAGTGCGCGAATCGCCTCCAAAACTCCATGCCGTTTCGCATCTTTCTCCCATGATTGGAAACCCTCAGCAGCGGACATGTCGTAGCCTGCAGCATGAGCATGACAGGTATCCAAGCATATACCGATCTGCATGCTTGGTCCCGTTCGCGTGAGCAGCCAGCCGAGCTGCTCCATACTCCAGCCCAAGTTGGAGCCTTGACCGGCAGTGTTTTCCAAGAGTAGCCACGATCGCTGGGGCTGTACTCTCTCGTTAATCCGCTTGAGGGCGACAGCGATTCGCTCCAGCCCTTGCTCGACCGTTGACTCGACATGGGATCCAGGATGCATCACCACACCATCCAAGCCAAGCTGTTCCGCCCGTTGCCACTCAATAACCATTGCGTCGATGGACTTGTCCCAAAGTTCCTCTTTGGGAGACGCGAGATTGATGAGATACGAGGCATGGGCCAGAGGTCTCTGGATGCCGGTCGATCGCAGCGATGCCTGAAACAGTTCTGTGTCCGCGGTCGAAATAGGTTTGGCTGCCCACTGATTATTGTTCTTCGTGAAGATTTGAACGACATCCATATCGTAGGACTTGGCAGCTTCGACCGCCTTGAAGAAACCACCTGCCACACTCATGTGTGCGCCTATTTTCGCCATTCGCTAAACCACCCAAACTGCCAGGCCTCGAGAATCGGTATTGATCTCGAGCAGTTTACGCTCCTAAAAGAAAATGCCATAGGCATGTATCGCCAGGAATCCATGGAAGCGAGAAATCCGTATTTGGAGAAATCACAATGATGAAGAGGTCTCACAATTCTGCGACGGGACTTCGGTTCTGTTGGCATAGCCTATTCCTCCTGTCGGTGTGCGCGGTTCCTGGATGCACTGGAATGAACAACGGCTTGCCATCACCCTTTACCAATCCCGCCAACACACGAGTGCCTCCACCAGCAACTGGTTCGTTTGCGACTCCGAATCCTTATTCCAGTACACCCGCGTCCGGAGCACCGACGACCAGTGCAACTCCGACGGGTATAAAAACGTCCCAGTTCAATCCCGTAGAACAACCAGCCAATCAAGTGCTCGCAACGATCAATCAAACACAATCGCAATTGCAATCGGCAACCAACCAAGCTCTAGATACGGTCTATCGCACGGCTAATGATCTCAACTCGAAGATGGATTCAGCGTCGGCTCGGATCAATCGACTGGGACAAGGAGTTGTTCAAGCGGGTGCGATCTTGAGCGATGCATCCCACGCAAGTTTGAGCGATACGTCCCGTGCAAGTTTGAGCGATACGTCCC
>JBBAXA010000020.1:25937-56108 GCA_040396935.1 Pirellula sp.
GCAAGTTTGAGCGATACGTCCCGTGCAAGTTTGAGCGATACTCCCGCCGCAGAAGCATCGACCGCTAGCGATCCTAACGCCGCATGGCGTCGACCCAGTCCTCGTTAGCATTTGAGATCGACATACTCGTGTGGCCACAACCGATGACTTGGTTTCCCTATTTGCTCGTCGGACTCGGTGGAGTGATCGGCTGCTGGACTCGCTACGGGTTATCCATGACCTTGAAGCGGCTGAGTTTTAGCGATGATATCCCAATCGCAACCACGATCGCAAATATCCTCGGCTCCTTCTTGATCGGAGCGATCGCAGCTCGCGTCGATGACCGCTCCCAGTCGTTGTATTTGCTGGTCGCTGTGGGGTTTTGCGGTGGACTGACGACGTTCTCGTCGTTGGCCTTGGAACTGGTTGACCATCTTCGCAAAGGGCACCTCGATCGATTTCTCGTCGAGGCTGGTACCAATTTCGTACTGGGCGTTACCGCCTGCATGATCGCTTGGAAGATGTTTTCCAGGTCTATGGAATCGGTTTAGCTAAATCTGAGAGACTCGCCGATAGCTTCCAAGCATGAAGCGTCCTTTCCTGTTTCAGCAATGGAGCGGATCGATATGAGCCACTCATTCGCAGACGCTTCATCCAATCATGACCTCGTCGGCGAGATACTCGCTGCCGTTACGATTGTCAAAGTCGTTAATCTCTTGATAAGATTGAAGAATCTTGCAAGCGTTCAACTCGAACAGCGATGCACGATGCGACGGCGCGGTTATCTATTCATGGCGACTGAGTTCGTCGGATGGAGATCGACTGCTGAACGGAAAGCAGGTAGTGAGGTCGAAGTATCAGCACGGAGTTGGTCGTACTTGAGGGTTCCTAGAAATGCTAAGCACCTCATCCACTTCGGAGGTTTTTCAGTCTCCAGGGAACAGGGCCCCTAACTTTCAATCGCAAGAAAACGCTGCGGGATTGCTAGTCAAATTCGTTCTATTCTCGCTGACTATCTTTTGGGGTGCATTTCTTCTTTTC
Source organism: Pirellula sp. (assembly GCA_040396935.1). Classification (GTDB taxonomy): domain Bacteria; phylum Planctomycetota; class Planctomycetia; order Pirellulales; family Pirellulaceae; genus JBKCUI01. The sequence goes on from JBBAXA010000020.1 coordinate 26,958, forward strand.
CAGGTACAGCCCATCATTGGCAAATTCATTTTGCCGTGGTTTGGTGGTAGTCCAGGAGTCTGGACGACATGCATGCTCGTATTTCAATTGCTGCTGTTCGGTGGCTATGCCTATGCCCACGGATTGAATCGATGGCTCGGCGTGCGTAGACAGGCTCTACTCCACATCGTTTTATTGTTGATTTCATTGGTAACTCTACCGATCACGCCAGAGTCGTCCTGGAAGCCCTCGGCGAGCGACGCTCCTACGTGGCTTATCACGTCGATGTTGTTATGCAAAGTTGGGGTCCCCTATTTCCTTTTATCGGCCACAGGACCATTGCTGCAGAGTTGGTTGAGCAGCACGCGGCTCATCGACAAGCCCTATCGACTGTATTCCCTATCCAATGTCGGAAGCGTTCTGGCTTTATTAACGTTCCCTTTTTTCTTCGAGCCGACGTTATCCTCGCCACAGCAATCGATGCTTTGGACCTGGTCTTATGTTGTCTATGTGTTGCTTTGCACATGGGCTGCATGGACTATCTATGCGACGTGTCATCCAATTCGCTCCATCGAGAACGAGGTAGGAATTCCGTATGCGGCCGTCTCATGGGACCGCTGGTTTTCCTGGTTGGCATGCTCTGCGATTGCTTCGACGATGCTCTTAGCGACGACCAATCAGGTTTGTCAGGATACGGCGGTCATTCCTTTCCTCTGGGTCGTTCCCTTAGCCATCTATCTTTGTTCTTTCATCATCACATTTGATAGCGAGCGATGGTATTCGCGACGTCCCTGCATTCAATTCGCCGCGTTTTCGCTGCTCCTCATTTATGGTGCGCGATTGTTCGAATGGCGTTTACCGCTTCCGCTTGAGATTTCGCTTTACTTTATCGGTTTATTTTTCGTTTGTATGGTTTGCCACGGTGAGCTCGTCGCGAGCCGCCCGCATCCTTCGCGACTCACTCTTTTTTATCTTTCGATTTCGGCCGGGGGAGCCTTTGGTGGAATCTTTGTAGGCATCCTGGCTCCATACCTTTTCAGCGGTTACTACGAATTTCAGTGGACCATCCTGTGCGCAGTAATGCTTTTTATGGTGACCTATCTTCGAAGCTATGAAGCCTGGCATCATCGAGTTCCCGCAGGGTGCAAGTTAAGCCTCGCATTGTTGATCCCTAGCCTGGCGATCGTGTGGCTTTCCTATTGGAATGGGCATTCGAGTCAACAGCTCTTGGCGACAAGGAATTTCTATGGCGTTTTAAGCATCCGCGACGAAGGGAAGGGGAGTGCGTACGGGGGACTCAGAAAACTGGTACACGGGCGGGTCGTTCACGGGACTCAATTCCTGGATGATTCGAAACAACATTTTCCAACCACGTACTACACCCACATGTCGGGGGTAGGCCGAGTACTGCAGTCGCTGGTCGACCGACCACTCCATGTCGGAATTGTCGGACTGGGGGCAGGGACGCTCGCCGCGTACGGCCGCGATAAGGATCGCTATCGATTCTATGAAATCAATCCTCAAGTGGTGGAACTCGCGAGAGAGTACTTTACTTATATCGCGCAGTCCACTGCTGCTATTGACGTTGTTTTGGGAGATGCTCGTTTGGTGTTGGAGCAAGAGCCCCCGCAGCAATTTGATCTTCTGATTCTGGATGCGTTTAGCGGGGATGCCATACCGGTTCATTTGCTGACAGCAGAAGCGATGGATACCTATCGTCGGCATCTTGCGAGCAATGGCAAGATTGCAATCCACATATCCAATCTCTACTTCGATCTTCAATCTGTAATTCAAGGCTTGGCCGAGTCGAGTCGGCTCGAGTGCCGATTCATCGAAGGGCGTGAAGGGGAATGCCCTGATGCTTATGAATCGACCTGGGCCATTCTCTCAAGCGACTCCGCTTGGTTGGAAACCATCACTCGATTCTCAAAAGCATCGAAACCGACAGGGAAGGCGGTACTCTGGACGGACGAACGAAGCAATTTATTTCAGGTTCTCAAGTAAGTCGCTTGAGGATCTGAACCCCAGTTGAGCTAAGAGGCAGCTTCTTTATGGAAGGGAGCGGATGCCATGCAAGTCCGGGCAACGTTTTTTTTGTCTTGCCTGCAATCCCAGCATGGAAAACATGGAGCGTGATTCGGTAACGAGTGACGCCGTGTTTCAGGACAAAACCATCCCGTTCGATAACGATGGGTGTGCTGCAGTTTATCAGGCACTGGTCGACAACCGAGAGCAGCAACTCCGATTGCGTTTTGCAATGGGTTACATCGAATCGTGGAAAGTCCCAGAGCCCAGCCCATCTCTCCTTGGAACCGCACTGACGCATCAGGTAGCCCTTCTTAGCGTCATAGACCATGACGGCCGCCTCGACTCGATTCTCGTAGACCTTGGGCGGTTTTGGAGTGGGAATCAGGGCCTGTTCGTGGTTCGCAAAGGTTGGGCAGAGCTCTGCCAAAGGACACTCTTCGCACTTCGGCTGGGAAGGTAGGCAGACTTGGGATCCTATCTCCATCAATGCTTGATTGACTTGGCCACTTCCCCCTCGATTCGGGAGCAACTCTTCGGCGAATTTCCAGAGGATCGATTGTTGGCGGAGCTCCGAGAGTTGTCCTCTGAGGCGCAGTAGACGTGCATAAAGCCTCTGCGTGTTGGCTTCAACGATGGGCCGGCGATCATCGAATGCGAAGGACGCGATGGCACCCGCGGTATACCTCCCGACTCCAGGCAAACTCTGAATCGATTCGAAACTCCTGGGAAACAGCCCGTGCCATTGGGAGTCGATAAGCTTTGCGGCGGCGTGGAGTTGGCGAGCACGACGGTAGTAGCCGAGTCCTGACCAGTGGAAGAGAACGTCCTGCTCATCCGCGGCTGCCAGCGCGGAGACGGTTGGAAACGAAGTGAGAAATCGGTGGAAGAAAGGGATTACGGTCGCAACCTGAGTCTGTTGGAGCATGATCTCGCTCACCCAGATTGGGTAGGGGTCGCTCGTTTGACGCCAGGGAAGCTCTCGCGCCTTGCGACGGTACCATCGGATGGCACGACTACGGAGCAACTTTAAATCTTGGGTATCCCATTCCTTGGTTTGTGTCATCGACCTGATTGGAGAACGAGGGTCCATCGCCACTTGGTTGTCCGAATGTAGCGATTAGATCGAGATTCAAAAGGCCGATTTCAAAATCTTGGAGAGAAGTCCTCAATTCCTCAGCCTCATCGATTCTTATCGTTTAGGCTCTTCTTGGCGGTTCGCTTGGATTGGACGCAAACTGGAAGAAACCAAGGACGACAGGAACCGCACCCAGAATTTTTTCGTCGACGAGGGTCCGCGATGGCAACGTGGGTGCAGAAGCAACTGGAAGAAACCTATTTAAAGGAACTCGACCAGATTGTTCTGAAGCGGCTTAAAAACAACGAGAACGAAAACGAGAACGCTGTCGAAGCGAGTCCGTCCAAGCCGCTTTCGAAGACTCTTTCCGTCCTTTCACGAGAGATCAACGAAGAGCTGGATCGATTGGAAGGTATGCTGCACGATCAGGAACAAGCCTCTTAAAACGAAAAACGGCCAGCATTGACGCCAGCCGCTTCCTGTGAGTTCGGTTAGTTCAGTAAGAAATGGTAGTATGGCTAGTTGAACTCCCACCCATTCTCAGTCGAGGCTTAGACTGTGGATGTCGATCGGGTTTTCGGCTATCCGACCTTGATGGTCAGGTGGCCGACGACTGCCATAATTGGGCCAACCGCCGATATCGGCTAGCTCCGGCATTAACTCGATTAATTGCTCCTTGAGCATCGTGACTAAACGCGTGACGCGTGGCGAGGACGGAACTTCTGACAGAGCAACGACTGTCTTCATCACCTTGACCATGGCAGCGCGGTTTTGTGTGGTGGTGGATAACTCCGCGTCATGGTCCTGTAACAGGTTTTGGATTGGGACGTCGAGCGCTTGATGCCACAGGTACAACGCACTCAACGGTAAATCCGAATCGGGTTGCTCTTGTTGACGCAACTCCCGAATCTCTACCCCGGTACGTCGTGCCACTGTTCTTAGCGACAAGCCTTGCTGTCGTCGCACCTCCGCTATTCGGTGAAGGCGGACAATATCTCCCAGCGTGCTGGCCCTCCGCGATTCGAGATCGATACCAGTCACTGCTGGCGAATCAATCGCGACGGTTGCCATTTTTCTTACCCTCCTTTCGCGAGAATGAAGTTCAGCGAGATCTCAGTCTTACAAAGACTCGGCCTGCGATGAACCACGTTAGGCTCCTGCCATTGAAGGCGAGATGAGGAATGGTTTGTACTCCGAAAAAGTTTGAGAAATTCCTTGCATTCCTTCCGTGTGCTGTCTTCTTCGGTTTTCGTGGCGGCTTTTGAGGATAAGGAACTCGTTCATTTTGACCATGATTTCCACCGGGTTCCAGGAGCTTGCACTCGGAGGATAGTCGAGTTTCGACACTTAGTTAGAACAATCCTACCGTGTCGAGTTGGTCCCGTTTATCCGAAAGACCTATGCAATTCCTTCCAGGTTTTGCATTTTTTTGCCGGAAGCCGTGTTTTGTTTCCGGCCAAAGCCCTGGAGGTAGCGGCGTTTCTAATTCCAGTCCGTTGGACCTAGATGCGTGATCACCGCCATTGAAAATTCTCATGAAAATCAAATGTCTGCATAACCCTTCGGACAGGTATGGACTCATGTGAACCAATGATGCATTATTGAAGTCCTCAAGGATGAGTCCTGCGTCATTCTCTTCTTAACTGGTATTCATTGTGACTGTCGATTCAACGCCGATGGAGCGGACCGCACGGGGTATTTTTTTTAGTGCAAGCACCTACTTCGTGCACTTTTTGGCGCTTGGATTCGGGTCATTTCCCCTGCAAACGCATCTGCGGAAAGCGTTGACCCCGTCGACAGCCAGCATGGTGGCAGGATTGGTTCCGATCGCCGCCTGCACCACCTATTTTCTGTTTCGATTTGCGGAATCCAAGGGTTGGACGCGACATCCTCAACGTTTGCTTCTCTTGGCAGGCATCGGTGTCGCGTTGATGCAATGGATCCTGGGCATGCGCCTCCGAGGAATCGCCGAGGGTTCGGTGTTTTTGGGACCGGCCATCGATGTCGCAATATGTTTATTGTTGCTCGGGTGCGTGCAGTCGAGTGTGATGACTCTTCTGAACCACATTGGGGTGGCGACGATGGGTTCGCTGGCCTATACGGTGCGAGCGTCTGGGTCAGCGGGATACATGGCAGCTCTCATGATGATGGGATCTGTGCCCTCGGATTGGCTCGACCTGGAGCGGCATCATCTCGCGATCGGTGCTTGCGTGAGTATTCTGCACTGCCTTTTGGCCCTATCCGCAATCTGGATGCTGCCAGAGACGCAATCGAATGGGGTGATTCCCAGCTCGTCGAGAAGCTCGCCAAAAGGTTCTGGCGCACTTGGGAATTGGGAGTGGAATGGATTGCTGGTGCTGGTTTGGTTGGTAGCGGTCTGCGAAATGTCGTACGGCTTGTATGCGCACGAGTTCCTAACCACCACGTTTGGGGGACTTGGTTACTTTGTTTTTGCGTCGGCTGTAGCCATCGAGCTGGGTCTTCTGATCACGATGCCGTTGTTTCCTAAGTTGAAGCAGAGGCTCCTTTTTGTCGGTCCCATGGGATGGATCGCCCTTTTCAGCGGCTGCATTTTGTCGATGCAGGGATTCCCGATCCTGGGCTGGTGCGGGCTGGCTTTAGCCCTCAATTGCCCTTTCCAAGTGTCCGCAAATGAGCACGCCCACCGGCTGAGACCGACGGTGATGGGTATTGCATCCATGACTCTGGCTCAATCTCTGGGCTATGTGACTGCCGCGGGATTGTCGTCCGTTGCTGCGAAGTGGGTAGTACTCTACCCCGATGGCCAAAGCATGCCGAGCACGCTTTGGATGCTGGTTCTTCCTCTTGCTTGCCTAGCTCTTGTACTTGCCATACGAAAACTTGCCCGCCAAGACGCGTCGCTCGATATCGACAATCTTGGACAGACGGGCAGCATGCCTCGGAGCGGGGCTGTATCTGGCATTCAGAAAGGCCTTGACGACCTCGAAGGCAACCTCGGGGCCGATAACCCTCGCACCGATACAGAGAACGTTCATGTCGTCGTGCTCGACCCCTTGCCTGGCCGAGTAGGTGTCGTGACACAGACTGGCTCGAACCCCAGGGAACTTGTTGGCAGCGACACTCACCCCCACCCCCGAGCCACAGACCAGAATCCCTCGATCGATTTCGCCGGCGATCAGCCTGGCAGCAATCGCTTCAGCAAAATCCGGGAAATCGCATGATTCCGCTGTATGTGTCCCGCAATCGATCACGGGAACATGAGCTCCCACGAGCAGCTTGTAAACGTCATTTTTCATGAAGAAGCCAGCGTGGTCGCCCGCGATCGCATACCGAAGTTGATTGGAATCGTTCATGAAATTCAATGACGGTTAATATTGGAGGCGGATTGGGTTCAAGCGACACGCCTGAATTGCCCTAAGCACGGAGTGACCATGCGATGCCAGGTGACCAAGCGATTTCAGGTGCCCATGCAATGCCAGGCATCGCAGACCTAGCCACTGCCAATTTTGACGCTATTGGAATCGGAGACCCGCTCGATGGGAAGCGGTCGTTTCAATAGAACCACTCGCTGTTGCCGCAATCTTGAAAGATTGATACACTTCCAGCTCGTGAGTTTACTGAGATTTTTAGGTCCGCCGAGGGTGGTCCGATCAGAAACCCGTTCCTCCAACCCCCGCTCGCCGAATCCCACTCTAGAACTGTATCGCTTGAAAGGAGACCAGTAAATCGATCTTTAGTCGGTTGCCTCTGCCTCTCGTGCGTTTTGGTTCGGATTCGAAGTAGAGCCCGCCAGGATACCTTACGCATGGTCAACCGCACTCTTATCCGCTCTCTGGAAGATGATCTGCTCGAGCAGGAACTCGAAGCCATGTTCGGCGATTCCGCCGAAGAGCTGATTCTCGATTCTTTGGACGACGCCAATAAGCAGTTTGACGTCAATCAAATCGTCGAGGGAAAGATCGTTGAGATCAACGAAGAGTTTGTTGTTGTTGACGTCGGATTTAAGAGCGAAGGCGCCATCCATAAGAACGAATGGGAGGAAGGCGAACCACCTCCTCAAATCGGAGATACGGTCAAGGTTCTGATCGAAGAAGTTGAAGATCAGTTCACGGCTCCCGAAGACTCCCGCGCAATGATCAGCCTCAGCAAGAAGAAGGCTGAAAAGATCATCCAGTGGGAAAAGATGATGTCTTCCGTTCAGGAAGGTCAAGTGGTCACCGGTACGGTCATCCGCAAGATCAAAGGCGGCCTGCTCGTCGACATCGGAGTCAATGTTTTCTTGCCCGCGAGCCAAGTCGATATTCGGCGCCCGAACGATATCGGGGATTACATCGGCCGCGTCGTGCAATGCGAGGTCCTGAAGATCGACGAGACCAGACGCAATATCGTGGTCAGTCGACGCTCGCTTATCGAGAAACAGCGGGAGGAAGATCGCGAACACCTTATGGCGGAACTCGAAGTTGGCCAGATCCGAAAGGGTATCGTCAAGAATATCGCAGACTTCGGTGCGTTCGTGGATCTCGGTGGAATCGATGGTCTGTTGCACATCACCGATATGAGCTGGGAACGCATTGGCCACCCGACGGAGATGGTTGCGATCGACCAAGAGATCGAGGTCAAGATTCTGCAGATCGATCGAGAAAAACAAAAGATCGCGTTGGGGCTCAAGCAAAAGCACAACAATCCTTGGACAAATATCGCCGAGAAATACCCCGTCGGAACCACCGTTCCAGGCGAGGTTGTCAATGTGATGAGCTATGGAGCGTTCGTGAAATTGGAACCAGGTATCGAAGGTCTGGTGCACATCAGCGAAATGTCTTGGACCCGAAGAATCAATCACCCCAGCGAAATGGTCCAGATCGGCGACAAGATCGACGTCAAAATTTTGGGTGTCGATGCACAAGGACAGCAGCTTTCGCTCGGCATCAAGCAGACGCAGTCCAATCCCTGGGATGTTGTGCTCGAGAAGTATCCTGAGAACGCAGAGGTCACTGGCAAGGTTCGAAACCTTACCAACTACGGCGCTTTCATCGAACTCGAGGAAGGAATCGATGGGCTGCTGCACGTATCGGATATGTCTTGGACACGCAAGATAAGTCATCCGAGTGAGGTTCTCACCAAGGGGCAAGTTGTGAAATGCCGAGTTCTGAGTGTCGACCAGGCTCGCCGCCGGATCGCGCTCGGTCTCAAACAACTCGATGACGATCCATGGAATACCTCGATCCCTGCCAAGTACCAACCAGGACAACTGGTACGGGGTAAGGTCACCAAGATCACGAACTTCGGGGTCTTTGTGGGACTCGAAGATTCCCTCGAGGGCCTGCTACACATCTCCGAACTTGCGGAACACAAAGTGGAGAATCCAGAGGACGTCGTGAAGGTTGGCGACGAAATCGAAGTCAAGGTTTTGCGGGTCGATAGCGACGAACGCAAGATCGGTCTGTCGCGCAAGCGAGTCGACTGGTCGGAGGAACAGATGCGTGCCGAGGCTGAAAAAGAAGCTCAACAGGCTGCTGCAGCCGCGAAGTCGGAAAAACCAGCCGTCGAACTCAAGGGTGGTCTCGGAAGCGAAGGCCCCTTGATCGGTCCGATGTAGCCACCGTGGCGAGCGACGGCCTCAGGCTGGTTTGCTACCAAAACGGATAGACGAAACTCCGGAAGCTCGGCAACGACTTCCGGTTTTTTTTTTGCTAGGAATGGCTGCCGAACTACCCTTGGATATCGATGAGATGCTGCAATCCGTCGTCCGCCGGCAGACTCAGAATCGATTGCGTGCGATCTCCATCCTCGCGGCTAGAATCGGCTTCCTTCTCGCGTTGGCCAGGGTTTTGAGGCGAGGCGTCATACTGCCCATTCGCATCCCGATCCGCGGACTTGCCAGACTGTTCAATCGTTCCGAAGGCTGATTTATCAGAAGCCGCAACCGTGGATGCATTCCTCTGGCTTGCGACCGCTTGCTGGGTTAGGGCCGAAGGGTTGGTAATGGCCGATGGGTTAATCTGCATGTTAAATCCGCTCCCAAAAAAACTCACTTCCTAGCTCGTGTCATTCGATGCCAACCGGTGAAAACACATGGCGCATCGTGTGACCCCCATTCTCGTAACGGTCAGAGCGTATGATCCGGTTTGTGCATCCGGCTGAAGATTCTGGACTGAGAGGAACCCGGATTGCCTTATGTTGGACCTCGACTCCTCTATTCGAAAAGAACCGACCCCAAACGTACCATCGTAGCTCCATGCTCGATCGCAATCGGAAAATCTTCGCTCATTCCCATCGAAAGTTCCGGTAACGCGATACCCATCATGGACTCCATTTTGTCTCGATAGATTCGCAACCGTTCAAACTCCCCGTGGATTTGTGATTCTGAAACATCCAAACTGGACATACCCATCAAGCCGACGAGTCTAACCTTACTTCGCACATCATCGCTATGGAGTTTCCAGGATTCCACAACCTTTAGGGCTTCTTCGAAGGACATTCCCGTCTTGGAGGAATCCTGAGTAATGTTCAGTTCCAGTAAGCAATTCACCTCCACTTCGACGCCTCGCGAGTCCAGAAGGATTTGCTCGAGTAGACGCTCGGAATCCATCGAGTGAATCGTTTGCACGATGGGTAAGGTTTTTTTGACCTTGTTTCGCTGGAGATGGCCAATCAGATGCCAGCAAACAGGCAGATCCTGGAGAGCCGAGGCTTTTTCCCAGAGAGACTGCGGGCGGCTCTCTCCCAGATTTTTGCAGCCTGCCTCAAAGAGCCAGCGTGCCACCTCGGGCCCGACATACTTCGTCACACCCACCAAAAGTACCCTTTCCCCATCCCTTCCCGCCTGCTCCAGAGACCGTGCGATCCGCTCCTTGACCCTAATCAAGTTGGCTTGAACCTTTTCTCGAGTTGTTTCGAAGTGCATTTTCAGCTATTTCTTCAAGGGATTTCTTGGGCAAAAACTTGTTGCAATCGTATTGCAACAAGAAATTCTTCCGATACCATAGCGAAAGCTTTGTTTCATTCACCCGCGGGGCAACAAGAGTTTAATCATGGAGAATAGCGGTAGTTGGAGGGATCGATTGGGAATTGTTGCTTCCGTACTCTGCGCTATCCATTGCGCCGCAACTCCCGTTTTGCTGGCTTTTCTGCCAACTCTTCAGTTTACGGAGTGGATGGCGAGTCCCCGATTTCATCAGATTGCAGCCATTGTTTGCGTCAGTTTAGTCTCGATTGCGATTTTGCCGGCGTTCCGTCGTCACCGAGATCTCAGGATCCTGGGTTCCTCGTTAACCGGAATCGGTATGATCGTCACAGCCGCATTTTTTCTACCGGATTCCTGCTGCGTCGATGCCTGCTGCATTCCAGAGAAGGGAATTGTGACGAGTGTCCATTCTCACGATCACTCGCACGACGACCACGGTCATGCTGGGCACGATCATGCAGGTCACTCTCACGAGCATGGTAGCTCGAACCAGCTTGCCGCCGCAAACGAAACAACTTTGCAGACGGCGGGGCTCATACCTGTCTCGTGGGATGCCATTCAGCCTTGGATGACTCCCGTCGGTGGGCTGCTCCTGGTGTTGGCTCATTTTCTGAACATGCGGCGTTCCTCCGGCTTCGCTTGTGATTCCCGCTGTCGGTGCGTCGATGAATCCGAATCGACGGACGAGCAGACGATTGCCCAGGCCGCTTGATATCAATATGGCACCCCAGCTGCCAATCGTAGAGCTCGTCGAGTCTCGATGGCACGAGCTGAAAAGTCTCCTCTCCGTCGTGTCGACGGAGCCAATCGAGGGTAGTAAGGCAACCGGTCGAATCCTGGCTGAAGACTTGGTTGCGTTCCGTGACAGCCCCTCGACAGATGTTTCTGCGATGGACGGCTACGCCATTCGATTGCAGGACCTTTCGGAGCGTCCCTTACCCGTCATCGGGACCGCGACCGCAGGAGCCCCACCGATAAGCCTGGCGCCAGCAACAGCCATACGGATTTTTACGGGAGGTTCGATTCCTACTGGAGCAGACATCGTTATCCAACGAGAGGACTGCGACGAGCTCACGGACGAGGTTATCGTACGAAGATCGGCCGAGAACTATCGACTTGGGCAGAATATTCGTTTCCGAGGTGAGAATGCCCGTCGGGAAGATGTCATACTCCATCGAGGGATCGAGATCCAGCCAGTCGTCCTTGCAGGCCTCGTAACGTTTTCGGCTCCAGTGGAGGTGTCGGTTTATAGGCGATTGAGAGTAGCCATTCTCAACACGGGGGATGAGTTGATCCCGTGGGGAGCTCCCATTGAGGACTGGCAAGTACGGGATTCGAATGGCCCTCTTTTAGAATCGATGCTAGCTCGTTATTCCTGGGCCGAGTTCACGCGTCAACGCGTGGCCGATTCGTTCCCAGAGGTATCGAGCGCGATCGAATCGCACCTTCAGCATTACGATTGCATCCTGTTGACTGGAGGAGTGTCGATGGGAGATACCGACTTTGTTCCCAAGGCCATTGAGAATGCGGGGGGGAGGATCGTATTTCACCGTATTCCCATCCGACCGGGAAAGCCATTGCTGGGTGCATGCACCGGTCAAGGTCAACTTATCATGGGTTTACCTGGAAATCCACAAAGTGTTGCGGTCACCTTTCGTCGGTATGCATTGGGCCTGATGCAGCATATGGCCGGACGGCATGCGAAAGTCGACTCACCCAGGGTCCAAGTCCATTGCAAGGACAACAAACGCCTCGACTTACTTTGGTTTCGTCTCGTTCGATTGCGAGACGATGGCACGGTCGAAGTGGAGTCGAATCAGGGTTCAGGCGATCTAGCAACCTTGGCGCGAAGCGATGGCTTCGTGGAGATTTCGCCAGGAGAGGAAACGCGTGGATATCATCCTTTCTTCTTCTGGTAACGCTCGCTTGTTAACCGAACAGGGAATCGAGGCCCGGTTCCGACATCAGAAGATCGGTCGTGATTGCGGATAGTTCCCGGAGCAGATCCTCTTCGCTTTCGCGGTAGTTCTCGACCGGAGGAGTTGTCCAATCGGAATAGGTTGGTTGCTGCATAGAGTTGTGCTGTAGGTCGATTGATTGTCTCAGAAACTCTACCGATTTCTCGAGGGTGGCTTCCGTGGCGGGGCTTTCAAGGGAGAAAACCTCAACCACATACCAGTTTACAGTGTCCTTCTCCGAAGGTGCCGAACGAACACTGTTTGTACTGATGGCCGAAGTACCCCCTGAGACGGTTACCGTATACAAACTACAATTGGCTTGCAACTGCGCCCAACTGAGCGGCCTAGGGTGGGACATCCCCCAGGGGTTATACAAGGTAAAGCGATCGGTTGTCGCATTATATTCGGTCACAGTGTACGCATGGCTGCCTACCAGTCCGTCTTGCGACGTGGATTTGGTCCCGATCGTCACTGCTCGGCCTCCTCCTAGTGAGTTGATCAACTGCTGTTTTGTGGTGGTCGCGAGGGAGAGGTTCGTCGAATTGAATCCCAAGATCTGTCGGTTGACGTTGGACATCCAGCCACCTTCGATTCCAGCATAGGAATTCGTCCCGTCGCGTCCAGCCTTACCCGTTTCGTTCCATTGCGCGTAAGCCTTCTCTGCCAGCGCAACCCACAAAACAGTCCCTGAATTGGTCACCAAGTTCCCCACTCCCGCATAAGCGAGTGATCCATTAGAAAATGCAGGGAGTCGTCGATTCACAGTCACATAATCTTCTACGTTCGCACTATCAAAAAATCGAACGGTGAAAGTTCCATCTCCGTTGTCGAGGAACATGTTCCGCACAGCATCGGCATTGGCATCCGCGATGGAGGTGATGGCTGCGATAAAGTAGCAATCCCCGATATAACCTTGTCTCGTATCGGTCCTGGTAGGGTTTCCGCTAAACAGGACTCCGTTGGCGAGTTGATACGTGATTCCCGCACCGACCACGGTGGGTTCGTCTGCGCCCAGGAACCACTTATCGATCAAGTTATTCAACAAGCTCGCCGGACTGCCAGCACTCAAATTGCCAGCGGTTTGCCCCTTGAATCGAAGGTTCGCTGGATTGCTATTGACGACATCCCTGGCGAGTTCGCGAACGTACGCTGGCATCATGAACCCAGAGTCCGTTGTAACTAGGCGCCGGAGATCGGTCAGCTCGGTCGCGGTAACGACTCCATCGTTTCCAACGCTTCGAAGGATTTGAATCATCTCACCGCGGGAAATCGTCTGATCCGCATTGAGCGACTGAACCAGGGTGTTTAGATTCGTATCCACGAGTGTGTTCTGTGGGGTCGTTCCGTTGACGATGACCTGGGCGCTGGCGGAGAATCCGGATGCGGTCGCTGTTACGGTGTAGTTCCCCCCCATCGCTCCGGCCGTAAAAAGTCCTCTCGACGAAATAGAACCGCCGCTAGTTCTCCAAATAGCGTTCGAAACGGTAATCGTTGAATGACCGAACTGATCCAGTCCGCTGACGGTAAACTGCTGGGTGTCACCTGTCTTCAGGGCGATCTGGTTCGGTGTGAGCTGCAGTCTGGTCAGGGTGGGCGTGACCCGAACCGATAACTGGAGCGATGCATTTCCTGTGACACCTCGAATCCCATAGCTACCGATTTTTGTGAACGCTAGTGTTACCCGACCGTTCAATATTGTCAGGGAGGCAGCTCCATCCCCTGGCGATGAAATGTTCGTCCAGTCGATACTTGGCAGGCTTTCGAAGGCTCGTCCAAACTGATCCAGTGCGCGAATCGTCGTCGATACCGACGTGCCACTTGTAACTAACGAAGCTCCCCTGGATAGGACACCTCCCTGCGCGTTGACTTGTACGAGCGCGGTAGCTGTCCGTACAACGTTCACTCTGAATTCCGCGGAAGCATTGCCCCCGCGGACTCGTAGCGCATACATGCCCGCACCCGAAAAATTAACTGTTGCGACTCCGCTGGAACTGATACTGCTGGTCGCATTGCCGCCCGCAGGCCCACTCGTCGTCGACCATGTGAGACTCGGGAGTGACATCGACTGACCAAACTGATCCAAGCCGCGAATATTGATACGCTGGGAAGCGGTCGCTGTCGTAAGCGGATTTAATGGATCCACTCTTTCGCCGCCCACTTCTAAAATGATCTCACTTAGAACAGGAGAGACCATCACAGGGATTTGGAATTGCATCGCTCCTACCGATGCATTGAACCTGTGCAAACCTACACGATTAAAGCTCGCTGATGCCGTATTACCGGCTACCTCGAAAACCGTTGTAGCCCCCGAGGGTGCGGCGGTCTGATTCCAATTGACTGTCGGCTGCGTCGACATGGAATTACCGAATTGATCGAGCGCTATGGCTGACCATTGTTGTGGACCACCTGGCGTCATCACGGGCAATCCTGGAGGTAACAACCGTCCACTTGCATCTCTCACGGCAATCGAAGTGAAGACCGGGGTAACATTGAACTGTACATTCAACGATGAATTCCCGCTTCGAAACTGCATTACGTGATTACCGAGGCTATTGAAGGTAATTCTGGAATCACGGGTAGTCACAACAGTCGAAGGATTTGCTCCTCCTGGTACTGCCACTCGATTCCACGAAGCATTCGGAAGTGCGGACATCACGTTCCCGAATTGATCGAAACCTCGAATGATGATGTTCGCACTCTTCCCTGCGACGGTTACCTCAGGAGGGATCTCCAAGCCGTTGCTACTGAAAACTTTTAAGTTTGTGACCGAGGCAATGACGTTGATCCTCAAGTCACTGGTCCTAAACATTCCATCCGAATCCTGAACTCTTACTTGGACCGTGTAGACACCAGCCTTATTGAATGTCGCAGTGGTCTGTTTAGATTCATTGGTTCCATTGACCGAAAAGGAGATTCGTCCTCCTGCCGGTCCGTTCACTTGATACCAACGGTAGGTGAGATTAGTCTCGCCGAGATCGTCATCAGCTTGAACGGTGAGTGTGCTCGTAGTTCCTCGGACGTCGGTTCCGGAAGCAAGACGTGCCTGAGATTGAATCGTCGGCGGGAGCTTGACATTCGTTACCAGACGAGTACTGGAGACCAGTTGCGTTGAGCCCGACGATCCTGACGCTCCCGAGGAGAGAAGCGATTGCAGATTTTGCTCCAAGCCGCTGAACGCATTCATCATGCGGTCCTCTAGCTTTTCGATACCCAGAGGTCGATTTTTGCGGGAACTCCTTTTTTGGAGGCGATCGAGCCGTGAATCAGGAAACATTGATTTACTTTTCCATAGTTTTCATGCGTGGAAACATGCCAAAGGAAAAATTAGGTCACAAACATTCAGAAGGCAAATCATTGTCGGGGAACCATGAAAATCGGGCATTTAAGTCGGCGGTAAGATGCCCCACCCACCCTAACGCCGTACCGATTTTGCCGTAGATGCTGAATAAAACGGGTGAAATGCTCAGAGCTTACAGACAAACGAGATCACGCTAAATTCTCGGAGGCCAAAACAACCCAGTCGCATGAATTCGATTCCCCATAAGGATTGCGCCCATAAAGTATGGGGGGCGATCAGGGAAGCCGAGGAGTTAACTCTGTCGCCCGTCAAAACGGCCGATCGACGCCGTCGACTGGTTCGCTCCATGCCGCCTCTTCTGCATGCAAAAATCTTGCTTTCGAATCAATCGAGTGGCCCGTTTCTAGAACACTCAAGAAATGCCTGGTACCCGTTTAACGGGATTCCATTTCCTGACGTTTACCATTTCCAAAATGGCGAGTCCGGTGCGTCAACATCGGCAGACACATTCTGTTCGATGTCCTTCATACCAGGATGGTCTGTGTAGAAAACGGCTGTGGGATTGATACCCGCCTCGCGTAGTTTCTCGATCCGTTGCGTGACCGCAGGGATCTCCGAAATCCTTGGAAGTAGAACCAGCCAGACCCATGCCATGACGATCGCTACCGTCGCTAACGATGCATAACGAACGATTCGCATCCTCATTTGGACAAGGATTCCAAAACCGTTGGAAAGAGTTTGGTGAAGACCAACCATGCCATCAAGAACGAGAGTGTCAGATTGAGTGCTTGACCGCACAAGTAGAGAATCAACGGCTTACCGGATGCCAGCATGTGTCGATACTCGCGGAAATTACTCTCCAGCCCGATACTCACGAACGCCAGACAAAACAGCCATTCGCGAATCGACTTGGTTGCTCCATCGACAATACTCGACACCAAAGATCTCCCCTCAATACCCTGTGACTGTAAGAATGAAAGAAGCAATGACATGCCGATAAAACCCAAGGTGAATCGAGGAAAACGCTTCCAGATTTCCCAGGCACTCGGTCGGACACCCTCGTTTCTGGGTTCCACAAAAGTCGTCCAGTAAACGGCTACCGCAAATGCGACCACTCCGATCAAAATGTTTTGAATCATTTTGATCGTCGTTGCGGCCTCCTTCGCGGATTTCCCAACCAGTTCTCCCGCTGCAGCGACAGCGCCGGTTGAATCAATGGTGCCACCAATCCAAGCCCCTCCAATCACCTCACCCATTCCTGTCCACTTCACCACCAATGGCTGGACAACGATCATGATGACCGTAAACACCAACGACAGCCCAATTGCGAGCGACAGCTCCTCCTTCTTGGCTTTGCAGGCAGCCGCTGTTGCGACGGCAGCCGATACGCCGCACACCGACATGTCCGCAGAGATTACCAAGTTCAAGGATTTCGACGGGATTTTCAAAACGTACTGCCCGAACAGATAGGTGCTTATGAGGACAATAGGCGTGACTACCCAGGAGATTAGGATGCCTGGAATACCTAACGCTAACAACTTGTTTAGGAGCACTTCCGCTCCGAGCAAAACAAGACCTGTCTTAATATAGAACTCGGTCTTCGTGGCAAACCTGAGCCAATCGGGTAGGCCAATGGTATTGCTGATCAATAGCCCCAACAGCAGTGCCCATAACGCATATTCCAAACTGTAATACTTGATCGTTACCTGACCTGCCAAGAGATATGCGAGTACGGCAATTGCGAACAGCCCACAAAATCCAATAGCAAACCGATAGACTGAATTGCCGAAGATCCGTTCGCCTGCTGCAAACACAACGAGCAGGGTAACAAAGGAAACGAGGATTCCTGGCACGAGCGACTTGTCACCTTTTTGAAAAGCTTCCGCTGGGCTTTGTTTCCACTCCCCAGGTTTGCCGAGCCAATCCTTCAATGGCATGACAGCGAGCTTCGATTCGATACCTTTCAACGATTTCAGCAATTCCTCCCGCTCCTTCCCATCCTCTTTGGAAAGCTGGGACAACTGCTGTTCGGTCATTCGATGCTTCGCGGCTAACTCGGATGCATTGTCTGGCCTCAACACCGTAGCCCAAAGTCCAGCCAAAAGCACGAAAAGCAGAGCGATTCCCATCGCGACATAATCCTCCATGCGATACCAGGGGCGTGCTGGTCTCGAGGTAGGTTCAGTCGTTCCAGTTGGAATATCGTTCATGGGTAGCTTCAGGACTTACGCGGAAAAAGATTCTCGAGCGCTCTGGCTCACTTGTTGGAAGCAGCGGGCAGCTCTACCTGCTTTTGGGTTCGAAGATATGCGACGAGATCGAGAACATCGGTATCCGGAAGCTGGGTCAATAAGCCATCGGGCATCATCGATACCGCCGAAATTTCTCTTGATTCGATTTGCGATTTAGAAATGGTCACTGGGTCGTTCTGACCTGCGACATACATTCTCAATTGACGATCATTTTCCTCGGTAGGTATTCCTGAGTAAATTCGGCCATCGTCGGTGAGTACGAGATGCATCTTATACGCATCTTGTATCACAGCGCTCGGGGTAAGCATGTTACTCAAGATATACTCGAGTTCGGCGCGATTTGAGCCCGTAAGATCGGGACCAATGCTACTCCCCTCCCCGTAGAGTTTGTGGCACGACGCACAAGTCTTTGAAAAGACCAACCGACCTCGCGACGCATCCGCTTTCTTGACGGAGTCCTCTTTCAAAACCTCGCGGTATTTTACAAATAGGGCCTCTTTGTCCGAACCAATCTCGTCGATCGGTCCCCAAACATCTACAAAACGGTTCCCAACGACGCGGCGCAGAAGGCGAGCGACATGTGCAGGTACCTCTTTCTTGGCGATGTTTCCTGTTTCCAATGCACGAGTGAGCTCGTTCCCATGAGTAGCGCGAGTCGACATCGCATTGATCGCCTCGAGTTTGTCCTCATCGGAAAGCTTCGCGAAACGCTTCAATAGCTCACGCGATAACGCATTGTCCTCATAGGAAGCGACCGCGCGAATCGCGAATCGCCGCACACTGGGGTCGTCAAACAAGGAAACCAGCATATTCCTCAGCTCTGGACGTTTTCTTCCGGCCAAACCTTGAATCGCATCGCGTCGCGAATCCATCGATGCAGATCGGTCCCGAAGAATTTGAATCATCGCTTCGGCCGCTTTCGCGTCCCCAAATTGCTGAGACAACTGGAGGGCCAGTTTCGCTTGCTCGTCTCCCGCAGCCGTTAGTTTTTGCTGAACCCATTCCCAGGAGGGTGGTGGCTGCATGTC
Organism: Pirellula sp.; assembly: GCA_040396935.1. Lineage (GTDB taxonomy): Bacteria > Planctomycetota > Planctomycetia > Pirellulales > Pirellulaceae > JBKCUI01. The sequence continues at coordinate 45,522 of JBBAXA010000020.1, forward strand.
ATAGCGTCCCTCCAAAGCATCTCTCAGACCCAGGAGTAATTGGACCTGGTTCGCCCCAGAGGCTGCAGCGATTCCTTGAAGCAGCTCATCGATCTTGTTGGCATCCGCGAGCCTTCGCGCGATATGACGTGTCAGGAGCGGTAGTTTGCACGTCGAGGCAAACGCCAGGGAACGCGCAACATCCGTAACGACCAATGGCTCCAAAGCAAACCAGTGCATTTTGGGTAGATTGTGATCGCCCATATCACCAGCATGCTGAGATAAACCATTCAAAATCGACCACTTGGATGGGCGATCCTGCATGCGCTGTACGGCAGATGACAAATACAATCGAACGATCGGCGAGTCATCGTCCGAAGCCATCTTTATAAATCGATCGACGGCTTCTCGCGGCGGTTGACCATCCTCACAAAGCAGCTGGATACTCCACGCACGAACGTAGGGCTCCGAATCCTCGAGCATCCGTCGCATCTGCTGGGGAGATAGCTTTCTTATCGCATGCAATGTCCATAGAGAACGAAGCCTGAGATCGACATGCTGCGTCGATTGCAGTTGCTCCTCGATCGCTTTTACCGCGTCAGCTGCAATCTCACGGGTTTGAGAGCGATGTTGCAAGATGACCCGCGCGTTCGTCGCATGCCAAACACTGGGAACCGATTGCATTCGAGCTAACTCAAGATCCGACAGCGTATTCAGATCCGCGTATCGATTCGGAAAATTCTGCGCACTTGAGTCGATCGCCGCAACGCGGAACACGCGCCCCGTATCTTTGTTCAGTACTTCTTTTCCGCAGATGTCGGCATCATGCCAGTCGAGTACGTAGACGGAACCATCCGGCCCTACCTCCATGCTAAACCCGACCCACTGGGCATTGTTTGCCAAGAGGAAATCATCTCCATGCATGCCTCGGAATCCACTTCCAACAGGTTGTAGACGATCGGTCAAGATCGCATGTTCATGGATATTCGCCATGAAAATACGCCCTTGATATTGTTTTGGAAACGCATCGGACTGATACACTCTCGCACCACCATGCGCGGACTGATGCGCGTGATCGGCGATGGTTCGTATGTCACTATAAACATAAGGATTGAAATGAGTCCCACCCTGACGATGGTAGATCCCACCAGGGATGACATGCCATAAGTGTGGGATCACGCATGCAGTGATAAAGAGTTGTCCTTTAGCATCGTAATCAATCCCCCAAGGATTACTGAATCCATGGGAGACGACTTCGAAACGATCCTTGGTAGGGTGGTAGCGCCATACCCCACCATTGATTTCCACCGGAGTGTCCGCAAACTCGACATTCTCGGGGAATGGTTCCTTCGTCTTATAAAGCTTTCCTTTTCCTTTCGGCTTACCGACCTGAGACGGCGTCGCGTACCCTTGAAGACCGTACAGCCAACCGTCAGGTCCCCAAATCAAGCTGTTTAAGGTTTCGTGACGATCCCGAATCCCCCATCCCGTGAGCCGAACCTCGATATCGTCCATGTCAGCTCGGTCATCTCCATCCTTGTCCGGGACAAACAGTAGATTGGGTGGAGCTCCGAGCCAGAGTCCCCCCATCCCGGTGGCTATCGCCGCAGGAAAGGGGATCCCTTCCAAGAACACTTTCTTCGAATCAGCAACGCCATCTCGATTGGTGTCTTCCAGAATACTGATGCGGCTCGTTCCGTCGTTCGAGAATCCTGACTGCCGGGTTTCGTAATCGAAATTTTCAGCAACCCACATTCGCCCTTTGGCATCCCAGCAGAAAGCCATCGGTTGACCAATCATCGGCTCGGAAGCAAACACATTCGCCGAAAAACCACTTTGCAGCGTCATCTTCTCAACTGCTTTTTCGGGCGTTAGGAATTCAGCCTTGCGTCCTTCCTGTTGGGCTAGTTGCCACTGTGCATACGCCATCGGTTGACCCGAGAATGCAGCCCAACGATTTGTGGTCTCAACATCATTCAGAGCCCCTGTCGAGACATAGAACTGATGTTTGATAATCTCTTTCTGACCTTTGGCGATTTTCCAATCTCCCGTTCTGGCTCGCACTGGACCGATGCCTAATTGGCCATCAACTCGCCAGGGCTGAGGGAAGCCTTTGTTTTGAGGATGATCAAAAATCGCAATTCGACCGGGATCTTGACGTCCCTCCACCTGGATACCCACATCGCACCAAACCGCCCGCTGCCCCTCGGCCCGTTTGTTCGATTGTCGAGCATTGTTCATCACGGCTCCCTTAATTCCCGACTTCCACGGCATCCGTAAAAACAGTCCTCCGTAATCGTACTGCCCGATGGTAACATCGACGTTGGCCTGCCCGGCCCACTCGAGTGTCAAAAGATAGACGTTACCCTCGTCTCTCATGGTCCAGATTTGCGATTCCCTCAAAACCGCATTCCCCTCGCTATCAAGCAAATCGTAAATCGTCTGCCATTGCACCGAATCGTTACTCCCCGACGAGGATGCTTTCAAGACATTGACAGAGACTCGCTTCCAATAGTCTCCTTCTGGATGATGGAAATAATCCCGTCCATTCAGGCGCGTAAATCCCCAGTAGAGACCCGTTTGATGCTTGTGATGAGACGGACTGAATTCGGTCAACACCCCTTTTCCGTCTGGTGCTACCACCGGATGCAGGTAGGGTCGAAAATCGGCCTTCGCGTTTTGCGTCACGATTGGCTGAGCATCGCCGTCCCGGAAAATCTCAACGCGATCCCCCTCTCCGTTTAGCTGGGCACGAATGGTTTTGACCTGTGCGGATGCTCGCGCAGCATGGTTGGTAACAATCACCGCGATAAAAAGCAAGGAAAGGAAACGCATCGTCGTTCGAATCCAACGTCTCGAGAAACCGAAGTACAAAAATCAACTCAATCATCATTCATGGTCAAGTACCTTAAGAAGATACGACTCTTGAATGGGACTCGCGTCTGCGAGCCCTCGTGAGGTACCGACAAGTCCCTAGCCATTAGACTAATGAATCGGTGAGGTGAAAACCAGGGCTGAATTGAGTCGTGGGGAAGCTTCGGACTCCGGATTTACAGAAATTTATCCACAGGAAAAAGATCGATTTAGTTCCCAAAAAATTAGGACTGCCCGATTCTCGCACATCGATTGATCGCGAAACAGGTATTGATCTGTAAGAACCCCCTTTTGCCGTTCTACCTATGCTATATTAACTTCCTGTTTTCCATGTGAATGTAACCCTATTTGCATGCTTCACTTTTCTATCTCATCCGATCCATACTACGGTTCTTGCCGTACAAAGACGCCTATGGAAAACTCCAGGAAGGAATTGGTCGTACAACAGCGGGAGCAGAATTCCACCCATCGTACACTCTTGATCCCCTTCGTGAGTGAAATCGATAGCTTACAACGATTCGCAAAATCCGAGGATTGCCCTCTGCTCGAATGGGGATCGTCCTCGGAACCCAAAGGCAATCTAGAGTTGATGGCGACTGTCATGAGGCGGCAGTCACCCCGCGAGCGGTTCAAAACTAACCTCAATGGATACTCCCCCAATCGATTGAGGAATTGTCCCAACGGTACCGAAGCTCACCACAACTCATCCATCACGGCACCCCTCTTCGTACCGGAGTTGTATTTATCGGTCGCGTTGCCTTGCAAAGGACATTCCCGAGCTTTTGATCTATGGAACTTCCTGACCTCGGTGTCGCGGTGCGACGGACAACGACCGGTCTCCGAACAGAAGGGACATGCGTAATGCCCTTTCGAATCGTATGTGCTGACGAGAGCCCTACCACACAACTTGGAATTGCATTTCTTTGCAATCAACATCGCTGTACTGTGGACCGGTTTGTCAGTTCTTTGAGCGAGCTGAAGTCGGCACTAGTGAATGAACATTTCGATGTTTTGATTTGCGATTACCGACTCCAACATCACCATATGATGGATGAGATTGCTCAAATTAAAAAAGGGCAGCGCGATCTCAAATGCATACTCTACGCTAGCACAACCAATCCAACTCTTATCGCCCAATCCGTCGCTCATGGTTTCTACGATGCCGTTTTGAAGCAGGGAAGCGCGATGAAGTTGGTGCGATCGCTTCAATCACTTGAAGCTGGCCAACCGCCGTCGGAATCGATGCTCGTACGCTTCCGTGAATTTATGAATCAAGTGGATTGGCCGATACCCCCAGGTGCTAGCAGCCTGACGCGACGCGAACTGCATATTCTACTTCAGCTCGGTCTGGGACTTTGCAATCGTGAAATCGGAGGCGCTCTGAATATTAGTCTGGAAACAGTGAAGGAGCACCTTCAGAATATCTTCAGAAAACTGAAGGTCGCAGATCGGACAGCTGCCGCGGTGTGGTCTCTAAAAAACCAACTACCGACGGTCTCCATCCTACCCACAGATCTCGAGTGACGATTTTCGTGAACTCGCATCATTCGGCCAAATATCGTCTGGGAACCCCATAAAGATTTTGTTCCGCAGTATCTGGATTGTAGCCTGCCTGCGTTTTGTGTTTAGGAGCTACGAGTGCACATCAGCGACGTCAGAACCTGCTTGGTTTACAAGTTAGGTGCAAGTCATTGTTAATTCGCTTCCAGTGATAGGAAATCTCCGCTGGCGGACATTGTTCCTGGTAGGCAAGTCGAGCGATCAACTCCGATGTCGACAAAGTGACGATCTGTCCATCGGTGCCATTCGACACGCTCCAAGATCATTTGGCTTTTAACGACTCACACCAAACGTGACGATTTTGGATAGCCGCAGCTTTACCAGTCGAATTTGGCGTGCACTCGAAGCTGCGGCTCTCAGCCGTGAAACATCTCCGTTCTTTTTAATCCGCCGTGGCAATCGATCCGCTGCTTAATCGCCACTTCCGCTCGCAACCCTAGAGCTACGGCCAGTTACTCAGGTCCTTGGAATGCGTTCCCTACCTAGGACCGAGGGTTCAGGGTCGAGCTGCGGTTTGGGCGTCAGCGCTGGATCGGAAAGGCAAATTCGCGTAGAAGGCAGCCTCGTCGATTCCATCCCCGTCAAAGTCACCAACAACGACATCCGTGCCTTCACCTTCCAATCGGAACACGCGATCGGTTGAATCCCACTCGCGATTTCCATTGCTATCGATTACCAATTCATTTCCACGAACGATTGCGATTTCGTCGATCCCATCCCCGTTGAAATCGCCGGCCACGGCTACATCGCCAGGAATGCCGAACTCGAATATGGCATCATGCTCATCCTCGAATTGCCCATCGCCGTTGACATCGAGGCTCCACAATCCATCCGAAAACACTCCTAGGGTGGAGATTCCATCCCCGTTGAAATCACCCGCAACGGGTTGGTCTCCTTCACCGCCGAATCGGAAAACGTGATCGATGACATCAGCCCTCGGCTGCCCTCGTTGGCTACGCTGCATGATCCTTTCGTGAACCGTTGTGTGACGGTCGGGAGGCAGATTCTTTGGGATAGGACTCCGGCGATTTTCGGGATCGGGCAGACCCGGTTCTCGGCGTACGAACTCATCATCCCCTGCCCACTCGGGGCCATACACCCCAATGTCGTCTTTACCATCGCCATCCCAATCCCCGACCACTGGACGGTCCCCTTTCTTACCGAGCTGAGCCCAGAGGTCACCTTGATCCCATATCCCGTCACCGTTGATATCGAGCAGCCATTCCCCGTCTCTAAAGAGGGCTAATTCATCGATCCCGTCGCCATTGAAATCGCCTGCCAACTGCTTGGCTCCCGAGACATCGAATGCATCTCGCGTGAGACGTGCACTCTTCTGCTTGTTCGTCGAGACGATCGTCCAACGCCCTCGGTCCATGGTGTTGATGGTCCATTGGGTTGGGTTTAGGACTACTGCGGAATCACGAACCCTCTCTCGCCCTACCGATTTTGAGGACTGATGCCCGCGGGGCTCACCTGCATTGATGATGCTTAAATGCCATGTGAATTCGGATGTGTAGCCACCGACGACATCCTCAGGCTTGTCACCGATCCTCGGGGAGATGACCAAAACCCTCTCAAACGGAAGGGTAACGAAACCGGTTGCGGGAGGTGGCTCCACGATAGGTTTCGGAAATTCGATTGGCGGCACGGGAGTGATCGGTGGCTTCTCCCGCGGAGTTTCCAGCACCACAATCTCGCTGAAGTTGTTATCTTGAGCATGATTCCCTGGCATCAAATGGATCATCAGAATTGCGTCACTGCCAGGATTCGTTGCCGATTCGACAGAGAGCAACTCGATCATATTAAGCTGTGATTGATCCGGAACGTCGTCCGTGTTGATCGCAAAACTACCGAAGCTAGACCCAGCCGTGTCACGGCCATCAAAATAACCGGTGGGCTGAACTTGATAGATGTGGTACGCGCCAGGGCGTAGACCGCGAAACTCGTAGTAACCGTTTTCATCGGTGGTCACCAGCAGGGTATCCGATTCATAGATGCCCGGGAGTGCATTACGAGACGGAATGCGTTGCCCTGTTCGTGTCCTTAATTCGAGAACTACGTTTTGGATCGGCAAATCCGACGAGTCCCTGATGCCATCCCTAACTCCCAGTAATGGGTTGGGTGGATTTCCGTCCGGAGTCAAGATGGGTTCACCATCCTGGAATACAAATCCAGAAATCGTTGCCGGGGGAACTTCGCAGAAATCGAGTTGGGTTAGTTGCTGACCTGACGCGAGCTCGATTTCGCGAATCAGGTCTACCTGGTCCGTCAGGCCTGTGCCCGAGGGTGCCATCTGGCCACCTTGGAAATATCCCGTCGGCTGAGTCTCTCGAATCGAATAGAGACCTGGCTGGAGGTTCTCAAAAAGGTAATTGCCAGAACTGTTGGTAAAGGTATGCGCTATGATATTCCCATCGGAGTTCAGCAATTCGATGCGAACCCCCTCGATCGCCATTTCATCGGGATCGAAAATGCAATCTTCGTTGAGGTCGGCAAATACATTTCCAGAAAGGGATGCGGGACGCAACTCGCAGAAATCATAGTCGGTCGCATTCGTCCCTTGCCCGAGACTAATCGCTGTAATCAAGTCGGTCAGCGTAGCGTCCCCACCCGCAGAGCCCGCTACCTGTCCACCCTGTAGATATCCCGCTGGCTGAGTCTCACGAATCGCGTAAATCCCGGGAGTCAGTTTTGTGAAACGATACTCGCCCTTCTCATCTGTCCGTGTCGTTGCGACAACCGTTCCGTTCGCATCTAGCAGTTCGATGAGAACTCCTTCCAGTGCAGGCTCGAGTGGGTCGCGGACACAATCTCGGTCGGTATCTTCGTAGACCATCCCCGCGATGCTACTGGGAAGGATCTCACCAAAGTTGTAATCGACCCCATCCTCTCCACCATCGAGACGGATGTCCGTCAAAAGATCGTTGGAGTTGGAAACCCCTCGCACCTGGCCGCCCACCGTTCCAGGTGTGTCTTTGCCATCAAGGTAATCCGTTGGCTGTACTGTCTCTAGGATTCGGTATTTGCCCGGAGGGAGTCCCTCGAAGGAGTAGGATCCATCTGCTTTGGTCCGGCGCGTTCGGTTGATTGTCCCGGAAATGGATTCGATCGAAACGATCTGAACCTCAACATCCCCAATCCCAGCCTCACCGGAATCGCGTGATCCATCATTGTTGAGGTCATTGTAAACGAAGCCGCTAACAGAAGCCGGCTCAGCTTCTGCAAAGTCGAGGGATGTTCCGTGGGAATCCCCTAAGGGAACGCGAATCGCCGTGAGCATGTCGGGATTGCCGGCAACCGTCTCGCCTAGCGATGAGTTACCATTCAACCGCCCAGGAATGGATGCAACGCTAAAATAATCAACAGGTTGCGATTCAACAATTCGGTAGGTGCCGGGCTTCAACCCGAGTGCGAGACCAAACTCGTAGTCTCCAGAAGCATCTGTCGTCGTACGATGCCCTGTCGATAGATACACCCCGTTCTCAAGCTTGAAAAGTTCCAATGAAACGTTGGGGATCCCCAGTTCGCTCGCATCCTGAAACGAATTGAGGTTGTTATCGACGAACACCGTGCCGGCCAGAGTGATCGGCTTTGGTATTTGGACGATTCGTACGGCGGTGCCGGCTGTACGATCTCGGAAACCACCATCGTTGTCACGTAGTAAATCGAGTCCAGATCCAACGAACTGCGAGTCGTACTCATTCAAGTACGACGCATTCGCGAACGCCTCTTCAAAATAAGGGGCCGAAAATTCCGCGTAGATCTTCGATCGAGCGAACTCGGCACCTGAGGAGACCGGATCGACATCGTTATTGAAAACAACCAGATTGCTCGCATCGTTCAGGAATTGGACTTCGTCGACATCGACGGAAAATTTTAGCAAATCCCCTGCGCGGAAATTATCGAAGGTAAGGGTCAGCAGCATACCGCCATCGGAAACCTCCCAACGCACATTCGCACTACTGAAATTCCCATCGCTACTCTGGATTTGGAAAGGAAAGGCTTCGTCCATGCCTCGCCCTCCTTTGACTGTGTCAAAGAAGTTGTCACCCTGTGTGAATCCTGGCAAGCCTTGATCGGTGCTGATCACTAATCGCTTCAGTTGCGTGTCGGGCGAACCCCCTTTGAATTGAATGTAGAAGGAATCTCCGTGCAGGTCGCTACCACCATCCTCTTCCACATACACTCCACCCAACCAAATCGGGTCCGCATCAAACAAATTCCTTGTTTCGAGCGTCTCGATGAGAGCCTGTCGCGTACGCGCTGACGATGATGGACGAAAATAGGTTTTGGGTCCAACGACACGGGGAGCATCTGCTTCCCCAAAAGCCGAATCTTGCACAGCAAGTTTTTTGGTCCATCGATCAATGCGTCGTTTCCAAGACACGTTGTCAGTCCTTCGATTGGAGTTCATCCAAAATGTGCTGTGTTATTGAATCATGTCGCCATCAGGCTTGGCGATAAGTGTTGAACCCGAATCCTCAAACTGGGCCGAAATCGGATGCATGTAACGTCCCGCCAAATCGCGATCCTTGAGAACACGCTCCAAGTCCCAGACACGAATCGTAGTATCAAAACCCGAAGAAACCAGTTGATTGTTTGCCCGTTGCAGTACGCATACCGATCCATCATGTCCAACGAGTTTGGTCTGTCGTTCCTTATCATCCCACCCAAGAATTCGAATGGTGTTGTCCGCGCTCGCGACAGCAAAGCGATCTCCCTCCAGCGGAAGAACAGCCATCAATTTGCCACTGCGTAAATCCTTTTGGTTCACTACCCGTTTGGCCTCAACATCGAAATGAACCATCCGCCGGTCTTCGCCGACGGAACTGATGAAATGACTATCGCTCGAAAAATGCAAGGAGCGTATCCGATCGAAGTGGATCGGAGTTATCGACCAGACAGTCGTATTGCCATCGGCAAAGCTTCGGACTCGCAGTACGCCATCACGCCCAGCGTAAGCGACATAGGCCTGGTTCGGTGAAACGGCAATCACCCGCAAGTCCTTGCAGTCACACGAATGATCTACCTCCAGTTTTCCAGCTCGAAGATCAATTCGATAAATGGAGGTACTGAAGCCGACTGCGAATAGTGCATCGCTTCCTCGAAATGCGATTGAATGCAGAGCGTGCGATACCCTGGTCTCGAATAGGCATTTCTCGGCTGCGACATCCCAAACTTTTATCCAGCCATCGCTCGCGCAGGATGCGAGAAGTCTTGAATCATCGGAAAACGATAACGCTCGAACCCAGTCAATGTGCCCTTCGAGAACGTCAAGCACCTTACGACGATCGAGCGAAATGATCCGAATCGCATGGTCATCCCCGGCAGCAGCTAAAAGCTTTCCATCTCGCGATACCGCCATTCCCGTAATCACCGGCTTTTCCAAACTACCAGGAAGTGGGGATAATGGAATCGCATAGGAATGCGTTTCACCGCCATCGAATGAAGACTCTGCGAGCAAACACCCCCAATTCGCTAGTGCTATCATTGCCAGCGTGCCCATAAAAGCGCACCTTCGGCCTGTCGACCTCGATGAGTAGCTTGAATTGAGCACGGAATCTCCCTCCATCACAGCACCGCCATGATTAGCAAACCGCCAACGCAGGTGCGTTACACTCTTTTGCCTCATCCGGTATCGGCCGAATCGATCTTTGGCGTTTCCAAAACTTGGTAATTTGCGAAATGAATTAGGGCTGCGTTGGGTTTTCGGTTCTAATTATGAGGAGGGCGGCGATTGTAGATGTCCCAGGAAAGTAGACATCGAAATCCCAGTTGGATAATCTCCCTGCAACCGGATATGCCCGTTGCATTCGGAGTCTTCCCGGGAACCTTTTTGGTCATGCGCGCGAGGAATAGCGAATCCCTCCAAGCCCCGTTCGACTACCCTCGAGAGCTAGTTGCTTTGTGCCAGCAAATGAATTCCGGTTGCGAAAAATTAGCCATTTCGCGTTAGCATCTGGTTTTCCCCATGCGAAGCGGTAGTAGTGCACCGATTTGGGAGTTCGGACTCAGATAAGGTGGCGAGCGAACCCGAAGACGAGCTATTCTTTTCGCAAAAAGGGTTGTAACCAATCTTTGGCCCCTGGCATGAAGCCAGCGAAGACCTGATGCAGGTAAGAAGAGAGATATCCTTTCAAAGCAGGCAGGAGCCGGCAGGTGCCAGGCACAAAG
>JBBAXA010000020.1:56208-82814 GCA_040396935.1 Pirellula sp.
GGAGCAGGCAGGTGCCAGGCACAAAGCGAAGCGACCAGGCACAAAGCGAAGCGACCGAATTAAGTGTCTTGAACGCACCAAAACGTAGCGGGAATGTCGTAAAGCCAATCGATCGGGGCAGATCCGGGCACTTGTGGGCAAGGATTGAAGAGTTTCCGTGCTATCGCACTGCGGCTTCTCCTAAAATGAAGATGAAACGAAGCACTAGTAGAAGGGGTCCAGGCCATGGATCCGAACGTTTTCGATCCGAGCGGACGAAATTGTCAGCACAAGAGGATTCTTCGTGTTTGTAACCGAAGTGGCTACTGCCCAAACGAAGTCGTCTTGATAGAAGTAGGTAACCCTACGACAATAAGGGATGAAAGAAACAGGTTGAATTCCGATCGAAAAACGGAAGGATTGAAAATGAATCGCAGATGTGTGTTGCTTCAATTGGGGGTTTTTGCGGTCGCTTCGATGACCAGCATCGCTTGGGGCGAGGGTAAAAAGGAATTGGAACATACCAAAGACACATTGGAGGAAGTAAAAAAGCGGATCGAAGAGAAGAAAGCGGTCCTAGTCGATGTTCGCGAATTGGTTGAGTGGAATAATGGTCACATCTCGGGAGCGGTCCATTTGCCTTGGCGCGAATTGCAGGACAACTTCGACGACAAGAAGATCCGCAGCAAATTAGATAAAGACCTCATCGTTTACACCTATTGCGAGGTCGGATATCGCTCCCTCCGAGCCGGAAAGATGCTAGAGCGACTCAACTACGACATTCGCCCTCTCAAGCCAGGGTACAAAGACCTTGTGAACGCTGGATTCAAGAGCGAGAAGTAAGGCTTTTACTCTCCACAACAATTTCACCGTACACGCAAGGGTCGGTCTGAGGGAATTGCGAAGTAACTCGAGTTACCGGGTGCGTACAACAAAGGGCGGAATTCGTTGCCTGGATTCCGAGGCTGCATTCCGAATGGACGCTCCATCCAGAACCGATGCATCCACTGGTTTCCATCCGGGATGGAACGCGCAACTACAGGTTTGACCCAGGTCCTATTCGCTATCCGAATCCGTTGCCTCGAGCACGGATTCCGTCTTGGGCGGATGCTGCCGCCACCATGTCGCCAAGATGGATCCAGTGATACTCATCACCGCCGCGAAGATCGCGGGCGCGATAGCTGCTGGGGCACTCTTCAGTACGGATGCAGCCAGGTTCGCAGCCATACCTCCATTTTGGAGTCCGACTTCAATTGCTACGGTTCTCGCCTCCGTTTCGTGAAGTCCGGCGAGACGTGCCCCGCAATAACCTAGCAAATACCCGATTAGATTATGCAGCAGGACGGCTATCAAAAGAATTGCCCCAACGGAGCGAATGGATTCCTGTGAGTTCGCAGCGATAATCGCGCAGATCAAACAGATGGCACAGATGGAGATAACCGCCAGTGCACCTTCTAATTCCTTCGATCGCAGCTTGATCCTTTCGATCAGTTGGTTGAAAAGAATCCCTCCCACAACTGGCGCGACAACCGTGTAAAGAATACTCTGTGTCATTCCCCAGAACGGAACAGGTACGTCTTGCCCAGCGAGCAAGTACATGAGCGAAGGAGTGACCAAGGGTGCTGCCAGCGTGGTACAAGCGGTCATGGTCACTGAAAGAGCCACATTCCCCCGGGCTAAATACGTCACAACATTCGATGCCACGCCGCCAGGACAGCAGCCAACAAGAAGGACACCCGTAGCGAGTTGAGGTTCCAACATCAAACCATGAGCAATGCTCCAACCTAGCAGGGGCATCACACTGAACTGCAGTACGAATCCAACAATGACTCCCTTGGGCATCTTGAAAATGCGGAGAAAATCCTCGACGGTCAGAGTCGCACCCATCCCGAACATCGCAATCGCTATCAACCAAGGGACCTGCTTCATCGCTTCAAACGGTCTTTCGAAACCCGGTATCCAGAGGTCGATAAACCAGCGTGGATAAAGCAGCGCCAGAGCGACTCCAACGACCACCCAAATCGCAAAAGAATAGATTCTAGTTCTTGGGTAGCTCGTGATCACCGCGGCGGCCAGCACCAGCCCCAAACACAAAGATATTTTGTAACTCGGCATCCAAGCCCAATCGAATAGAAGACTGGTAATCGCAAGAAAAAACAGAAAAGCGGCCAAGCCAGTGACTACATAGAAGATGAATTTGGATGGAGAAACCAAGAGGGAAAGCTATCGAAAGAGGAATGGTTCGGGACAAATCATGAACATGACAACAAATCGCCTCGATAGGAATAAGATCGGTGGTTGCAAATTGTAGTTGGTGGCTACGCTCCCATAGTCGCTGATCGTGCGAGCGTCGGTCGGAATATCCATAAACCTGGCTCGCATGGAGTTCGCACCCAAGATCCACCGATCCCTAGGACGCCGTCCGCCAGACGACTGCCAAATCGTTGTCGATATCCCAAGTAACTCGTTGTCAATCGAGGGTTGATCTCAATCAATATGGGGGAAATGTCGCTACCCTCGACCAAAGGAACGGGAAGCAAAAAGTCGATGCCGATCCAACCGCGGGCACCTACCATGCTTCCGAACCATTCCAAAACCCAAGCTGAGAGCCGATCATCGACGTCGGATTCGATCTGTCCTCCGTGGTATGTTACTACCGATTCATTGCGAATTTCCTGAGTCGAGACCCCGACTATTTGAAAATGATCCGAGGATTCACAAAGCATCGCCATACTCCGATGAGAACCCACGATCCAGGGCTGTATGATCCAAAGATTCCGCTGATCCACAGGGATCGTACTCGCGATCCTACTCCGCAAGCTCGACAGATCAGGAAACCATTGCATGTCAGCGCATCCCGCACCATCCCGCCGCTTGAAAACCCATCCATCGGTCGCCCACTGCATCCCAGAGCCCAGCATTTCCTTTGCAACCGCGGAATCGCTGGCCGGGAACTCATCTGCAACCCATGTCCTTGGATGCGATACGGATTCTCCGAGAAATCGAGCGAATCGATACTTGTCGCTCACCAAATCGATCCATTCGCACGTCGCATTCCAGACATCGACTTGATAACCACGCAGCTCCTGAACCGATTCCAAAAGCAAGCCATCTATCTCTGGAGCGATCAGCATGGTACGCTCCGAATCGAGAGCTACTCGCCGCCATGCATCTCGCCAAGAAATTTCCTCCTCCGATTTAACGATCGAAACACTCTCGACACCTGCATACGAATCCCACATGTCCCTGGCAACAGGATTTAGGACTGTGCTTATTTGATGCCCCTGATGCGAAAGATCCTCAATCAGCGCTCGCAGCATCGCGAAGCCTTCAGGAATCAAGAACTCCAGTTGCTCTCGATCAACGGTATCCAGACCGACACCACAAACATATTCAAGGATACATATTCTCATCCAGAATATACTAACGTGCGAGCTACGCCTCGAGTAGACGGACGATCCTCTCAAAAATCGGAGTAGGTATTCGATTCCATCCCTAAAGAGCTTGGGGATATGAAACCCGTTCGTCTCACCTCGATCAATCTGTCAGTCGTCTACCATCGAGCGATTCGCGGAAACGTACGTAGGCAAGATTGACCTTCTTGCTCCAGAGATCCGCTTCGGCCTTGTCCTTGTCCTCGCACGCGTGTTCGAGCATTTCAAGCTTAGAAAGAAAAACCTTCAGTCGCATCTCCTGAAATCGATTGAGAGGTGTCTGTCTCAAGTAGTTTCCAACGACCAGTTTGTGGGCCCAGTCTTCCTGCTGCGGAATGAGGAATGCAACCTCATCCCAATGACTACCTCCTACCGCGCTGTTCAATTCCGCTTGTAAAAAGGAGAGTTCCTTGCGAACTTCGGACATCGGGGGGTAATACAAGTAGCATCCGCCAATACTCGCCAAAACCAATCCAACCAAGGTTACAGCAGCGATGACTGTGTTCGGGAGTACGATATCGCGACGCATCCCCTGCGATGCTTGGTTCGTGCGCAGAAGGAAGGACATGATCGTTTGCTTTGGATCCAACTTCGCAAGAAGCCATCCAATCAACGCAAAAAGTCCTGCCGCGATACCGGCTACCACATTTTCGCCAACACAAGCGTCCTTTACCGATTTCCAGCTCGACTCTAAGACGTTTATGGATCCAATGCCGTAAGGATTGCAATATCCGTCGAACGCATGGGTGTGATCTGCCGATTGAACACCTTTTGGATGCAATGGTCCATTCACGCCGTAGGAAATTGCAAGGACAACAGCGACCAGGATCAGAAACCAGGCGAGTGTCCGTTTCACACCAAACGTGACTACGCTCCAAAGAATCAATCCTAGATTCACCCCCGTGCCCATCACGAGGAGGGTGAACGAAGCGCCGATGGAATTACCATGTTGAAACATCGATGCGACTTGGACAATCGCTGTCATCGGAGTGACATAGGCCAAGGTTGCGACCGCTGTCATCGTCAGGGGAGCCGATAGATCCTCCGCACCCGCCGAAGACTGCAAAACTCCTGGCGGTAGAATCAGAGCGAGCACACCAACCCCCAAGATCCCCAGCAGGATGTAGAACGAAGTCGGGCTCACCGCTTGTTCGCACATGGATACAAACACGGCAGCAACCCGCTTCAGTCCATAAGGGGTGGGAGGCAATGACTCCGGCTCGAGCCAGTTCCTCGGATACATCCAGTCCCAGAGCACACCGATCGCGGTGACAATCGTCAGGGAGCCCAAACAAAATACAAAGAGTGTAAACGGATCGGACAACGTCAACCCATACAAAACAGAAATCGGATTAAAGAGTGGCGCCGTTAAACCGAAGGCGATGATCGTTCCACCCGAGATCCCGCTCTTTCGCATTTGCTGCATCACGGGAATCACACCCAAAGAACAAACTGGTAGCAACATTCCCAGCAGCCACGCGTACGGCAATTGCCTCCAACTCCGTCCACCGAAAAGTTTGAAGGTCCCTTCCCGCCCGAGGATTCGTTCAAATATGGCAGCGATCAACCACCCTACCACCAGGGTAGGCATCGCAGCCAAAGCTGCTTGAACGATGCGTACTAAAGGTCCAAAAATCAAAGCTTCCATTTGATTCACTCTCCCTCACTCGGCGGTGTAGTCAATCCCAAGGCGTCCAATCGAGCTTGCTCTGTTTCGCACAACTGCTGCAAGGTCTTGACTGCCTCCCCTAATCCAGGAGTCGTGATCAAATCCTTGATGGAGCGTCCTTCTCCCGTCCCCTTCTCAATCTGTTTCGCTAACAGGACAACCGTCGAGTCCACGCTATCAAAGTCCGCTTTGGACATATCGCTATCAGCAATCAGTTCCGGAATCCACTCGAGCAAATCGAGCAGCTCCTGCTCGATCGATGGCGCCTTAGATTCGATCACACCATCGGCATCAACGATCATTCGTAGACGATCGGAGGCCTCGAATATCGTATTGGGCCAGTGCGGCGGAAAATGCTCCTCCTCGTGTTCCTCCGCGTTGGGACCTCGACAACCGCCGACACCCAGTAAGAGAACGACCATACACAAATATCTCCACGCAACTTGGGATTCCTCGTGCAGCCGTTTAATGAAAAGCGTGGTATTCATCATAATCATGGGACCGGTACAGGTACTGAATTCAGAACGCTTTCAATTGCTTTATCGACCGCCCCTCCGTGACCAGACAATCGAACTGAAAGGACCGGTACGGCGACGTCCTGAACATCGTCGGGCGTCGTAAAGTCTCTCATCATCAGCAACGCTCGCGCTTGCGAAACTCTCTGCCATTGCAAAAGCCCTCTAGGACTTAGACCGAGCGCAAATGCAGGGTTCTTGCGGGTCGCTTCCGCCAGGTTGACTAGATACTCGCGCACGTTGGCTTCGACACCAACACGCGCCACCGCTTGCTGTAGCGTCTGGAGCTCGCCAGGAGCCAGCACTTGCTGAGCAACCGAATCCTCTAGAGCAGCGCTGCTTCGTTCGAGCAACTCCAACTCGCTTTTTCGATCGGGATAGCCAATGCGTAACTTCATTGCAAATCGATCCAACTGCGCTTCCGGGAGCGGATAGGCCCCGACACTTTCCACGGGGTTCTGAGTCGCCAGAACCAGGAATGTCTTACTCAGTAGTTTCGCCTCACCATCGATGGTCACCTGTCGTTCCGCCATCGCCTCAAACAGCGCACTCTGGGTACGAGGCGTCGCTCGATTGATCTCATCTGCGAGCAGTACGTCCGCAAAAACAGGACCGGTTCGGAATTCAAACTCTCTCGTCTTTTGGTTGAGAATATTGAATCCTGTGATATCACTCGGTAGCAGATCCGGCGTACATTGAATTCGAGTGAATCGACCACCAATTGCTGTGGCTAGCGCCTTAGCCAAGGTCGTTTTCCCTAAACCCGGCAAGTCGTCAAATAAAACATGGCCTCGTGCCAGCACGCATGCTAAAAGATTCTCGACGACCTCCTCTTTTCCGAGCAGTACTCGATTGAGTTCCCCTCGCAATCCCTTGAGTACGGATTGAACCCTCTCTACAGAGAGATCCACTGGTCTTTCAATAGTGTTCAAAAAAATTTCCCGTCTCTGAATAAAAAGTGGAGAACTGAAATCCTAAACGGCTTGTGTCTGCAAGGGGCTACCACCCATGAGAGATCTTCGGTCACCGCTGAGGGGACTCACCAATCCATAAACGAGGATCCACAAACACACCCTCTTTACGGTCAGATCATGCTGCTGAAGATACGCATCTGCGATCGATGGTTTGGCATAGGCGATACGCTGCACATATCCAATAAAGGTATGCGTTTCCTCCTGCCTCAAGGATCTCATACTCTGCAATTCCTGTTTCAGAAATTTCGCAATCGTCGAACTTCTTGGTATCGAGCGCCCTGCGAGCCAACAACGCAATCTCAACAACCACAAGGCGCAAACCACGTGAATCCTAATGGGGAATAACAGGCTCGGTAGCAATAGAGCCGAAATACAAACGTTCGCGATCGAGCATCGCCAGACCACGAGAAAAACAATCCCTAGCAACCAACTGAGAACGTACCACGGATGGGTCAAAATCCACGTTCTACACCACCATAGGGACTCGAGAGCAAACTGAGACCAAGTCAACTCCTCACGAGGGATTGCGTACCCCTGACTCGGCTCGACAGGAATCCAAGTGCCATGGCAGTAGACCTCTAACCATGTGTGAAGATCCTCCTTGGCAACCTCGGTCATTCTCATGCGCGCATCGTATCGCTCTGGACGAACGTAGAATCCGGTTGCCAGACGACAAGGAACGCCGAGGCTCCGAATCAAACACGCCGTTGCGGTTGCCACCAAATAGTCAGGGGCAACTTCGGTTTCGAACGCATAACTCAAAAGATCTTCGCAATCCTCCGGCGGTACCGCGCTGGGTTCAATCTTGATCCGACGACGCATCGCCTGAACGACGCCCTCGATCGTCTGCCATTTCGTCCACTTTTCTCGAATCATCGCGGGAGTCGATTCGAGCAGTCGATCGATCATCGCGTCACAATCTACCGTTGATGCCGGCAACTCCATATACCGGTGCAACCAACTCTGGCGCCCAGAGGTCGCCGATGTCGAGTGCGAAATAGAACTCACCGAATCTTGTTGTAACCGGAGGCGATGCAGGGTGGGTGTTTTATAAAGCAAATGCATCACCGTGAGCTGAGGGATAAAATCATGTCCCGGCATGGTTAATTGCCCATCCTTAGACCAACCCAGGAAGTCGGGCTGATCGACTTTGTCGATGTGAACATGCGTGGTCGAGGAGGGCATGGGAACCCGATCCGACTTGAGATTGATGATCTTGACGGTCACTCGATCCCGAATCCCCCAGGTCACTTCCTCTCCATAGCTGGCAACTTGGATCCAAGGTTTCTCATTCAATTGGATCAAGCTAGGAGTCGCATTGGTGCGATCGTGATGGACGTCCTCCGAATGCGTCCATGTTCTACCATCGAAAAAATCATAGGATTGCTGCCTCAGCAGAAGTGGCGATTCTCCGATGACATGCAACAAGCAAGATGCATCATTCCCTTTCGGTTTTGACTCCATCTTTCGGTCCGGGCTTTTCCGCAACGTATCGAATTCCCGCCCTTTTTGCTTTGTCTCGGATCCATGCTTCTGATCGCCAAGGGTCTCGTTTGCCAACGCGATGGTCCGAGTTCGATCCTTGTTCGGTTTCTGTGGCTCGCCATAAAGATCGCTAAACAAATCGTACAACGAGGGTGCGTGGGACTCGAGAAATAAATCGCTTTCAACAGGCCCGAACGAGTAAGCCTTATCTTTGGCCGCGACCAACATATCTCCATCGCCGACGCCCTGTCGTGCCGCGGGGTCCGAGCCTCCCTTGCCTCCCGAGGTTGGCATGAAACCATCCAACGCTTGGATCGAACTGCCGGCAGTCCAAGCCAAAAGCCCGATCAACGAGGTAATGAATAAAGAGATCCCGATAATACTGAATCGAACTGCGAAGAGCGGAACAGTCGATTTTGCGATAAAGCCCCGCGAGACGGATTGCCAATACTTAACCAATAACCACCAGGAGGCAAATAGTCCAAAGGGAACGACAACGGCGATCATGTATGCACGATCCGAAGTAGCTACCCCAAACAAAGACAGAAAACAGCTGAGTAAAAAGGAAAGCCATTCGTCACGAGAGGATTTAGCTATAGCCGCTTGCCATAGGGCTGCATATTGAAGCATCGACAACCACACGAGTTCGGTCGCCTCCCCCGGACCTCCCAACAGCCGCCGCTGCACATACGAATGGATCGATGGCGTGATGATCAGTAACGCGCCAGAGAGAATCCAACAGAGCCGCGAAGACTCGGAACTAGCTATGCCTTGAGTTCTTAGGGAACGATCACGATATGAATGCACGATCGCTGTCAGTGAAACCAGAACGATGAACTCCGAGATCAACCACACCGGAGCCGTCGTCGCATGCAACCTCAGCAGCATGACAGGAACGGAAGCCATCGCCGCCAAAATCCATGTGTTCCACGACCTGGACTGGTTGAAACCACCGAGAGAAATTGTTTCGCCCTTCGATCGGTTACGAACGACTCGCGACGATGCACTCAGCATGATGCACCTCCCGAGGACATGCAGAGGCCACCGACTCCAGAATTTCGACAGAACGATCTCCAGCTTGACTCGAGAGCATCGAGTGGGGAGCTTTCCCAGGGTAAAACGATCGTTTGAAGATTCCCGGACAAAGGGATGGGACAGGAGCCTGCCCGCCGTGACTCCAACGCAAACCATGTTTTCTCCCAAGGATCCTCGATGCTGGACGGGATCTCTTCCAAGCGGTCGACCGTGGTAATCCCAAGGTGCAGAGTGGAATTTTTGGGACGGATCGAAGGGAATGCTGGCGGATCGATATCCGGTGACCAACGGGCTAATTGGTCTAACCACGACTGACGACTTGTATTTCCTCCTCGAATCGATTGCCACTTCTGGCTGAAGTGAACATGCACTAGCCAGGAATGGTTCATAAAGTGCTGGGTCAAACTTGCGAGGATTCGCAACATTTCATCTTGTTCGGTTTCGTCTACGCGATGCGCGGCCTGAGCATCGAAATAAATCGAAACTTCCTGAAGGGCCCTCGCCTGACGTTCAAAAACGACGAGGCTGTCTCTGCGAGCGGTTTGTGCCCAATGCACCTGTCTCAGCGCATCTCCCGGTCGATACGGTCGTACTCCCATCCAATCCCCCTCGTCACCGGTCTGGGTGGATGGAGACCCGATACCAATGCTCGGCGCGCCCTTACTCTCAGGAGTATCGATCAACCGAACTCGGCGTGGCCACACGATGAGCGGAGCTGAAACATCCAACCGCCGATAGCACGTCCACACACCAAAAGGAAAGGCAGTGGCAAGACGTACCGCCTGTTTGGGATACACGCCGCGGCGTTTCGGCGAGCAGTCCCAATCGAACAAACTTTTTGCCAGGGGTGGTACTTGGCTTAGACAGATAGGTTCCTCAGGGGCCGAAGACTGCGAGGCGATGGCATGATCTGTTTCGATAAACAGACCAAAGGCTGGGATCGGTAATCGATTCACCAATTCGAGGGTCGTCCGGACAGACTCACCCTCATCGCACCGTTGAACCGCCCAACTCAACTCCCCCCGAATTCCCTGCATGGCTATCCATGGCCATGCACAACCCACGATACCGATCGCTGCAATCGCCGCGGCAGCGAGAAACGCCTGTGCGGAAACATAGATACCTAGCAATAGTGAGGCTATGAATGCCAGGACAACCCATCCAATGGGCTGCTTCAACCAGTAGACATACCGATTGGCCCATGGGCAAAAATCGACATTCAATAAATGATTCAATCTGTCTGCTGCACGCATTCCCCGAGACTCTTCTATTGAATTCCAACTCAACAGGAACAAAGGCGTTACCCACGTAGTCCTGTTATCCCAAGAGGTAAAAAGAGATTCCCTAACGATTTCTTCAAAACGAAGGACGAAAATTCGCCTACGTCATGCTCTGTCTCGATCGACAGGTCAACCTACGAAGAACTCAGCCAAAGAGTGGCGGCCCGCGGGAGAGATAGGGAGAGGGAAGAGTGAGTGAGAGGACAGTCGAGTCGCATTCCCGAACCGAACAATAGTACTCATCGAGACATGGACCTTCGGTCACCAACACCGCGTGCGACAACGATGAAAGCAATTTGCAAATCTGACACTCGTCGCACGGAGCTACAAGTGTCGCGGGCTCTTGTTTTCCTTTTTGGCCCTGATGGCGAGAGAAACTATGGGTGTGACAACTGCACTTATCGCATTTCCTCCATTCCGTTCCCTCTCGATCTGTCCCCCGGTCACCGCTCTGCGAATCGACACCGCCTGCGGAGTCTGAAGCCGCGATCACGGGGACGAAAACGTCCGGAAGCGAGTGCAAAAGCTGCCCGAAAAGCACCAATCCGACGTAGGCCCAAAGAAGGGCCCAAACCGTATTTTTGCTTGAGAATCGGGAAAACATCGCGGAACAAGCCAACCAATCTGCAAGGTTTTTGGATGCAAGAGGTAAGATTTGCTGTGGGGTTTGAATACCCTATAATCTATAGTAGTCGAGGAGATACCTACAGTCGACTGGCCAAAAGCAATTCCTATGAAAGCCTTACCTCTTTTTTTGCGACGTGGATTTACGCTTGTCGAACTGCTGGTTGTCATCGCAGTGATCGGATTGCTCGTCGGACTGCTTCTCCCAGCTGTCCAGTCCGCACGCGATGCGGCAAGGTCCATGAGCTGCAAGAACAATCTGCATCAGATTGGACTCGCCGTGGATATGTTCCATGATACCCAGCGGGTTTATCCACCTGCACGGTATCAGCCTCGCCCAGGGGATCCAAAAGAACTGAGCTGTGGGGGTAAGGAAACGACTTGGCTCGTACGAATCATGCCCTACATGGAAGCCTCCAACCTCGAACGGAATTGGGATTATTCGTCCACTTATGGGAGCCATCCGGAGTGGGTACGGACATCGACCCTTCCAGCCTATTGCTGCCCAGCGCGACGATCTGCGTCGGACGCGGTCGGGATTGGACAGTTAGTCGGAGGTGGAACCAGATGGGTACGTATTCCGTGCGGTTGTTTGATTCCGGTCGGCGGTGGTAATGGCGAAGCTGTAGGAGCGGTGGGAGACTACGGCGGAAATCACGGAGACCTTTCTCCAGGAAATAGCGGCTTGCCTACCGATTTTAATTTCGGCGGTAACGGAACTGGATTGATCATCTCGGTACGAGCTCGTTGTGCTGAAGGGATCCCGACGGCCTGGGAGGATCGAGTCACACGCGCCTCCTGCACCGATGGCCTGAGCAACACCATACTCGCAGGGGAAATGCATGTTCCGATGGGCAAGCTGGGACAATCTCCATTCGATGCTTTTATCTTCAATGGGGACCATGTTTTTAACACGGGGCGGTTGGCCGGTCCGACGATGCCCATCGCCAAAAATCTACGTGGCGAGACCGACGATTTGGTGCGATGGGGAAGCTGGCATTTGAATTCTTGCAATTTCGCTTTCGCCGATGGCAGCGTGCGTACACTGAGCAACTCGACCGACACCGACACTCTAGGTCGCATGTCGAATCGAATGGATGGCCTCCCCCTCAACTACTCTGAATAGACTGAAAGACTCTCCATTTCATGAAAGCGCTGCTCGCAACGATTGCGATCGTTGGACTGGTCTACGCTGCCGGATGTTCAAAAGGCCCGAAGATCGTCCCAGCGAGCGGAACGGTCGTCTTTGAGGATGGCAGCCCAGTCAGGGTAGGGAAGATCGAGACG
The DNA here is from genome assembly GCA_040396935.1 of Pirellula sp. Lineage (GTDB taxonomy): Bacteria > Planctomycetota > Planctomycetia > Pirellulales > Pirellulaceae > JBKCUI01. Next base: position 68,491 of record JBBAXA010000020.1, read on the forward strand.
AAATCTCTCCTCTTCGAGGGCGTTCAAGCGTCCGGGGATATCGCTTCCGATGGTTCCTTCAAGCTGACAACCTTCTCCGATGGAGATGGAGCTACGATCGGTGAGCACCAATGCGTCGTCGTCCAGTTCATCATGGCGGAGGATATTCCAAACTTTCGTCCGAGCACGTTGGGTGTGGTCAATCCAAAGCATAATTCGTACGCGACTTCCGGATTGAAAATCACGATTCCTGAAACAGGTGCTCGCGATCTGAAGTTGGTGGTTAGCGGTGTGAAGCCGCGAGCTGGCGTGACCTCCAAGCACGAAGGTCACGAACGAATCACCGTCCCTCCTGACGGGAAGTCCAATCCTTGATATGAGGGGTCCTCGAACATCGGTCCTTCAGACCGTCGAACTGAATCTGGATTGGGAACTCGAAATTCCAGAGGATGTGGAATCGATCATTAAGATTGCTGAACAGATGCTCCAGGCTTACTGGGATCAGTGGCACCAGCAACCGATCGAACAGTACGTCGCCTGCGACTTTCGAGACGTTTGGCGAGCCCTTCATGCGGTAACGCAAAGAACCGATGTGCTGGGACGAAACTTTCTCGAGTGGGGAAGTGGATTTGGAATCGTAACCGCCCTGGCATCACAATTAGGTTGGGAAGCGATCGGAATCGAAGCGGAAAAGTTTTTGGTCGAACGTTCGCACGAATTTCTCACAAGAGCCGGACTGCGGGCAGAAACGGTTCATGGGAACTTTTTGCCTGCAGGGGCAGAGCATCTGGCAAAAAGACAAGCCAATCATGCATCGCTTTTTCATCAAGTTCCGTCGGCGTATCAAACTCTCGACTTACAATGTGACGACTTTGCACTAATATTTGCTTACCCATGGCCTGGGGAGCATCACTATTTGCAAGAAGTCTTTCGTGTGTTCGCTGCAGAACATGCCTTGCTTTTAATGTTTCTAGGGCCTTACGAAATAGAACTTTTTCGCAAGGTTCCTGACTAAAACGATGAAACTAAAAAGCTTGCCTGAGGACTTTCGTGTCGAGGAATTGACTCAGGTTCGACCGACACGGGGACCATTCTGCCTCTATCGTCTAGAAAAGCGAGGCATAGGAACCCCAGAGGCTATCTCGGCGATCCTCCGCGACTGGAATCTCTCCCGTCAAGCCATCAGTTATGGAGGTTTGAAGGATCGGCATGCCGTTACAACGCAGTATTTGACCATCCATCGCGGCCCGACCATGGGACACGAAGATCGCTCCTACCGACTGGAGTATCTCGGGCCTTGCGCGAGACCTTATACCGCGCAGGACATCCAAGCCAATCGATTCGAAATCTGTCTACGCAATTTTCGCCAAGACGAACGAGCGGACGTCGAACAGCGTTGCCGTTCCATTCAAACAGTCGGGATTGTGAACTACTTCGATGACCAGCGATTCGGTTCGATCGGGTACTCGGGAGAACTGATTGCCGTTCCATGGTGCTTGGGCAACTACGAGAGAGCTCTTTTTCTCGCGATGGCGGAGGAGAATTCACACGACCGCGGCAGAGAACGTGAGCAGAAAAAGCTAATGCGAGACCATTGGGGAGACTGGAATCAATTGAAGCAACTGCTAGACCGTTCCCATCGCCGTAGCGTCGTAACCTACCTTGTTGACCACCCCACGGATTTTAAACGAGCCGTAGCCTTGATCCGGCAGGACATGCGAAGCATCTACCTCGCAGCATTCCAAAGCTGGGTGTGGAATCGTTGGCTCTCTCAGTTGATCGAGTCCAGCTTGGCGATGAGTGATCGAACGACCATTGATTCTAAATGCGGCGCGCTCACCATTCCGCATGTACGGGACGCACAACTGCCAGCCGCATTTCTCAAAATCCAGCATATGGAGCTTCCTCTACCTTCCGCACGGCAACACGATTGGGATGAGTCCACTCTCGAAGCTCTCGATCGGATCTTGGATGAAATCCATATGACACGGCGTGAGATGCGCCTAAAATACCCGCGCGATACATTTTTCTCAAAAGGAAAACGTGCCACCTGGCTCAATCCCCGATCGCTAGAGTATCGCTGGGAGAAGGATGACCTACACCCCAACCGTCATGCTCTACGGACCAACTTCTCGTTGCCCAAAGGAAGCTATGCCACCATGGTGGTGCGATCTATTTCGAAACGCCCCGAGGAGGCCGAGACAGATCTTGAGGAGAGCTCCCAACCCGACCCATCCGAAGAGACCTAGACGCTTGGATAAAATGGTCGGGTCAAATCACTCGCACTCAATGAAACCATGGAAGAACTCAAAAACTCTAAAAATTTTTCCGATCTCGAACGCCGCTCTACGTGGGTTGTAAACGTCCTCTCGGTCGTCATCCCGCTTGTGGTGGCGCTACTACTCGGAATTCCCTCCAAAGTCCCTCTCGGAGAGTGGACCAAAATGATTCCTCATGGAATCGGTGCAATCAACACACTCACCGCTCTGTGCTTGATTGCAGGCTTGGTCGCGCAAAAGTTACACAAGATCGACATCCACCGATGGATGATGACTTCTGCGTTTTGTTTGGGAGGATTGTTTCTGATTTGTTACGTAACCTACCATCTATCCAATGAATCGACGAAGTACGGTGGGACAGGTTACTGGCGAGGCATCTATTATTTTGTTTTACTCTCCCACATCCTTTTGTCCCTCGTGGTCCTACCGTTTGTGTTGCGTGCTTTCCTTTTTGCTGTAACGAATCAATTTGATAGACATCGGCGGGTCGCGAAATGGGCCTTTCCAATTTGGCTCTACGTATCCGTGACCGGAGTCATCGCCTATTTAATGATCTCTCCTTATTACGCACATTAAATCCTCATCCTGGGAAACCGGCCGGAGCTTCCCACTACGAAGGACTGGAAGGGTAATCCGTAAGCATGCATGAAAAAGGAAATCTGCAGTTGAGCGGTTGACGAGTGGCTCAGCACTCTTTGATACCGAGGGCATCTTTCGTATTCCTCGAATCGAGGCAGGAATTACGATTCTTTTCCAAGTTGACGACGGATGCCGATAGAACCAGGCATCTTATGCTGCCTTCTGATTTTTTGCGGTAGGAATCGAAAGCCCAAAGAGCCCAAAGATTTCTTTCTGGCTCAAGCCTAAATTGCGAGGGGCTGCATTGTCCGCAAACAAACTGTTGAACAGCTGCCTCTTCTCTTCGAGGACATCATGAATTCGCTGCTCGATTGTGTCGACAGACATCATTCGAGTTACCGTCACCGGTTGCTTGACACCTAGCCGGTGAGCCCGATTGATCGCCTGATCCTCGATCGCCGGATTCCACCAACGATCAAACAGAAAAACATAATGGCAAAACTGCAGGTTCAAACCGACCGCACCTGCACCATAGCTCATCAAGATCACCTTGCATTTCGGATCCGATTTGAATCGTTCGATGACGCCATCTCGTTTATTCGATGCAATGCGACCGTGGTACTGCAACGGATGATATCGATCCAAACGGCGAGCGAGGATATCAAGCGTCTCCACCCACTGACTGAAAATAATCGCTTTCTGTCCGCTCGCGGCAACCTCCTCTAAATCAGCCTCGAGCCTCTCCAGCTTGGAACTAGTGCCCGTCGTCGGATCAAAATTGCATATTTGCTTCAAGCGAAGGACTAATTCAAACACATGCTGGATCGTAATCGACTCCCCCAGTTCAGCGAGATGGACCACTCCTTCTTCTTCTGCAGCTCGATAACTCAGGCGTTGCTCGGCGGAGAGATCGAGGTCGGCCTCACGAAATAGTTTCGGCGGCATGTCGGTGAGAACCTTGTCCTTTGTTCGGCGAAGTACGTAGTCGCGAGTCGCTTGACAAAGGGATTTATGATGCATGTCGTCTCGAAGGTAGCCTGGCGACAGAAACTCAAAAATGCTGACCAAATCCTCGACCGAATTCTCGATGGGGGTACCGGTAAGAGCCCATGATCGTGATCGAGGAATCGAACGGACGATTTCGCTAGTCGTGCTGTTACGATTTTTGATCCGTTGCGCTTCATCCAGTACGACAAGATCGAATTCGAGCTGCCCATCGTCGATCAATTCGCGATCTCGCATGAGCAATTCGTAATTGGCGATCTTGACCGGGGCTTGCGGATTCGTCCAGATCCACTGCCTTTTGTGCGAATCACCTTCAATCACAGCTAGGGGAATCTCTGGCGCCCACTGTCGGAACTCGCGTACCCAATTCGTCACCAACGGCTTGGGACAGATGAGCAGCACATGGCTCAACTCATTCGAGAGCAACAGCATCCGAATCGTAGTGATGGCCTGCATTGTTTTACCGAGCCCCATTTCATCGGCTAAAACTGCCGCCGCTCGGGAGAACAGAAAGGCGATCCCCTCCATCTGATAGGGGAAAGGCGTAAAGGGAAAGACAAGTTTGGCAGATTGGACAATCGTTTCCAAGGGCGGTTGAAGCAAGTAATACAATCGATCCTCCAGTCGTACCAAATCCCCTGGAGGCCGTATGCGTGTAATACGCTTCGTGGGCGCATTTTTCGACCATGTTTCCCTTGGTGCGGTCGAATCTTGGATCACCCTTTCGGTCGGTTCTGTGCCGAGGGTATTCGCATTCCAAAGAGTTGACTCAGGGAAAGCGAAACCGATCGTTTTTGGCAAAGGTGCAGAACACTGAATTGGAAGAACTCTTAGCTCGGACCAGTCATTCCACGAAGATAGCCATTCGCTATCTTTGGTTTCTACCGAAAAGCTTTCCATATCGATCGATTGAATATCGCACAATCGATCGCTGTCGAAGAACGTCGACTGTACGGTAACTTCGTCCGTTATCACTTGATATTCCATTCATGCCGCACGCGTCGCAGGATGCGCTTCCATCAAAGCTTCCTCGATGCGACTAAAGGGTTCGATCAAATCGATCGAGGCTCCCAACAGAGGCTCGACAATACGCGCTACCGCTTCCAAATCTTTTTCGTAATTCGGCATCACCATGAATCGATAACCACCCACTGCGATGCATGGAATATCACAACTCTCAGCCTTTGGGTGCGGAAGAGCCGAGGAGGCTCCGCTCCATGCCCCTTCCACAGCCGCGATGAGCTGGGGATCAACGTGTCTCGACGAGAGCGCCGCCAACGTATCGGTGAAATAGATGACGGGCTGGGATCTCGGCTTGAGCATCAGCGATCGAGCAATCTGTTCACCGGCTACGAATCCGTCGAGCGTCGGACCGTACAGGATCTGCTGCGAACGGGTGGTCTGGATCGGTAAGGTGCAATGAAATTCTAGCGGTCGGGCTAATTCATTGAGCACCAGAAGCCCCCCGACGTAGCCCTGCAACTCATGCTTGCGAACTGTGAGAAAACCTATGGTATTAGCGTTTTTCTTGCTGGATTCCATGCTCAGTCGCGTTGTCCGTCCATCGAAAGAAGCCTATTCGCCGTGGTCACATAGCTTCGGCGCATCGCGGGTGCGCCATACAGTTCGATCGCCATACCCGATAGAACATTCTCAATTAGCAAAAACCTCTTAATCGGTAATCTCCGCAATCAGCTAGCGAAATGCTCGACGAGGGCCCCGGCCTCTGGATATACTGGTTCCTGGACTATTTTGTGTACCACGCGCCGATCAACAATCGTGCGATTCGCTAGAGCCTTTGCATCCATTATGGCAAACGACCCGACACCTTTCGTTCCAGTCTTTAGTATCGACGTCTCAGCCGCAGATGCATCGAAAACCCCCGCACCCCAGGGAAAACCGAATGAAGTAGGCGCGGCCTTGATAGCACTCACGCGACAATTGATTGAATCGCAGAATCGCCAAAATGCGTTGCTAGAGCAACTCCTTCAGGTTAACAAACAGGTTTTGCAAGCTAGCAATCAAGTGAACGCGCAAAGACAAAATGAGCTGTCCCAATGGAAACAAGCCCACCCAAAACTGGTCCGCTCGTGCAAAGAAGCTCTTGAGACCCTTTCCAGCGTGCAAATTGAGTTTCTCCAATCCCTCGCGGATGAGGTCGAGGACCAAAAAGAAAATCTGGCAGATAGCGAATACGCTTTCAATGATTTCTTGGACCGTTTCGGGCCCCGCATGGCTCATTTGAACGGCGTACTGCAGGTTCTCGGTCATCTCGGAGGCTAACAGCCTTTTGAAAAATGCAAGCGTCATAGCGCGAGCCTTCCTGTAAGTCTCATTGTCTAGAGAAAAACCAGACAGCTTGCACTGTGTCGCTATAACTTCAGTCTTCTTTCAAAGGGCTGACAAGGCTGCCTCGTACGAGTGGTAGCACTTCGCGCCACATCTGAAATGAACGTGGGATCTACCCAACTTTCGAGCATTCCGCGTTTCACCCGACGAGCGTTTAACTCGGGTTAGGAATCGCTGAAATCGAGCTGACTCCCAACGCGATGATCGTCTATCTGCAGTTCCTTGCCGCATCTCGCCACCTTTGCTCCCGAGGCGTTACCGGTGGGGATCGTTGAGTGATTTAGTTGGATGCTGCCTTTGACGAAATAGTCCGCCCCAAATTGCCTGCATAACCGCAAGCCTGGTAGTTTGAGCAAAGTCGCTAAGAGCCGCAATTCGTGATGAGTTGGTATTCCCGGTATCAAGCATAAGATCCATAAACGCCGAAAGAACGGAAAGCCAAGATCGTTTTGATCCAATGTTGTTTGCTTTCCATCCCATAAGGCGGAAGCTAATGAATAGTAAAGCAGTGAAGAGACGTACGCTCCAAAAATGGATCCACCTCTCGTTGATCGCCATATCAACACCTCTCGTCGCTGCCCCAATCGGGTGTAATCGCGCTCACTATCGCAATCGAGCAGATCAAGAAGTCAGTCAACTGATCGATGAGAAAGTCGGGGATGCTTGCGCTCCAGCCATCCCTAATGTTCAGATGAGAAGCGCATCTCGAATGTTCGATCCGTTCAATCCCGACCGGCCCCCCATGCCCGAGGATGATGAGGTAGCTCATCACTACATGAAGGTTCTCAATGGTAAAAAGCACTATCCTCTATGGGATGTGAATGGACGGACGAATACTGCTGAAAACCCAGTCTGGTGGCAGTACCTGCCCCTGGATGAACGTGGGGTTCTCGTATTGGATGCGAATACTGCCGTTCGATTGGCGGTGCTACATAGCCCAAATTATCAAGCTGAAGTAGAAACGATCTACCTTTCCGCACTGGACGTGAGTACTGAGAGATTCTTCTTGGGTAATCAGCTCTTTGCGTCTTATAATGTCGCTTACAATGCTAGAGGTAGCGGTCCGGAAAGCCTGAGTACCGGCTTAGCTGTAGATCATGGAAGAGGTAGGTTTTTCGGTAGTGCGAGTCGTTTCTCAACAGGTGCGGAACTCATCGTTGGCTTGGCAAACTCGCTGACTTGGCAATTTGCTGGAACAGATAAGCAGTCAGCATCAACCTTGCTCGACTTCACGTTCCTTCAGCCGCTTTTGAGACGCGGAGGAAGAGACGTCGTGATGGAGCGTTTGACGCTCGCAGAACGAACCCTGCTATACAATGTGCGTGCCTTCGAGCGATACCGTACTGGTTTCTACATGACCGTGACGATAGGTCGTCAAGCAGAACCAGGGCCTACGCGGCGGGGAGGTTTGTTTGGTGGTGCTGGACTTGAGGGATTCTCCGGTCTTGGGGGTGGATTCGGTACAGTCGGAAACGTTCAAAATAACGCGGGCCAAGGTGGTGGTGGTGCTGGATTTGGTGGTGGTGGTGCAGTACCACAAGTCGGTGGGTTCCTGGGGCTGGTCCAAAACCAACTGCAAATTCGAAACGCCGAAGAGAACGTCGCACGATTGCGTGATAACCTCGCTCGTTTCGAGGACACGCTACGCGAGCAATTGACGATCATTCCCGCCACCCAAGATGCGATTCCAAGCCAGCAATTGCAGGTGGCCCAAGCGCGACAAGCCTTGATTTCCTCCCAGGCGACATTGCTTCAGGCGAGATTCAACTACGAACAAACGCTCGATAACTTCAAGGGAACGTTAGGCTTGCCTCCCTACATTTGCGTCGAGATCCGCGACCCAGTTTTAGATCAATTCAATCTCATCAGCGGCAATCTGCGCGATCGACGAGCCCAAGTTGCGGACTTACGAGAAGATATCGGCGATAGCAATTCGAAAATACTCGACCTCAGCGAAATTCAAACGGACAGAGAAACCGGCGGAAAATACCGGACTCTCGAATGGAGTAACGAGGTTGCAAATGCAGCAACCGATATCCGATCGAGAGTCGAGCGTTTGCAAAACCTGAGGCAGCGTCTCCTCGGTCAGGACTTTGAGGAAATCCGTCGGGACATTGCACGGTTGCGAGAGGTTCTCCCGCAACGCGAACGATCTCTCGCCCGATTGAGACAAATCTACCAGATGGAACGAAACATGGTTTGCTCTCTGCTTCCCACCGAATCACTCGATATCGCTCTCCTTGATTCGAGCGCCTTGGCCGGATTGCCCGATCAACTGAGTGATGAACTTGCCAAACTGGAAAAGCGTTTTGCCGATCGCGATGCATTATTGCGACAGATCGACTCGGACTTGCAAACCGTCCTGCAAAGCGGCAAACAATCCGATACCCGGAAGCAGTTCGAAACCCTACGCGATCAAGCGCTCCTACCCAGCCAATCGATCCTTGCTGAGTTCGCCGAGGATGTTCTGGCTTTACAGGTTTTACAGGCCCGCGCACGTGTCGAAAGCGTGATGCTACCCGAGGTAGATCTAGCACCTGAAGAAGCGGTTCAGATAGCGAGAAATAACCGCCTTGACTGGATGAACAGTCGTGCATCTTTGGTCGACTCATGGCGTTCGATCGAGGTTGTTGCAGATAGCCTTGAGAGTACGTTAGATGTGGTGTTCAGCGGGGATATCACGAATAAAGGTGATCTGTTCGATTTACGGGGTAAGAGGGGAGCATTACGGGCTGGACTCCAATGGGATTCGCCGCTGACCCGGATGCAAGAGCGAAACCAATATCGACAGGTTCTGATCGAGTACCAGCAAGCGAAACGGAACTATTACCGTTTTGAGGATGCAATATGGCAGCAACTTCGCTCGGAACTACGGAATTTGAGATACAACCGATACAACTTCGAATTGCAACGTTACGCCGTCCGTATTGCCGCCCAGCAAATCATCATCAACGAAGACTTGCGACAAATTCGTGAGAGTTTGAGTCTCGCCTCTGGACCAACAGCAGCCCGAGACAGCGTTTCTGCACTTCAAGACCTGCTCAATGCCCAAAACACATTCCTTGGAGTTTGGGTATTTTACGAGGCCCAGCGTCGTAACCTGGACCAGGATCTCGGTACGATCCGCGTCGATGGGGAGAATATCTGGTGCGACCCAGGTCCTATTACTTCCGAAGCCTACGGGTTTGCACCCAGCGAACCGTCCGATATCGTGATTCAGGATTACAGTCAGGGAGTAACCTGGGGAGGAGGACAACCGATGCAGATGCTGGAAGTTCAAAATGTCCAAATTGCTCCGCTGCCCCCGGGGCAACCCGGTTATCAAAACCCACAGCTGATGTTAGATCCATCTGGTGTGCAAGTCGCTCCACCCATGGAATTCAAGTGATGAGCAGCTCCCGTAATCATTGAGCATCATCCATCGGAGATGGATCTATAGACCACCAAAGCGTCGATGACGCTTGCTGTATTCGGCGATCGCCTCCAGCATGTCTTCACGCCCAAACTCGGGCCACGCTCGATCCGTGATCCATAGTTCACTGTAGCTGATTTGCCACAATAGATAGTTGCTGATTCGCAATTCCCCGCTCGTCCGAATCAAGAGATCTGGGTCCGGGGTGTGCGCCGTGTAGAGATGTTGCGAAATCGTTTCCTCCGTGATGGCATCTGGTTCCAAGATTCCGTCCCGAACCTCCATAGCAATTTGCCGTACGGCATCCGTTATCTCCTGGCGGCTGCCATAATTGATAGCTAGACAAAGATGCAATCCCTTCAAATCTTTGCTCTGTTCGATAACATGATCCATCTCCTGCTGAACATCATCGGGCAATCCCTCTCGCCTTCCAATCACAGTTAACCGAATTTTTTTGTCTAGCAAAGTACTCAATTCCTGAGACAGGAACTGCTTTAGCAGTCCCATGAGGAAATCGAGCTCCTCCTTTGGGCGTTTCCAATTCTCGCTGGATAGACAATAAAGCGTCAGGTGCTTCACACCAAATTCAATACATGACTCGCAAACCTTGCGCACGGATTTCGCACCTTGGCGATGCCCTTCAATTCGAGGCATTCCCCTCGCCTGAGCCCAGCGACCGTTTCCGTCCATGATGATCGCAATATGGGTAGGAACCACTAGATCGCTAGGCAATTGTTCTTTTTTGCGATGGAATAGTGGCATAAACCTACTGGGATTAGGGGAATCGAATATCAAGCCAGACGAGATGGTGGTCCGAAGCATCCGATATGTCAATCGCGATGTCTTTCATCTCCGCTTCGGTTGGCCAAAATACTCCCCCTTGCACAATCGCAATCTCCTTTGCTGGAAGTACAAAGTCCACTCTTAGGTTACCGGGCTCGCGATCGTTGAAATCCCCTGTGTCGTAAGCGGCCTTACTTTTTTGAGAATTGTTCGCTCGCCCCTGTTTCTTGGCTGCTTCGATCGCCCCGCGACTTTCTGGAACGAAGGTCGAGTTGATCCTAGAGGATTTCAGTAACCGATTGATCGCAGATGTATTGCCATTCCCGTCGACGGGATCCGCATTGAGATCGCCCAAAATGACGAAGGGTGCGTTATCGGCGAGCCCCCCACGCCGACCTCCATCATCCATCATGTAGTTCAGTCCTTCGACATAGTCGACCCAAAGTCGAATCTCGTCATTGTTTCTACATCCGTTTCGATCCTCGGGGCCGTCGAAAACGGGAGGCGTGGGATGGGATGCCAACACATGAAGCAGTTTTCCTTGGATACGAATCGGTAGATCCCAGTGAGACTTGGAACTCAAACGCAATTGCGACCAGATCGCCGCTGGGTAATAGGGTTTCCAAGTTCCATCGCTCTTACTTCCCATCCCAGGCTCGAGTGCGTTCGGCATATCATGCCACAGAAACTGCTGAAATGTCCTAACGGCGCTCTCCTCGACAGGATATCGACTGTAGAGAGCCATACCGTACTGACCGGCAAATGCACCATATCCCCAAGCGTCCTCCGGGCCCTGGGACTTCCCATCCTGGTTCAAATCGAGTCCGGACATGATGCCCGTATTGACTTCTTTTGCGAAAGTATGGAGGTAGGGCCGAAAGGAGGTGCTTCCTGAAATTGAAGCGTTATTCAGGTATTTTTCGGCAAGTAACCGGGCGGACTCTCCACCATCGAAATCGACCTCATTCGCCAGCAGGATATCTGGACTAACAGACTGAACAATGGCGGCGATCTTTTTCGCTTGGCTATCGCCAGCATTGAGATTTCGCGATAATTCACCTGGCGATTTCCGATTCAAAGCCATGTTGAATGTGGCAATACGAACACAACCCGGTGCTGGAGGGTCGATGGCTAAAGCATTCACAGTGAGCATGTAGCAAAAGTATAGAAAGGGAAGTCTCGGAAATCGTCTCGCCATTGCTATCATCTTTCGATCGACAGGGACTCATGCATCATCACCTGCAAAGATCATTCACCAAGTCAATAAAAAAATCACCGTCCGTAGCCTCACCTCCGGTACTGCATCCTTACAGGCTCAGACCGCCTAGGTTAGCATACTCGTAGATCATTGTCATAAGAATACGAGGAGTCACTATGGATCTAGAAACTCTCAAGGCAATCCAGACCCCGCTGAAGGAAAACTACCGCAACAATCCCGAGCAGGCGGTGGTCCAGTTGCACGCGAAAGGAGAGGTCTCCGTTCGCGATCAACAGTGTGCGGTTGAGACATACTCGGGTAAGACTCGCGCTGGCCTGCACCCTGCTGCCGGCGGTTCCTCCGCAGATGCATGCAGTGCGGAAATGCTCCTCGAATCGCTAATCGCATGTGCAGGTGTAACGCTCGGAGCGGTGGCCACGAACATGTCCCTAAAAATCGATTCCTGCACCATCGAGGCGACCGGCACTATGGATTTCCGCGGAACGCTCGGAGTGGATCGTACAGCAATGATTGGCCTTCAGAATATTCGACTCACGTTTCGATTGAAATCCTCAGAAACTCCCGATGTACAGGCTAAGCTGATTTCTCTCACCGAGCGCTACTGTGTGATTTATCAGACACTAAAATCAGGTGTTCCCATTGAAACGATGACTCTCTCGTCCTAGATCCCCTTGTCCAAATCAACAAAACCTCCGACGCCGAATAGATCCCCAACCGCTGTTCGAGTTGCAGTTGGGATCATCGCATCACTCTGGTTTTTCACGGGAGCATCAATCTCTAGTCGATATCAGTTAGTTTTCAACTACGATTCTCTCCCGGTACTTCCGCCTTGGCTAGAGTTCTGGGGATCCTCAAACGCAGCCTGTTTTATCCTGCTGACGATAGCGACACTTGGTGTTTACCTTGCCTGGAGACGGAAGGATTGGAACCAGGACCTAACGATCGGTAGTGTGTTTAGTCTGCTTGCGTGCGCACCGCTCCTCCTATCCCTATCGAGGAGCCTTACCGAATCACCTGCTCCTTCAGTCTGGGAATTGATTTGGTTTGCGGGCTGGACTGGTCTAAGCGCGAGAGTGTTGCTTCGGAGTGAACATGACTTACGTGACGTTTCGCAACTCCATGCACTTGATCGACTTCCCTGGATCGGATTGATCTGTGCATCGATCGTAGCCTGCGTGTGGTGGTTTCTGCAGAGCCGATACTATCTACTCGGTTTTCGTCTTGGTTTCAATGACGTCGGGCACTTCTCTCAGCGGATCGCCAATACTGCCGAGGGACGCGGCTTTCTTTTGGAGAGCCCCGTACTCCCTCCCTTTTGGGATCATTTCAACCCAGGACTATTGCTTCTCGTTCCACTATGGAAGCTTTGGCCCTCGGTCGAATTGTTCCTTTTGATTCAAGCGACGGTACTTGCCGCACCTGCGTTGATCCTCGCATCGATCGTAAAGAAGTCAGGATTCTCGACGCTGGTCTCGACGTTATGGGGCGTGGCATGGCTGCTGCATCCGAGTATTGGACAGATCAATTTAGCCTACACTTATGGGTGGCATCCCGTAACCATTGCGATCCCCTTAATCCTGCTGGGGTATCGATTGGCTCTCTCCCGACGAAATTGGCTTGCAGCTCTTTTCGTGCTAATCGGTTGCTCGTTTGAAGAGGGAGTGATTGTCGTTGTCGGATGTTTTGCTGCAGCCATGATTCTTCACAGTACCTTCATTAAAGATCCAACGGCCCCATGGTTGCCTAAATGGAATCGAAATACCTGGCTTTGGATTTTCGTCATCTGTTGTGTTGCTTTTGCGATGATCTATTCGCTGAGCGGATTGGCTCCTTTTCAGAAGGGGCGATTTGCCAGGCTCGGCAACACTCCCTGGGAGATTGTCGCTTCTCCGATCTTCAAGCCTCAAGAGTTTTTTGGATTACTGTTTCGCGAACGGAACTTTTCATTCCTGGCACTTCTTACGTTGCCATTCTTGGTATGCCTGCAGCGTCGTAGCCTATGGGTTTGGAGTGCGGTTCTTTTTCCTTTGGGAGTGCTTCTTGTATGGGAGCATTTACCTGCGCAATCTATCGCTTTTCAATATGCCAGCTGCTTGCTGCCGATTTTCTTCGTTGGAGCCATTTCTAATGTACCGCAACAGAAATGGAATGATCGCGAGCCAACCGGATTTACCCATGCCTGTGCATCCATCATCTGCAACCTGGTGTTGGGCTTGAGTATTGGCCAGTTTCCCTGGAGTCAAGCTTCCTTGCTGGATGTTCTCGGAAAGACTTACGAATTAAAAGAAGAAAACCAACGTAATGTTGGAGATCCCGACCAGCAATGGCTTCTTCGGCAGATCGCATCGTTAAGGGAAATGCGGCCGACGACATTGGCGACAGGACGGATTGCGACTCACTGTGTTGGATTTGAGGATATTGAAACGGTGGGACAGTTCCTGCAGCGTCGGGATAGCCTTGCCAAGTTAGATCTGACGTTTAAATCTCCTTTGTTACGATTTGAATTCTTGATTATAGATCTTTACGAGGGTTTCCAGCAGGCTCCGGAAGAAACGCGAAAGGTTCGTCATGAAGCCAAGGAGTTAGGATACCGGCTGATCGACGCGAAATACGGGCTAGAAATCTATCGCCGAACGCAAAACTAAACCCAATGGTCGCCAAAGCCTAAAGTCGAATGCAATTAGTACACTCAGTACAATCAGTGCCTGGCACCTATTGT
>JBBAXA010000021.1:0-37636 GCA_040396935.1 Pirellula sp.
ATCGCAGAGGGAGATTCTGGTTATCCGTGGTTATTTGGTCCCGAATTGGATTTGATCGCGTTTCTCGGAAGCGCGATAGCCGCGCTTGGCTTGCTTGTGATCGGAGGGTCGTTGGGATGGGTTCAGGATGAGACACCGGATTGGATTTGGATTGCCACGATCTTGATGATCGATGTTGCCCATGTGTATGCGACTGGTTTTCGCGTCTACTTTGTTCCCGAAGAATTACGCCGGCATCCGTGGCTGTACGGACTTACTCCCATCCTGGGATTTGCGACTGCGTGGCTGTTGTATCAGCAGGGAGCGATGGTCTTTTGGCGGGCGCTCGCGTATCTAGCGGTCTTCCATTTTGTACGGCAGCAGTATGGTTGGATGGCTCTTTACCGAGCCAAGGAAGGAGACGACGGTCGCGTTGGTTGGTGGATCGACACGATCGCGATCTACATGACGACCCTCTATCCGTTGGTCTACTGGCACACGCATTTGCCCCGGAAATTCGCTTGGTTCTTAGAGGGGGATTTCATCCCCTTTCCATCCTGGGTCTCCGATTCCATGGCGTTCCTTTACTGGTCAGTCTTGACCGTTTACGCGATAAGGGTTGCGACGAGGGCCTGGTGGGAACGGCGATTCAGTCCCGGGAAGGAGATCATGTTTGCGACGACGGCGCTATGTTGGTATATCGGGATCATCGCTTTGGATTCCGACTACGCCTTTACCGTGACAAATGTGATCACGCATGGGGTTCCGTATCTAGTCCTGGTCTATTGGGTTCAGAGCCGCAACCCACTCGGTTCGCCCAAGAGAGGGAGTTCGCGTTGGATTCAGTATCTGGCGATACTATGGGGTTTGGCTTATTTCGAGGAGTTTTTTTGGGATGTAGGAGTTTGGCACGAACGCAGTTGGTTGTTCGGGTCGCCTCAAAATTGGCTTGCGATCCATTCGATCCTGGTACCTTTGCTCTCGGTTCCACAGATCACCCATTATGTTCTCGACGGTTTTATATGGCGTAGGCGTGCGAGAACGAGTCTTTGATATCTCTGCATCCGATGGAGTAGTCCGGACGAGAAACGTACAGTGAGACGTCGAGATATCTGACAAGATTCCTGGGCGGAGGGCTCAGACATTAATCCAGCGTTGGATTCCATCGGCGAAGCCATAGCTCGAGCATCAAGAGGTTCCATAGGCGATAGGCTTGATTCTCTCGTCCCGACATATGAGCATCGACGAGGGCTCTGATCGATTCCTCTCGGAGAAAACTGTGGCATTTCGAATCTTTGGAAAGCAAAGCATCGTAGGTCCGATCCCTCAAGGTCGTTCTGAACCATTTTGCGATCGGGACTCCGAATCCCATTTTGGATCGATTCCATATGGGGGCAGGAAGGAGGTCGCGGAAGGCATGCCGCAATAAGTATTTGCCGGTACTTCCACGCAACTTTAGATGGCTAGGTAATGCTGCGGCCCATTCCACCAGTCGATAATCCAAAAAGGGCTGGCGGGCTTCTAGCGAATGAGCCATCGAAGCGATGTCGACCTTGGTCATCAAGGCGCATGGCAGATAGGATTGAAGATCGGTGGCGGAAGCGCAACTGACCAAATCACGCTTGCCTGCCTTCCCCCATGCATTTCGTAGGAACGAAACAGGATCCCGGTCGGGAAGTTGTTCGACGAACGACTCCCGATAGAGTTCGAGCCGCTGCGCTTCCCCGAAAATTTGGATCCAGTTCATATACTGTTCGAGGGGGGCTTGGCCCAACCCTTCGCAAAGCCTGCGAGCGCGCCGGAGGACAGATCGTCTGGCGGTGGAGTCGGGGAGTCGGTTGAGAATACCACTTTTGTTGAGCCAAGCGAACGGCAACCATTTTTGGATTCGCTGACACAGCACGAGTGCTCGATACCGTTCGTAACCACCGAATAATTCGTCTCCTCCATCCCCGCTGAGAGCGACGGTCACTTCACGACGCGTCAGTTCGCTAAGATACCATGTGGGTACTGCAGACGAGTCGCTAAACGGTTCGTCGTATTGATAGGAGAGTTTATCGATGATCTCCAGAGCATCGGGAGTTACTTCAAACCGTTCATGCTTCGTACCGACATGGTCTGCAACCATTTGGGCGTAGCTAGTCTCATCGAATTCAGGTTCCGAGAAGCCGATCGAGAAAGTTCGAATCGGTACATCCAGCTGTTTTTGTGCGATGGCAACCACCAGGGACGAATCGATTCCTCCAGAAAGAAATGCGCCGAGTGGAACGTCGCTTCGTAGACGAACACTCACTGCATCGGTCAGCAACCGATTTACCTCACGACTGGCGGCTTCGAGAGAGGTTGGTTCTTCCCGGGCCCAGTCGATTTTCCAAAAAGGTGCGACGGATAACGTCTCTTTTTCATAAATCGCGAAGTGCCCAGGCGAGAGCTTTTGGATATCTCGATAAATCGAATAGGGATGCGGAATGTATTGATACGTTAGGAACAGGTCGACCGCACCCGGATTGATTTGTTTACGAATGCCCGGAGCGAGTACCAAGCTCTTGAGTTCGCTGGCAAAAAAAAGTTGTCCATCCAAGTCGGCGAAGTAGAGCGGCTTTTTGCCGAGCCGATCGCGAGCGAGAATCAACCGTTCGCGACGCGAATCCCACAAGGCGATCGCAAACATTCCATTGAGGTGTTCGAAACACTCGACACCGAGATCCTCGTACAGATGGACAATCGTTTCCGTGTCCGTGTTCGTCTTGAATACGTGCCCTGCACCCTCCAGCCTTCGGCGCAACTCCCGATAGTTGTAGATTTCCCCATTGAAGACGATTTGGATCGTACCGTCCTCGTTTCCGAGAGGCTGATGGCCCGTCGATAGATCGATGATGGATAATCGCCTGAATCCCAGCGCGACCCCGGGAGAGGATTTGGAATCCGAATGCAACGAGATATGGGCAGAGTGTTGGGTCCAGATACCGTCGTCATCGGGTCCGCGATGGCGTAAGGCGTCGGTCATCAATCGGGTGGTAGATTCATCCAGTCCTGGTTTACCGTAGGACCACACGCCCCCCGCGATGCCACACATTTACAAGTTGCTCAAAGGGAAGGTGAAGCTCATGATCACGGGCGTGCTGAACCAGAAATACAATAGCCTTAGAAGCTGTAGAATAGGAAACGAGAGAGTCTATTGTGGTTAGCCGACATCCAAATGTTAAGAGGCGGATTGGAAATGACCAGCTAAAAAGGCTTGAGCCATGGCCTTGGGGACCTCCGATTCTGCCAAAACCAAGTTGGCGCGGTTTTCGGCAACTTTGACTTTCATCACTTGTTCCTGGGCGATGGCTTCGGCTCTCCTCTGTTCCGCTTGGGCTCGGGCCATTCGGACATCCGCTTCTGCCTGATCCGCTCTGAGTCGGGCGCCGATATTTTGCCCTACTTCGATGTGGGCGATATCGATTGAGACAATCGTGAAGGCGGTTTGATTATCGAGTCCTCGTTTCAGCACCGTGCGCGTGATGAGGTTTGGATTCTCGAGGACAACCAAATGGTTTTCGGAAGAGCCGATGGAACTGATGATACTTTCGCCTACGCGAGCAATCACGGTTTCCTCGGTTGCTCCACCGATCAATTGAGCCAGATTTGTTCGAACGGTGACGCGGGCTTTCACCTTGAGTTCGATCCCGTTTTTCGCGATGGCCGAGAGGAAGCCGTTCCCGCTGTGCCGCGGGTCTGGGCAGTCGATAACACGTGGGTGCACCGATGTCTTGACGGCGTCGAGAACGTCGCGGCCAGCCAAGTCGATCGCGGCTGCACGGTCAAAGTCGAGATCGATCCCAGCTCTTTGTGCGGCGATGATCGCGTTGATCACGTTCATCACATTCCCTTCGGCCAGATAGTGGGCCTCCAATCGCTGGGTACTGATACCGTTTCGACGGCTGATATCCAGACCAGCCTGGGCAGCCATGATCTTTGCATTCACGATGACTTGGGGACGGACTTGTCGAAAGTACATCCCGACAAGGCTGGCCATAGAAATATCCGCACCGCTCGTCTTGGCTTGCAACCAGAGGCTTCCAAAACTCCAGAAAACGGCGAGAACGATCAATCCAAAGATGATCGAACCGATCAATAAGGCTACCGTCAGCATCGCGCGAAGATCGATAGGAGCTTGAGCTAGTTGAAGAAGATCCATGGGACTGGGCTTATCGATCGAGTGACAGTGGATGGCTTCGCCCCTGCGAACGGGCTTAGAACGCATTTGAAAGCCCTCCTAGTATACCTCACGGACTGTAGGGTGTCCTGGGCCAGCGTCGAACCTTAGTAACTCAGGCCGAGAAAACAGTATTCAGAGTTTCTGGCGGCCTGAGAGGGCGTCCGCCAGAATTTCCTTGTTGGTGAATTCTAAAACGCTACCGGTGGTGACTCCGCGTGCCAGTCGGGTCAACTTGACAGGATAGTCTGCGAGTTGATTGGAGATGAACAGGGCCGTGCCGTCCCCCTCGACGTTGGGATTGGTAGCCATAATGACTTCGGTGTAATTCCCGCGGTGGACGCGTTCGACCAGCGAGTCGATCGTTAGTTGTTCCGGCCCGATTCCATCGAGGGGAGCAATTCTCCCCAATAAAACATGGTAGTGTCCGCGATAAACGCCCGCTTGCTCAAGCGCCATGAGGTCGCGGGGTTGTTCGACGATACAGAGAAGCGACGCATCGCGACGTGAATCGAGACAAATACTGCAAAGTTCTCCTTCTGCGAGGTTGTAGCAGACCGAACAGTAGCGCACGTTCTCTCGAACCTTTCGAATCGCATCTGCCAATGCAAAGGCTTCGGATTCATGGACGCGAAGGACATGGTAGGCGAGCCTTTCGGCGGTCTTTTTCCCGATACCGGGCAGCTTCCCGAATTGCTCAATCAATTCCGTGACGGACTGTGAAATCTCTGCCATGCGTTTCGTTTCTCCTTGGTGGGCCCATCGAGCGATGTTAACATACCGGCAGGACCACGGGCTAGCCCCGCTTCCTAGATCGTATGGGGTTGGCTGGATTCGAGGAGTCTGGCACGGGTATTCGGAATTTTGGTGTCTAGACTGATGAGCGTACTTCTACAGATTCGACAGGCGAATAAACGCTACGGCGACCAGCTGCTGCTCGACGATGCGGAATGCACCATCACCAGCGATACAAAAGTTGGATTTGTAGGCAGGAACGGGGCTGGGAAATCTACGTTGCTGCGATGCATTCTCGGCGAGGAGGAACTCGATTCCGGGCAGATCGTCCGGCATCCTAAACTCCGGATCGGGTACTTGCGGCAGCACGATCCCTTTTTACCGGGCGAAACCTCTCTCGATTTTCTAATGCGCGACAGCGGACAACCGGATTGGAAGTGTGGGGAGATCGCTGGTCAATTCGAGTTGAAAGGACGTTATCTCGATGGGCCGGTGAGTGAACTGTCTGGTGGTTGGCAAACCCGAGTCAAGTTGGCGGCTTTGTTGCTGCATGAACCCAACCTGCTACTGCTCGATGAACCTACCAACTTTCTCGATTTGCGCACTCAGATTCTCCTGGAGCATTTCCTAAGGGATTTTCGAGAGGCATGTTTGATCGTATCGCACGATCGGGCGTTTCTCAGCGCGACATGCGAGGCAACGCTGGATTTGTCGCTCGGAAAACTGACCATGTATCCTGGCAAGATCGAGGAGTTCCTGGTCTATCAGCAGGAACGCTTAGAACATGACTTGAGGGTCAATGCGGCAACGGAATCCAAGCGCAAGCAGCTGCAGGAATTTGTCGACAAGAACCGGGCTCGCGCGAGTACCGCCACGCGAGCCAAGTCCAAAAGTAAGATGCTGGAGAAACTCGAGTTTATCGATATCCAGTCGGCCCAGGATAAAGCGGTGATCCGCGCGCCGCAGGTCGAACCCAGGCGAGGACCTGCCGTTCGATGTATCCATCTGGCGATCGGTTATCCGGGCAAGGTGGTGGCGAAAGAGATCGCTATCGAAATCGAACACGGGACGCGAGCTGCAATCGTAGGTGACAACGGACAAGGGAAAACAACCTTGTTACGAACCATTGTGCAATCCCTGCCACCGGTTCAAGGGGATGTCCGCTGGGGGCATGGGTGTGTGATCGGTACGTATGCCCAACATGTTTACACCAGTCTTCCTGAAAAAAAGACCGTGATGGAATATTTGGAGTACGAAGCGATCCCAGGTACTAAAACCCAAACCATATTGGATACCGCCGCCGCCATGCTATTCCGCGGTGAGTCTGTGAACAAAAAGATCTCCGTGCTTAGCGGAGGTGAACGCGCGCGGCTTTGCATGGCTGCGATCCTCCTGGGCAATTTCAATATCCTCGTTCTTGACGAACCTGGAAACCACCTCGATGTTGAAACCGTTGAGGCTTTGGCTAATGCACTGATCGATTACAAAGGAACGGTTATCTTTACATCGCACGATCGGCACTTCATGCAGCGAATTGCGACCAGCATCATCGAGGTTCAAGATGGATCCGTAGTGAACTATCATGGAAACTACGAGTCCTACCTGTATATGGTCAACAAGGAAATAGACGATGCGGAGTTCGTTCGCACCGGTCGACGACCTCCCGTACCGTCGAATGGATCCAGGAACCAGGCTTCGAAAGATCGAGACAAGCCGCACAACTCCGAGAAGCGGAAAACGAGTCAAGGGATCGAGGAGCGAGCACTCAAAAAAGAGATCACGCAACTCGAAAAGACAATCGCTAAATTAGATGCCCAAAAGAAACAAACGCATTCCCAACTGATGAGTACCAGCGATGCAATGGAAGCGATGAAACTGCATCAGGAGCTGGAGAATGTCAGCACAGAGCTAGAGACGGCGGAAATGCGTTGGGCGGAATTACAGGAGCAAGTCGAGGGGAACCCATGATGAAGTGGATTTGGTGTGTCGTAGCGATCTGCTGGATCGTTTCATTTTCTGTGGAGTGCTTGTCTCAAGAGAAAAGCGTGCGACCCGGGATCAACGATAACTTTCGGGATCCGAACGTCGAGGAATGGGTTGGTAAATTCGAAATCGAGAGCCGGGAGACTTTCGATAAGAGGACAGCCATCCTCGAAGCGATCGGTCTCAAAGAGGGAATGGTTGTCGCGGACGTAGGGGCTGGAACAGGGCTGTTTACTCGATTGTTTGCCACCGCCGTCGGAACGCAAGGGAAAGTGATCGCGCAGGATATTTCTCAAAAGTTTCTCGATCACATTATGAAGACAGCGGTCGATCAGAAGCTCAACAACATACGACCTGTATTGGGTAAAGAGACATCGGCGGAACTCCCATCGAACTCGATCGATGTGGTGTTTCTTTGCGATGTTTACCATCATTTCGAGTTTCCCGAAAAGATGATGCAATCGATTCGATCTGCCTTGAAGCCAGACGGTCGAGTCGTGATTGTGGATTTCGCACGCGAAGAAGGCAAAAGTTCCGATTGGGTGCTCAAGCATGTACGCGCTGGGCAGTCGGTCGTCGAATCAGAAGTGGAAAGGGCAGGCTTTCGTAAAGTCGACGAGAAGAAAAATCTTCTTAGCGAGAATTACTTTATTGTCTTTCAGCAAGCCTTGAAGCAATAGAGCGTTTTCAGTGCACTTGGAGAGGTAGAGCAAGATGTCTGTCGAACAACTCGACACCCCGTTTCGCAAAGAGCTAATTTCCAAAGATGCCTTCGTAGCTATGAATGCAACCTTGCGAGGGTCCGTCACGGTGGGAAGTGGTGCATGCATTCTATTTGGAGCCGTCGTGCGAGGGGATTGCGAACCGATTCGGATCGGCGCCCAATCGAATATTCAGGATCTGTGCTGCCTGCATACGGACCCCGGCTATCCATGTAGCATCGGGGAGCGTGTCACGGTCGGGCATGGTGCGATTGTTCACGGAGCGACGGTCGAAGACGAATGCTTGATCGGGATACGCGCGGTACTCCTAAACGGATCGGTCATCGGCAAAGGATCGATTGTTGCGGCTGGCAGTTTGGTCCCTGAGGGGAGAGTCATCCCCCCCAATTCTTTGGTCATGGGAACACCTGCCAAAGTCGTTCGCGAAACGACCGAGAAGGATCGGGAAATGATCGAGCGAGGTTGGAAGCATTATACGTCCACCGCAGTCCAGTACCTCGCATCTGAAAAGTCACTTTTGGATCTATGAACCGACGCCGACAGGTATCTTCCGATCCGACAGCTCTAAAGCCGGGGGATGTAGAGCTGGAGATGGGTGTTCCAATCCCTGGTGTGATTGTTCCCCGGGATGGTTGGACCCAAACCGCACTCAAACAGTTGCCGAGCGAGGGGATTCTGAAGTTTGAGGATCTCTTTCAGCGATCGGCTCCCATGGCGATCGATATCGGATGTGGCAACGGTCGCTTTACGATTTCGTCAGCCGTTCGACGACCTGATTGGGATCATTTGGGGATCGATATTCTTCCCGCAGTGATCCGGTATGCGACACGTCGTGGAAACCAGAGAGCTTTGAAAAATGTTCGATTCGCAGTCTGCGATGGTTGGAGGTTGCTATCAGATCTAATTCCCGATGCATCGGTTGATGAGTTTCATATCTACCATCCACAGCCCTACTTTTCCGCGGACGATTTTTCCAAGAGGATGTTGCATCCGCAGTTCCTCATCCTGTTGCATCAGCGACTCAAAGCGACAGGAAAGATCTTTCTGCAAACAGATCGCAAGGCCTATTGGCAATACATCCAGAAATCGTTTCGCAGTTTGTTCGAATGGACAGAACAGACCGAGCCGTGGTCGGAAGATCCGTGGGGAAGATCCCGACGCGAAATGCTCTCGCAGCAGCAGGGACTCGCCATTTTTCGAGGGGTTGCCTCCAAACGGAATAGTTTGACCAACGAGGAGGCCTGTTCGATCGCCGCATCGATGGCCCCGCCCGCATTTGCTGTTCAAGGGCGCCGCGGGCGACGAAAGTAATGCTGTTTTCCGATCGGTATCGGATGCCAGATGGATGCACTTTGGCGTGTCTGACCGATCCTGGCTGTTTTCCGTTCGGTCAACAACCTATCGGCTGCCTGATCCATCACTTCAAACTGGGAAATGAGGGAACGGGTTGGGATAAAGAGTTGCTCGCTGTGAATTTTTTTAAAGCGTGTTCGAATCGGTGTTCTTCAGAGATTCAGTGGGGTAGCACTCGGAAATACTCGGGTGCGATCGCCCTGAGATGTTCCGCGCATTTGTCGACAGCGTAAAGGATTTGTTGGTTGGTGTGCGTCGAGTTAATAAAGAACCGCAATCGTGCGGCCGATTCCTCGACGGCCGGGTAGAGAATCGGCTGGACGTTCACCCCGGACTCATTCATCCTCCGCGACAGGAGCAGCGCATGCAGTGAATTGCCCGTGATCACAGGCACGACGGGGGTGCTGCCGCTCTTGCCCGTATTCAACCCTCGCTTCTTCGCTTCATGCAGGAACAATGCGGCTGCTTCATGGAGTCTTGCGACTCGTTGAGGTTCCTTTTCTAGCAGCTTGAGCGAGGCGAGCGCAGCTGCAGTGTTCGTGGGGGATAACCCGACGCTGAAGACGAAGCCTGGGGCGGTATACTTCAGATACTCTACCAATTCCTTGCGACCGGCGATGTAGCCACCGCAGGATCCGAAGGCTTTGCTGAGAGTTCCCATCCAGATATCGACGTCGGATGGATTGATCCCGTAGTGCTCCGCCATACCGCGACCGTGCGCCCCCATCGTCCCGATCGAATGAGCTTCGTCGACCATGAGCCAGCACTTATGCCGTTTGCACGTCTCAATGAATCTCGGAAGATCAGGAAAGTCACCATCCATACTGTAAACGCCTTCGACGATGACCAAGACGCGTCGGTATCGTTTCCGGAGTTCTACGAGCGCCGCATCGAGTGCCTCGGGATCGTTATGGGTAAAGGCTCTCCGGCGAGCTCCGGAAAGAATAGCCCCTTGGACGATGCTATTGTGAGAGAGCGCATCGTGAAGAATCAAATCGTTTTGACCAACCAGATGACCGATCACGGTTTCGTTGGTGGAGTGTCCTCCCACCAGAACGATCGAATCCTCCACTCCGATCCAGTGCGCGATGCGTTGTTCCAATTCACGATGGATATCCTTTTCGCCGCTGACCAGGCGCGATGCCGATACGCTGGTTCCGTATTTTCGAACCGCGTCGATGACAGCTTCTGTGACCGCAGGGTCTCCGCTCATGCCGACGTAGTTGTAGCTGGCGAAGCTGATCAGTTGGCGACCTCCGACGAGGGTCGTGTCCCTGGTCAGGCCTTGGTGTACTGAGAAATAGGGATTGGGGACTCCAGTCATCTCGAACTGCGCCATGGTCTGCTTCAGTCGACGATACTCAGGCATCAGTTCGAAACGGTAATCCTCGAGCGCGATCTCCCGCTCGACAGGCTCCGTCGGATCCGCCACGAAAGCTTCGTCTCGGATACGTTCTTTGCCGAAGTGTTGTTCGATCGCTTCAGCAATTTCGCGAACCGTTTCGATTTCCTGGAGGACTTCCTCGGGGAATCTCCCTCCGACAGCATTTTCCAGGGTGTGGGCGATCTGCAATCGTTCGAGGCTATCCAGTCCCAAATCGACCACGATGTTTGTATCTAAATCGAGGAGCTTCGCCCTTTCTTGGGCGATGGATTTGACGGCTCTTCGGACGAGTTCTACCACATGCGGATCTGGATCGAGTGTCTTTTTGGCTGCGGGAGGCTTTTGGAATCCAGATTTCAGATCCTCGACGGTGGCCGCTGCGATCATGGGGGATTGCTCTCCCAGGTCATCTTCCCAAGAGAGCCACTGATGAATGGCACGGAGGCTGCCTTCTCGGAATCCCTTGAGACAAGCGTGCCGTTGGATTTTTCCGGAGGATGTCTTCGGAAGCGAACCGTGTCGGACGAGGACAACCGCGTCAGGAGGCAGTTCATGAGCTTGAGTTACCGCCCGCCGAATGGACTGAACAACAGGCCCCCAATCCGATTCCAGGGAGCGTTGGACCTCGACCGCGATGATCAGTCGTTCTCGTGGCCCGGAATCGTCTGCGAAAGCGGCAGCGGAGGATGAAGAGATCGATTCGTGGCATTGCTCGACGGTCTCTTCGATGTCTTGTGGGTAGCGATTGACCCCTCGGACGATGATCAGATCCTTGACTCTTCCGGCGACGTAGAGTTGGCCTTCGCTCCAAAAGCCCAGATCGCCGGTCCGCAAGAACGGCCCTTGGCCATCCGCCGTCATCGCTTGGAATGTGGTTTTATTGAGTTCGTCTTTTTCCCAATAACCCTTCCCGACGCTGGGGCTTTGAATCCAGATTTCACCGATCAGTTCATCCCCGAGTGGCTGCAGGGAATCATGGTCGACGATCAGTACGTTTTCGTTGGAGGTGGCTTCACCACAACCCACCATTCCTCGAGCTTCAGGAGATTCTGGAGGTACCGGTGTGACCATCCTCGCATCGAGCCGCCGACTGTCAAATGTTCGAATCAAGGGTGGCTCTTCGGCTGGTCCGCCTGTCACAATCAGTGTGGTTTCCGCCATCCCATAGCAGGGGAAATGGGAGCGATGGGAGAATCCGCAGCGAGCGAACTTTTTCGAAAACATCTCTAGCGTAGTCGCACGGACAGGTTCGGCACCATTGAATGCCACTTCCCACGAGGAAAGATCGAGGGTTTCCAATTCGTCGTCTCGCACTTTGTCGATGCAAAGCTGGTAGGCGAAGTTTGGGCCACCACTGGTCGTCGCATGGTACTTGCTGATCGTCCGAAGCCAACGCACAGGGCGTTGCATAAAGGACATCGGACTCATCAAGGTCATCGTGGCGGACATAAAAACGGGGGAGAGCACACCTCCCACCAAAC
Organism: Pirellula sp.; assembly: GCA_040396935.1. Classification (GTDB taxonomy): domain Bacteria; phylum Planctomycetota; class Planctomycetia; order Pirellulales; family Pirellulaceae; genus JBKCUI01. Next base: position 11,839 of record JBBAXA010000021.1, read on the forward strand.
CCATGTCGTGATACATGGGTAACCAACTGACACCCGTCTTTGTGTGATTGTTTTGGAAGAGGTACGAAATCATTTCCGAGTTACGGACGATGTTCGCGTGCGTCAGCATCACCCCTTTCGGCTGGCCGGTTGAACCCGAGGTGTATTGCAGTACCGCCAGGTCCTCGAGGCGGATGGGGAGTTCAGAGAACTGAATGGCGATGGAGCGATCGACCGAATCCGAAGGGATCAAGTGCAGCGTCTCGGTTTCCGCGCGCGTCCCTTCATCCTTGAGAATTTGAGCGACCGTATCGGAGGTGGTGAGAGCAAACTGGGCTCGACAATCTTGAGCGATCCCTTGGATGCGGGCCCCTTTCCTGCTTCGTCTCGGCGGATAAGCGGGAACCGCGATGCAACCTGCGTAAAGGCATCCAAAAAATCCCACAACGAATTCCAGGGTGGGTGGATAGAGAAGTAATCCCCTCGTGCCTGGCTGGTGGCTCTCCAAAATCCGTACGGCTACAGCGCGAGCGGCGTGGTCTAGCTCGGCATAGGTCAACGATTGGTCGTTTTCAGTCTCGCCGTCGGTGTAATAGAAGGCGACTTTGTTTGGTGCAATGTTGGCCCAATAGCGTAAAGCATCGACGATGCCGCTTTTGGGGACGTCGTAGGGGCTTTGCAGCTCCTTCAAATCCAACACTTCACAACCTTTGTTTCCAGCGGGAGATCGCAGCATTACGCACCGACTTCATAAAGGAAAATGGACGAAGTATCCGCGAATCTTCGAAAAAATCGTCCCTCGTTATACCTACCAACCCTGGATCTCGGTACACCTAAAGTTGGCTACTCTTTTAAATCGGAAATTGATTCCCGAAAGCAGCAAGCTACCGAGAAAGTTCCCCTTAAAACCTCGATTCGTTTTAGTTGTTTGGCAAGATCTTCGGATTTCGGTGACTTCAACGCCTGATCCGTCCCGCCTCGGAACAACCTCCGCCCCGGAAATTCGCTGGCGAAAAGCACTTGTTCACGAAGGGTAGGACCGATATACTCTGCCTCCTTAATTCCCGGTAGTCAGTGTATTTTCAGGGGGTTAGATGCGAGCCGACTGGCGGCTGGCGAGGCGTTTTCCCCAGAGTTTTCAAATGGTAGCGCAACCTAAAACATACGTAGCTAAGCCGCATTCTGTCGAACAAAAATGGTATTTGGTCGATGCAACCGATTGTGTTCTTGGCCGGCTTGCTAGCGAAATAGCCATGGTTTTGATGGGCAAGCATCGTCCGGAATACACACCTCACGTGGATACTGGTGAATACGTCGTGGTCGTGAATGCGGAAAAGATCGTGATGACGGGCGACAAATTGAATGTTCGTCATTATGCCTGGTACAACGGTTACCATCGTCAGAAAATGGAAAGCTATGCGGAACGCCTCGAACGCAAGCCTACCGACCTGGTGAAGTTTGCCGTGAAAAGAATGCTTCCAAAAAATGCTTTGGGGCGCCACATGCTTGAAAAACTCAAGGTGTATGCAGGTTCAGAGCATCCGCATCAGGCTCAAAAGCCAATCCCAGCCCCGTTTGGCAAGCAATCCTAGTCCCCTGAGTCATCCCGTTTGAAAGTTTAAGGAAATGATTACGGCAAAGAAAGACAAGGTTAGTGGTGATTGCCTCGGAACGGGCAGGCGAAAAACAGCAGTCGCTCGGGTGCGTGTGCGACCCGGCAACGGCAAAATAACGGTCAATGATCGGGAGTTCGATCAGTATTTCTTGAACGATGCTGAGCGTCGTTTGGTCCTGGAAACGTTAGACCATGTGGGCCAGCGTGATAAGGTGGATATTTTCGCGCGCGTCGCAGGCGGCGGAGTGATCAGTCAGGCGGGAGCGGTTCGTATGGGACTCGCTCGAGCTCTTTGCGGCTTGAACGAAGAAAACTTCTTGCCTCTCCGAAACGACGGTTTCCTCACGCGAGACTCCCGTATGAAGGAACGAAAGAAGTACGGTTTGCGAGGTGCTCGCCGTGGTGTCCAGTTCTCGAAACGTTAAGCGTTTCTCAGGACGAAGACAAACAACGAATCGAAACCCGAGGTCTTCCCTCGGGTTTTTTGTTGTTTTCATGGCGGAACTACGTTGTACGATTAAGGCCTAGCACAGATCAAGTTGGCAACTCATCTTCCCATGTCAAACGCGGACTCCCCATTCATCAACCGAGAACTCAGCTGGCTCGAGTTCAACCAGCGTGTTTTGGATCAAGCCCTTTACGCCAAGGTACCCGTTCTCGAGCGCCTTAAGTTTTTAGCGATCACGGCCAGCAATCTCGATGAGTTTTTCATGGTCCGTGTTGGAGGATTGCAATTGCAACAGGCTCAGGGGATCGATACTCGCGATCCGAGCGGTTTAACGGTCACGCAGCAATTAGAACAGGTCTATGAACGCGTTCATGGAATCATTCGCGATCAGTACGAGTGTTTCCTTTCTCAGATCGAGCCGACACTCGCAGCGGAAGGTTTGGAACATATTGCTGCGAAGACTGCGACGGCACGTCATCGTGAAGCGATAACGCGTTTCTTTCATGACGAGATCTACCCTGTTGTTTCTCCGATGGACATCGATGGTGCGAGCCCGTTTCCGATCCTTGGCAATCTGAGTTTGCATTTGTGTGTCCGGATGGCGAGCGGGGATTCGGAGAATCCGAATCGTTTTGCGATCGTACCTCTGGGAAAGGCGCTCTCGAGATTCATCACACTTCCCTCCGATCGAGGTTACAGCTTTGCGTTGTTGGAGGATGTCGCATCCGAGTTCATTGAGGAGTATTATCCTGGCAAGAGGGTAGAGGAATGCGTCGCATTTCGGGTGACAAGGAATGCGGATGTATCGGTGCAGGAGGATAGCGCTGCGGATCTGATGAGTGGCATGGAGGAGGTGCTTCACTCCAGACGATCGGCAGGATTTGTGAGGCTAGAGATTGCTAATTCCGCCTCGGAAGCGACGATCGATTTTCTTTCCCAGCAACTCCATCTACGGCCGAGAGATATTTTTCGAATCCCTGGGCCTCTCGACTTGTCGAGCATGATGTACGTTGCGGATATCGAGGGTTTTCCGGCTCTTCGAGATACGGTTTGGCTGGGGCAAAGGTCCGCCAATATCGATCCGAGCCAGAGTATGTTTGCGACCATTGCAGAGAAGGATCTTTTGCTGTGCCATCCCTACGAGAGTTTCGAGCCGGTCGTTCGATTTATCGACGAGGCAGCGAAGGATCCTGATGTTTTAGCCATCAAGCAGGTATTGTATCGAACCAGTCGCAACAGCCCGATCGTAGCGGCCCTGAAGTCAGCCGCGGAGCGGGGTAAGTATGTGACGGCCATCGTGGAACTCAAAGCTCGTTTTGATGAGCAGCGGAACATCGAGTGGGCGCGGGAATTGGAGAAGAGTGGAGTCCAAGTCGTTTATGGAGTACGCGGCTTGAAGACCCACGCCAAGGTCTGCATCGTTGTACGTCGCGAAGCTTCAGGGATCATTCGATACGTCCATTTTGGAACAGGCAACTACAACGAGGCGACAGCGCGACTCTATTCCGACATCAGTTATCTGACTTGTAATGAATCGCTCGGAAGAGATGCGAGCTCTTTTATCAATGCGATCACCGGATACAGTCAGCCTCAACCCTACGACAAGCTCGATTCTGCCCCCTTGGGGCTGCGCAAGAAGCTGCTGTCCTTGATCCACGCCGAGACCCAGAATCGAAAGAACGGACAAAAAGCCTACATCGCAGCCAAGATGAATGCATTGGTAGACCCCGAGATCATCGAAGCCCTATACGAAGCGAGTCAAGTGGGTGTCGTGATTCGATTGAATGTTCGCGGCGTCTGCTGTCTGCGCCCCGGAGTCCCTGGACTCAGCGAGAATATTTCGGTGATCAGTATCGTCGATCGCTTTCTAGAGCACGCCCGAATCCTTTACTTCTACCATGGCGGCAATGATGCTGTGTTCATCAGCAGCGCCGACTGGATGCCCAGATCCTTTGATCGCCGCGTGGAGTTGTTGATTCCCGTTGAGGACACTGCCTCACGTCATCGATTGATGGAGATCCTGGATACGTATTTCCGCGATAACCAAAACGCATGGCGGCTAGGTGCAGATGCCAAGTACACGCGACTTGCCGCCGAGGGAACTCAAGCGAAATTCCGAGCCCAGCGTTACCTCTATGAGTCTGCTGTCGATGCCATCAAGAAAGCAGAACATGCAGCCCGTACCACCTTCAAGCCGCATACTGCTGCTGGACAATCCTAGTCTCTCGGCGACAACAGTTTTCTACTGGTTAGTAGACTTGAATCGTCTTGACGGCATGAATTCCTTGGATCTCAGCCCCCTCCATGCATCGCCGTGCCCCATCGATCAACTGATTGATTCGAAAGGAACGTGAAGGTCCATTTGCCATCGCGATCCCGGCGACGAGAGGTTCGGTATCCGGCTGAGTCATCGACCAGCTCTCGGACGATGCGTTTATCTTCGCGAAGGATTCACGAATCCAAAACGAAAGATCCGTTCGGTCGATATCGCAATAAACAAGGAGCAGCTCACCCCCATCCGTCGTAAACCCCTTTAACTCCCTGGTATCGCTTTCCGAGATCAGGCAGTCTAAAAATCGGGATTGCCAATTTTTGATCGTCGTGTTGGGGGTATCCGAATCCGTCGGTCTGTTTAGTCGTTTCACCACCACCAGCGATAAGCTGGATTGCTCCTGTCTCACTTGTTGTAAGAAGGTCTCGAGGCTATCGGTCAACTCTGGGTCTTCGTAACACTGGATCTCGACGAGCCGATCGTCCGAGTTGCATCGCGGCGAGGAGACCGGATGGTTCGTGGTCGTTTGCGGTGTAGCCCCTTTCACCTGCATTGCATTCGAGAGATCCGGAACTGGCGATGGTTGGCGGGAAACGGTTTTGCTAAGCGCGTCGTTTAGTTTTTCCCAGTGCCGCAAGATCTTCTCCCAAGAGACATCGCCGATTTTTAGATTGGGTGGGAGGGTTGGTTTCGTTTCTCCCCTGGAGAGTTGTAACGCGATAGACCAGTACGCAGAATCTCGAACGCTATCCTCGGTCGCAGTTGCATTCAAAGCTCGAACGGAGAAACCCTTGTCATACCATTCCCAGAACGCATGGTTCATCTTTTGCAAACTTAAGCGGAACGATCTCTCCATGGAAATTTGTGGATGTATCAAAAGTCTTTCTTGATGATGGAGCCAGTCGAAAATGCAATGATCTTCCAAGGCTTTGCACCAATGGCTCAAGCAGGCTGTTTTTCTGAGCAGGTGCAGGCTGAGGCCGAGGCTCTTTTCCCAGGAATCCCGCGTCGAAGTGAGGTAGATAGGTAGTAACGAGTGGAGGGTGAGGATGGAAAAGCATGTGTGCTTATGCCACTCGGAAGACTCGTATAGCCACTGTATCGCGGTTGCGAGGCCTTGAACTAATTGCTGATGCTGATCGAAACGGACTGAATTGGAGTAGCTATGGTGAAGCACCTGAGGATCCAGGAGTTCGACGACCAGTGGGACGATTGCGGTGATCTCGCTGCTGCGATGTTGGAATGACAACGGGTCCGCAAAGGCTTGGACGATTTCCTGGCTGAGAGAGGAACGAGTCGCCAGATAATGGGACATCTGCAGCGAACGACTCTCGACTTCCGCAGGTAAGCCGATGGGAATAGGACCATTCGACCTTGGCTGATACGAGTTGTTTGAATGGCTGAAAACCGCGACAGCTTGCATACTTTTGAAGCCTAAACCAAGGGATCAACTCCGCGTGGGAGTATAGGTCGTAGGATCTTTCGCGACTCGGTAAATCGATGAAGGGGTCCAATTGACCACAGATAAAGGATCCGCTTTGAGCGTTTTAACGTTTGTAGGATTCAGATTGAGAGCTCTCGCTCGAATGGATGTGATATCCCTTGGCGATGCGCCCACGAGTACGAGAGGTTTCATCGCTCGTTCCGCCCATGTGTCTGCCGATTGATTTGTACTCAAGGCAGGTTGTATTTCGCACGCCCATCGCTGAGCCTCGGAGCGTGATATCCAGTGAGAAGGATGCAAACCGAACGATTGGGCAAAGTGAAGGCGAATTGGGGGATCCATGCGGCGTACCTCTCTTGGTACGCGGTTGACTCACGATGATTCGGAAGCTAGTCTATTGAGTTGAAAGCCGGAAAAAAACTGATGCCGGAAAAAATTGATGAACGGATCGCTTCCATTCTTATCCTCGACTTCGCTTCTCCTTCTCGCGTAAATGAGTGAGGGGTTAGGACTACGGAGCGCAGAGTCGACACAATCCTGGCCAACCCTGAGACTCGTTTAGCGAGCTTCAGGGTTTTTTTATCTCCTCACCGAGTATTTCACGATTCACGATGGCGAAGTACACACCTTTTCCTCAGATACCTATTCAGGGCAGAACCTGGCCGGACAAGACCATTCAATCCGCTCCGATCTGGTGTTCGGTGGATCTGCGAGACGGTAATCAAGCGTTGATCAACCCGATGGGGCCGGCCAAAAAGCTTGAATTGTTCAGAACACTCCTTCGAATTGGTTTTAAAGAGATCGAAGTCGGCTTTCCGGCCGCATCCGAAACGGACTTCCAGTTCGTTCGAGACCTGATCGAGCGAGAGTTGATTCCGGAGGATGTCACCATCCAAGTGCTCGTACAGGCAAGAAAGCACCTGATCGATAGAACCTTTGAAGCGATCCAAGGTGCTAGATCGGCAATTGTGCATCTCTATAACTCGACCTCAGCGTTGCAACGAAGGGTCGTCTTCCAAGCGGAACGCGCTGAGATTGTTCGGTTGGCAGTGGAGGGGGCTCGATACATTCATGATCTCGCCAAGGAGCAGGCCGATCGGTCCAGCATTCGATACGAATACTCTCCAGAGAGCTTTACCGGAACGGAAATCGATTTCGCCGTGGAGATCTGCGAGGCGGTCTGCGATGTTTGGCAGCCAACATCCGACAATAAGACGATCCTCAACTTGCCGTCGACGGTAGAGTTGGCCACGCCGAATGTTTATGCAGATCAAATCGAGTTGTTTTGTCGGCTATTTCGTCGGCGTGCCAACACAATCATCTCCGTTCACACGCATAACGATCGAGGGACAGGAATCGCTGCCTCCGAATTGGCGTTGATGGCTGGCGCAGAACGTGTGGAGGGTACGCTGTTTGGAAACGGTGAACGGACCGGGAACCTCGATATCGTCACCATGGCGCTCAATATGTATACCCAAGGCATCGACCCGAAGCTTGATTTTTCGAACCTGAAAGAGATAAGAAGGGTTGCCGAGTTTTGCACCGAACTCAAAGTGCACGAGCGTATGCCTTACGCGGGTGACCTGGTGTTCACCGCATTCTCCGGTTCGCATCAAGATGCAATCAAGAAAGGATTTGCGGCGATGCGGGAATCCGGGCAGGAGAGATTCGAGGTGCCGTATCTCACGATCGATCCCGCGGATATCGGTCGACAGTACGATCCTGTCATTCGCGTGAACTCCCAGTCTGGAAAGGGAGGGGTCGCATTTCTGGTTGAAAGCGAACTCGGTTTCCAACTCCCCAGAAGGCTTCAAATCGCTTTCAGCCAAGTCATCCAGCGAATTACGGATGCGACAGGACGGGAAATCCCCGCGCATGAAGTCGCGTCTCGGTTTGTCGAAACCTACATCAAACCGCCTGCTGTGCTGACCTACCACGCCCACGTCCCTGTGGAATGCGAGGATGAAGAGCAGGAACGCTATCGATTCACGGTCACTTACCGCGGAGAGAAGTGCGAAATTGAGGGGCAGGGTTCCGGGCCAATCGATGCATTCGTGCATGCTATCCGAGACAAGTACGCACTCTCCTGCGATATTCTCGACTACCATGAACACGCGATGGAGGCAGGGAGTGATTCCTCGGCTGCTGCGTACATCCTGGTTCGAACGCCGGATGGTCAGGAACTATTCGGTGTTGGTCAGCACCGATCGATCACCAAAGCATCGCTGCTGGGATTGGTTGCGGCAGTCAATCGTAGTCTACAATCGATGACGCGTGAATCGAATCCTTGAGGGAGGGCAGGTTTGCTCCAGTGGTAGGGAGATCACGTGAAAAATCACTACTCCGTGAGTCGATCCCTCTGTGCCTACAAAACAGGCAATCGGCATTCCGGCATATCGCGAACCGTCTAACCTTTCGGCATCTCTTCTCTTTTCAACTACGACTTCCAAATTAAGCCGAACAATCTTATTCAGTAAAAACGTTGTTTAGCTAGCTTGTCGACTCGAACAGGCGATTGCGAGAGCCTCGATTGGCACGCTCGTTGCTACCTCCGATATCCCGGTGATGAAGCCTATTTTTAGGGCGGAGTCACCTCTACCCAAAGTCCTTTGAGTGCAGGGGCAATGCTGATCAAGCAATGCCCCGCTCTCAGACGGCTCCTCGAGTCTGCAAAACGCACCGAAAATTTGCGTCGGTCCGCCGACCGCGAAGGTACCCCGCGGCCTGGCTGCAGTGTCCGCCTCATTGCACAGGCCGGGGTATTTTTCCTGCTCTCTCAGGAAGATTGGTTGTCTCTCATCCGACGTCTGCGTTGTGCATGCGTCGACTCTAGATACGCCGTTTCCTCCCGGCTGTCGCGTTCGATGGAACGGAAGCTCGCAATTCACGCTTTCCCCTCTTTGATGATTCGCGCGATTTTCATAGGGGAAGCCGTGGCTGCTGCTGTTCGAAGAGTTGGCCTAAGTAATCCAAGACAGCCTGATAAATGCGATCGTCCTTGCTGGCGCGGGGGCCTGCGACATTGAGGGTATGGATGCCATGATCGAGCAACCACTTTCGAGCGCGATGGCGACTTCTGGAGTTGGTCGGCAAACGGGCGAGGAAGGTTGGCTTGCCGAACTTTTTTGCATATCGGTAGGTTAGGAAGGTCCCACCTTGTAGCCGGTCGAAGTAAAAAATGAGGGTTCCATCTGCTTCCATCACATTGCGGAGTGTGCGGTCTCGGTAATCGGTCGTGGCGGCTTCTTTCAATTCGTATTTCTCGGGGATGGGGCCATCCTCGGCGAGTCGTCCCAAGGGGCACCATCCCCCGTGAGCTATCCCGTTTTCCATGGCGAAATCGAGGGCTGCACGATCAGCACCGGTTTGGCCTCCAGAGATAATCTTTCCTACCATATCTAGTTGAATGAACGGGCCCACCGCTATTCACTCCACGGTTATCGTGACGACTGCACAAACTGTAGCGATTATGACACCTGATCGACTCGATCTGGTTGTGGGGATTCAAAAAAATCAAAGCGCAGCCTCGAGCTAGAGCATACCCTTCTCGGAGCACTGGAGCGGGTTTCAGTGCGCGGCGGGAATTCTGGAAATTCGAGTGAAGAGGTTGAGTCGGATGAGGTTCTCAAGAACGTTTGGGATCGTTGCTGCCTTTGCGATTCTTTCGATCGGCCTGGGCATGACCAACTCTGTTTCCAAGGTGGATCCTCGCAACACGAAGTGGGAAGTAGCCATCGATCCGCATAAGGTCATGGGTTATCAGAGCTGCGAAAAATGTCATGCGAGCGAAATCCAAACCTGGAAACGCACGCCGCATAGCGAAACGTTCTTGACGTTGCATCGCAAGCCAGCAGCCCAGCAGATCGCGGATAAATTAGGAATCTCGAATTTTAAAAACGATTCGAACTGCATTCAGTGCCACTACACCATGGATCACGTGGAGGGTCGGCTCGAGGCGATCGCTGGCGTTTCCTGCGAGTCTTGCCACGGCGCGGCGCAGGAATGGATTGCGGTTCATAACGATTATGGCGGACCGAATGTGAGTCGATCGCAGGAAACGCCCCAGCACCGAGCGGAACGATTCTCGAAGAGCATTGATTTAGGGATGCGAAATCCTATCAATGTCTATCTGCTGGCTCAGAGTTGTTATCGTTGCCACACCGTGCCCGACGAGAAGCTTGTGAATGTCGGAGGGCATCATGCTGGAAGTCTCGATTTTGAGCTGGTGAGTTGGTCCCAAGGGACGATTCGTCACAATTTCGTTCGAACAGATGGCAAGGCAAATGCCGAAGAGACTCCGGGACGGATTCGCACGATGTTTGTCGCCGGGATGATCGCCGATTTGGAGTTCAGCCTGCGTGCAACCGCTAAGGCTACAGAAAAAGCAACATTCGGAATCACGTCTGCCCAACGCGCCGCGCGAGCCATCGATCGATTGAAGTCAGCCCAATCCAAGCTAAATCAACCGCTTTTGGGGGAGATACTCCAAATTGCCGGTGGCTTAACGCTCAAGTTAAACAATTCGGCTCAGCTCGAGGATGCCGCTTCCAAGATACATGAGCTCGGAGTTCGGTTCGGAGGTGCGGTGCGAGGCGATGAACTCACCGCGATCGATCAGTTCATTCCTCCCAAGGACAAATGGAAGTAAGCATACAACTTCAATCCGTAGATCAGGCGGGCGTCTCGAGGCGCCCTCGCTCTGTATTTGATTCCAGCTGCGAAGAGTTTAGCGTTTGGTTGGATCAAATCGGGAAGGCGCGGTTGCGTGCCGATGGAGCTCACCATTCCCAGTCGCCTCAAGTCGTAGACGCGAGGCGAGAGGTCTCGGGACCCGGTCAGCAGCAGTCCGTTCCTTCAATCGACCACGATGTCGTGGCAAGGTCTCTGTATGGGCACTGCTGTCCTCTCCCTCATGGATTAGAAGATTCGGTGTCCAGGCCGAGCCAGGAGAGTATTCACAGGGAAGTAGTCGGAGAAGAGCAGTGCGGGAGCCTCCTAGAGCGACGTCAGGCTTGGTATGATTCTTTACTGCTTGCCAGGGAGCGAGCATCGCATTTGATATCGCTGGTAGAACTGCAACAAGATCAATGGCTACAGACTCAAGCGTTCCCGACGAACTCGATCCCCAGGACAAAATCGAGTTCGTTCTCGTCGTAGGAGCAGGCTGGGTAGGGCGCCAGATTGTTGGGCAAATGGCTGCGCATGGCGTTCATGTCTCCTGGATGGATCAATCTTCGGAAGCGTTGTCTTCCGGTATTCGCTGGATTCTGGATCATCGGAAATCGATCGTGGAGCAGAAGAAATGGCCCCCAGAGTGCGCCGATTCCATGGAGGCCAGGATTGCAACCACGACAGATCTCGAAACGATCCAGCAACGCCCCGGACTCGTTTTAGAGTCGGTGACGGAACAGATCTCCGTCAAGCGAAGAGTCCTCCAATCGGTTGCTAGCCGGTTTGATAGCCCGACGATCATTGCATCGAATAGTTCCTACTTCACCCCTTCGATGTTAGATCGCTTTGTGAGCAGGCCGGAACGATTTGCCAATTTTCATTTCCACGTTCCTGTTTGGAACACGCAGTTGGTGGACATCGCAGCCGGAAAGCAGACGGCTCCGTCCACACTCCATAGACTGCAGGACTTAGCTGTGAGGATCGGGCAGCATCCTTTGGTGCAGACGGTCGAAAATCCGGGTTATGTTTTCAATTGGCTTCTTCGGTCTCTGCTTCAGGCTTCGCTCCAGCTGCTGGATCGAGGGGTCGCCAGCCCTCAGCAGATCGACATGGCTTGGAAAAGCGTGACCAAGATGCCGATCGGGCCGTTTGGAATGATGGATCAGATAGGAATCGACTTGATCCACCAAACCATGAGCGCGGCACGTTTCGTCGACGGTGACTCCGTATGGCAGCCTCTGATCGACCAGCTTCAGCCGCTGATCGACTCGAATCAGCTCGGAGTGAAGACCGGCGCTGGCTTCTTCGACTACGGAAGGGATGAGCCTCCCACCGACCTTTCCTTCGATCCGGAAGATCCGGTCGAGCCTACATGAAAAATGCGTGCCAAAGCCGACAATTAAGCCTTGTCAGGTGGAGCCCCTCCTCGGTACACTCTGGGGCTTCCTATCGCCGAAGCGGAGATTCCGGAACATCCGGAGGACGCCTCGAGCAATTGTAACCCTCGATCAGAATTAGGTTTAGGAGTAGGCAAGCATGCCGCGTCTGCTCGGTGTTGATATTCCAAACGACAAGCAGGTCGTTCATTCTTTACAGTACCTCTACGGCGTCGGCCCGGCGATCGCTCGGGAGGCGTGCGTAAAGACTAAAATCGATCCGAGTAAGCAAGCTCGGGAATTGGACGAAGACGAGCTTAGTCGCTTGGCGAGTCTGCTCGAACGAGATTACACGGTCGAGGGTCCACTTCGTCGACAAATCGGTCAATCCATTCACCGATTGCGCGAAATCAAGTGTTATCGAGGCCTGCGTCACAAGCTCGGTTTGCCCGTTCGAGGGCAGAGAACGAGGACGAACGCTCGCACGCGAAAAGGCCCCAGGAAGACCGTTGCTGGTAAGAAGGGCGTGAAGGATTTACGGTAATGTTCACTTGGCTTGCTTCGTAGGCGACTCTTGTGGGCTTTCGGTTTATTGTATAGGCGTTCATTGCCTGATGAGATTTCGTTGAGAATTTGATTTAGAGGATGGGTTGTGGCAAAAACTTCAGGTAGCAAAACAGGTGATGCAGCCAACAAGCGTCGTAAGATACGCAGGAACGTCACCGCCGGGATAGCACACGTCAAAGCGACTTTCAACAATACGACCGTCACTATTACGGATACAAAGGGGGACACCCTTTGCTGGGCGAGCGCTGGAACCAGTGGTTTCAAAGGTTCTCGCAAAAGCACCCCTTTCGCCGGTCAATTGGCCGCCCAACAGGCGGCTGAGAAGGCCATCAAATACGGTATGAAGGAGATCGAGGTCCGAGTCAAGGGTCCTGGATCGGGTCGGGAGTCCGCAATCACTGCATTGCAAGCGGCTGGAATTTCCGTCAAGCAAATCGAAGACATCACACCAATACCTCACAACGGTTGTCGCCCACGCAAGCGACGACGTGTGTAGGTTTTGATTTTAGTCAACCATTGGTTCCTTACTGGAGACCCTCGGAATGCATATTCGTTGGCGCGGACTAGAGTTGCCTAGCCAAGTGAGCGTGGACCGTTCGACGTTGAGCTCAACGTACGGAAAATTTACTGCCGAACCCTTCGAGCGGGGGTTCGGGGCGACGATTGGTAACAGCCTGCGGCGCGTGCTCCTTTCCAGTCTGGAAGGTAGCTCGGTCACGCAAATTAAGATTCGCGGAGCTCAGCATGAGTTCTCCTCCATTCCTGGCGTTTTAGAGGATGTCACGGAAATCGTTTTGAACGTGAAGGCGCTCGTGGTGAAGAATCACAGCGATAACACCCGTGTTCTTACGGTCAGCGCGGACAAGGCGGGGCCTATCACTGGTGCAGATGTTCAAACCGATTCCGATGTCGAGATCATCAACAAAAACCACGTTCTTACTACCCTGACATCCGATGTTCCATTCATGATGGAAATGGTTGTCGAGAATGGTCGCGGATACATTCCTGCATCCGAGCATAGTTCCGGCGACCATGAGATCGGGATTATCCCGGTCGATGCGGTCTACAGCCCAGTCGTCCGTGTTCGATACTTCGTCGAGGAGACCCGCGTCGGACAGAAAACGAATTACGACCGTTTGGTTATCGAAATTTGGACTGACGGATCTGTTCAGCCGGAAATGGCGCTCGTCGAGGGTGCAAAGATTCTGAGAAAGCATCTCAACCCGTTCGTGCAGTCCAGTGAGTTAGGCAAGCAAGTGCACGCGGTCGCTCGCGGCGGTCCCGGAAGCGCAGAAGCTCAATTGGAAGCCAAGCTCAACACTCTGGTTACCGATTTGAAGCTCTCGGTTCGAGCCAACAATTGTTTGGAGGCCGAGGGGATTCGAATGGTACGAGACTTGGTGCAACGCACCGAGGATCAACTTCTGGAGGTTCGCAACTTTGGCGAAACAACCCTCAACGAAGTCCGAGAGAAATTGACGACGATGGGGCTGCATCTGGGTATGAGGGTGCCGTCGCTCCGTTAATCGATCATGAACAGGTGGGCCTTTGCCTTTTGAAGAGGGCCTCCGAAAAGAAACAGTACCGATATTTTGGATAGATAAGCCATGAGACACCGACGCAAAGGCCGAGTACTAGGACGAAGTCCTTCGCATAGAAAAGCATTGTTCGCCAATTTGGTCGCAGCTGTTTTTCTAACCGAACGAGAAACGACGGAACTCGACCTCAATGCCCCGAAGATCCCGGGTCGCATTGTCACGACCCTCGAGAAGGCGAAGGAAATTCGCCCTTTGGTGGAAAAGTGCATCACGATTGCAAAGCATGCAGTCAACTCCGACGCCGAAGCGGGTCAGTTCGCAACCAAAGCGGAGCGAGGTTCGGATGAATGGAAGGCTTGGCGGAAAAGCGAGCAGTGGCAGAAATGGTCTGCTGCCCGTGCTCCCGGGGTAGCAGCCCGACGTCGCGTGCTCGCAATCATCCGAGACAAAAAAGCAGTAAAGATTTTGTTCGATCGGATTGCTCCGCGGTTCATGGATCGGGCGGGTGGTTATACGCGGATCATGCGTTTGGCCAAGCCAAGGCTCGGTGATAATGGAACGCGAGCCATTCTCGAATTGGTAGGTAAGAACGATCGAGAGACCAAAAAATCATCCAAGCCCTCGTTTGAGGCTACTGCAGCGGAATAGTTCTATCCGTTTTGATCATCGTGGCTATGGGTAGTTTCCATAGCCTTTTTCATGCGCCTGAGAAACATACGGATCCTTAGGATTGGGCTGGTCTGCTGTTGATGCACTCGAACCAGGACACCTCGAAATCCCCCAATTATCTTCATGTCTTCCTGACGTTTGCCAGAAATAGTTTGATTCGAGATATGACGTTTCGAAGCAACTTCGTTCTGGATTGTGTTTCGAGTTTGTCTTGGTTGTTGATGAATCTCGGTTTCTACTTGATCGTGTTCCATCATGTGAAGTCGATCGGAACAGGGACAGGTTGGGGCAGGAACGAGTTTTTTGTATTCTTGGCTACAACCTGGATCATCAACTCGATCATTCAAGCGTTCCTGATGCCCAACGCGCAGGAGTTCAGCGAATTGATTCGTACCGGCGGACTGGATTTCGCCATCCTGAAGCCAATCGATACTCAGTTTCTAATTTCCTTCCGTAAAGTGGAATGGTCTTCGCTCTCGAACTTGGTTTTGGGAATGGTCATTCTCGTCTATGGATTGATCCAATTGACGCATCGAGCAGACCCTCCCTGGAGTTGGACGTGGCTCGGGATCGGGATGTACTGTTTCTACGTCTTGTGTGGTGTTGTTTTGCTCTACAGTCTTATGATTTGTCTGGCTGCGACGAGCATTTGGTTGGGGCGAAACCAGAGTCTTTATGATTTTTGGTTCTACATCACCAACTTTTCGCGCTACCCGATGGAGATCTACCAAAGTGGTTGGGGTATTCCGCTATGGTATGTGTTTACCTTTTTGGTTCCCGTGCTTGTTGTTGTCAATGTACCCGCTAGAACACTTGCTCAGCCCTTGGTGCCCAATGAGCCCTGGGAGTGGCGGCTTTCGGTTTTTGCGGTTTTTGCAACGCTGGCATCCTTGGGACTCAGTCGATGGGTTTTCCAAAGAGCTCTGAAAAGTTACTCCAGCGCGAGTAGTTAATTTATCGTTCTACTGGTTTGAAAGAACAATGCCACGTACTTTTGTCGCAGATATTCAGCCACAAATGCAGATCGACGAAGTGTATCGAATCGTCGATCGTCAGCTGCGGGCCAATCGTCAGGGTAACCTCTATCTCCTACTGCAGCTCCAAGATAAGTCGGGAACGATTTCCGCCATGCGTTGGAACGCGGATGAGAAGCTAGCGGAACGGTTTACCAAAGGTAGCTACGTGCGAGTGCATGGCACGTCTCAACTGCATAATGGCACCATGCAACTGATCGTGACGCAGCTTCAGACCGTAGACGAAGCGACAATCGCTTTAGAGGATTTTGATAGTGTGATTCGAGTGGATGTCGAATCGTTATGGCAAGAGATTGGAGGAATGCTCCAGCAAATCCAGAACGAGTCCTTAAAAGCGATTGGGCTCGCCTTTTATCGTGACCCCAGAATTGAGGCAGGGCTCCGCTGTGCTCCAGCTGGAGTGAAGGCTCATCATGCTTATCCCGGCGGATTGATCGAGCATGTGGTTTCATTGATGAAGCTCGCCAAGATCCTTTGCTCGCATTATGGGGAGCTCGATCCCAGCGTGATGGTGATCGGAGCTTTTCTTCACGACATCGGCAAGATCGACGAAATTGCTTTCGATGGAGAACTGGGTTATACGGATCCCGGACAGCTTTTGGGTCATTTGGTCCAGGGCATTCAGATGCTAGACCGAAAAGTGGAGGAATTGAGGTCGAGCGGAATCTCTGTCGATCCAGAAGCTCTCCTCCAGGTTCAGCACATTGTCGTCAGTCACCACGGTCATTTGGAACATGGGAGCCCTAAGGTTCCTATGACTCTCGAGGCGATTGCATTCCATTATCTCGATGAGTTGGATGCCAAGTTGAGTTCTGCACGCATGCTGATCGAATCCGACCGCACCAAAGATCGATGGACAACTTATAATCCAACGTTGGGACGAAAGGTTCTAAAGCCGAATTCCAATTCATGATGAGCGACAGTGCAAAGCGACTGCTCGGTATTGCTGATGAGCTGCGAAAGGGTGTCTCGAAACTCAAATTTCGAACGCCGGTCGCTTGGGTTTACAACCCCCTCGACTACGCCTGGCTATCCTACCAATCGTATGTTTCTCGATACGCTCCAGCATCCTGTCGCGTTCTCTTTCTGGGGATGAATCCCGGTCCTTTTGGAATGGCGCAGACAGGGGTTCCATTTGGTGAGATCGCAGCCGTCAGAGATTGGTTAGAAATCGAGGAAAAGGTAGCCAAACCTCCAAAGGAGCATCCGAAACGTCCTATCGAAGGCTTTGCCTGCAAGAAATCGGAGGTTTCAGGCAAACGGTTATGGGGTCTTTTCGCACTCCGCTTCGGAAATCCCAGCGGATTTTTTCGCGAGCATTTTGTCATCAATTACTGCCCGCTCGTTTTCATGGATGAGTCTGCCCGAAATGTGACACCCGATAAACTCCAACGGGAGGACGCCTCCGCGCTACATGCATTGTGCGATCGGCATCTCGTTCAGACGATCGAGGTTCTGAAGCCCCAGTATGCCGTCGGTGTCGGAGCATTTGCAGAAAGCTGCTTTCAGAGAGCGTTGGGAGCTAATTCAGAGATCGCTGTCTCCAAGATCTTGCATCCGAGTCCTGCCTCGCCTGCAGCGAATCGCAACTGGGCCGGGACTGCGACGGAGCAGTTAAAAATCGCTGGCGTTTGGACCGATTGAAAGAATCCGTCTGAATTCGAATGACCGTCATTCCTACTGATTCGCTCAGTTGGAATTCTTCGGATTTTGTGACGATCTTGGATGAAAGGGAGGCGGGAATGATGTGAGATGGCAACCCATACCTTACAACCATTTGTATGGGAACAGGTCCCTCGTTCGACGCGGTGGACTCGATTCTCTTCTTTCCATCGGGGGCGCAATGTTGTCCACATCATCGAACGATTCCAGCATCGCAAACACCAAGGCTACAGGAGGCAAGTCTCGTTTCCGATGGTGGCCTATCCTTGTTGCGCCACTACTCCTAGCGCTCGCTGCGGTGTTTGTGCTCCCTCGGCGTCCCGGTCCCCGTCCGCGTTCATCCAATGCCGGTATTCGTCCCGAGACTCAAACGAAGGTCGGAGGTACCGACGAACTGAGCGATAGTCTACCGATCGAACAGGCGTCGATTTCGGCAACCCATGCCGTTACCACAGAGTGGTCGCGGTTTCGTGGGCCGAACGGTACTGGAATCAGCTCCGATACCAAGATACCTATAGAATGGTCGGAATCGAAGAATCTGAAATGGACAACTGGATTACCCGGGCCAGGGTCCTCCAGCCCCATCCTAACGAACGAGCATGTCTTCCTCACGTGCTACACCGGCATCGATGGAGAAAGTCGACGCGGCACCGGGCAACTGAAAAGGGAATTGCTCTGTATCCAACGTAAGGATGGAAAGGTCCTGTGGTCTCATCAGGAACCCGCGGTGCAACCCGAAGATGCTTATCAAGGGATGGGAGTTCCAGAGCATGGTTACGCCACCAACACCCCTGTTACCGACGGTAGCCGAGTGTTTGCCTTTCTGGGTAAGTCCGGTGTACTGGCGTTTGATATGCAAGGCAAAAAATTATGGCAAACCAGTGTGGGAACCGAATCAGGAAATCGAGGATGGGGTACCGCGGCGAGTTTGATCCTGTTCGAGGATCTTGTCATCGTCAACGCCTCGGAGGAAAGTCAATCGATCCGAGCACTCAACGCTGCGACGGGTGAGGAAGTATGGAAGGCGGCTGGCTCGTCGCTCGAACTAGCCTATGGGACCCCTATTCTTGCAAAAGTGGATGACCAGCGAACGGATCTGATGATTGCAGTACCCGGCGAGGTTTGGGGATTGAATCCACGGACTGGAAAACTCGTATGGTACGTCGAGACGACATTAACAGGGAACCTTTCACCGAGTCTCATTCTCGATGGAGACGTCGCGATTGCCTTTGGAGGTTATCGCTCGAGCGGATCGGTTGCCATCCGCCTCGGCGGTACCGGCGACTGCACCAAATCGCATACCGTTTGGACGAGTCGAAATTCGTCGTACGTCTCGACACCTGTATTGCTCGATGGCAATTTGTATTGGATTGATGATCGGGGGACCTACTATGTCATCTCCGCGAAGGATGGCAAATTGTTTCATCGATCTCGCGTGGCGAATATGACATCCCGGGATCGGCCAGTCTATGCTTCCGCAGTTGCGATTGGGGGACGATTGTTTTTTCAAACGCGATTCGATGGGCTTTTGATCGCGGAACCGGGTTCGGAGATGAAGATCATTGCCCAGAATCGCTTTGCTAGCGACAAGAGCATGTGCAATGCCACCCCCGCTGTCGATCGAGGGGAACTCTACCTGCGGTCCGACTCCCATCTCTACTGTGTTCGAGCATCGAACGCAGATCGCAGTGCAAACTGAAGCTCTCATGCGAGGGGACAGGTGGCGGTCCACCGATCGAAATTCCGACATGGACAGCGGTATCCGACAATCGACCATGCCGACTAGAAAAATCGGGCCACCCTGGGGATGGATTGGATAGCCTCTGCCAAAGTTGCTCAGCTAAGACTCTTGTTGATATGAATTTCCTGCGTTTATGAAAAAGGACCACTTACTCGATTCGCTAGGTAGCTTCCCGGAGCCCTGACGATGGATCACAATATCATGACGAAAAGAGTCCATTCCTCTTTGATCGGTGATCCGAAATGCATTTCGCAAAGCAGTTGCAGGTTCCGCTCCCCATTCAAAAATCTCATGTCTTCCGATGGTTGGTAGGGTGTCTGGTCGTCTGCGCCAGCATGTCAGGAGTGCGAGCTCAGAGCATCGAGCGCGATGCATTGCAATTCAATCGGGATGTTCGACCTATCCTCTCGGAGTATTGCTTCTCATGCCATGGGCCAGATGCCAGTCATCGGCAGGCCGATCTCAGGCTGGACGTATTCGATGAAGTGATCTCGGAAAAGATACTCGCTCCGAGGAGACCGAATGAGAGCGAATTGATTACCCGTATCGAATCTACCGATGAGTCGACCGTGATGCCTCCGCCATCCTCCAAAAAGTCGTTGGGCGACGCCCAAAAAAGAATTCTTAGGGATTGGATTGCACAGGGTGCCGTTTATCAAAAGCACTGGTCCTATGAGGCTCCGAAGAAAGCCCCTGTTCCCGCATCGCGGAATCCAATCGACTATTGGATCGGTCAACGATTGCAACGCCTGGGTTGGTCGTTCGGTGAGGAGGCCGACCGCCGTATTTTGATCCGTCGAGTTTACAGCGATCTGATCGGATTGCCGCCAACCCCCGAGGAGGTGGCGTTGTTCACTCGCGACGATCGGCCCGACGCCTATGACAAGTTGATCGAGCGGTTGCTGAGCAATCAACATTACGGTGAGCGTATGGCTCAGGGCTGGCTCGATGTCGTCCGATATGCGGATACCATCGGCTACCACAGCGATACCCCTCGTAATACTTGGCCTTACCGAGACTGGGTGATCCAGTCATTCAATAGCAATAAGCGATTCGACCGCTTTACTTTAGAACAAATCGCTGGGGATTTGCTACCGGACCGTGATCAAGACACTTTGGTGGGATCTGCATTCAACCGATTGATCCTCTCCACCGAAGAGGGAGGCGCGCAGCCAAAGGATTATGAGGCTCGCATGCTGGCGGATCGAGTGCGTGCAATCGGTACGGTTTGGTTAGGACAAACGACAGGTTGCGCGCAGTGCCACGATCACAAATTCGATCCATTCACAACGCGTGATTTCTATGCACTCGGTGCTTTTTTTGCTGATATTGACGAGGGTCTGGTCGGGCCGCGCGAGGAGGGGATGCCCGTGCCCACTGCGACGCAGAGAGAGCGATTGGCTGCGTTGGATGCGGATTTAGAGAAGGCGAAGGCTGCCTTCGAAACGAGGGCCGATGAAGTAAACGCTGCCCAAAAGGAATGGGAGGAGTCGGTACGAACCGATCCGAGTCTCTTCGAGGTAATCCAGTCCGCGATGGATGGTCGTCAGGCGGACAAGAAAGTCAAACGCAACGTTCTGGCAGCAATACAATCGGACAAACCGAGCGAGGCCCAAAAACAAGAGATCCGGCGTTTCTATCGAGAGTATGTACACACTTCGCATCGCGAAGGATGGAAGGCGTTCGAAACGGCAGAGCAGGCACGATCCGAGTTCTATCGGCAGATCCCAAAGTGCCTGGTCTCAAAAAGTACCTCGAAGAAGAGAACCGTTCGAATCCTGCCTCGCGGGAATTGGTTGGATGAGTCTGGCGAGGTCATGCATCCCGCATTTCCGAGCTATCTGCCTCAGCCGGTCCCGGAGGGACGTGAATGGAACAGGCTTGATCTGGCTCGATGGCTCGTCTCACGTGAGAATCCACTTACGGCTCGCGTTGTCACGAATCGCTTATGGAAACATTTCTTTGGAACCGGGTTGAGCAAAATTTTAGACGACCTCGGTGCACAAGGTGAACCGCCCATCCATGCGGAACTACTCGACTATCTCGCCTGCGAGTTCATGGACTCCGGGTGGGACTGGAACCACATGGTCCGGCTGATTGTAACCAGTCGGACCTATCGACAATCCTCGGTCGGTACGGCCGAGCAAATGGCTGCGGATCCTTACAACCGAGAGTATGCGAGGCAATCGACGTTTCGGCTCGATGCGGAATTGATTCGCGATCAATCCCTTTACGTTTCAGGGCTGTTGGCATCGGAAATCGGTGGCCCGAGCGTCAAACCGTACCAGCCTGCCGGCTACTGGGAGAACTTAAACTTTCCGACACGTACCTACGAAGAGGATCGTGGCTCTGCCCAGCATCGTCGAGGTTTGTACACTTGGTGGCAACGGTCGTTCCTCCACCCGAGCTTGTTGGCATTCGATGCACCGAGTCGGGAGGAATGCTGCGCAGAGAGGACGCGATCGAATATCCCGCAGCAAGCGCTCGTATTGATGAACGACCCCACCTACGTGGAGGCCGCCCGCGCTCTTGCGGGTAGGATTCTAGAGCAGTCGTACAACTCCGATGAGTCTCGCATCGAATGGGCATTTCAGCAGGTGCTCCAGCGCAAACCCAGTAGGACAGAGATCGAAACGTTAAGCCAGTTGCTCAAACAACATCGAGAGCGGTATTCCTCGGATGCGGTTGCCGCAGGGAAACTATTGGCAGTAGGGATTGCGCCGAATCCTCGAGACTTCGAACCATCCTCGCTGGCAGCCTGGACCCATGTGGCTCGAGTCCTTTTGTGTCTGCACGAAACCATTACCCGAAGTTGATACCATGAGACTCGATCCCTGGACCACGAATCTTTGTCGGCGACGCATGTTGGGTCGTAGCACAGTTGGTGCGGCGGCACTGGGCATGCTGCTTCATGGGGAGACGCGCTCGGAGCAGTCGGCTCCCGCAGTAGCGAGGTTCGCTTTTCCTCGGCGTGCGAAACGAGTGATTTGGCTCACGATGGCAGGGGGACCCTCCCACTTGGAGTTGTTCGATAACAAACCCAAGCTGACGGAGATGAATGGCCAACCCATGCCGGAAAGCTTCACCCGTGGCCAGCAGCTCGCCCAATTGCAAGGACAAAAGTTGGTTTGCTTGGGGCCTGTGTTCCCTTATGCCAAGTACGGTCAGAATGGAACCGAAATCAGTAGTTTGTTGCCCCATATCGGTGGAATCGCGGATGAGATCTGTTTGGTTCGATCGATGACCACCGATGCGATCAATCACGACCCTGCACACATGTTTATGAATACGGGATCCCAGATCGCAGGACGCCCGAGTATGGGTTCGTGGATCCAGTACGGACTCGGAAGCGAGGCGGACAATCTCCCAGGCTTTGTCGTTTTGGTTTCGACGGGAGCCGGTCGATCGCCACAACCGATCGCAGCCAGGCAATGGAGCAGCGGTTTCTTACCAAGCCGTTTTCAGGGCGTTCAGCTTCGGAGTAAAGGGGATGCTGTCTTGTACCTGAGCAATCCTCCGGGGATCACGAGAGATCAGCAGGGTCTGGATGTCGACGCGATCAATGCACTCAATCGTCAGTACGAATCGGTGGTCCATGATCCAGAGGTTCTGACTCGCATCGCACAATTCGAGTTGGCATTTGAGATGCAGTCGAGCGTTCCCGATCTGATGGATATGCAGGATGAAACAGCCGATTCCCTAGCATTGTATGGATGCCAACCTGGGGATGGTAGTTTTGCAAGTAATTGCATCCTGGCTCGAAGGTTAGCCGAACGCGGCGTGCGATTCATTCAGCTCTATCACCGCGATTGGGATCATCACAGTTTGTTGCGTGAAGAGCTGCCGCTGCGTGCTAAAGAAGTCGATCGAGCGAGTGCTGCATTGGTTCGGGATTTGAAGCGACGGGGAATGCTCGACGATACGCTGATCGTGTGGTCCGGAGAGTTCGGGCGTACTCCGATGTCGCAGAGCAACAAAGGTCCGATCGGTCGCGACCACCATAATCGGTCGATGGCGATGTGGATGGCAGGCGCGGGAATACGAGGCGGAACGGTGCTCGGAGCGACAGATGAATTAGGATACGCCGCTGCAGAAAAGATATGCACCGTTCACGATCTCCACGCGACGATGTTGCATCAGCTCGGGATCGATCACGAATCGTTCACCTATAAATTCCAAGGCCTCGATTTCCGATTGAGCGGAGTCGAGGGAGCTCGTATTCTCTCTGAGATTGTCTCCTGAGAATTCGCCAAGTGATCGGTTCGACCCGCTGTCGAACAGGCTTTGTGCCGAATTGCTCGATAGACTGCGATCCGTTGCGTTGGTCTCATCACACGCGACCATATCAATCGGACTTGGCGTCCGATCGATATGATCGACTCTCCAATATCGGTATGCCCATTTCTAGCACCGAGAGGTGAACTCTCCTCAGTCTGTGTCAGGCTGCCCGGCGGCGTCGGAGGAATCGACGGTGGGATGCCAGTGCGAACCCCAACGTTCCCAGTAGAACAGCGGACGAAGGCTCAGGAACACCAGTTATAGTGACGTTGTCGAATCTCCAAGTTCCTGTCGTTCCATAGTCTCCCGTCGCTGTGCTGGTATTCGGAGAGTAAACAGCACCTGCATTCGCTCGCATGTACGCGGTATTGGCAGCAAAGTCAGCTAATGTATTATTCTGATCAAATGCTAGTGGTGAGAAAATCGACACGACTCGAATACCAAAGCCCGCGTTGTTGTTCGCGCCCGTCACCGAAGAGAAATCCACATTGAATGAGTAGAAATTGTCGTGAGGTGACAAGCCACCATTGTTGTTCCAGAAGCCAGTTGTCCAGCTTGTTCCGCCGTTGAGCGTGTAATCTATCTGTGCCCATCGGGATGCCGTCCCTGAAGCTCGATGGTCAAAAGCGAGTTTGATATCCGAAAAGCCTGCGGTACTCGCGAGAAACTGAACTCCTCGCGTTCCAGAACCGGTGGATTGATCCGCGTAGGTCGTCGTGTTCCAGCCCCGACCTCCTGAATTTCCAGTCGCGAATATGGCAGTGGTTCCTCCAAACAGCGATGCAGTTCCAGCTCCAGTCGAAGGTGTGGTTACTTCTCCCTCGAAAGTCCACTGCGTGATGATGTCAGCCTGCAGAGTCCCAGGGACCAAGATTCGGATAACTTATTGTGAATAGGTCGTGCGACTGGAACAGTCGAACCGCAATGGTCGTTGGCCCCGATGGTTTGCCGCCATCCGAAGGTATTTACTCTAGAAATTAACAGTAAGTTAATCAACCGATTGGTTGATTTTACCTAACATATTCATCTTTCCACTCAGCTCTAGTCGCTGGCCGAAATTAGCTTGATAGTTCCTGGAGATTCAACATGAAATGGTTTGGCCTGAATCGCTGGTTTTTGAAGTCATTCTTCGTGCTCGGTGTGCTCGGTGTAGCTCAGTCATCCAGCGCAGATTTCTTTCTGAATGAGATTTTTATCAATCCTCCTGGATCGGATGACGGTTTCGAATTTTTTGAAATTAGGAGTGCGTCGGGTGGCGCTGCTTCGATGCAGAACCTTTGGTTTTTATCGATCGAAGGGGATGGAGCGGCGGCGGGTGTCGTCGATCAGGCAATAAACCTTTCGTCCTTCTCCACAGGCACCAACGGCCTCTTCCTTTGGCGAGATGCTGCGGGATTGTTGAACCCAAATCCAGACTCTCGGACTGTGGTTAATGTCGCGGATTTCAATCCTGACATCGAAAATGGCTCAAACACATTCCTGCTGGTTAGAAGCTTCACTGGAGCTGTGAATGATGATTTGGATCTGACGAACTCTGGCACTTTGAACACGACTCGGTGGAGCTCCGTAGTTGACGCTGTCTCCTTAATTGAAAACGACACCACTAATTCGAATATTGGCTATGCCGCGTCACTTGGTGGCGTCAACGTTGGAGCGTTTACCAATCCAACGACTGGATTTAATCCTGATTTCCTCGCTCGTGACTCTGTTTCTAACGCGTGGATTGCAGCTGACGTTCTGGGTACAGGTTCCGGTCCATTCAATGTTGATGCATCACGGTTTTCACATGCAAGTGGGTTCACCGCCGCAGATTTGAATTTTCAAAATCTATCACCCGGTAGCGCCAACTTTACGGCTGTTCCCGAGCCCGGATCGATGCTCCTCCTCGGTTGCTTCGGTATCGTAGGCGGAGCATGGCGACGATTGCGTAAGATTAAGGCATAGACGCTCTCAAAAATTAAAGTCATCAACTCAGTAACTCAGTCAAATGGCTCGGTTTCATCCGAGACTTTGTAAACTCAAAAGCATTACGTAGAAGGAAACCATCAACAACTTATGGCATCGAAATTAAACTTGTTAGCGACTGTTGCCGAAATAGTCAGCCAATAAAAATATTGATTACAAAACTTGTTGCGTGAGTCATTGAATGAAATCCAGAAATCCACTGAGGGATTCGGAATAAACATTACCGAACTCCCTGACGGTAGACTTCTAAACGCTAGTAAATCTCTAAAGTTGAATCGTAGAATAATCCAGCTCAGGAATGCTGTCGATTTTGGGTGAAAGGAACTCCGGTCGGCAATCCTCGATGCCGATCTGCACGATCCCGTCATACTGACTACGAGCATCGCGATGCCGGACGTGAGCCCCCGATGCCGGACGTGATTACCGCGATGCTGACTACAAACATCGCGTTGCTGAGAGCGAGCATAATGACGATCCAAAACCGAAAACGGAAACCCCTAATGGGCTCGCGCCCGAGTGAACTCATGGATCGTTTGGAG
>JBBAXA010000021.1:37736-41095 GCA_040396935.1 Pirellula sp.
CGGACAATCGCGATTCTGCCATGGGACCGGAGTCATCGAGTGCGACTAGTTCCGACGGAATGTGGTCCAGAACGGTCGATCACCTAGGGGTTTTGTCGTTCTGCGTCGGTTCGGTTGGCTCGAAATGCAATCGCGCGTCGCACGGCCGGAGGTAACGGTGCGTCGATTCCCTTGATCGCTCGCCAGAGGATTTCGTTCAGTTCAAAATCATCGATGCGGTCATATTCGTCAAAGTCCATCTCCAAGGACCGTTTCGCTCCATACGCCGATGCGTCGTTTTTGGCCATCAAGTCGATTTGGGCTGGTTCGTGGTTGTAGGGGGTTAAGTCTGCCACGTTGGTGAAGGAATGAAACATCGGTCGAGCGGAGGCATCGTACTGTGATAGAGGTTGTAAACCGAGGATGAGCTCCATGGTGCGTATCATGCTCACCGTGCTGTACTGAGTGCTGTCGACAAATTGACGTTTGGTGTAAGGACTGATGACGAGGCTGACCGTTCGATGTGCATCGACATGATCAGGACCATTTTGCGCATCATCCTCAATGACAAAAATGGCGGTTTCTTTCCACAGCGGACCATGGCTCACCGCATCGACGAGTTTTCCTAACGCGAGATCATTGCTCCCGACGCACGCTTGAGGTGTGAATGAGCCGGGACGCGTTCCGTCGGTATGGTCCTCACCTAGACTCATGATGATGAACCGAGGCATGGTGTTTTTTGCGCTGAAATCCCGGTACTCTTCTAAGAATATGTCGACCAAATCCGTGTCTCGTTCCCGCCCAGTACTGGAGCGACCGATCCCGAAGTTAGGGCACATATGACCCACCAATCCAGGCACACGCCCCTCCATACGGACATCGGTTCCCTCGGAAACCCGAGCGCCATACTCTTTGTAACTGCGATAGCTGATTCCTGCTCGTAGGCAGGCGTCCCAAATGTATCCGGAAGGAGCCGATGCCAGGTGTCCCTCGTCATCGTCGTCCACTCCCAGACGTCTGGAATAGGTCAGGTGCCAGTCGCGCGCGATGTAGTCTGTGTTGTAAGCCATGGTGCTCCATGGATGGCCATCGCGACTTACCTGTCCATTGCAATACATGTTGTCGAGCAGGACAAACTGCTCCGCTAGCTTGTGGTGGTTTGGGGTGACGTTCCGCGGAAACATACAGAGCGATGGATCGCCGTTTCCCTTGGGATTGGAGCCGGTTGCCAGATCTCCAAAAACCTGATCGTAGGTTCTGTTCTCCTTGATGATATAGATGACATATTTGATAGGACTGGGATCTCCAACCTTCGTCGGTATCGCGGTGGGTTTGTCGTGAGGAACACTGGTCAGAATCGAATCGGAGTAGGGGCAGTTCTTGTAGACTTGCGCGGTGTAGTTTTTAAGCTGTTCCTCATCGGGTATTTCCAGGACAGAAACCGCGCCGGTCATCAGCGTCCCGATGTAAGGGAACGGGATGATCTTCCGAATCTCTTTTTCGGCTTCTGAGGTATTCTTGTCCTCATCCGAGGGTTTCGGGATCGGGTTGGCTTTGGATTGGTTTCCTTTGCCAACACCGACCAGCAATTTCTTTCCATCCGGGGTAAAGGCTACGGCGGTCGGGTACCATCCGGTCGGAATGAAACCACGTACGGCGCTCCGATTTGGATGTTCGATATCGACTAACGCGATGCTGTTGTTGTCGGCATTCGCGACGGCTAGCGTGTTTCCATCGGGAGAGACGGCGACCGCATCTGGCGTACTCCCCTCAGGAGCTTTGGGAAAAAGCCCTGTGTAAATCGTTTCGGTAACAATGCCTCGAACCGTATCGACTACCGAAACGCTATTGGTCGAGCCGCACGCGATGAATAGACGCGAATCGGTCGGATGCTTTGCGATCTGATTGGGATGCTCTCCAACAGCGATTCTTGAGACAACTCTCATCTCCATTGGATCCACTACCAACAGCCGCGACTGGGCCCAGTCGGTCACGTAGAGCAAATGACGAGACTGGTTGAGAACGAGATCGTAGGGGCGGCCACCCAGTTCCAGTTCGCGTGTCTCGCCATTTTCCAGCGAGATTGACGCCAACTTACCCGAATTGATTTTGAGTGAATAAAGAATGTTTCGTTCCTCGTCGATGCAGAGACCGCTTCGGAATCCTTTTTCTTTCTCGAGTTCTGCGCGGAGAGCGGCCAGTTGTTCCCGACTCAATTGCTGGGCGTTTGGTTCGGTATCACCAACCCGCTGCAGTTTGCGATCGACGAGTTCGAACCTGTGCAGCTTGCCCCAGCCTCCTCCGGACCACCAAATTTGGTTGCGGCGGGCAGAGTAAGTCAGTCCATACCAACTTTGATAAGCCGTCTGTTTGTCAACAATCTCGCCTCGGTCCAAATCCAGCAGTAGCAGTTGATGCTCATTAAAACCATTGGACGTGGCTAACGCATGCTTTCCATCCTGAAGCGGGATGATATTCAAGATCAAATCATTCGTTTCGATCTGCTTGCCTGCTGGAGTGATGTGCCAACCGTTCGGCAGTAAATAGCCAGTTTCCGTGGGGCCGGCGAACCTAGGTGGGTCCGATGTGATTCGCGGCGATTTCTCTTGCGAGAAGGTCGCATTCGCCAACGAGGCGAGAAAAACAAAGGCCACCAGGAGGTCGTTTAGGTATCTTGAATTCAAGGATGAGAGCACAGCTTCAATTCCTTCACTGAGAGAGTTGTAAAAAGACCGATTGGAGATTTAGTGATCGCCGACCACTTCTCCTCCTGCACGCGAACCGAGAGATTGCCAGACCGTTCGATCGATGCTCGAAGCAAGGAAGTGCACCGAACCATCCATCTTGAGGACGTTCACGCCACCGGAATGGTAGCTGCGACTGGTCACTACAGCGTAGGTGGGTAGCGAGGTCGATCGCCCCTCGCGAGACGAGTTGAAATCAATGTCGTAGGTTTTACCACCCGTGGAATAGGGGGTGAATGTATTGGGTGAAAAGGTAGTCGTGAAACCCGTTTGATGGATTCGAGCATCCACCCATTCGGTATGGCCGGAATCCGATTTGAATTCCCCACCGAAGTTAGCGATCTGGTCGGGTGAGTTCGGGCGGCTCGTTGCGACCGCGGGATTACCACCGTCTCGAAGATAGGGCGTGAAGGCCTTGACTTCGGCGAGCCCCAACGTGTTGCTCGTTCCGTCGAGGATCTCGCTCAGACGCAGCGGTCGGTTGAGGAGAAACACACCTGTGCCACGGTCTTGTGGTGGTTGGTAGATATACCAGTCACCCGCATTCCCTGCATAATTGAGGGGATAGTGAATAAAGCTGCCGTCGGGTCGTTCGCGATCATTCACTTCACTCGGGCAGATCAGATAGGAGACGCG
>JBBAXA010000021.1:41195-72381 GCA_040396935.1 Pirellula sp.
GATGATGGCTATCACCACCAACAACTCGACAAGAGTAAAGGCTTGTCTTGGCACAGCAACGACTCCAAAATCGAAAGTGGATGAACGAAACACAAACTTTTAGGTCTACGGACGATTGCCGCAGAGGGGCTGAAAGGATGGAGTCTGTCGGGGCCCCAATTCGACGATCAAGCCGCGTAGCATAGTAACGTATTCATGCACTCGATGTGGTAGCCGAATCATGAACTATTCGTTAATCATGACAACACGCATGGGTGAATCCCAAATCGAAACTCAGAAATCCAAGACGCGTCGTCGCCATGGGTGAATAAAGTGTCAATAAATCGCTTTTAGGTTCTCACGGCTGGGCTGGCACGTAACGAATTTCTGGTCTAAGAAACGGGGATCCCGAACTTCATTCCTGGATCCAAATGATACCCGGTCGAAAATCGATCCATCCATGAACCCATGCGGAGGAGCGGCGCCGTGTTAGCCAGACTATGGATTCGAGCGTTGGATGGATCAACGCGGATAGCAGATTGTCTCCGCACGATCTCAGCAAGAAGACAATTCGTTTCCGCACGGGGGCGGTTTCGGTCGAATACCATCTCTAGCGAGAGGATAGGTTGAAATCAGCGAGTCGCATCAGTCGAGCATGGGCTGATCTTTGGTCTCCGGCAGGAAGAATAAAAAGAAAATCCCGAGCAGGAACAAGCAGCCGAGGAAGCAGATCGCGAAACGCAAATCGAATTGCGATTTCATCCAAGCGGATAACCAAATCAGCACCGGCGCCGCCAGGATCCGCCCAGTGTTAAAACAAAAACCTGCACCTGTGGCCCTCAAATGCGTGGGGAAAAGCTCCGGGAAATAGACTGCATATCCTGCATGGATTCCCTGTGCGAAGAAACCGAAAACCGGTAGAAGGCAGAGGAGCAGGGCATAACTCTGAAATTGATACGGTAGCCAGCACAGGATTGGAACCATGGCGAATGCGGCCAGATGCATCAGGAGGAATGTTTTCCTTCGCCCCATCGCAACGCTCAAAGGCCCGAAGGCTAACATCCCGAGTCCAGCACCTGCAGTTTGCACGAATCCAAAGGCAATCTTCGCGCGCGCGGCGTCTTCTTTCTCAGCAGCCAATCGTAGAGATGTTAGTTCCGTAGGTTCGTAATCGCTGGCCAAACCAGCCATTCGTTGTTCTCGCAGCCTACGCAATAGATCCGACGCGATGTCTTGACCTGCAACTACAACTCCCCAAAACGTCGCGAGTCCGACCATGGCTAGGCAGGAACCGAATAAAGCTCGATTTCTCCAGCGAGGGTTGCCAAGCAGTTCTTTGAAGCTTCCCATCGGTACTCGCTGGGATTGCTTTGCCCGTTGCCACGACTCGGGTTCTCGAACGCTGACGCGCACCCAGAGGACCAAAAGTGCCGGAACGATTCCGACCAGGTAGGCCCAACGCCAGTTGCTGCCGACCCACAATCCAGCAGCTGCGGCAAGCCAAAGTCCTCCGACACTCGTCGCATGGAAAATCCCGCTGGCCCGTTCGCGTGCACTTTTTGGAAAGACCTCCGCAACCAACGCCGCGCCGACCGCCCATTCGCCGCCGACCCCCATGGCAACTAAGAAACGGAGAACTCCAACATGCCAAATCTCTGTTGCAAATGCAGTGAGTCCAGAGAACACGGAATAAAAGAGAATCGTCAACGAAAGGATCGGTTTGCGTCCCCATCGATCTGCCAGGGAACTAAACAACCATCCACCGATGGTACCGCCGATCAGGAAGATACCGAGGAATCGTTCTCCCCATGCCTTGACCGCTGAATCGTTGGCGGCGACCTGCAAGAGGTCTGGTAGCATGTCGGCCCGTGTAATATTGTAGAGTTGCCCTTCGAAGGCATCGAACAACCAACCGAGCGATGCGACCCCCAGCACCAGCCACTGGTAGGGGGTAACCTCTGCGTACCAGCGAGTCGTCGACGGGTTCCGGTCATGTGTCGACAAAGATTGACTCATGGATTGTTTTCACTTTGGTTGGATCAGATGAGTTTGTTGATTTCGATGGGACGCTGATGCTGAATGGATTCCTCTGCGAGAAGGCATAGCCCAGTCGACCAGAGTCCATCGAGCCCTGTTGCCGCTGGTGGCTCACCGAATCGTACCATACGGACGCATCTCGCAATCTCTTCCTGGAGTTCAAAAACTTCGCCACTCCTCTTTTTGAGTTCGATATTCTTGAGCTCGTGGCCATCGAAGACTTTTAGAAAACTCATCGGCTCCAAGGTTCTATCCATCGATCCACTCCATCCCGCCCAGAGAGCGCCCCTCGATCCACTGATCTTCACCGTCTGATGATGTTCAAAGGCGGCGAGTGTTTGCGAGACCACCCCGTAAGCTCCATTTGCATAACGAAACATCGCACTGAAGTTATCGTAGAGGTTCGGGCGTACAGCATCCTTGGAATTGGCATAGGCAACGAGCTCGATAGGATCTCCAGCATCCTCCAGATACCAACGCGCCAGATCAAAAAAATGGATAGGCTCCTCCAACACCCAACTACCGACACGTTTTGGATCGTAGCGCCAACCGTCTGCACCCAATCGATAGGGTTTCCGCGAGAGCTCGACCAGCACGTAGTGAGGGTTTCCGATGGTACCCGCCTCGAGGATCTTCTTGATTTCTCCCCATTGCGAGGAGAGACGAAGCTCGTGCCCCACTGCGATTTGGATCCCGTTTTGCTGAGCGGCATCGATCAGTTGTTTGCAATCGACCACCGAGAGAGCCATCGGTTTTTCGAGCAGAAGATGCCTACCACGATCGATCGCGGCCAACCCGATTTCACGATGGGTATGACTCGGTGTCACGACATCGAGGATCTCGAATTCCTCTTCACGAATCATCGCGAGAGGATCGGAATAAAGCCGACAGTCTGGGTACAGTCGCTTTGCCTCGTCACGTGTATCGGAGGAGGGCGCACAAATAGCTATGAGTGCTGCATCGGGATCAGCAGCGATCGACTGGGCATGGTACTTGCCCCAAGCGCCAAATCCGGCGAGAGCAAATCGAACGGGTTGCGTTGGCTGCGGCATTTGAGATTTATCTTCGAGGAGCGGTCGTGAGGGGTGTTATTGGGTCAGGAACGCGACGTTTTTGTAGTTCGTTCAGTTTGCATGTTTGCAAGCGAGGTAGAACGTACTTTGCAAAAAGATCACACTCCTCCAGATGAGGATATCCACTGAGAATAAACGATCGGATCCCCAGATCCATGTAGCGTTGTAATTTGTTGAAGACCTGATCAGGATTGCCGACGATCGCGCTCGCGCAGCCGCTTCGCGCCAGCCCGATTCCAGACCAAAGATACTCCTCGATGTAAAGATCCTTGCTCTGTGCTCGCAGCGCGTCTTGTCGTAAGACTCCTGCGCTTTGACTGTCCATGGATCGCTTTTTGATCTCCAAGCCTTTTGCTGGATCGAGCTTGGAGATCAATCGATTGGCTGCATCGCGGGCTTGCGATTCCGTTTCTCGGACGATGACATGGGTACGGAATCCAAAGTCGATACTGCGGCCATAGTGCTCGGCTTTCTGGGACATCGTCTGCATCGTCTCAGCGATTTGACTTTCGGTCTCGGGCCACATCAGAAAAACATCGCAGTGCTTCGCGCAAAGTTCCTGGGCCGCTGGAGATATGCCTCCAAAGTACAGCAAGGGGCCACCGTTCTGTTGATACGGTTTCGCAGGATCGCTTGTCGGCAGAGAAAAGCAATAGAATTCTCCCTCCCATTCCAGCGGACCGTCTGTGCTCCATAGTTTTTGTAGGATCTGAATCACTTCGCTCGAACGTCGGTAACGAACCTCGTTATTCTCAGATCGACCAGGCCAATCGGAAGAAATGATATTCAAGCATAAACGACCTCGAGAAATATGGTCGACCGTGGAGATCGCGCG
The DNA here is from genome assembly GCA_040396935.1 of Pirellula sp. Classification (GTDB taxonomy): domain Bacteria; phylum Planctomycetota; class Planctomycetia; order Pirellulales; family Pirellulaceae; genus JBKCUI01. The sequence goes on from JBBAXA010000021.1 coordinate 45,120, forward strand.
GGCCAGCATCGGTGGCCAAACCTCTCCCATGCGAAGGGCGACGAGCTGGTTGATCTGATTGGTTTGTGGTGCCAAGGCTGCTGCGAAGGTGAGCGCGTCCTGTCCAGCGATCCAGCCCGAAGGAAGAAGAATATTTTGATAGCCGAGACGATCGGATAGACGGACGATCTTTCCACAATGCTCGTAATTACTTCGCAAACGATCCTCGTGTACTCCGAGGTATTCGTAGTCATCCCCGCATAAAGCGGAGAACCATGCTACTTCCGCTGTGCGTTGCTCTGTTCGAATCCTGATGGACACTCACTCGACCTCCGACATTGCTTGGTTGCTAAACCCAGACGGCTACGGACCAGAAGGACTATTCCCCGTTCAGAATACGATTCGGTTTTGTGTCATAGGTCGAATTTACTCGTTGATGGAATTGATCAATTGCCGAAGACGACCGTAGTTCCTGCGATTGAAATGCATGACACAACGCGGTAAGTGCGCTAGCTCGGGCTCCGACGCTTCCTCGGGAAGAGCGTGCTTCTGCTCGATTTTCCCCGAAACGATGATATCCTCAAAATCTTCGTTCAGTTGAGCTAACTTGGCGTCGGTAAGACTTTGGTTCAGCCGCAGGACTAGAATATCGTTCACGTACCGCATGCTGTGGTAGACCTTGTAAAAGTTCAAGATCTCCGAAACAGTTTCCTCAATCGTATGGGTCACGCGGTACAGACTCACATCTTCCGGACTGATCAGTTTGTCCCTAAGGAGCTGCTCGCGAAAGAACCTCTCGAAACCAGGCCAATACGTTCCATTTGGCTCATCGAGTAAAACCATCGGAAACATGGTTTGTTTTCCGGTCTGCAGCAATGTTAAAACCTCGAGCGTTTCGTCCAACGTTCCGAAGCCACCCGGGCAGCAGACCACAGCGCTACACTCTTTCACAAACATGAGTTTCCGAGTGAAGAAATACTTTAAGGTGACCAGTTTGGGGTTCCCTTGGATGAAGGGATTCGCGGATTGCTCGAATGGGAGCATGATGTTGAGACCCATCGACATTTCCGGCCCCGCACCTTTATGGCCAGCCTCCATAATTCCTCCGCCCGCCCCGGTGATGATCATCCAACCTAGTTCAGCCATGCGATGGCATAATTGCATCGCTTGTTGATAGGTTGGGTGATCGGGATGGGTACGAGCAGATCCGAAGAGAGTGACTTTGCGTCGACGTCGATAGGGTTGGAAAACCTTGAATGCATATCGGAGCTCGCGAAGAGAACGACTGAGAATTTTCAGGTCGCCACGGGTGGTTCCATCCAGATGAAGGCGATCAACTGTCCGCTTCATCATGTCGATAAGATCCTCGCTTTCGAGCGAGAAGGGGGGCTCGTCGGCGGGTTGCGGCCGGGCTTTTTCGTCTTCTCCCAAAGCCCCAGGTGGTACGGGAGGTACTGGATACGACGATTGGTATTCGAAATCACTCATAGGTTTTCCTCATGGCCGCTGACGACTACGCTCGCCGAATGGATGCGGATAAGATACCACAACCGGCTCTTGGGGCGAGTCGTGACCTCATTTCAATCACCTCATTCGGACGGCGATCATGTTTATTTCATTAGATGGTATTGATGGCGCAGGCAAATCGACGCAGATCGAATTGCTCTGTGCCGAGCTCACGAGACGTGGACATCAGGTCGCCCGTTTTCGAGATCCTGGTAGCACGAAATTAGGTGAATCGGTCCGAGAGATTCTGTTGCACCGCGAGGATATACCTCTCTCGTCGACGGCGGAAATGCTGCTCTACATGGCCGCGAGGGCGCAGTTGGTTGCGGAACAACTACGTCCCGAATTGGAGTCGGGAAAGACCGTCGTTTGCGATCGTTTCCTGTTGGCGAATGTCGTCTACCAAGGATGCGCGGGCGGTTTACCTGTTGACGATCTATGGATGGTCGGAAGATGCGCCACAGGAGGCTTGAGACCCGACGTCACGATCCTCTTGGATCTGGAACCAGAAATCGCGTTTCAGCGAATCCAGCGAGGCCAAGATCGGCTCGAGAAGCGAGGTATGGAGTACTTCATCTCAGTCCGTAAGGGTTTCCTTCAGGAGTTGCATCGAGCCAGCGATCGCACGGTCTGCGTAGATGCGCATCAAGAGGTTCAGGCCATCCACCAGGAGATTTTGAGGAAGCTATCGAATTGGCTTTGATTGCAGCTGTTTAGGATTTCAGCCGTCCAAGGTCTTCCGCATCGATGCAGAATGACGAGGATCAAATTTTCGTCCTCTCGCCCACGCGGCCCAACTGCGAGCGAAATCGTACATGCTGGTTTTTTTTGTCGAGGAGTTGATCAAATACTCCAACTCGCGATCATCGCGTTGCATGATAGTTTTGGAAAGCGCCTTTTGTGTTTTCCTAAGTGCCGATTCGAGTTGGTGCGCCCACTCTGCTTTCTCCACCGGATTGGATTCTCCCGCAAAGAGCGGTTCTCCAAATTGGCAAAAGATATGCGGCTTGGCATCGACCCAAAATGTGTACTCGATTGCAAGTGGGAGAAATGTGACCGATTGAACCTTGGACGCGAGGTGGGCGAGACCTGGCATCAATGCCTGCGAATGGTCACGGACATCGCAGAATCGACCCTCCGGTGTGATCCAAATCGATGCGCGAGAGGACTTTAAAATCGCTTGACTCGTTTTCAGAAATTGCTGGGCGCCGGCATAGCTGTTTAACCGAATTCCATAGAAGCCCATTTTTTTGAGAACCGAGTAATTCTCGAGTTGCTCCGCATCGATGGGAGCGTACAGGATTCGTTCTGGAAAATAGGTTTGACGCAACAGCATCGCCGAGATTGGATCCCACCAACTCGAGTGGTTTGCAAATACGACGATCGATTGGTTTTCAGGAATGGAATCGATTTGATCCGATCGCGAGACTGCAAACGAACTGAATTGCTTCTTGATCATGCCGCGGGAGTACCAGCAGAAACCATCGACCAGCCATTTTTGGGAGTGTGGTAGGGAGGGAGAATGCTTTTTCATCGGTGTTCGTTGGGAATTCTATTCGTTGGTCCCTATGGATTCTGTCAAACAACTTGAACCACTCGCTCTGGTGCGAAACGGACTTTGGGAGCCAGGGCGTACTTGTCCTCGGAATGTCGGTAACCTAACGCGCAGCCGACCACGACTCGATAGTCGCTCGTCTCGAGCCCGAGGATCCTGTCGTATTCGGCAGCGTTGATTCCCTCCATCGGGCAGGCGTCGACACCGAGCTGTGCTGCAGTGGCCATCAATTGGCCAAGCGCGATGTATACCTGATTCGTTGCCCATGCGAGTTGCTCGTCGGACCTCTGTGTCATGAATCCTAGAATCATTTTGCGGTAATTGGCGAGGGAATCCATGGTGACCTTTCGCGTTGTGCAAACCGTCTGGAGGAACTCATCAACATAGGCTTCTTTAACTGTTTTGAGGGCAGCTAGCACAACCATATGCGAGCAATCTGCGGGTTGATTCTGCCCCCAAGAAACAGCAGGCAGTTTGGCTTTCACCTCCGGAGACGTGATTACGATGAATCTCCAGGGTTGCAGACCAAAGCTGCTGGGAGTCAGTACCATGCTCTGTCGCAGATCCTCCCAGACATCGGGCGGAATGATTTTCGTGGAATCAAATCGCTTGACTGCGTATCGCCATGTCAAATGAGAAATGTGCATAGAGCAAAAATCCGTTTTCAAGTTTGTGAATTAAAACGATAGTATTCAAGCATTTTACGTGAGCTGGGAGGATTCACCATCCTCAAGCATTCGCCGTGAATTGGGACATGGTTCCATCTCTGGTTTTCGAACCAGCATCCACATCAAATCCTCAGCCGGATAGGGGAACTCGGTATTTGAGGGAATCCAAGTCAGACCTTTCTCGAGGAGTTTTCCGAGGGGCAGTTCCTTGGCTTTGAAAGTCAGAATGGATCGAAGATGTTCTCCCTGGATCCTCTTTTTAGGGCGACCTGACGAAACGTACTGCATGCCAAAGGACTCGCAGAGTTTCAGAAGCCCTCGCTTGGTGAACCAATGCAGGACACTGGGTGGACTGTATTCATGCCAATATCTTCCTGTACACCATGCCGTCCAGCTATCCCGTCTCCATGTTTCGATGAGCCAGTAACCGCCTGGGAGCGTCGCTTGATACGCATGGGATAACGCCGCTCTCAAGTCGTACAAATGAGGAAGAACCTGGATGAAACAGATCAAGTTGAAGGTACGTGTCGGTAATAATTCAGACAGCGATTCCAGGGATCCACACTTCAAATCCAGCTCCAAATGCTGAACGCCATATTGCACCATAGTCGGGTTGGGATCGATTCCTGCACCTTTCCAACCGTGATTCATAAAGCCTTTTAAAACGAATCCAGCGGCAGCACCGACATCGAGCATCGTACCGGGGCGAATATACTTATTTAGCAATTGGGCATACCACTCCCCTTTCGCAGTCAACAGCTTGGACTCAGCGAGGTAGTCGGAGTAACCTGCACCCCCACCAAAAAAATAATCGTCACCATAGATCGTTGCTTGATGATTCGGCAGTGGTTGTTCTAGCAAGAACTCATGTCCGCATTGGTTGCAGCGGACGATATGAAAGCTGTATTGAACAAACCGAGCTTGACCATGGCCGCTGCAAAGAGGGCATACTCTCTCATCCTCGGCGTTCATGGAGTGGATCGATTCTGGCGAGCTATTTCAAAAAGGAGTATTGCGGTACTGACGGAGGCATTGAGCGAGTCGATTTTACCTGCCATCGGAATGGCGACGTTCGTTGCGGCTTGCCAGCGTCCAGCAAGCCCATCGGCTTCATTGCCCACCACAATCGCGCAAGGCGTCGTATAGCGTGTATTCGTATAGTCATTGGTGCCATCGACCCGAGCGGCGTACACGCCGATGCTTTGATGATCGAGCCAGTCCTGAATCTCCGATTCCGAACCGTATCCTAGCGGTACGAAAAAGAGTGCTCCGAGGCTTGAACGGACCGAATTGGGATTGAAGGGCTCGCAAATCGGATCGCACAGGAGTACAGCGCGTACCCCTACCGCATCCGCTGTTCTCAGGGCAGCTCCCAAATTACCTGGTTTCTCGATTCGGTCCAAAATGAGATAGATATCCTGGGCTGATGCATCGGGTTTCAGTCTTTGGCTCAAGCTTAGAAGAGACAAATTCCACGATTCGGCAACCGCGATCAGATCGCTCGAAGCCTCGCCATACTGCAGCTTTTGCATCGCTGCTGAATCGACAAGAAAAATTTCTGGTCGGCTCGCGTGTTTCCCAATCGAATCGCGAATCCAGTCTTGAATAGAACCCGGTGCATCGCAGCGAATAAAAACCTCCCGGATCACAACCTTTCCGTCTACGGCTTTGCGGAAGAGATCGAAACCGTCGATCAAAAAGCGGCCCGTGCGACGTCGCTGCTTGGCATCCCGCAGAGCTCTGGCCGCTCTGATTCGCGGATTTTGAGAACTAGTGATGTGAAGCGGAATCACGTTGTGTGGGTTAGTAGGAAAGGAATCATGATGCGGGCCGCGATACGTGATGCTCGAACCTATCGTCTCAAAACAAACGGTTGTAACCGTTCAAAGCAGCGACCCGATAAGCCTCTGCCATCGTAGGATAATTGAAGGTCGTATTGATGAAATACTCGAGCGTGTTCAAGGGTGCAGGCTGCTTCATAACGGCTTGCCCAATGTGCACGATTTCCGAAGCGTTCGGTCCGAAGCAATGTACGCCCAGGATCTCTAACGTCTCTCGGTGGAAAAGCAATTTGAGCATGCCGATGGCTCGTCCTGTGATTTGTGCCCTAGCCAAACTTTTGAATTGGGAATGGCCCACTTCATACGGGATTTTGGCTTCGGTTAATTCTCGTTCTGTTCTTCCGATCGAACTGATTTCGGGACTGGTATAAATTCCCGTTGGGATATCGGTGAGTTTGACATCGCTAACCGCACCCTCAATATGCTGAGCCGCAGCGCGTCCCTGCATGTATGCGGCGCTCGCCAGCGCGGGATAGCCGATGACATCCCCGACGGCATAAACATTTTCACAAGCCGTACGGAAACTCTCGTCGACCGGAATCACCCCGCGCGCATTGGTCTGCACACCTATCGACTCCAGATTGAGTCCCTCGATATTTCCGGACCGGCCGTTTGCCCAGAGCAAGATATCCGTTTTGACTTGCTTGCCGCTTTCGAGATAGAGAACAACACCATCATCGCGTGGCTCGATCTTCGAAAAATTCTCATTGTGTCTTAAAACGACGCCCGAATCTCGCATCTGATAACTGAGGGCATCGATAATCTCATCGTCGAGGAACTCGAGCAGCTTGGCTCGCGTATTTACCAGGTTGACCTTGATCCCCAAGTTTCGGAACATCGAAGCGTATTCGCAGCCGATCACACCCGCGCCGTAGATCGTGATCGATTGCGGTTTGAACGCTAAGTCCAAAATGGTATCGCTTTCGAAAATGCGGGGATGCGAGAAATCCACACCCGCAGGGCGAAAAGGGCGCGAGCCCGTTGCGATGACGATGTAGTCGCCGCGGAGACGCGTCTCGGCATCTACCTCAACGGTATTTTTGTCGATCAGCCGAGCCTTACCCTGAAAGACGGGGACATTGTTTCGTTCGTAGAAGGTCTGCCGCATGGAGACCTGCTTGGAGATGATCGACTTACTGCTGGCTCGGAGCTGTGCAAATGTCGGATTAAGATGAACCCCTAACTCCTTCACGATAGGATTGTTCATCGCCTCCATAACGCTGTAGATCGAGAATCGGAGCGCCTTGCTCGGGATCGTTCCCCAGTGCGTGCATCCTCCTCCGATCTTATCGTACGCTTCGACCACCGCAACGCGTTTCCCTCCCTTGGAGGCTTGCATCGCAGCCCCCTCTCCACCGGGGCCGGTACCGATCACAACAACATCAAAAGTGCGTTCTGACACGTGAAGTCTTCCTTTCCAAGTAAGTCGTTCCTACCAAGGCCGCGATGTTATCAGACCCTCTTCGGGGCTGCTCGCCGTGGCATAGAGTCGTTTCGGAATACGGCCGGAGAGGTAAGCCATTCTGCCAGCAATAGACGCATGCTTCATCGCTGCCGCCATTTGTATGGGGTCGCGTGCATGCGCGATTGCCGTATTTAAAAGTACACCATCAGCACCAAGTTCAAAGGCCAGGGCGACGTCGCTTGCCGTTCCAACTCCTGCATCGATGATCACAGGATAGTCCGGGTCATCCCCCTTCAAATATTCTAGGATGATTTTGAAGTTGTTGGGATTGAGAATCCCTTGTCCCGATCCGATCGGTGAGCCTGCCGGCATCACACTCGCGGCGCCTGCCGCTTTGAGTCGCACGGCCATGATCGGGTCATCGCTCGTGTAGCAAAGCACTTGGAAACCCTCGGCGACCAATTGCTTGCAGGCTTCTAGCGTTGCCACCGGATCCGGAAGCAATGTCTTGGTGTCTCCTAGCACCTCCAATTTGACCCAATCGTAGCCCGGATTCCCGAGTTTCCGCAGAATTTCGCGACCTAATTTCGCAACACGAACCGCGTCGATCGCATTGAAGCAGCCTGCGGTATTCGGCAACAAAGTGAATCGCTTCCAGTCGATGAAGTCGAGAATGTTCCTGCCTTCGCGGTCGTATAGTTTTTCGCGACGTACCGCAACCGTGACACAATCCGCCCCGCTGGCTTCCAAGGACTCCTGCATGATTGAATTGGAATCGTATTTCCCCGTTCCTACGATCAGACGGCTCTGCAATTCATGCGTTCCGATTTTCACACGCGAGTCGATGTGTGTCTGGTGGCTCATTATCCACCACCCACCAACGTTACGACTTCGATCTTGTCACCAGGCTGGATGCAATAGGTTTCATACTCGATTTGGGAAACGATCTCGAGATTGACCTCGACCGCGCAAAAACGAGGCTCGACATGAGTGCTAGAAAGTAGGTCTTGAATTGTACAGGCGTCATCCACTCGCAGTGTTTCGCCGTTAAATTCTATTTCGATCATCGATAGCTTAGCTGCCCTCTATTTCAAGTCGTCCTTGTATCCATCCGAGCTGATTCGGAACAGAGTCCAGCATTTCCTGGAGTCGACAACTGATCCTCAACGCCCGCCAAGTATATCCTAATGTCGTAGCCCGTCACATCCAAAACCGTCCAGGGAGGTACACGAGTTCTACCACCGCTGTCCGCGAAACGCGAAGATTGAGATTTCGAGAGGTGGGTTCAGCTGCGACGGCATCCGATCAGAACGTCGTCCAGGTTAGCCGTTCGAGGGTACCGATCGGCGACGGGACACAAGCTACTGAGTTTCGTGGAGCTGAAACCTTTCTGCGTTCCGATAGCGTTATCGATGCAGCGGAGGGAGATTCGGATCGACGACGCCGGCGAGGCTAAGGCGTTTTCTTTCCATATTTAGCGTTGAAGACACTAGGGTCGAAAGGGTCTTTCCCTTGTTTTTTGCTTGTCTGCTTTTCGAGTTTCTCGATCGCGTTTTCCAGATCGGAAATCTCACCCGATGTGAGGAGGATACCGGGCCCGGATTTGGGTGGTTTCGATAGCTTGGCTTCTTTGTCTTGGGGAGCTAGGTTGTTTTGCCAATCTTTGATTTTGTCTTTTCGCGTCTTTTGTTGATCGATCGGGACCGGCTGCGACTCGGTAGCCGCGACGGCAGCAACCACCTCGGAGCGGGGCGTGGTCATTCCCGCGGCCACCTCGACGGAGTTCACCGAGGTTGAGAATTCAATCGACTTAATCCATTGAGCAATTCGTTCGATGTGGGCGCGGTCATCGTCCCGCACTGCATTGAAGCTCGGCGCGCGATGGATGCCGTGAGGTTTCGTTGCGTACGCGATCAATTTACTTTCGTGCGGTTTTTTTGGATCGACATACTTCAGGATTTGCTCGAGATTCTTTGCACCGATGCTGGCAGCGTTTTCGCCAGCGGCTGCGTAGATATGAAAGTCGGATTTGCCTGGGAAGCCATGGCATCCCGATTGACCACATCGATTGACCAGGATGGGGGCGATGTTCGTGTGAAACACTTTGGTTACATAGCCGGGAATGGACATCATATGGGATCCCTCGGAGACGTTGGATTCCGCGGACTTGGTGGCTGATGCGAATCGGACCGCAGAGTCTGCAACCCCGATAGCGGGAGACTCATCACTCGAGTTATGGTCCTCTTGAGGATTGGGGGAGTGACCCCCTCTCGCTGCCAATAGCTTCTTGACGTTTTCGGACTCGAGAATCGCGCTCTTGAGCTCGTGTTCCAATTGCTTGAGTTTGGTTGTTGGTTCAGCGAGCTTGACCAACTCACGGTAATGGAAAATCGCCTCGTCCAGCATTTTTTGCTGAATGCACCAATGAGCGATGTTCCAGTGCTCGCCGCTTCCCCAGTAGCGGACGGACCTTACCTGCATATCGTAGAGAGCGCGCCTCGAGGGTCCAATGTGTACGACTTGCTTTGAATCGAGATGGACCAAGTTCCCACCGCCGAAGCGCAATTCGATCTTCTCTCCATAGGGCCGGGCCACTCCATGCAAAACGTTCCCGTTGGTTAGCAAAATATAGGACGGTTCGTTGCCATCATCGCTGATGAGCGGCAGAGTGAGTGCATTCCACATTAAAAGAATGCAGATTGCCAGCGTGAGTCGACGATAGGGTTGAGTCCACACGATTCGTATCCCGTAGAAAGTACGACTTTGGAAAAGATCGCGGACAGTACCAAATCGGGTTGCCCAGAATCAAGATGACGAACCGCAACCCTACGGGAATGAGGAATAACCTCTAGGTCGTCCAGGAGAGCCATGGTAAACCAACGAGAAACGATATCCTGTTGGAGCGGAATATCTTCTGGATTCCAATGTGTTTTTTGCGTTAGAGAGAATGCTGTCATAATCGCCCCCCCGGTTCGATGATCCGTAGCTGCACTGAGCAGAGATCTGTGGAGCAGTAGTAATCCACCCTTGCATGGATCCAGGAGATGATGGACATACCAAGCTGAAGGCGTCGTTAAAAAAGAAACGCGGGCCAACGCAATCGTGGTTGGCTCGCGTTCCAATGAAATCTCTGGCCTCCCCTAGGGAGCTTCTGTCGCTCTAGTCTTTGAGTTCAAAGGTGAACTCCAGAGGTTTGCCTTTTGCGATGTCGGCTGTCAATCCGGACGTCGGGAGCGAGTACTTTTGGGGGAGCAGGTGCTTCGTCTTGGGAGGAGGCGTCATCCCTGGGTTGTACTCGGCTGAATCCTGCGAAGCGACGTCCTTTTGGTTCGTGAATTCCTGTTTCACAATCAAGACGGTGTGTTTGCCAATCACGGCTCCATCGCCCGTTTCATAGGTAGTCAGATTCGCCATACCCTGAGCGTCGGTAATCCCGTAGGCGGGAGGTGGACTTTGACTGGCGGTCGGCATAATCATGAAGGTCACCGTCGCTCCTTCAACTGGTTTATCTTTGTACATCAACTTGACTTTGACTTTCTCCGTCGGAAGTCGGCCTTCGTCATCTCGACTGCAACCCAGGCTTAGTGCCAAACTGAGCAGACACAGAAGTTTGAGGGGCTTTGGAATCATTCTGAATCCTTGTGATTTCATAGATCTTAAAAAGCTCGGGGTCTGCGATTGCAGACCCCGAAACTGGATTGGTTTAGACTTTGCTAGTTGATGCTGGCGTTCGGTTCACCACCATCAATGGAACCGAGAGCGCCCCACACACCGTATGGGCTCGGTCCTGCTGTCACAGGAGCCAATGCGGTATTGCCGGTATCGATATTGCTCGATACGAATTGTACGGAACCATCCATCAAAACGACATTGACGCCACCGGTATGATAACTCGATGCATTGAGGATCCCACCATTCGAGTCGGCGTTGACGTTCGCATCGTTCACGCAGGAGGGTTTGTTCGGACCGAGAATCGTGGTAAAGCCAACACGCTCAGCTTGACCATCTGTCCAAAGAGCGCCAAATCGTCCCTTCACTTGAACCGTTGGCAGGTAAAAATTACCTGCTGCCGTTGTCAAGCAGGCGCCAGGGAAGGTGTTTACACTCGCATTCACGGCGGTACCGCGACGCACGTCGATCGTCGGCGAGTTTTGAAGTCCGAAATTCCCACTCCAAATGCGTTCGCTCATTGCGATGCTATTGCTCAGACCATCAGCGAAAGCCCCGAACTTGCGGAAAACCTGGGGCGATGTGAAAGCGCCTCGAATGACCACCGTGTTTGAATTATGGTTCAGCATGGTATCCCCGAGGCTGAATGCATAGCTATTCTTCGCGTTCGCTCCGCCGATGACCGGGTTGTCCGATGGGCATAGGACTGTAGAAATCTGCGTTGACCATGGGACAAAGTTCGTGGTTCCGACGGTTCCGCCGTACCATGCTGCCGGACCACCTGGAGGAAACCTGACCGCTCCGTTGGGGGAAGTTCCGCCTGCTTGAATTTGTTGGAAGAGCGGACCCTGCTCAATGTACGGCAGGAAGGCAATAAAAGCGCTCAGCCGCAAATAGTTCGCCTTGACCCGCGGTGGATCTGTGTTGATGTCCGCATTGGAACCGCCCCGCCGAGGGGGTACGAATTTGGTAGCGCTTTCATAATTGTGAATGGCCAGTCCGAACTGCTTCAAATTGTTCGAGCATTGCATCCGTCGCGCAGCTTCACGAGCTGCCTGAACCGCAGGTAGCAACAAGCCTACCAAGATTCCGATAATTGCGATGACAACCAGCAGTTCCACCAAGGTAAAACCCTTTGGAATGCCCCATTTGCCGGACTCAGATTTCATAAAAAACTCCATATCAACGGAAAAAGACAAGAATAAGAAGGGAAAACGTTGGTCTCCTATCGAAGGCCCCCGATCCGATCCTTAACTATAGTTCAAAAGTGGAAAAAAGACCAATCCTGGCATCTTCAAACCCCCCGGCATTCCGTTGGTTTTCATCGAAAAAAAAGATATCACGGTTTCATTTTTCAAGTCGTAGGACGCTGTAGTCTGCCGTCCTGTAGATGGTTTTGAGGCGAGAATCGTCAATCAGCGGCTGTATCTTCTCCACCAAACTCTGTTGTTTTTCCAACCACCGTGTCGAAACGTCCGGACCCAAAGGTCGATTCGTTATGACCAAAAGATCTATTCCCAGGTCCCGCCACTGCTGGTCGACTGCAGTTCTTGTGGGGTTCTCCTCATCAATCAAATACTTTGTCTGAAAATAGGGAGTGGCTATCTCCGCACCTGCGGGGAGGTAGGCCAACCGATGTTCAAACAGTAGGAGAATTCGATTGCCAGCATGGTTGGATCGCAGATACTGCACGAGCTGTCTGTACTCGTCACCGGTTCCCGCACCGACATACTCTGCGGGCGATCTCCATCGAACGATGTACAGCCAGCTATCCAAGTAATAGCCGACGTTTTGCCACATAGCACTTACGATGGCTAGACCGAGCATTCCAGATCGCACCCATCGAGATGTCCGGGCTTGGAAGGAGTCGATCACCATGGCGCTGGCAAAAGCCACCAGGACGGCAAAGGGAATTCCAAACCGAGCCTGCTGGGAGGTCGCGAACCAAATTGGGTATAAGACAGTCGCGCTGATCAGCAACGTTGTAAATAGTGTCGGTAGTCTCGATCGCTGAAATCGGAAGATACCGCATCCGCATAGAACGAGCATTGCCAACCATTGGAGGCCAAAGTCGCCATCGTAGAGCTCGGTCATGTTGCTGAGCAAGAAGGGGGCGATGGGGAACCAAAACCAATCCATCAGTCCGAATTTCCCTGTCGCTAGATCGTGGTGAAAGGAACTGACCGAGAGCATCGCTGGGTCCGATGAAAACCACGACGCAAAGTAGGGGAAGAACGGATTCCCGGTATACGCCCAGGGTCTTAGATAAAAAGGCGTTGCGAATAGGATCGCCCAGCCGGTGAAGCCAATAGCCATCTTGATCGTGTCCGAGAACGAATTCATCGCCCCACTCTGAGAGTCTCGATTGGAGTGCGATCTCGGGTCTAGAGTAATCGATGGATCCGAATGGACTCGTCGGCGATCGGAGGATTTCCGTCGTTCGTAGGACGGGAGCCGAGGGATCGAACGGAACCCATGGACAAGGGGTACGAGGAGCAAGCCGACAGATGTAAGCTTGGTCGCAATCGCACCGCCGATGAGGATGCCCATCATCATGCCTTGTTTGTGTCGAGAAACCTTGGGTTCCTCGAGCACGAGTACATAAAGAAGTCCAGCTATCGCTAACCAGACAAAAGCCTCCACATAGCAATTCGCGCTGATCATTAAGGAGACGTTGCTGAGCCCGAATGCCCAGACCATACAACGAGAAACCGCTGGTGCGACAACCTTCGAGAGCGCTTGACCAAACAACATTAAGCCGTGGAACCACGCGAGCCAAGCGAGCAATCGCGGGGTGACGAAACCTTCGATCGAACCAACTTCCCAAAACAGAATCTCCGTCAGCGATGGCAAGCCGGAATAAGGCAGGTCGCCATACACAGGCAAGCCCGTGGTCGTTAGCCAGCGTTGGGGAAGAGTCACATGGTAAACCAGCTCATCCCAACCAGCAGGCAGGCTGATCGCGGGGCCGACTGAAAAGAGGAGAGCCCCGATTGCTAACGCATCGTACAGTCTGCTATCCCGTATCCAGGGACGTTGAATGTCTCGAAGCATCCGTACATTCCAAATCGCACCGAGCGCGCCTGCGAGCATGAGCAGTACCAAAGGAACAGGAAATGGAAGCCAGCATGTGAGAAGCCCCAACTGAGCGCAGCAAGGTAGTCCCAAGGCGATTCGAAGATGAAAGGAAACCTGCTCGTCCCCAAGTAGCAAACGGCTAAAGAACAACGAAGCTAGGTAGAGAATTGCGACGCCGACAACGCTCGATAGGAGGATCGTCCAAGCGTTCGCCTCGTCTAAGTTCATGTTTGCCGTCCATTGATGATGTTGAGGTCGGTGGATTACCCACGACCAGTTTAGGGAACCGGCTGACCAACGTCGAACCGATGTAGCACAGCAATCTGCAAAATCAAAAGTGTACGTGCTGTGAGCGAACCCTGGGGGCGGATCTCAGCTTTGAATCGGGGAATCCGAAATGGAGATGTATTGCTGTTGGTAACGAAAGTCGATATCCGGGCATTGTTCATCGCCTGCGGAGCGATGTTCGATCTGGATGGGAATCGGGCTGGTCGACAGATCGCAGATCATAAGATCAACATGCAATCACCGTAGCTGAAGAAGCGGTATCGTTCCTCAATCGCCTTCGCATAAGCCTCAAGAACCAAGTCGCGTCCGGCAAATGCGCTGACCAGAACAATCAAGCTACTTTTTGGTAAATGGAAGTTGGTGAGCATTCCGTCGATCCCATGAAACCGATGCCCAGGACGAATGAAGATGTCCGTTTGCCCACTCCAGGGAATCAGTGTTCCATTCCCATGCATCGCGGATGTTTCGAGCGTACGAACCGAGGTCGTACCTACTGCAATGATGCGTCCACCCTCGGCTCGAGCGCTCAAGAGTCGCTTCACGACTTGGGGGCTGATCTGAGCAAACTCGCTGTGCATCTTGTGATCGGCAAGTCGTTGAACTTGAATGGGCCGAAAGGTACCCAGCCCGACGTGCAGGGTTACGGCGACGAGCGCCACGCCAGACGCTCGAGTTTTTTGGATCAAATCTTCAGTGATATGCAAACCCGCTGTTGGCGCAGCCACCGATCCTGGGTTCCTGGCGTAAACGGTTTGGTATCGTTCCTTGTCGGACGAGGTCATTTGACCATCGCGAATGTAGGGAGGGAGTGGTACTCGGCCGCATTCCTCCAAAAGCTCGAGCCAGGGGCGGTCTGGTTCGGGCTTAAAGAGAAAATTTCCATCTTCGGTACGTGCTATGAGAACGAGTTTCTGATTTTCTCGCCCTTCGGGATCTCTCAAGACGACTGCTTCACCGGGTTTCAAAAAACCTCGAGTGCTGGAGAGCAACTCACCAACTCCATTCTCTTCGCGAAGAAACAGTCCTTCCCATCGTCCACGCGTATTCGCGCGATAACCCACGAGCCGCGCGGGAATCACTTTGGAATCGTTTACGACCATGGCGTCGCCAGCCCGCAGAACAGAGGGTAAATCTCGAATCGACGCATGCTCGATCCGGCCTGTCGATCGATCGATGAGCATCATGCGTGAATCGGTTCGATGCGTTGGCGGCTCCTGCGCAATCAACTCGCGTGGTAGCTCGAAATCGTACGCATCTAGTTCGCTGGACGCATGCGATGGGGATGGCTCTGAAGGGTTTTCTTCTATTGGGTTCACTTGGTTGCTATCGCTTTCCACGTGATGAACGGATTGTTTCGAAACAACCTAACTCTGCTCGTCTAGCGATTCGAAGTCGAATGAAAAATCATCGAATCGAGTAGCCAGAGACCATCGAACTAGCCGGCGCTGGGCACGTTCGCAGATGGAGTGTTCTCGTTGGTGGCGGATGGCGTTCCGATTGCCGTTTGCCTGGCCGCGTCCGGAAGCGTACCACCGTGCGCATGCTCGATCGAAAGCCTACTCCATCGTAGTCGTCTTATCGTAACCGAGCCTTGATGAGGAACGAAGTCCTAACGGTTTTCGACTCTGGTTTAGGAGCTCTCAGAGAACCTAAACGCGGAGGTAACTTGAACTAGTGCCACGAATTGTAAGTTCTAGCCCACACGTGCGAAGATCTGTTCCGCTCGCTCGGCTTTGCGAAATTCCCTCCAAGTTTAGGTGCGTTCAACACTCCTAATCAGGTCGCTTCGATTGGTGACTGGCACGAATGGCACTGTACGAATTGAATTCGGTAGAGACGCCCAGCGAAAAAACCTGCCTTGGCCAGTTTTCGTTCCCAAGGAAGGTTTCGGATTTTAGCCAAGGCAGGTTTTTGAAATCATCATCAATGGCTGAGGCATTAGGAATGGTAGCAAAAAAATCCGCCGAGCCGTGAGAGAGCATGCACGCTCATACCAGTTGCAAAGTGCCATTTGTGCCTGGTACATGCTTAGAACTTGCCTAGCCATTCGCGTTAGAGCATGTCGCTGTCAGTTGTTGCCTCCGCCCGAGGCAAGCTCAGGGGAAGGCATGCGAGCAGATAGGAGATTACGCATCAGGGCCCTGCGGCTTTATTACTTTGCTTGGTTTTTTAGAGACTGAAATCGGGAACGCAGGTCGGCTAGAAGTTCTTTGCGTGTCGGGTCGTTAATCAGATCATGATTTTCGTTGGGGTCGGCATTCAAATCGAACAATTGTTCGGCATTGTAGTCTGGCCAAAAGATGTATTTGACATCCTTTCGAACCAAGGCCTCCGAGGAGGGGATTCGAGAGATATTGGAAATCGTTCCATGTTCATAGAAGAACTCAGTCCGCCAATCCTCGGTCCCTGTGCCATTCGCAAAATGAGCTGATAGGTCTCGGCCTTGCATCCTTTTGGGCTGGGGCAGGTTGGCAGCACTTAGGATGGTCGGTGCCAAGTCGACATTCAACGTCATGGCATCGCTGACCTGACCACGGCGAGCGGGTTGAATTCGAGGGTCGCTGATGATCAAGGGGACGCGAATGCTCTCTTGATATGGGTACCATTTATCTGCCAGTCCATGTTCTCCATGGAAATAGCCGTTATCTGTGGTGAAGATGATCAGTGTTTTGTCGAATAGATTTTGGCGTCGCAGTTCG
The DNA here is from genome assembly GCA_040396935.1 of Pirellula sp. Classification (GTDB taxonomy): domain Bacteria; phylum Planctomycetota; class Planctomycetia; order Pirellulales; family Pirellulaceae; genus JBKCUI01. The sequence continues at coordinate 61,808 of JBBAXA010000021.1, forward strand.
GCGAGGATTGCACCGCAGGTCGTATCGACCTCGGATGCTAGTCGATAGTAGTTCTTCATGTAGTCCTGATAACGGTCCGGGGTATCGAAGCGCCAGTGCCATCTCACACGACCTTCGTTTTTGTCCTGGGCTAGAAATTTCGGCAGGCGATAAAAATCCTCGTCTTTACCGTTGGATGGAAAGGGGATGGAAACATCCTTGTAGAGATCCATCGACGCGGGCTGCGGGAGGTACTGACGGGGATTTGAATCCTCGGCGTGGGTCGCAAAAAACGCCACAGTCAAACAAAACGGCTTCTCGGCGGGACGCTGCTGTAAAAATTGCAGAGCATCGCGTTCGTTCTTTTTCGTGACGTGGATCTCCGTTCCCCCCTCCTCTTTGTGCCAATGGGTATCGGCGTAGGCCTTTCCAAAATCGAATTTGTCAGCCGGGAATTTTCCGTTGTGCCATTTTCCGATGTGGCCCACGAAGTAGCCATTGTCGCGGAGGATTCCCGGATAGGTTTCGCTCCACGGGGTATCGAAGGGAGCGAACGCGCGATTGCCGTGTCTTGACATCCATTGTCCGGTAAACAGATTGGCCCGACTGACTCCGCAGATCGAGGTCGTTACATAGTTATGCGAGAACCGCAGCCCCTGTTTTGCGAGTCCATCGAGAACAGGTGTTTTTACGATAGGATTGCCTGCACAGCCGAGAGTGTCGTATCGCCAATCGTCCGCATACAGAACGAGCACGTTCATCGGCTCTGCGGAGTAGGCGACCCTCGGCAGAATCGAGAGGAGAAAACAAAAAGTCCACGCGATGAGGTGAGTGGTTTTCATGGTTCGTATTGCCTTCGTTTTTTGGAGTCAAGCGTTTTATTCACGAGTTCACTGTCGTGACGCGGCGAATCCGAAGAGCGGCCAGCGCTTGCATTTCGACGAGCCCCGACATTGGACGATTCGTTCAATAAATAGAGTGTCTCTCGATTGCCGAGTCCTGTGCTGAAAACGGTTTCGCGCAACGAATGGATTTATTGTTTTTCAAGTTCAAGCAATGGCTAGGGGCCACTCTTTCCCTTGTCGGTTGTCAAATCAAAGTCGAGCACTTGATTACCAGGTTTGACTTCCCGGACCAGGGTCGACGCGGAATTGTAACGAGCCGGAACGACTTCCTTAGGCGCTCGGTCGCCGGTTCCTTCGCTCACGGGAGCGGGTGTGAAAATCGTGACTTTGTGTTTCCCTACAGGTGCACCCATCTGGTCTAAGGAATACTGAAGCACATACTTGCCCTCGGCATTGGTTCTCGCGATCGTCGCGCTGCCACCCTCGTCTTCAAAGCGTACCGCAATGTCTTTGAGCGGTTTGCCATCGAGAGTGACCGTGCCGCTAACGTCCCCGAAATCAGAACTGCAACCGATACAGAAACTGAGGGAAGCAAGAATCACTAACGAGGCTAGGTTGCGCATGAGGTCGCTGTCCATTTTGAAAGAGAACGAGGCTGGTTGAAACAAGCCTTGCAAATCGTTGAATACAGTCGTATCGGGAACGGGAGTCGTTAATTGCTTTCGCTGCTGGGACGATGCCACAGTCAATCATAGCGTGTTCAAGGTAGATCCAAATTCTACAGCCGAGGAGAGCATCGACCCAGCCAACGACGAGCTCTGCCTGCAAGGGCTCATCAGGTGGTTCGCCAGGAACCGTAGGTGAAACCCTGTGGGGTTACACATCCTTTCGGCGTCCCGGCTGCGTACCCTCGGAGGTTGAACGGATCTCTTTTCCTAAAGACTCGGATGCTCGACGATCAAGCCATCGTTTCTCGCACCCAAGCGGTCGAAGACGCCCCAAGGGGTCGTTGCGTTTCCATCCCATACGCTGATGGACTGGGAGAGGAAATGCACGGATCCATCGCAGAATACAAACTGAGCTCCGCCTGTATGCCGGCTGCTGAATGCGTTGGCGTCCAGTCCGTTGATCTTGTGGTCTCGACCTCGATCGGTGAATCCGGCTGTGCTCAGATTGAAGTGCCGATTGGCATATCCACCATTCGTGTTCGTCGTTCCAGCCCACAGAGCTCCGTTGTGACGGTAGTCGCGTTCACCGACCAGCAGCGTATTGCTGGTTCCGTCGGTAATGTCTCCAAAGGTGATTTTGCTGTCCATAAACAGGACACCGTTTCCGCCCACATAGGTCGCGGGATTGCCGGGGGTGCTTTCCGCATCGTACCAAATCCCTAAATGCTGAAATAAAAGGCTGCCGTTGACGCCGATGTAATTCGACATACTCACCTGCCTGCCGCCGAGAGTCCGCTTGTCGTTGAGGTCGGGTCCGGTATCCGACGGGCAACGAAATCCAGGAAGCTTGGTTTGGAGAGAGGCGAGCAAGACAGGGTTCACCGCATTATTGATCGGCGCCCAGCTGCCGCTGTCCGAAGACAACTTATTAAATAGAGTGGATTGCTCGATGTAGGGAAATGTCCGAACCGCCCAGCCCCAAGAATGAAAACGGGTAAAGCCTTGAGGAAACTTCTTGTTGGCGTCATGGTAATTGTGCAGTGAGAGTCCAATCTGCTTGAGATTGTTGCTGCATTGCATCCTCCGTGCGGCTTCCCTGGCTGCTTGGACAGCAGGTAACAATAACCCAACCAGGACGCCGATAATCGAAATGACGACCAGTAGCTCGACCAGCGTGAATGCTCTTCGGAGGCTTCGTCGTGCACAAACATCACCCAGGACCATAGCAATTACTCCACAAGGAATGGCTAGAAAAAATTCAATCGTCAAACGGCTACCGTGAAGGATCGCTTGTCGATTCGTATCCTTAATAGTATCGTAACTGATTCGCGCTGGGTCTTGTATTTCCGTCTCGGAATCTCGCTAAAATGCGCACATCGAGTGGCAATCGTAAGCAGGTTTCAGATTTCAATCGCGTCGATATCCATGTTTTAGAGCGGTTGTTTGATCACGTTCAAGAGATCGCTTTCTTTATCAAGGATCGAGAGGGCCGCTATCTGGCGGTCAACCAGTCCTTAGCGACACGTCATGGACTGAAAAGCAAGTCGCAGGCGTTGGGTAAACGGCCGACCGATATTTGTCCAGGTGAGTTCGGATGCTTGCCTGCCGAGCAAGATGCGGAGGTTTTGTCGACGGGGCGCAGTATTATCGATCATCTTGAAATGCAGTGGCATCTGCCTCATCAACCCGTCTGGTGCTTGACGACCAAGTTGCCTCTCTTAGACGATTGCGACCAAGTCATCGGTGTCATTGGGTTCTCCAGGGATGTTCGTGTTTCGCTCGATCTCTCGGAATTGCCGGAGGACTTCGCAAAGACGCTTGAGGACTTCGAGCGTCGACTGCATGCGCATGCGACCCCCTCCTGGCTTGCCCAAGCCTCGAAATTATCTTTGCAACGATTTGCGAGACTCATGAAGCGTGTGTTTGACTTGACGCCGAGTCAATACATCACAAAAACAAGAGTAGCCGCCGCATCCCGTCGATTGCTCGAAACGGATGATTCTGTGTCGGAAATCGCACAAGCCTGTGGGTTTTATGACCATAGCGCTTTTTCTCGCGCGTTTCGAATGGCCACCGGAACCACACCGACCGAATTCCGAGCACGATGGCAAATCGATCGGCCATCGAGTAGCGAATGAACGCCCCATGGGTTTTGCTGGTCGGGATTGACTATTGGTCGATGTTGAAAGCGCTGCCCGAGGCGTCGTCCGAATCCTGTCCTGGTTTCACACTGCATCGATTGCAGGCGTTCATTCCATAAGGCGTTTTCAAACGGTCAACTGGAAGTAACGGCTATAAATCGCGAAATCCGTGATAACGATCGAGAAGATACGGGCCTATAATAGGTCGATTGTGAAACGGACGGCATTCCCCTCGTGGGCCCAGTGATCGGTATGAAACGCGACGCTCAGGATTTAGTGATCTATGATGGCCATTGCAATTTTTGCTGTCGTCAGATCGATCATCTTCGTCGATTGGATGGTAGGAATCGGTTGCGATTTGTCTCGCTACATGACCCGGAGGTGGCAACGAACTATCCGGACCTGTCGTTTGAGCAGTTGATGGAGCAAATGTGGTTGATACCTGCTGCGGGTGGTCGCTATGGGGGGGCCGACGCAGTGCGTTACTTATCGAGAAAGTTGCCTGTGCTTTGGCCATTGGCGCCGCTGATGCATTTTCCCGGTACGATGCCCCTCTGGCGATACATTTACAAACAGATCGCGAAACGAAGGTATCGAATTGCGGGTAGAAATTGTGATGAAGGTGGAACGTGCTCGCTTCATCGATGAAGCCTCTGCCGTACAACTTGCAAAGTCTGGCGTTTGAAGTTGGGTTTCCCCTGGTGGGTTTGGTTCCGTCTCGCGATGCCGAAGGTTTCCCACGTTTCTGCGAATGGTTGGATCAAAACTACCATGGTTCGATGTCCTATCTGCAGACCAGACGCGATGCTTATCGAAATCCTGATTCGATTTTAGAGGGTTGCAAAACCGTGATCATGTTGGGGATGCCTTACCAGCCTCACCCCGAAACCTGGCCCTCGAAACAGTCTGGAAAACGGCCACAACCGCCAACTCCCGAGTGTCGAATCGGCTCCTACTCAATGGGTTCGATCGATTACCACTTGTTCCTGCGCGAGCAACTCAATGACTTGATCGCTCAACTGCGCCCGGTGGCACCATCCTCACGATGGAGAGGGGTCGTCGACACGGCACCGTTGTTGGAGCGGGATTTTGCGCGTCTCGCTGGCTTGGGGTGGATAGGCAAGAACACGCTGCTCTTGAATCGGCAATGGGGCAGCTATTTTTTCCTGGCAGCCATACTAACGGATTGGGAATGGCCGGTCTCGGAGACGACTGTGGTCTCCGATCATTGTGGCAGTTGCACAGCCTGCCTGGACGCTTGCCCGACACAAGCTTTTCCGAAGGCGTATGTCCTCGACGCGACGAAATGCATCAGTTACCTAACGATCGAGCACCGAGGCTCCATCGAACCGGAGCTTCGGGAGAAGATGGGGAATTGGCTGTTCGGATGCGACATCTGCCAGATCGTTTGTCCCTGGAATCGTCGCCGGGATGGTGAGGTTCTCGAGGTGTTTTTTCCTTCTTCGATGGAGCAGAAAACCTCTCTGGAACACTGGCTCACCCTGGACGAGGATGAATTTCGCCGGTCCTACAAAAACACCCCTTTTTCACGTCCCAAATTGCGGGGGATGCAACGGAACGCCATCATCGCAGCTGCGAATAGCGAACGTTATGATCTGCTACCGCTCATCGAGGCTTTATGTCAGAGTGTCGAGGGGGTCGTTGCAGAAACCGCGCAGTGGGCCGTGCAACGCCTCAAACGAACGTCAGCAAAAGAGCTTTCGTGAGGCTACAATAGGGAAAGTTTTTCAGATCGGCTTTCCCGTCCACCTCCGATCTCGTCGATCCTCCGATTCCTCTCACCTGGCGATTCGATAATGCGTCTTTCATTTCTCATGTTACTTTGGCTGGTGTTGGCTTCGATGGGCCTGAGCGGCGATCCCGTCCCTCTCAAGGATCTGGATGGACATTTCCCTTTTTCACCCGCCGACTCGTTAACGCTTTGGAAATCGCGAAGCGAGGAGCTACGCAAGCAGCTGCTCATCTCCCAAGGTCTATGGCCAAAACCGACCCTGGCACCTTTGAAACCCGTGATCCATTCCACGCAAGCCATGGACGGGTACTCGATCTCGAAAACCTATTTCGAAAGCTTGCCAGGCTTCTACGTCACCGGAACACTCTATCAGCCGCTGGATGGTAAGCCGGAATCGGAGAAGAGGCCGGGGATCCTCTGTCCCCACGGTCACTGGGACAACGGTCGTTTCTACAAAGCATCCGAATCCGAGATCAAAAAGCAGATCGCCACTGGCGGAGAGCGCTTTGAATCCGCGGCAACCAATCCGATGCAAGCTCGGTGTGTACAGCTAGCGCGCATGGGTTGCGTCGTTCTGCAATACGACATGATTGGATACGCAGATAGCAAACAGATTTCCTTCGATCGCGCTCATCGTTATGGGACCAAGGATGTTCTGAACCCCGAGCGGACCGACGGCAAATGGTTATTGTATAGTCCGGAAGCAGAGGGTTGCATGCAGAGTACTATGGCGCTGCAAACCATCAACTCCCTCCAAGCGTTTGAGTTTATGGTATCTCGTCTCAATGTGAATCCAATGAAGATCGCTATCACCGGCGCGAGTGGTGGTGGAACCCAGTCGTTCATCGCGGCAGCGGTCGAACCTCGAATCGCAGCGGCTATGCCCGCAGTGATGGTCAGTGCGAATATGCAAGGGGGCTGCACCTGCGAGAATGCTTGTGGATTGCGGATCGGCACTGGCAATATTGAGATCGCTGCTTTGATTGCCCCCAGACCTTTGAGCCTCACCGCCGCGGACGACTGGACCAAAAACATCGCAACGGATGGTTTTCCCGAGTTGCAAAAAGTGTATGGACTGTTCGACGCGAAAAAGAATGTCGAGCTGCACGCCGCTACGCATTTCCCTCACAATTACAACCATGTGGCTCGAGTAGCCCTCTACGGATTTATCAATCGAGTATTCAAGCTGGGGTTCTCCGAACCCATTTTGGAGAGAGATTTCCAAGTCCAGACGGGCAGCCAACTCACGGTCTGGGATCAAGAACATCCCGCACCTCCTGGAGGTTTGGACTTCGAAGCTGATCTCCTGCAAGCATGGTTCAAAGACTGCAAGTCTCAACTCGCACGTGACCCACAATTGGCCAAGGAGGCTTGGCAAGTACTCCTGGCACCTGCCGAAAGCCTCGCGCGAGGTTTGAAATCGGATGTGCAGACGTCGGGCGAACCCCTAAAGCTAACGGTGACCAACGCATCAGGGGCTGAGGTCGGTGTAGCCAATCTCCCCTCGGGAGGTTTGGAGCGAGCGACTCTCACCTCCGATCCAAAATCGACGAGCGGATGGTTTGTGGGAGATGCGTACGGTTATGAGGTTTCGGCACAGCAGCCGGTTGTCAAAAATCCACGGCCCGCGGCTCCCTATACATTTGGATACAACGCGCCCGGAATTTTGCGCCGAGTCGCTGTGGCCGTGGCGATGCTCGATGCCTTGAAAGCTGCGGGCAAGCTCGGGCAACCGGTTCAGTTGTCCGGTAGCGACGAGCATGTTCTGGTGAGCCAACTCGTTCAAAAACTACGGCCGGATTTGGTTCGAACCGACGGTTCCCCCTGGGATCCTAAAAAAGTAACTTCCATTCGTCACCCAGCCTTCCTGCCGGGAGCAGTCCTGTACGGAGATCAGCCCTAGCTCCGATCAGAGGACTTGAATCCATGCATGGGTAGCTCGAGGTGAAAAGCGGGATCCCTCGAGGAATGGTTCTCGGCAGCGTCTAATCAAGACTCTGCCATGCGTTGTGGAGAGGCGTGAAGATACATGCATGTTGTGTTTTTCACCGTCTCCCGGCGCGGCATTTTGGTTTCTATCTCCAGTAGATGCGAAAAGGGATCCTGTCTACGCCGGGGACGCGTCTCCGGCGGGCTCATAAGCCGCTCAGAGAAAAGGGTTGAACGGCGACTGCCTCGTCAAGGTAGTGGGGGTGGATGGCTTTCCCAAGTACTACCATCATGTTAGGTTTCCAATGGGAGGACGACGATGTCAACGATTTTTGATTTTCATGCGACGAGCATTCGGGGTGACGATGTTTCGCTCGAACGATACCGTGGTAAGGTTTTATTGATTGTGAATGTAGCGAGCCGTTGTGGTTTCACCCCGCAATACACCGGACTGCAATCCCTCTATGACAAGTATCACGATCGCGGCCTGGAGATTCTCGCGTTCCCCTGCAATCAGTTCGGCGGTCAGGAACCCGGATCAGACGAAGAGGTGCTTTCCTTCTGTAGCCTGAACTACGATGTCAAATTCGATCTGTTTTCAAAGGTGCAAGTCAATGGAGACCAGGCGCACCCCCTTTTCCAGTATTTGAAACAAGAAGCTCCAGGGTTGCTGGGATCCGAAGGAATCAAGTGGAACTTTACCAAGTTTCTAGTCGATCGTGATGGACGGGTTTTGAAGCGGTTTGGTTCGATGACCACGCCTTCACAGCTCGAATCTGAGATCGAATCCCTGCTCGCTGCTTGAGGCAATTGCATCCCTATGTCGGTGAATTCGGCATCCAAGATGTATCGGGCTGTTGAGGAATCGGTCAAGCGATCGTTGCAGTCGATGAGTTGGTGTTCCTACCAGGGGCAGAATCTCGAAGAACTGACCTCCTGGTTTTCGTCATCCACCAATTGTTCATTTGTCCGATTGTGTTCCTCGGGAACTCTAGGCGTTGAGTTAGCCTTGCGATCGATTCAGCTAGCTAACGACGACGAGGTTTTGTTATCCGGTTACGATTATCCTGGGAACTTCAAGTCTATTGAGGATATCCCTGCGAAGGTCGTTCTTTGCAACCCTTCCAATTCGCTTCGATGGACATTAGGCTTGGAGGAAATTGAACAAACAGTTGCACCTAACACGAAGGCGATGGTGATCACGCATTTACATGGCGAACTAGCACCCATGCCTGAGATCATGGATTGGGCGGAGCGTAGAGGGGTCGTTGTCATCGAAGATGCATGTCAAGCGCATGGTGCAACGATTGGAAATCGAGCTGCCGGTGCTTGGGGGCATCTAGGCGTTTTTAGTTTGGGTGGCAGCAAATTGATTTCGGCAGGGCGCGGAGGGGTCGTCGTAACCGACGACGAGTTGTTTTCGCAACGGATGAAGGTGTTTTGCGAGCGAGGTAATGATGCCTTTGCCCTCTCTGAAATCCAGGCAGCCATTGCTCTTCCGCAATGCGATTTATTGAGCGAGACACATGCCAAACGCTTAGTGTCGGCCGACCGACTACGATCGCAATTGACGCGATACCCTTGGATGGACGTTGTTCCCTACCAGCCCGAAAGCTCGCAGGCCTTTTACAAATTTGGTATCTGTATCAAGGGGGGAGCTGACAAGCCGTTGCGCGATCGGGTTCTCACCAAACTGATCGAGCATGGAGTCGAGGCAGGAACAGGATTCGCGGGATTTGCAAATCGGTCTCGAAAACGATTTCGAACGGTTGGCTCCTTGGACGCAACTCAACGTGTGGCCGACAATACGATCGTTATCCATCATACGATGCTGTACGATCCCTTCACGGAATCGGATGGTTTGGAAGCCATCGTCACGGCACTCGATAGAGCGAATCAGGAAATCTTTTGATGAAAATCCTCTTGACCAATGATGACGGCTTTCATGCCGATGGATTGCAGCAGTTGGCGTCGGTTCTATCGCGGGAACATGAATGCCTCATCGTCGCTCCAGCCGACGGGATGAGCTGTTGTTCGCACTCGGTTACCAATGCTGATCCGCTCTTGCTGAAGCAGCTCTCTTCAAGCGGATGGTCGGTTGCCGGCACGCCTGCCGACTGCGTGCGATTGGCTCTCCTTGTTTTGCAAATCGAGCCTGACTGGATTATTTCCGGTGTGAATCATGGAGGTAATCTCGGAATCGACACGTTATACAGCGGTACGGTAGCTGGTGCGCGAGAGGGATGTCTCTTTGGAATTCGGTCGGTCGCCATTTCTCAGTACATGCGTCGGGATATCGAGAAGGACTGGCTCCAAACAGCACTTCGAGCCAAAACGGTTCTGGATCATCTTTGGGGCAAGGATCTGCGATCCCGATTTTTTTGGAATGTCAATCTTCCCGCCTTACTGCCGTCCCATCCATCCGATGAGGGAGCATTCCCCGTAACTTATTGCCGGTTGGAGCATGCACCCCTCGGGATGAGTTATGCCAAGGATGAGGGGGAGTTATCCGAAGATGGATCGTTGCACCGCTATCAGAGCAACTATCAGTTGCGTCCGAGGAAAGAGAACACCGATGTCGGGCTTTGCTTTGCGGGGCATGCTACGGTCACGCGTTTACGCGCCTTCCGAGCCTGACCGATCACTGCCCCTCATCGATCCTTGGGTTGGATGAGGCGAATCATCGGGTTGTCCACTGGGAAGCTCGCCCGAGACCGATCCCGTGGCAGCTGCCCCTCATATCTCTCCATCCGTATTTTTCCTTTTTGGTCTCGACGCCGTTTGAGCTGCTAACGTTTGGGCTCTCACCATTTGGTTCTCTCTTTTTAGGCTTGGCACTTTTTGGAGTGCGGCGGCGATGCCGCCGCTTTGGAATGGCTGCTGGAGTCGGTTCGGCTAACAGACTCATGTCTCTTGTTCACTGAAGGTTAGCAGTCGTAACCACTCCCTTCGCGAGGCTCGTGGCTTGCCAACCATTTCCCCGGGCCTCGGGTATTGCATCCTTTCCGTTTGCAAAAGTTCCCCAACTCAATCGTATGAACCAATGAAAACGTTGGTATTCAAGAATTTTTTCTCACTACAAATCGGTTGCCGGCTCTACCGGGGAGCTCTACCGGGGACACTGCTTGTTTGCCGTCATTCCAACCCTTAATTCTCCAATTACCTGTGTCCCCAGCGGCCCCCTCGGAGGCTTTAGCTGTGTCCCCAGAGGCTTTTAGGCTTGGCACTTTTTGGAGTGCGGCGGCGATGCCGCCGCTTT
>JBBAXA010000021.1:72481-82685 GCA_040396935.1 Pirellula sp.
CCAGAGGCTTTTAGGCTTGGCACTTTTTGGAGTGCGGCGGCGATGCCGCCGCTTTGGAATGGCTGCTGGAGTCGGTTCGGCTACAGACTTTTGTTTGTTGTGCACGGACGGTGGCAGTCTTACCCAGGCATTTCGCGAGGCTCATGGCGAGCCACCGATTCCCTCGTGGTTCCCGCTGAAAAAAGTGTCTGCGACTCACCATTGAATTGACATTTTTTCCACGCCTTCTCGTTTTACTACTTCGGTGCACGGAAAATTTTTCCTGATCATCCGAAGCCGTCTTTACAACATCTTCATCATCGGGATCCAGGATTTTTGCGTTGTAGGGTGTTCAGGAATTTGACTTGAGTGCTAGCACTCATACAATCGCCACCCGTTCTGACCTCGCGAAACAGTCGAGCTGGGAAAAGGATCAAAAGGGTCCTTTCTTTCAGTGGGTGCCCCGAAAGGGGCGAATGCTTCCCGTAAGGTCGGAATCCAGCGGGATGGTTCTCGTCTGGAGGGAAACTATTCGGCCTGCACGATGGCAACCCGAGTAGACTCGCACGGCACAGGAGTTCGCGATGACGTTGGCGCAAGACGTGGCACAAGGCGACCGATCACTCCCCGAAAGGGTGGGGTTAGCGCTTCGGCAGCGACTTGGATCCCACAGGATGGATCTTTGGTTTGGTACCGATGCCAAATGGACGTTTGTCGGTCATAATACGATCGGAATCGAGGTCGCTAGTGTTTTTGTCGCCGATTGCATCACTCGCATGTTTCGCAGCGAGTTGCAGCAATCGATCGAAGAGGCGTGCGGAGACCAATTTGGTTACCGAATCTTGGTAGCTGATCCTGATGTCAACTCGACCTCCTCCAGTTCTGAAGCTCCGACAGTCCCTCCAGGTCCAACGTCAGTGTCAACGGCCCAGGTTCCAAGTGAATTCCATCGTTCTCCCCGTAGCCCAGTTCGTGGGGCGGATCGCGTCGCGAACTTGAAAGTGGTGCGTGAGGATTCGGCGGCTCGCGTTCGCAAGGAGCCTGTCCATGAGGTGCATCATGTGGAGGATTCGCGTCTTAGTGTGGAACGGTTGGCGGAGATTCGACGCGAAAACGAGAGGCGCTGGGACGATTTCCTTCCAGGTGAGCACAATCGACTAGCTTACACGGCGGCGACTATGGTCCTGGAGAAGCCGGGGCAAATCAGTCCGTTGTTCATTCATGGTCCGCACGGGTCGGGTAAAACCCACTTGGCAATCGGCTTGGCTCACAAGCTCCGTATCACGCATCGATTTCGTCGCGTGTTGGTTCTCACAGGGGAGCAGTTCACGATCGAATTCACCGAGAGTGCCCGCGGTGGTGGATTTGCAAATTTTAGGCGGAAGTACCGAGACGTCGAAGTTTTGGTCTTGGACGATTTGCAATTTTGTTTGGGTAAGTCGGCAACGTTGGCGGAACTGCGCAACACGATCGATATGTTGTTGCGAGAGCAGCGTCAAATTATCCTCGTCGCGGATCGCAGTCTGAGCGAGCTGAATGGTTTGAGTGCGGATCTTCACGCACGTCTTTCCGGTGGTATAGCATGCGGTATCGAGCCATTGGATCTGGAGACGCGTTCCAAGCTGTTGACTCGAATTTGCGACCGTCAAAAGGTGAACATCGAGTCTCGAACTATCCGAGAATTGGCTTCCCAATCGTCGGGGGATGCACGCGTTCTGCAAGGGCTGGTCCATCGTTTGGTCGCGCAACAACGCATTCAGGGTGGAACGATCCAACACGACGATGCGATTCGTTGTACGCTGGATCTTCTACGGGCCAGTCAACCCGCCGTTCGGATCGCAGATATCGAACGTGTGGTTTCGGATACCTTTGGTCTCGATGATAAAGCCTTGAGAGCAAAGTCCAAATGCCAGTCGTTGAGCCAGCCCCGAATGCTGGCGATGTTTCTTGCCAGAAAATACACGCGTGCAGCGTTGTCCGAGATAGGCGAGTATTTTGGGAACCGTCAGCACTCCACGGTCATCTCGGCACAAAAGAAAGTGGAAAACTGGTTGGAGGATGACGAAACGATTCCGTGTGGCCGAGGACGTTTGACCGTTCGTGAAATCCTCAAAAATCTCGAGTCTAGCCTGCGGGTCTGTTGATGGATGATCGGTGAGGCGCTGGCGATCGAAAACGATCACCGAGGGCGAGGAGCTTTCGTCACGAAGAGCGGCCGAACCGACCGACTACTTCGGAGCATCGTCTTGTTCTGGATGCTCTTCGTAGTCGTACTCAGTCCGACAGGACGCTGCTCGCAATCCGTTTATACCCTGGATTGTGCCATTCCGAGATGGTCGACGCACTGATCGGGTTTGGAGTTTCGATACGGAAGGTGAGTCAAGGGCCGAGGAGGGGGAACGGGTTGCAGCGTCCCGTTTCGGTGTATCGGACAATCGCGATGCCGCAATGGACCTGGCGCAATCGAGTGCGAGTACGAGTACCGTCGTTTTCGCGTCCTGAGTATGAGGGGATCCAGCGGCGGGCTGGCGATGGATCGTTGCCAACCAGTCATCGAACGCATCCTCATGGCGGCGGAATTCTCGATCGACAGGCTCTATCCGCAATTCCCTAGTTCAGGTCAGGATTGGATGTCTCAATCCCTCGGACCAACCTCTTGTATTCGTGTATTTGGCAATGCGGATTAGGATAAGCGATCTGAGTTCGATGATCTTCGTACTTTGAATTCGGAGTTGGTGGATCGTTTCGATGGGTAGGGATCGATTGCCCATGGGCTTCTTCCACCGATTGCCATCTACTTACCCATCCTCTTCGCATCCTCTTTCATCGATACCAGCCGATTCAAAACCGTCGCTTTTGCTTGTGTCAGGTTCCCGCGAACCGGTTCAAAGCCGAAGAGATAGAACTTCACTTTGGGTTCAGTGCCGGAGGGCCGTACGGCGATCGCATTACCGGATGGGGTTTGTGAACCGGGCAAACCGAGATCGAGGATCAGCATATTGCTTTTCGGGGCATCCAACGTTTCGGTACCTGCAGCCACCATTTTCTTGGTTAAGTTCCCATAGTCGCGGACGGCGACAACAGGCAATCCGCCCATCGAAGAGGGAGGGTTATCCCTGAGAGACTGCATCAATCGCTTCATATTCGCCATCCCCTCGCTACCCTCCATTTGCACGTTGATGAGATCCTCGAGGTAGCATCCATGCTGTGTGAGGAGCTGGTCGAGTTTTTCATGGAGTGTCATTCCCTGGGATTTCAAGTCGGCTGCGAGTTGAGCCATCAGCAAGCAGGCGGCAGCGCCATCTTTGTCTCGGGCGTAGGTTCCAATCAGATACCCATGGGATTCTTCCGTACCGAAGGCGAAATCTTCCGGCCCGCATTGATCGATCAAATCCGCAATCCATTTAAATCCGACATGGATGTTCCCTTCGCAGCGAACCCCGTAACTCTCAGCGATCCGCCGGATGAGCTCAGTGGTTACGAGGGTTTTGATCACATAGGTTTTCGCCTGGAGCGTTCCTGCAGCCTTCATCTTCCCGAGAACGAAATCGGTAAGCAGTGCACCCAGTTGATTGCCATTGATCGTGGACCACTGGGCGTTGGAACCCCATGTTTTCGGAGCGGCGCATCCCATCCGGTCGCAGTCAGGATCGGTTGCCAGGGCTAGATCTGCGCCGATGGCTTTCGCCTCCTCAATCATGGCATCGAAAACAACGCTATTCTCAGGATTGCTAACGTGGCCGGGGACGTTTGGGAAATTTCCATCAGGCTGGGCATGTTTTTGGAATACATGGACATCTTGAAAGCCGGCGGCCTTTAAAAGTGGTAGAACGGCAAAGCCTCCGACGCCGTGCAACGGAGAGAACAGGAGTCGAACGCTTCGGCTCCCCGGCCAAGCGTATTGAACGGCCGCCTTGGTAAATTCGCGGTCGATCTCTGAAGTGATCATCGATACCTTCCCCTGCGAAACGGCTTGTTCGAAGGGTACCGTGGATATTTTTTGAACATTCATGACGCGGTCGATGATCGCTGCATCGTGTGGCGGCAAGACCTGTCCTCCGGTGGACCAATAAACCTTGACGGCGTTATCGCTCGGTGGATTGTGTGACGCGGTCACCATGATGCCACAGCTGCATCGTTTGCTCCGGACAGCGAATGAAAGCTGGGGAGTCGCCCGATAATCGTCCAAGAAGAAAACATGGAATCCGTTCGCCACCATGACCGAGGCGCAAAGTTCCGCGAAATGTCTGGAATTGATGCGTGTGTCGTATGCAATGGCGCAGGAGAGAGGACGAGGACCATCAGACTGGCTCAGAACGTAATCGGCCAACCCCTGGGCGCTCTCGCCGATCGTCCTGTCGTTGATCGCGTTCGAGCCGATGGGATACATTCGGCCCCGTCGGCCACCTGTCCCAAAGGGGATGATTGTCCAGAACGCGTCGTCGAGCGCTTGCCATTTTTCGGATTGGATATGATCCAAAACAGCAGGCAAGTACTCCGCATACCGAGGTTCTGTTAGCCAGCATTTGATGTTGCTGACGGCTCCTTCGGTGATCTTGGAAGAGCGGTAGGCAGACTCGACACGTTCGATAGCTTGGGTCGTTGTAAGCGACATGACCTGTGGAGATTGGTTGATGAGCTGTTGAAATCCAGGAAAGGGGACATTCTAGGTCTTGGCTCTCGTGTTGACCACCAACCCTAAACGATCGCACGCAGGTTTCATGAGAAGAAACCGGGTACCAAGAAGGACGGACATTTTCTATTGAGAACCCAGTAGTACCCTTGCCAAAAGCATGCATATCGAAAAGATGTACACATCCGGACGTCGAATTCCACTCAATGAATAAGGAAAGATCAGTTGAATTACTTTCCAAACGCGCAGCCAATCTTCGATTCACATGCCTACCAGAGCTATCAACGACAGAGGCAGATGACGTTGGGTGATCTCCTGTTGGAGAACCGCATCGTTTTCCTACAAGGGGAGATTTATACCGGCAATGCAAATGAAGTCGTGATGAAGCTACTTTATCTGCAAAGTGAAAACCGTCGTAAAGACATCCACTTTTACATCAATTCCCCTGGGGGGGAAGTCGTCTCGACGTTGGCGATCTACGACACGATGCAAATGCTTTCGTGCCCAGTCGCAACCTATTGTGTTGGTCAAGCGGCTAGCGGTGGTGCGGTATTGCTGGCTGGAGGAACTGCTGGGAAACGCTACTGTCTTCCCAACAGCACGGTCATGGTACACCAGCCGCATGGTGGTGTTCGTGGCCAAGTCTCAGACATTGAGATTCAGGCTAGAGAGATTCTCCGAATGCGAACCCAGCTCAACGAGATTCTTTCAAAGCACACGGGCAAGTCCGTAGATCAAATCGCAAAGGACACGGAACGCGACTTTTTCTTGACGGCGGCCGAAGCCAAGGAATATGGGCTCGTAGATCATTTGCTGAACAAGCAAACCTCCGAGGAAGAAAGCAACTAGTCACCTCCCTTTGCACAAAAAACGAACCAGGAGTCCAGATCCATGCCTTTGATCCCCTACGTCATCGAGAAAAGCGGTCGGGAAGAACGCGTCTACGATATTTACAGTCGGCTACTCAAAGATCGCATTATCTTTCTGGGAACACAGGTCGATGACGAAATCGCAAATGCTTTAGTTGCTCAGATGTTGTTCTTGCAGAGCGATGATCCCAAAGCCGATATCCATATGTACATCAATAGCCCTGGCGGGAGTGTCAGCGCGGGCATGGCCATTTACGATACGATGCAGTTTGTGTCGTGCGATGTGGCGACGTACTGCATTGGTCAAGCGGCTTCGATGGGAGCCGTTCTTCTGGCTGCAGGGGCTAAAAACAAACGTTACTCCCTGCCCAACTCTCGGATCATGATTCACCAACCCTTGGCAGGAATGCAGGGCACAGCGGAGGAGATTTCTATCCACGTCGCCGAGTTCAAAAGAACGAAGCGCCGGCTAAACGAGATTTTGATCAAGCACTGCGGGCAGACGCTCGAACAGATCGAACAGGATACGGATCGAGATCGTTTCATGGACCCAGATGAAGCGGTTCGGTACGGATTGATCGACAAAGTGGTAGAATCGATGCCCCGAGTCGAAACAACTGCCACTTAGTCTCAATTGGTCCGTCGATATCGCTCGTGGATAAGGCCATCCTCGATGCATCCTTGACTCGCTGGTTCGGTCCTCGTTGGTCGCTTGTGTGCGCCATGCATTGGTAGACCATGTTGAACCGGATGGTTCGTTCGCTCAAACAAGGTGTCTACCATGAAAATCGATGTTGTTGCTCATTTGCATGCCAAGCCGGGCAAAGAAGCCGACTTGCAAAAAGTGTTGGAAGGATTCGTCGGTCCTACAAGGCAGGAGGATGGATGCCTGCGATACGACCTGTTCCGAGACTTGGATCAGTCAGGGCGTTTTACCTTTATCGAGGAATGGTCGAGTCGCGAAGCGTTGCAAATGCATGGCCAATCCGCGCACATTACGGCTGGCAGGCTTCATTTTCCAGATCTGCTAGCTGAACCAGCGTGGGTCCAAGTGATTACGCGAGTCCTCTAAACCGCTACGAGCAACGAAAGATCATTCGCTCGCATCTTTCAGATGCCATTTCTCGCGTCCGGTGTCAGGTAGGTTTTTCTGCCCGAAGGTCGATTTTGGCTATCGCCCCCACGCCTCTATCTCGGCGGCGATGCGTCGGGAGTAGAGGGCTAGCTTCTGGATGGAGAAGGCGGCTGGAGAAGAGGGATGTCAGGGCTGACAGCATGACCATCGGGGGTGTCCAGGTTATCGAAAATAAAACCACCATCAGGATGCATTCAGCGAATCCATTGGTACCGTCCCCATTGTCTCGGCCCAGATACAGAGGAGTCATACTCAACAGAGACAATATCAAGACCGAAACTACCCAAGCCACGAGCGAACTGACCAACATCGTTCGGAATAGTTGCTGACGGGACGCAGTGTTATCGTGCATGCAGTGAACGTAAATGCCTGAAACGAGGCTCAACACGACAAATGCAACGCCAAACAACGTGAAGAGGATGAAGTCATTTTGAGCCTCGGATAAAAGTATCAATCCCGACAGGAGTAGTAGGGATGGAATGATTTGAAGACATCCCAGAACCATCAGGGACGGTAGGCTTCCCGCAGGGCTCACTCGAAGATTCCAGAATCCTGGGTGGCTAGTAACTTCGTAAGGATCACTCATTTCTTGGTGGCTAAGATTGGACGATGCCGGGGAGCCTGATACACGGTGCGTGCGGTTGTCCTGTGCTGAATCCAGAATCGGAAGAACGGAACCGTCGCTGATGAAAACCATTGCCAATCCCGCCATTTCGTTACTCTCAAGAAGACCATAGCATAGATTTGGACTCATGGGGAGGAAAAGAAGGCGACTTTTCGTTGTGATTTCAGCGTTCGAACGATCGATGAGCCACGTTTCCTGATTCGCAACTCTCAGAGAATCCCAGGATGGACCGGGTCGTCATTACCAGAAGTGGCCTAGCGTCAGATGTTGCCTCTCAATCGGAGCGCATTGAATACAACGAACAGACTCGATAAGCTCATGGCGACTCCCCCGAGCATAGGATTCAATCGAACCCCCCAAGGCTCAAAGCATCCCATCGCGAGAGGTATTAGCAGAATGTTGTAGGCGAAGGCCCAGACCAAATTCTGTTTGATGTTTGAAAGGATCTGTCTAGAGAACCGAATTGCTTCCACCGCGACCGCTAATCCATCTGCCATCAACAGGACATCCGCAGATTCGATTGCCAAGTCGGTTCCTGAGCCAACAGCAATACCCACGTCGGCAGCAACCAAGGCAGGCGCATCATTGATTCCATCTCCCACAAAGGCGAGGGAAGTTCCTTTTGACTTTAGTCTCTTTACGATCTCTGCCTTCTCCTGGGGTAGGATCTCAAAAAAGACACGGTCCAGCGGGATTTGTACATCGTGAGCTACCTTGAGAGCCGCGGCTTTGCGATCACCGGTGATCATGTAAGGCGTTAATCCCAACTGGCAAATATCCTCGATCGCCTGTGGGCTTCCGGGCTTGATGGAATCGCTAACGGCCATGGCTCCGGCTATGCTGTCGTCCACAGTGATGAAAAAAAGACTAGCCCCATCTTTTTCCCAGTCGCCCAAAGGTTCAACCCCTTCAGGTATTTCCAATGCGATGGTTTGCAACAAACGCATCGAGCCCATACGTACTAGCTTTCCATTGGCGAGCGTTCCTTCGACACCCAGTCCGGGGCGTGCATGAAATTTTTGGATCTCCTCGCTAGGTGCAACATGATTTTTTTGTGCATACTCGACGACTGCCTTTGCGATCGGATGCTCCGACCGAGACTGCAATGAGGACGCCAAGGATAGCAGTTCGGAATCGGTCCAAGTACCGAAGCTATGGATTCCGACGAAAGTGGGTTCGCCACGTGTGATCGTTCCCGTTTTGTCGAAGGCAATCGAGTCCACCTGAGCCAGGCTTTGAATCGCTTGACCGTTGCGAAAGAGGATTCCGCGTTTGGCTGCAGTTCCTGAGCCGACCATGATGCTGATAGGAACGGCCAATCCCATCGCGCATGGGCAAGCGACGATCATTACGGCAACCGCATGGAGGAGCGATTGTTCGAGAGGTTGTCTCGATGTCAAAAACCAAACCAATGCGGTCGCGATGGCCAGAACGATCACGACTGGAACGAAGTACGCCACCACTCGGTCTGCTATCGATTGAATTGCAGGTTTGGAGGCCTGAGCTTTTTGGACAAATGCGACGATCCTCGCCAGCGTTGACTCGTTGGCTGGCGAGAGGACCTCGACGCGTAACCAGCCATTCCCGTTGATCGTTCCGCCGATCACTTGGTCCCCTTGACTTTTTGCGACGGGAAGTGGCTCGCCTGTAACAATACTTTCCTGGACAAACGATTCACCCGCGAGGATGGTTCCGTCGAGTGGGACCGTTTCGCCGGGACGAATCTCGATGATTTCCCCCCTTTGGACATCGTCGATACGGACCTCTATCGGTCGTTCGGAGTCACGAACGACCCTCGCGATCGGTGGTTGCAATTGCAGCAGGATTAGCATGGCATCACGAGCGTCCCGTCTTGCTCTCGTTTCTAGGAATTTTCCCAATAAAACCAGGGTGATTACGATGGCTGCGGACTCAAAGTACACGTGTCTAGAAGCCTCGGGAATCAGGTTTGGAAAGACCGTCACAACGGCGCTCCAACAAAAGGCTGCCGTCGTGCCAAGCATGACGAGTGCATTCATGTCCGGTGTCAGGGAGACCAGGCTTTTCCAGCCCAACTGATAGAACCTCGCCCCGGCCCAGAACTGGACCGGTAAACAGAGAGCGAGCATGACCCAGTTCCAGCCCTCCATGGAGAGCCAATCCATCATCACATCCATCCACGGTTTCCAGACCATGGGTGCCATGGCCAATACGAACAATGGGATGCTGAAGAAACAGGAGAACACGAATTGCTTCCAGAGGATCGACGCTTCCGGTGTAAGCGCAGCTGCATCGTTACGTACTGCAGGGCTTTCCTCGGATTGGATCGTTTCTGCGTGGTAGCCAGCAGACTCCACGGCGCGAATCAGCGAACCGATGGAATACTTACCTCGATCCCACTGGACCGAGGCTCGCTCCGTAGCCAGATTGACGGAAGCGTTCTTAACACCATCCACTCGTTGGAGAGCGCGCTCGACGCGTCGAACGCATGCGGCGCATGTCATTCCAGTAATTCGCAGCTCAATATCTTCACAAGCGGCTGCGGATGTGATCATGACAACCGCTTACGGTTCCGAAATGGTTTATCCATTGGTTTTTCCTGGGAGAAGAGACGCGTCATACCCTTCCTCCTCGATGGCACGCACGATGTCCCCGGGATCGGCATCCCCTCGGACCTGCGCCTCCCCTCGCTGCAGTTCGACAATCGCTTCGCTGACGCCTGGTACCTTCTGAATTGCCGACTCGACGGCAGCTTTGCAATGATTGCAGGTCATACCATCGACTCGAAAGACCATCGTCGGTCCACTCATGGCTGTCTCGTATGCGCGTGTAGAGGATAGAATCAGTGCGATTTTGACCATCAGGCGGGTTTGACACAAGTTGCTAATCGTCGAATTGCTGGGAGTCGACCTCAAAGTGATGGGGTATGGCAGTGCCGGGGCGTTGGGTCCTGACTGCATTGCACTGTCGGCCCGTTCGGGCCT
>JBBAXA010000022.1:0-25307 GCA_040396935.1 Pirellula sp.
GGTGGGGCTGCGGCCAAGCCCTTTTTGACGCACCACAATGCTCTCGACATGCAATTGTTTTTGCGCATTGCTCTCGAACTGCATTTGAAACGGCTGCTGGTCGGAGGGATCGAACGGGTTTATGAAATGGGACGTGTTTACCGCAATGAGGGTATCAGCCCAAAACATAACCCGGAGTTCACGATGATTGAACTTTATTGGGCATATGCGAATTACGAAACCATGATGGATCTGACTCAGCAAATTATCGTCGAGGCCATCGAAGCGACCGGACAAGGGTTCAAGCTCAAGTGGGGTGACCTCGATATCGATTTCACCCCACCATTCCAGCGTCGGACGTATAGCGATCTGTTCGAGGAGCATACCGGCTTGAAGGTCGACGATGCGGACGGAATTGCGAAACTAGCCAAAAGGATTGGAATCGATGTCGCAGGAAAACATCCGGACGTCATTAAAAGCGAGGTTTTTGAAGAAAAGGTGGAGGATTCACTCATCGGTCCCATTTTTGTCATCGATTACCCCGCGAGTATTTGTCCTCTTACAAAACGGAAGGCTGGCAGTCCGGATATCGCAGAGCGATTCGAATTGTTTATTCACGGCATGGAGCTTGCGAATGCCTACACGGAACTGAACGACCCGATTCTCCAAGAGGAATTGTTTCGAACACAGCTCGAGGGGATGGCGGAAGAAGACTCGATGGCCAAGATGGACCATGACTTTGTTCGAGCCTTGCGCTACGGTATGCCGCCCGCCGGCGGACTCGGTATCGGCATCGATCGGTTGATCATGCTGTTGACCGATGCCAAGAGTATTCGAGATGTCATTCTTTTCCCCCTGTTGCGAGAAGAAGTTTGACAACGTACCTATGCAGTTTGAGAACTTACTTCCGAGTAGTTCTGGTTGTTAACTCGAGCACCTCAACGAAATAGAGCTAGGCAAGTCATCCATGGAAGCTGGAATTGTAGGACTACCGAATGTCGGTAAGAGCACCCTGTTCAACGCCTTGACCGGAGCTGGTAATGCGCAAGCAGCCAATTACCCTTTCTGTACGATCGAGCCCAATGAAGGGATCGTGAGCGTACCGGATGAAAGACTCACTCGAATCACCAAGTATATTGTCCCTCAGAAGGTGATCCCGGCGATCCTGAAGCTTGTCGACATTGCAGGTATTGTGAAAGGTGCCAGCGAAGGACAGGGACTAGGGAATAAATTCCTTAGTCATATTCGCGAGGTGGATGCCATTTTGCAGGTAGTCCGCTGCTTTACCGATCCGGACGTAACGCATGTCGGCGGCAAGGTCGATCCGATCTCGGATATCGAAACGATCGAAATGGAGCTTATGTTCGCGGACATCGAAACCCTCGAGGGAGCTTTGCCGAAAGCCGAGAGGGCCGCACGAACAGGAGACAAGGAGGCAAAGCTCAGGGTGTCCGCCATCCAAAATTGCCTTGAGCAGTTGAGGAAAGAGATGCCTCTTCGAAAATTCAAGATGGATGAAGCGGAGGCGAAGTCGATTTCTAGCTTTGGGCTGATGACCGCCAAGCCGATTCTTTACATCGCCAATGTGGATGAAAACGATTTAGAGGGAAAGAGCGAGTCGGTTCAGAAAGTGAAGCAGTTCGCCGACAAGGTGGGGGCCCAAGTGGTTCCGGTGTGCGCCAAACTCGAGGCAGAGATCGCGGAGCTGGACGAGCCTGACCGAAGTGAAATGTTAGCCGCCGTGGGGTTGTCGCAGCCAGCGTTGCAGGTCGTAGTACAAAAGGCGTATCAGACACTGGGGTTGCAAAGCTACTTTACTGCGGGTGAAAAAGAAGTGCGAGCGTGGACGATTCCGATCGGTGCGACTGCGCCCCAAGCTGCCGGAGTCATTCACAGCGATTTCGAACGGGGATTCATTCGTGCGGAAGTTTATCGATTGGACGATCTCGAGCATTTCGGAAGCGAGAAAGAGATCCGAGCAGCAGGTAAACTGCGGACGGAAGGCAAATCGTACGTAATGCAAGACGGAGATATTTGCCACTTCCTGTTCAATGTTTAGGGAAACCATCCAACGTGCTCAGTCGACGATTACTATCCGCAGCCATTTTGCTCAGCGTTTCGCTGGGGCTCCTTTGGCTCGACCTCAAGGATACGGTACGGGGGCAAGCTGGGTTGTGGACCGTGCCCATGCTTCTGTTTTTCTCGCTAGGTACGGTTTGGGAGTTCGCTGCATTGCTGCAAAGGAAATGGCCTGTCGATCCTCGTATGGTGACATGGCACGCATTGCTCGCCCTCCTCGTGACCTTGTTTCCGCTTTGGTACAGCATGCTCACGCAAAAGGATTACCCGGTCGATTGTCCAGTCGGCCGTTTGGGTTGGGTGCTGGTGGGAGTCATGACAGGCGTGGGGCTTAGCGGGTTGCATGCACTCTCGATTTTCGGACGCAAATTCGATTCCGAGGAATCGGTGAACCGACATCATGAGAATGTGGCTCTGGGATGGATGTTGTCCGCGACGGTCATTTGTTACGTCGTCGGAGGCTTGAGTGTATGGCATGTCATTCGTATGAGGGACCCGTCACGGGGACTCTACGAGTTGTTTGCACTGCTCGCGGTAACGAAATTTGCCGACACAGGTGCTTACATGGTCGGGAAGACCATGGGGCGTACCAAACTGATTCCGGCGGTTTCACCCGGCAAAACAGTTGAGGGATTCCTCGGGGGGATGACGTTTTCGGTGCTTGTTTCCTACGTCGCTTTCCGCGGCGTTTTGCCGATGTTCGATGTTCGACCGGGACCTCATATTTGGGGACCCGCTTTGATTGGGGTGCTTTTAACCATTGTAGGACTAGTAGGCGATTTGCTCGAATCGATGGTTAAGAGGAGCGTAGGAGCTAAGGATAGCGGTCAGCTTCTTCCAGGGCTCGGAGGTGTGTGGGATGTGACAGATTCTGTTCTCCCGGCGTCAATTGTTGGGTATCTTTGTCTCATGGCAAATCTTTGAGGGTTCTCTTTGCATCGTATGCCCCCAGATGCAATCGGTCCGTCCTGAGTGTCGGAAACGATCTCGCGACTTTGAGTAGCTTGCTCGTTTTGAATTTGCGGGTCCAAGATCCTTGAACACCGCAGAAAGCGGAAGGGTCATGATCTCTCGCACGATGCATGGCAACAAATGCGTCAGATATTTGGGGATGTTTTTTTAAAAGGTAATATTTGGCGAGCTTGCTCTGCGTATGATTTCGACAGAGCGTTTTTGTCAGATTCTATTCAATGTTAAACCGGAATTCATCGCATCTAGTTCCACGACGGATTTGCAGTCGCCTCATCCATGTCTGAATCCACCATCACACTTTCCGACCCTCATTTAGCGCTGCAGCTTTTTGGTCCTAACGACAACAATTTACGTTTGGTCCGAAATCAGCTGGGGGTTGCCATAACGCATCGAAACGGTCAGATACGAATCGCAGGTCCCGAGGAATCCGTACGGGTTGCAACCCGGGTCTTGGAGCGACTCAAGGATAAAGTGTTCCGTGCAGGGAGTCTGAATTCGGAAGATGTCTCCGAGGCATTGGGGGTGACAGTCGACAAACGGTTGCCGCTTGGATTTGATCGTCAGGAGGTTGCGATTGGAAATGCCGCTCGGCGGATTAAACCGAGAACGGAAGGGCAAGCTACGTATTTGGAGGCAATTCGAAATCACGATATGACGTTTTGCATCGGGCCGGCCGGTTGTGGAAAAACCTATCTTGCCGTCGCGATGGCTGTCGAAGCTTTGAAGACGCGATCCATCCGGAAAATCGTTTTGGTACGTCCCGCGGTGGAGGCGGGAGAAAGTTTGGGATACTTGCCTGGTGACCTGCATGAGAAGCTCAATCCTTACCTACGACCGCTTCTCGATGCGATCAACGAGATGATCGATTTTGATCAAGTCAAATACTTGATGGAACAGAATATTATCGAGGTGATACCTCTGGCCTACATGCGAGGCAGGACGCTGAATCAGGCATTTGTTATACTGGACGAGGCTCAAAATGCCACCGTTGCTCAGATGAAGATGTTTTTGACTCGAATGGGTGAAGGCTCAAAGATTGTGGTTTCTGGAGATATTTCGCAGGTTGATTTGCCTCCAGGTACATCGAGCGGGCTTCGGGATGCTGTACAAAGGTTGAATGGAATCGACGGAATTAGCTTCGTGCGTCTAAGCGAAGGGGATATCGTCAGGCATCCTCTGGTCCGCAGGATTGTATCCGCCTATGAGAGCACGCCGAGCTTGGGCGGGCACGTCCGACGAAACCACCCGAAAGACGAGCGATAACGGCTGATCAACGTGTCTTCATCCACCAACGTCAAGACGAGAAGCGATAGAGCCGCGAATCTGCGGATCGACCGATATCCATGGAGATCGTGGGTGTCGCAAGTCGCATCCTGGGACTCATTGGGTCGTTTGGCGATCGCGATCGTTGTCGCTCTCGGAATCCTGGTTTTTGTTCGTAGCTGGGAGCCTCCGTTCGCCTACAGACAAGGCTTCGTCCCGCAGCGCGCCATTCTCGCACGCGTTCCCTTTGAGGTCGTTGACGAAGTCAAGACGGAGGTATTGAAGTCGCAGGCGGGACGCGAGGTTTATTGCATCTATGAGAATCGCAGCGAGCCGATCATTCAATTGAGAAACGCGATCCAGGATGCCCTCATCAAACTAAGGGATGTTCAAGATCCAGTATCCCTTACGAAATCGCAAATTACATCGCTGGACGCGCTCGGAGTCTCCGTACTCGATGAGGATGCCAAACCGATTACCCGTGAGATGGCGCTGGAGGCGATTCGTACGACTCTTTCCACCGATGCCAACAAGTCCAAGTACGAATCGGTGATGCGCGAAGTTTTGGATCCCTTGGTCGAAACAGGAACCTTGAAGGCGTTATCGCATGACCTCGAGATGGGCAATCAGCGTTTCATCCGTGTGATTCCGGTGGGGAACGAATTCAAGCATATCGATGTAGAGGTGCTGCGGATTCGCGGTTCTGAACTTTCGATCACTCTGAAAGCAGCGTTGCAACGTGAGTTTCGTAATATGTTTGGGACGGATGAATCGGTCCTCGTTGCCCAAATGGTCCATAATTATCTGGCTGCCAATCTTCCGGAGACGCTCACCCTCCGGACCGATTTGAGCAACAAAGCTCGCTTGGAGGCGATCGCTGCTGTCAAGCCTGCAACGGTTTCCTTCGAACCCGGATTCCGCGCGATCGTACCGATTGGGAAAACCCTGGGCGAAAAAGAAATATCGTTGTTGCGGGCCGAGCACGAAGCGTATACGGCTGCTCGTTCCTGGCAACACCGTCTCCAGCGAATGGTTGCCTTTGCTGGATTGATCACGGCTCTTTATCTACTGTGCGGTTTCTTCATCTATCAATCCTTGGATCGATCGTTGATCAGCGACACTCTTAAGCTGATTCAGGTTTTGGGCCTCTGTGCCCTCTGTGTGGTGATTGCTGTCCTGGCAGCGCGAGATCCTTTGAGAGCCGAATTAGCTCCAGTAACGCTCACAGCCATTGTCGCTACGATCGCCTATGGTCGGCCGACGGCGCTCATGCTGATGGCATCCCTGTCTTTACTGATCGCATTCAGTACACGAGTCGATCTATCCGAGTTCATCATGCTCGCTAGCGCGGCGGCCTCTGCGATCCTTTTATGCGGGCGAGTCAGGAATAGGACGAGGCTTATCTACGTAGGTTTAGGCGTAGGCATCGTCGTATTCTTTACCATCCTCGGTCTGGGGGTCATGACAGGTCAGTCCGGAGGAGTCATCACCGATGGACCTGCGATGGGATCGCTTCAATCGGCTACCTTTTCCCTGTTTCCGTTGCGATTGATCAATGAAGCCGCCTGGCAGGCGACGTTGGTTGTAGCCTGCGGACCGTTACTCGCGGGACTATTGCCGCTGTTTGAAAAGCTACTCGATTTTCAAACAGATCTTAGTCTGCTAGAGCTTAGCGATATGAGTCATCCGTTGCTTCGTCAATTAGCCCAGCGTGCTCCCGGAACGTACAACCACAGCATTTCGGTGGCCGCTTTAGCCGAGACAGCGGCTGATGCGATCGGAGCGAATGGCCTGCTGGTTCGCGTCGGAGCTTGTTTCCATGACATTGGGAAAATGTTCAAGCCGAACTATTTCGTCGAAAATCAATCGCCCGGCGCGAATCGACATGATGCACTACAGCCTGCGATGAGCACGCTCGTGATTATTGCCCATGTGAAGGATGGGGCGGACTTAGGACGTCAGCATCATCTACCCAAACGTGTCATCGATTTCATTGAGCAACACCATGGCACGACATTAGTCGAGTACTTTTATAAAATGGCTACTCGGAAAAGTGAGCAGGATCCGAATGCGGAAGAGGTTCCGGAGACGGCATTTCGCTATCCCGGTCCCAAACCGCAGACTCGAGAGGCTGCAGTTTTGATGATTGCTGACGCTGTGGAGAGCGCCAGCCGAGCGTTGGTAGAACCCACTCCCTCTCGATTGCAAAACCTAGTCGATCAAATTGCCATGAAAAAGCTTCTCGATGGGCAATTTGAGGAATGCGCTCTGACCCTCAAGGAACTGGAGCTCATCAAGCGTTCTCTCGTAAAGAGTCTAACGGCAATCTATCACGGTCGAATCAAATACCCTGATCAGCAGTCCGCCGGTTGAGTACGAGCGATCGATTAAGGGCGAGGGGGACGGTTTGTCTCCATCTCGACTAGAGGACCGATAAGCTCCTCCCAAAGTCTTCGCTGCTCCTCGGAAAGCAGTTCCGTAAGTCGCTGGAGAATGCGTCGCGTCGCGCGGATGTCCAATTCCCCGCGGAAGTTTCTTGCGCCACCTTTGTTGAATCGATCGTTGGGACGCATGTTCGGTCCGTCAGGTGGACTGTCGGGTCGCCCGCGATGCGTGCTTCGTTCACCGCGATTCTCTGGATTACCGGGCGGAGGTGTCCCGAAGGATCCGCGCCCTCGATCAAAAAAACCTGGCATCGGAGGTCCGCGATCAGGACCATTGGGGCCGGGTGCCATGGGAGGGCGTGGCCCACCAAAAGCTGGTTCAACAGAGAATTCCTCTTGGATGATCCGACGAATCATTTGCCGTTGCTCAGCGGTGAGCTTTAAAGCATTGGCAACCTCGCTCGTCTCCAAGGCTCTCGGCATTCTCCTCTGCAATTCCAGTTGCTTGAGTCGCTTCCATTGTTCCGCATCGATTCTCGGCCTGGCATAGGCGACGAAGTCTCGAATCAAGTCACTGATCTGGGAATTGTTTCCTGCCAATGGAATTCCACCCTCGGACCCCAACTTAGCTCGCTCTTCTTGAACAGTTCCGATCGCCTCACGAAGCTCGTCCGCGATTTCCTCCTGGATTCGTAATTCCTGAACAACTCGCGGGTCGCCCAGGAGTAGCAATGGGGTGAAGCTATCGAGTAGCTGTAGTTCTTCGACCAGTTTCTCGACTTTGCTGGTGGCAGCCGTTAACTCTTGGGAATCTTTCGTCACTTCCGATCGAAGAACGACGAAATCACGGTAGAACTCGAGCGAGGTTTCCAGGATTTTTCGACGGAGCCCCTGGACTTCAGGGCGATGGGCTAACTCCGATTCGCTAAGCTCACTAAACGTGTCGACGGCAAGCCTCGCCTTTTGGAAATTTTGCTCGGCGGCTGTACGCTGTTTCATCTCGTTTTCGAGGGCGCGGCGTGTTTCTGACTGCTCCCGGAGTACGATCATCGTTGTGATGAGGAGTCCAATCGAAGATAGTCCAGCGGCTGCGATTCCGATATTGACCAGCAAACTATTCCGTTTTCTCCATTTCTTCAGTCGCTCTAAAAAAGTTGTGGGTTTCGCGGCGATGGGTTTATGCAGCAACCATCGCTCGAGATCGTCTCCAAAGGCACCTGCCGTAGCGTAGCGTTGTGAGGGTTCTTTAGAAATCGCTTTGCGAACGATCGTATCCAATTCCATGGGGATGGTCGGATCTATCGTCTTCGGAGGAATCGGCTCCTGCTCAGCGATCTGATTCAACATCTCACGATAATCTTTGCCTCGAATGGCATGTTCGAGCGTTAGTAGTTCATAAAGGGTGATGCCGAGTGAGTAGATGTCGGTACGATGATCGAGTAAATCGCGATTCCCTGCAGCTTGTTCGGGGCTCATGTATCGCAGCGTGCCAATCTGATCACCTGATCGTGTCAGGCTGCTATCTGTGTGGAGGATTTGCGCTAACCCAAAGTCGGTAATCCATAGGGTGCCCTGGTCATCGAGCATCAAGTTGCCGGGCTTGATGTCACGATGGATCACTCCGTATTGGTGGGCGTGCTCTAGCGCTAGGGTTGCCTGACGGATCATCCGAACAACGGATTCAAAGTAGCGTTGCTTCTCGGCAGCGGTAGCGATTACTGTGGAGTTAAGAGCACGAAGGGTTTTCGAGAAATCGTTGTTGAATGCCTTATTGGTTTCGATATGTGATGCCGCTGGTTCGTTAGAACTTTTTCCACCAGGAGATTTAGATGCGGATTTGGCGTGTCTCATATTCTCGAGCAACTCGGATAACGTGTGGCCACTGATGAGTTGCATCGCGTAGTATTGGATACCCCGTTCGTTCCCGACAGCGTAAACTGGAACGATATTGGTGTGGTGTAGCTGAGCCGCTGCGTGAGCCTCGTTGCGAAATCGCTGTAGGCGAACAGGATCCAAACCACTTGCGAAAGGCAAAACCTTCAGAGCGACTCGGCGGCCTAAAGACATCTGTATGGCCTCATAGACCACACCCATGCCTCCTCGTCCAATCTCGCGGATGATTTGAAAATCCCCGATAGGCTTGTTGGTCAACTCCGATTCCGAAGTCGATGGAGAGGGACGGGAGCCGGCGGACGGATGACCACCGTGAATCAGTGCTAAACCCTCAAGCGCCGGTCGCAACTGCTCGGAAATGGCGGCGTGACCTCTCAAGTACTCGTGGATGTCGGGAGCATCTCCTCGATCGATCAGTTCCATATAACGCTTGACCGCAGCCACGACCTCGTCATCATGAAATTCCGTTGTCCCGCGGATGGGACCCGAGTCAGAAGCGTTGATCATTGTGTCTTCTCCATCCCTAGCTTCAGCTTCGCGAGTCCGCGAACCCAAAGCTTTTCGACACTGTCGACGGATCGATCCATTCGTTTTGCAACCTCGCCGAATGGTAACGATTGAACATGCCTCAAGAGGATCACTTCACGATAGTCTTCGGGTAATGATTCAATCGCTTCGGCAAGCCGCAAAGAAACCTCATTTCTCGCATAGTGTTGGCTGGGAGAGGTGAAATCACCTGCGATACCAGATTGAAGAAATCCTGATGCGCTCGCGATACCCTGATCCAAGTTTTGTTCCAACCGCGGATCCCGCTTTTGCGTACCGTAAAAATGCCGAATTTGCATCGCCAGAATATTCGAAAGAATACCACGTAACCAACCCGAAAACTCCTCGGATGTTTCGCCTCGAAAGTCGTGAATCCGCTCCTGCACAGCAATGCAGACCTCTTGGGTAATGTCCGCAGGATCTAATTTCGCTTGTAAATTCTGATGGATCTGCGTTCTCGCCAGAAACATCAAATACTTCCTGTAGGACTCCAGGAGCGTACCCAGCGCAGCTTTGTCTCCCGACTTGGCTAATGCAATGAGGGTTGTCTGTGGATTCGATGGATTCATTCTGAGAGATATACGTGTATGGAGCTCGCTTGGTTTTCACGTATTCTACCTCACATGAGCAGCTACGAAGAAGCTCTTTGAAAGTCCAGCTCACACGTGAAAAGGCCAAAGATTGTTCACGACTTGCGACTAGGAAACCAGGTATTAAGCTCAACGATGGAATCCTGGGCAGAGGGGCAATGCTTCGGGTAGCACAGCACGCGAACAGGATAGGCGTTACTAACGCTGGGATGAGTCGTTTCAGGAGAGTGGCCGCGTGGTCAAAAGAGTTTCTGGTCGATTGGCATTCACACTCGTTGAACTCCTGGTGGTTATTGCCATCATCGGAATTTTGGTCGGATTGCTTCTACCCGCGGTTCAGGCGGCACGTGAGGCTGCTCGTCGCATGCAATGCAGCAACAATCTCAAACAAATCGTCCTCGCGACTTTGAATTACGAGTCCGCGACGCGACGTCTACCACCGAGCGCGTGCGTCAATCCGAGGATTTCAACGAACGCGTCGTGGAGTATCCATGGAAGGCTGTTTCCTTACTTAGAGCAAAACAACCTGGCTTCTCAAATTGACTTGAGTGTCGGTTGGGAGAAATTTCCGATTCTGAGCGGTTATCGTGTATCCACGTATGTCTGTCCATCGGATCCCAAGTCCAATACGGCGCGTGATACGAGCTTGACGGGAAGCCCCGTGCGATTCTTTCTATATCCGACCAACTACGCGTTCAACCTCGGTACCTGGTTTGTCTACGATCCGGTTTCGAATCGAGGTGGGGATGGCGCGACCCATCCCAATGCAGACTTTCGAATCTCTGCCATCAGCGATGGACTCAGTCAGACATTATGGTGCTCCGAAGTGCATTCCTGGCAGGCTTATACTCGTAATGGAGGGCCTCCATCGACCAACATTCCGACATCGATTGCGGACGTCGCAATCATCGCGGATTCCGGTGTCAAAGATCGAATCTTTCCAGATGGAACCGGGAGCGGTAGGACGGAATGGACCAACGGCCATGCTCATCATTCGGGCTTCACCACCACGCTGCCGCCGAACACTCGTGTGCCCTATACCTTCAATGGAATACGATACGATATCGACTATAACTCGAGGCAAGAGGGAAATAGCACAACAAAAGCTAGCTATGCGGTTCTGACATCTCGCAGCTGGCATACGGCGATCGTCCAAAGCGCTCTTCTCGATGGTTCGGTACAGGCTTTTTCGAATGGAATCGATTCAACGACGTGGCGATCGTTGGGTACCCGTGCTGGCGGTGAAATTGTTCGTTTGCCAGACTGAGCGATGCTCCCAGAGAACGATGCATGCAGGGGCTTGCGATTTCTCCTGCAAGCAGCGTTGCACCTGCCCCTCCTGCCACCAGAAACGGACCTTGCTGACCTCGCTACAAGTGGCTGAAGAAGTCTGCTCGCCGGTCGCTCATCGGCAAGTCGTGCTGACCATCCATCCCCAAGCGTTTGCGCATCCACACGCGGTTCGATCGCGGACTGTTGGGGAAACGGTCGTCTTGTGCTTGGACGTCTCTGCAGGCGGAAGTCCGACTGCCATTCGTGCCAGGCACTTTTAGAACGCAAGTTGTCATTCGTGCCAGGCACTTTTAGAACGCAAGGTGTTGCTAGCTGTAAGAGAGAACAAGTAAACAAGTGCCAGGCACTTGTAGAACACAAGGTGTTGCTAGCTAAAAAACAATCTCGGTCTGCGGGGTGGCACGTCCCTGAGTCTTCGAAAGTAAAAAAGTGCCAGGCACTTTTAGAACGCAAGGTGTTGCTAGCTAAAAAATAATCATGGTGTTCGGGGTGGCACGTCCCTGAGTCTTCGAAGGGCGTGCTGAGTGGGCCGTGACCAACTAGCCCACGTCTTGTTGTGCCACCACGTTACTTTGCTGAAGGGGTAAATAATTGCCAGCTAAACAAGTAAACAAGAGAAGAGAAAACAAGGAAAACAAGTGCCAGGCACTTCAGTACTTCCAGCAAGGCACTGCCTGGCACCTCCAGCGTGGAGACTTCGTCGGGTAAACTGTTTGTTGCATGAACTTGGCTGAAAGAAACCCTTGGCCAGCCTCTCGTCACAAACTCTTTTTGAGATACCCTTCGATGCAATACGAGAAGCCCAACGAGCCGCTTCTTCCGCAGTTCCATTTTTTCTGGCGGCTTGGAAAGAGCTTTCTTGTGACTTTGTTGATTGTTGGTTTTTCGCTAGCTTTTGGCACGGCAGGGTACAGTTACTTTGGAGGGTTGTATTGGGCCGACGCTCTCCTCAACTCCGCTATGATTTTGACGGGAATGGGCCCGGTTGATCGAATGGAATCCCTATCAGGAAAACTTTTTGCGACCATCTATGCGCTTTACAGCGGAATCGCTTTTCTTTCGATGATCGCTGTCTTGATGGCCCCGATGCTGCATCGGTTTATGCACAAATTTCACTTGGATACCGAAGCTGAATGAAATCGCCATTGAATGGAGGTATTTCTTCCGTTGTTCGCTGGCTATTGATTTAGAGCTTCGGTCTATCTAGATTAATGGGGTCGTTGAGTTCTTCAACAGCGGGTTGAAGTGCAACGTCATTGCCGAATCGCTACCTTGATTTGAGACCGGCAATCCTACCAACGCGAATCCTTCACGGACCTCCTACCCCTCGAGTTTTTCCCAAAGAACTCGTTCGACTCCAACGAGCGGATCACATCCTACCAAGTTGGTATTTGCGTTACCGCAAATCGAACCTGGGCATTTGATAAGCAAACATGATTTCATCTTTGGTAACTTCGTTTTTGGTCGTCACCATTTGCCTTCAAAGCGGCGATGATTCCAAGCCTCTCTCCGATCCTCCATCAGCGAAGGTTTCGGGCAAGGGAGGCGAAGGTGATTTGGTGCTGCTTCAATTTCGGGATCAAGATTGGCAGACAGCATTGGGTTGGCTTGCTGAAAAGCTGAAATTGAATCTGGATTGGCAAACGTTACCCGAAGACAAGCTGAGTCTGTCGAGCACCCAGGAAATCACACTGGATGCGGCAGAAGACCTTTTCAATATGCAGTTGCTGGCACGAGGATTTGTTCTTCTGAAACGGGATGGGGTTCTGAGGTTGGTCGCCCTCAAGGATATGGACATTACGCTCGTACCGAGAGTCGACCCCGAAGATTTGGAGTCGATGCCCAAGCACTCCGTAGCCAGAGTTTCGTTCCCATTGGAATGGATGATTGCTGAGGAGGCGGCGAAGGAACTACAGCCTCTCCTCAGCCCCTATGGGAAGCTTTCGCCGATGGCGAGTGCTAATCGGTTAGAGGTCGTCGATGCGGTGGTGAACCTCCGGGAATTCCATCGACTGCTGTTGGACGCAGAGAATGATGATGCCCGAAAGGAACGTGTTGCTGAATTTGTTTTGAAGTATCGCAAAGTGGACGAAATTGCCCCCAAGGTACGTCAGTTGTTGGGACTCCCACCGGATAATTCGGCATCTTCCTCGCAAACGCAACTGGATATCGAGCAAGCGAGATTTCGAGCCGAAGCCATCAAGCAGATGGGGCGTGATGCTCGAGACCTAGTAACCGAGAAAAAGCCGACCGTTTTCCTCGTCGTGAACGACAAAGAAAATAGTTTGCTCGTCAATGCCCCCCCCAACAAGATCGAGATCGTTCGTCAGGCGGTCATGGCCATGGACAAGCCATTGGCTGAAAAGGATAGCGCCTGGGAGACCATTAGCCGCGTGAAGGTTTACGAAGTATCGGGATTCGATCCAGATGCTCTTTCCAGGATGGTGTCATCTTTGCAAGATCGCGGAACCATCGCGAAGGAAACGAGGATGCAGTTGGAGCAAGCTTACAACCGTATCATTGTTTTTGCCTCGCCTGCAGACCAACTCACGATTGCACAGTTGATGGACTCCTTCCGTGCGGAAAAGCGAACCGCGACCGTCCTTCCTCTTGCAAACGTGGATCCAACCTATGCCACGAAAGCGATCCAGCTCATTCTCAAAACGCCGGATCGTCCATCGTTGACCCCTGGGCTGCCGAGCGACGGGAAATTTCAAGTGGAGCCTGACCCCCAGCACAATCGACTTCTTCTCTGGGCAACTCCCAATGAACTTCGCGATGTCCGAGAATTTTTGGCACGTTTGGGTGAAACGTTTTCCGATCAGCCCACGGAATCGAAATTGCATGTGATCGAGATGCGTGGTCAGGACCCAAAATCGGTGACCGAGAAACTCAAAAAGATTTGGCCTGAGATTAGCGATTCACCATTGCTCCTCGAAT
The DNA here is from genome assembly GCA_040396935.1 of Pirellula sp. GTDB lineage: Bacteria > Planctomycetota > Planctomycetia > Pirellulales > Pirellulaceae > JBKCUI01. Next base: position 13,940 of record JBBAXA010000022.1, read on the forward strand.
CCAAAGAGGAGAGCAGCGAATCATCGAAAGAGGAAAAGTCTCCCGTCTCTACCCAGATCGGTCAGCCAGCATCCTCCAAGGCAGATATTCGTTTGGTAGCCAACAAACGAGATCAAGCCTCTGAGGAGAAGGTGGATGAAAAGCAATCGTCGCTTCCTCCTGTCCGATTGATGCAAAATGGAAAGGGGGATTTGGTCATTCTTTCTCGTGACGGTGTGGCCGCTGAGACAGCCAAGCGGCTGGTCCAGCAATTCTTAAAGGATGATGTGGATATTCGAGCTATCCAGATCGAGCACGCTCAGGCGTACGCAGTGAAGCGACAACTCGAAATGATGTTGCAACTCTCCTCGAGTGGTGGCTCCTCCAAGCTGACTACGAGTCCTGTGGTTGCTATCGAAGTTGACACTCGAACGAATCGATTGATCATTCAGAATGCAAACGCAAAACAGTGGGAAACGATCCAGGAGTCGATCAAAATCCTCGATCAACCGAACCAGGAGGATGAGAAACTCGCTCGTGAAAAGGTAACGTATCGCTTCCAGCATAGAAAAGCCTCCGTCGTTGCCGAGGCGCTCAAAGGAATCTACTCCGATTTGCTGAGCCTTAGCGACCGAACGATGTATTATTTGTCGAATCGATCCTCCTCCTACAACAAAAATATTGCTGCGAGTGCTGCCCATCCCGAATATCAAGGGCTCATGTCGATCAGCGTCGATCAACAGGCGAATCTGATCATCATCTCAGCACCCAAGTATTTGATCGAGGAAATTCTTAAGTTGGTTGAGTCGATGGATACGCCTGTCGATGGAAATGCGATGGCGATCATCCCTTCCTACGACTTGCCGTTTGCCGGTGAGGTTGGAAAGGAATCCAAAACGATCGACGCATTCAAGAGGTTGTTTCAAAACCGACGTTGATCGAGTAGGCGAGTCTAGATGTCATCGCTGTTGGAGGAACCATCGATTGGATCCTCGGCCGGCTGCATGGGCAGCAACGTTAGGCAAATTTAGAGGTCTATCTCGAGCTCACCGATCAATTTTCCATTCGGTGTTCATAACTTGGTGAATCGAGTTTCAAACCCTGGTTGTGTGAACCGGTTCCTGGCTTCAACCTACTGATTTCACGGCTTCAGAGGTTGAAGAAGCTCACTATGTTCGGAGTGCGCCGTTTCGGAACGAATGCTTCCTTCCTAGAATCTTACTGTGTCGGGTTGTTTTGTTGGGATCTCCCTGCTCGATTGCGACGGAATGCGATTGCCTACCCTCGTCCGACATGCATTTTATGCATAGATTGGTACTGCTAATGAATCCATTCCCCCGCTCCGCAAGCGTTCTATTTCAGGTTCTGTTTGTATCTCTCATCCTATCGAGGATTCCAGGTGTCGCGTTCGGGCAGGAGGAATTACCGATATGGATCAAGCCTCCTTCGCTCCAGGCCAATGATCGCATCGCAATCGTTGCACCCTCGGGGCCTGTGGATGAGAAACTCCTGAGGGACTACGCGGAGGCACTGAGGCTCCAAGGATTTCAAGTCGAGTTGCCCGAGGATATCGGCCGTAAAAATGGCTATCTAGCGGGAACCGACGAGCAGCGCGCTGACGAAATGAACCGCATGATTCGGGATGCTAGGATCCAAGCCATTTTCCCTGCCCGAGGGGGATACGGATTGACGAGGATTCTGGATCGCATCGATTATGCATTTTTAGCGACTCATCCCAAAGTGATTATTGGCTACTCAGATATCACCGCGCTGCACTTAGCTGTGGCCAAGAAATGCCGATTGGTCACGTTTCATTCTCCTGTGCCTCTGTCCAATCTCTATCGCGAGCAGGAAAAGGATTATCAGTTTGCCGCTCAATCCTTCCGAAGGGCGGTACTGAGTCAATCGTATTTCGAAAAACACAACGGATATGTTATCGAGACGCCTCCATCGATGACTACCAAAACCCTCGTGGGTGGAAAAGCAAGAGGCAGGTTGCTCGGTGGGAACCTCACGTTGGTGAGTTCCACGATGGGTACTCCCTACGAAATCGAGACCGATCAGGCCATTCTCTTTTTCGAAGATGTCAACGAGGCTCCTTATCGAATCGACCGCATGCTTTCCCAGCTACGACTGGCTGGTAAGTTGGAGCGTGCGGCCGGGATCGTGGTGGGTGATCTGCAAGTGAAGACGGACGAGGAGAGAGCCGAAATTCGAAAGATCCTGGTCGAGTATCTTGCCCACCTCCGAAAGCCAGTGATCACAGACTACCCATGTGGTCATATTGCATTGAATGCTACGTTACCGCATGGAGCGCTGGTCGAGTTGAATGCGGACCTCGGTACGCTAAGGCTACTGGAAAATCCAGTTCGCGTTCCCTGATGCATGATCGCGGGCAAAGTCAAAGCGAGACTTGTTCTGGCCGGTTGGTTTGCTAGCCATGCTCCTTCTTTGTAGATATCAAAGGTAGAGATTGGACGCGTTATCGCCAGATAGTCCTAAGACAGGCTCAGAGGCAGATCGGTTGCTGGTGCAGCGAGTCGTTATTATCATTACAATCGGCAGAAGTGTATTGCAATTGATAGAACAACTTCGGGGAAACGGGTGGTTCGCCCCACAGAACGAGCCGCAACAACTAGATTTCGACGATTCGAAAAATAGGTCCATGGTGATTCATGCCAGTTTCCACTGATAATCTGATGCTGCTGCAAACAGAATGCGGGGAAGTAACTTCCTTAGCGCGTTCCTGTTGGGTTGCCGCGGTTTTTTCGCAGCGCTCTCCTGCGAAGCAAACGCCTAATGAGGATGCAACCATCGCGATTCCGCTCTCTGAGGAGACGGCGGTTTTCGCGATTGCCGATGGTTGTGGTGGAATGCGCGGAGGAGAGCAAGCTTCGTCGATCGCTCTCGAATGCTTGGCGGAGGCAGTCGACAGGCGGCGCGAGTCTCCAAACGATTTGCGGGCCGCGATCCTCGATGGAATCGAATTCGCGAATCAGAAGATTGCGGACCTGAAAATTGGAGCAGCGTGTACGATTGCAGTTGCTGAATTCCATCGTGGTACGATACGAACCTACCATGTCGGGGATTCTATGATTCTTTTGACTAGCAATCGAGGAACTCTACGACACCAGTCGATTTGCCATTCGCCGGTCGGTTTTGCGGTGGAGTCCGGGTTTCTGGAGCCCAGTCAGGCAATGCATCATGAGGAACGCCACATCGTCTCCAACGTCGTGGGGAGCGCTTCGATGCGCATCGAAATCGGTCCGACTATGGTTATGTCGCCACGCGACACGCTTCTCATCGCGAGCGATGGTTTGTTTGATAATCTCTTGACCGAAGAAGTTGTAGAAACGATTCGTAAAGGTCGGCTTGCGACTTCTCTTCAATCATTGACCCGTTTCGCACTTCAGCGAATGTGCGAGGATTCGGACCAGCCGAGCAAGCCGGACGACCTCAGCGTCATCGCAATTCGTCGATCTCACTGACTCCCAGGATCACCGAATCCCGGGCCTGGCTGATGTTTAGTTCGTTGTCGAGTTGCAAAATTGTACCTAGGACATTTTGACTAGTTTCGAGACACGACCTGTTTTCACCCACTCCGCGACATAGATGTTGCCTTGCAAATCAAAGCAGGCATCGTGAGGGTGGACGAATTTTCCATCGATCCACTTTGACTCGTCTTGTCGGATGGCTTTGGGCTGGTCTGCTCCAATTCGCTCGACATCGCTACCTAGCGTCACAATGGTCTTGTACTCCTTATCGAGAATCGAGACACGCGCGACCAGTTCAGGAACGAGCAATAGATCCCCTTGTCGATCGACGTTCGCTGGCAGACCAAAGCCCGCAATGGTTTGTTGATAGTTCCCTTGAATATCGAAGATCTGGAGCGTGTGGTGGGCGCGATCGGTGACAACGATCTTTGGAGAAGCCGGATTGCGATCGTCGATCCATAGTCCGTGAGGTGTCTTGAATTTACCTTGTCCATCGCCTGGACCGCCAAAGGAGCGGATCCACTTCGCATCTTTGTCGTATTGATGGATGTAGAATGCGCCGTATCCGTCCGCCAAAAAGAAACCGCCGTCGGGAAGGAAGGCGAAATTGGTTGGCAGAAACCGGTCTGCTCCCCAGACCTGTTTTGGGTTGGTCGATTCCTCCGGATTGTAGACACCTGCTTCTGTAGGTGCATACCGTTCCCAAACCTTTTCCCCCTTCAATGTCAGCTTGGCGAATTTCTTGACATTCTGATAGGCTGCAACGTAGAGAAACTGCTCACTTCCTTCCTTGCGTACTTCGATGCCATGCCCTCCCCCTTGAAACTCCTGTCCGAAGGCGCGGATGAATTTTCCTGCTGAATCGAAGACGAAAATCGACGGGTGCTCAGGCATGGTTTTGATGCCTTCGTGGATGACATAAAGGTTATTCTCCGCGTCAACCGCAACGTTATGCGTTGTTTGCCATCGATAGGGTTCGGGTAGCTGCACGCATTGATGTGTGATCGCATAACGGTATTCACCCTCGCCGACGATCGTTTTTTCACAAGGTTTCGGAGCAGCGCGAAGGATTCCTGGAACGCTAAAAGCGCAAGCGGAGGCGGCCGATGTAGCACCTATAAAAGTTCTGCGAGTCAAACGCTTGTTGCTATCGGAACGAATGTTCATGTTGATACTTTCCTGCGATCGGGTGGAGAGTGAACCTCGACTATCCATTACAGCATACACGAAATCGATGATTCTTTCATCGATGATTCTTTCCTCCCCCATCCATGAGTTTGTCACAGCAACCCTCGCGATGTCGATGCAGTCGTCCATGCAATTTCTCTCGGCTGTTGAGGTCTTGATAAATCGTTAAAATGGTCGGCTGTCATCCGCTACTCTTCACGCGAAAATGCAACAATGTTGGATGTTCCTGAGCTTTTTGCGACATCGTCTATTCGAATCAGTCCTGAGCTCGATGTCCCAGTGACCCCTCGTATCAAACGCATCATCGATACGAGTGTTTTCAGGAGACTCGCCAGAATTAGTCAACTCGGCTTGGTGTCGATGGTCTACCCTGGGGCCACCCACAGTCGTTTTGAGCATTCGCTGGGGGTGTATCGAAATGCGGTGCACTACGTACAGCAATTGAAGACCGATCCCGTGTTTTCCAACAAAGTGGACACACAGGGCGTCGAGCGGTTTCTCTTGGCGGCGTTGCTTCACGATATTGGACACTGGCCTTTCTGCCATTTGATCGAGGATCTGGGATTACCAGGAATACCGCATCACGAGGAACTGGCCCATAGGCTCATCGCCAATTCCGAGTTGGCGCAATGCTTGCACGAGGATTGGCAACTCGAGCCAAAGGACATCGCTTCGTTGATCGCTCCTACGGAAAATGCATCGGTAGATGACTGCGACAGGATTTTACGATCGATGCTGAGCGGTCCAATCGATGTCGACAAACTCGATTATTTGGAGAGGGATTCGTTACATGCCGGGGTGCCTTATGGAAGGAATTTCGACCGTTATCGGTTGGTGCGTTCGCTTTGTATTAACCCAGAGACCTTTCGTTTGTGTCTGTCGGAAAAAGGCAAGACTGCAGCGGAGATGATGGTGTTCGCGAGATACGTCATGTTCAGCGAAGTCTATTGGCATCACGCCGTTCGATCAGCAACCGCCATGCTGCAACGAACCGTGTTCGAGCTTGCGCATGAACGGGGTGTTTTCGAAACGCATGATTGGATTGAAATGCACGAGTCCAAGATGATGGACGAGCTGATGCGATTCAGTCAGCATCGACCATGGTTTGGCTGTGTCGATGGACTTTTTGGAAGCCACCGTCGGCTTTACAAGCGAGCAGCTGAATATGACTGTTTCCATTTCCCTGATTTGCACTCGAGCTTGGCACGGCGGCCGTATGCGGAAATCGTGGCGATTTCGAGAGAGCTTAGCAAGGCATTGAGCCTCGGGGATTCAGAGGCTACGCCATGCATTCTGATCGACGCTCCACCCCCGAGCCTCGAGATCCAATCCCAGATCGACGTGCGCCTTCGCGATGAATCTTTTCAGCCGCTAGGAAGGGTCTCACCCATCGTCTATGCTCTAGCGACGAGGCAATTTGACGAACTAGTGAAACGGGTGCGAGTGTTCGTCGCTCCGAAGTTCGTGCATCTTCGGAACGCCAATGGTTCCGTGGCTATCACGGAAAAACTGCTCCAAGTCACGAAATTTACTTGACGAAATTGGTGATTGTGTATGGGCTACAATCTACGCGTGGGAGCTCGACGATCCCCAGTAAACCATTTAAGTCGACAATGTGATAGTTCTTGCTGTGAAAGATCTGTGTGATGGCATCTGGTCTGCTCGTTCTCTTAGACGATATCGCTTCGATTCTTGACGATGTTGCTGCACTGACCAAGGTTGCAGCCAAGAAGACGTCTGGAGTGTTGGGGGATGATCTGGCCCTGAATGCACAGCAAGTCAGCGGTGTGGATGCCAATCGAGAACTGCCGATCGTTTGGGCCGTCGCCAAGGGGTCGGCTGTGAATAAGCTGATCCTCGTTCCAGCAGCGTTACTGTTGAGCTATTTTCTGCCTTGGGCAATCACTCCTCTGATGATCCTCGGGGGTGGTTTCCTCTGTTTCGAGGGGATTGAGAAAATTTTGCATAAGTGGTTGCATTCGAAATCGGAGGACGATGCGCATCACCAAGCGCATTTGGAGGTGATCACAACTCCTGAGGTGGATCCCGTCGGTGCAGAGAAGAAAAAGATTGCGGGGGCTGTTCGGACGGATTTCATTCTTTCGGCAGAGATCATCGTCATCACTCTCGATGTTGTTGCGAATTCGTTACCTTGGACCAAAATCCTCGTTCTCAGCAGCATTGGGGTCCTCATGACTGTGGGGGTTTATGGACTTGTAGCTGGCATTGTAAAACTGGATGACTTAGGACTATGGCTCTCGAAGTCGGCGGGGCACGCCAAGATGTTTGGATCGTTCTTGTTGAAAGCGTCTCCGTTCCTGATGAAGGGACTTTCTATCGCCGGTACCGTAGCCATGTTTTTGGTGGGTGGTGGAATACTCGTTCACAAGATCTCGTGGCTTCACGAAGGAGTTCACACGGCTATCCATGCCGTCGAGGACGCCCTTCCGTGGATGAAAACGCCTCTGACCATGACGTTGGAGGGGATAGTCGGTGTTTTGGCTGGTTGCCTAGCCGTTGGCGGAGTCATGTTGATCAAGTTTCTTTTTGGTAGGAAAGTGACGAGTTAGTCGCTTCATCGAAGGGCTCGTTCTACACAACTCTTACGGTACCGTTGTTGAACGGTGCATTTCTTCTTGATTGGAATCGAACCAATGGATGATTTTTTAGACCAGAGTCAGAGAGAATCGTCCGTGTTCGCGGTCTTGCGTGCTGAAATCTTTTGAGAAACGCATCGAATCCAAACGGGTGATGCGGCATTAAGATCGATCTGGCTTGTCAAGTCCTCGCATGCATCGAGGTTTCGTAGCCTGCGAGGGAAAGGGGGGACTAAGCGGATGCGGTCTTTCGAGTGCGAACCTGGGAGGAAGCAAGCGTTGTGTACACGTCAACGTTTTGCATCGATGCTGCGCACAGGGAGATTGGTCGCTCTCAAAGAACACTGCAGAAGAGCAACCTACGTTTTCCTCGACTGCAATTCGAGTCCGTCTCGAGACCGTCGATTGGGGCTAGTCGACTTGGCCTCGTTTAAATGCATCAGAAACGATTTCATCGATTCCAATCGTCCATTCTTTGCCATCGGTCTCAACGACCATGTAGGTGGCGCCTACTTTTTTCACTTTGCCAGAGACATCACCCAGTTTCATTTCATCACCCTCCTTCAGCTTGAGTGTCTTTCCATCGGTACGTGAAAAGACCCAACCCTCGGCTCCATTTTTTCCGGTGACGAGGCCTGTCAGCTTGGACTGGGATGCGACATCAAATTTCCGTTCGGGTGGCGGAGGAACAGGTGGCTCTTTCACTCGGATGGTTACGAGTTGCGTGACCGACTTGGCTGGGAATCCGGAATCCGTGGCGATGATGGAGAACTTGTAATCTCCTAATTCTCGAATCGTACCATTCAGCTTGCCCGTTCGTGGGTCAATTGTGATTCCCTCGGGTACTTCACCTTCGATTTGATAGGAAATGTAATGGTGTGCGTCCGGATCTTTCGCATCTGGGGCATAATCGATTCGAAGGCCTTGAACAGCATCGACATTTCGCGTTGTCGCCAATTTAGGCGGGTTGTTTGGTGGAGAAAAAAGATTCCTACCGACGATCGATTTCCTGTAATCATCGAGCGGTTTCGCCAATAGGGTGTAGTCTGGTTGGAGTGTTGGCTGTACCTCTTGAGCGGATGGAATCGACATGACCTCGGATTGTAACGTGACCGACAGTCGATCGAGGTCTTTCGTTTGAGCTCCAGCGGGTGCCACGCTGAGAGATGTAATTCGATGCAGAAACGGCTTCGAATAATATTCGTAGAGCAGATTCGTGACATCTTCGATCGTTCCGGTTCCTCGCAGTTGAAACTTTACAAATTGGAAGCCATCTTTACCTGGTGGTGAAGCGCTTTGGAGAGTCGTCGCTGGATCGGCCAGATTGGCCTGCTCCGCAACCTCAATCAACCAACGTTCGTAGTCCGAAATCGCAATTTCATCACGTTTCGAAATGGAACGAGGAGTTACCTTATCGATTCTTTTCTTGCTGAGCTCTCCTTTGGCTACTTCTAAACTTTGATCATCGATTTTCTTTTTCAGACTTGCGATCTGATCTTCTTTGGCCTGAAATCCTGACTGAATATTCGACCAAGTCCATTGACCTGCAATCAAGACGACGATTCCTCCAACGATTCCAGCAAGTGTTTTTTCACGCTTGGACATACTCATGATGCTGCCCTTTCTGCGGGAGCCGGTGTTTGGGAGCCTTCCGCTTTGTCCTGGGGCTTAGGAACTGGCTGATCGGTCGCAGCCGGAGGGGGATCGGAACTTTTATTTTGGCCACCGTTGTCGGACGGAGCAGTAGGTTGTTCGTTCGGAGCTTTTTTGTCGGAGGGTGAAGCGGGTTGTGAAGCGGTTGATTCCGCAGCGGCGCTATCATCCGGAAGTTTTTCGGGGATGGGGACACTCGTCCACTTTCGCGGATCGGAAACGACCTGCGGAGCGAGTCGCATTGTGAGGTCGGCACTGTAAGGATAGGCGCTCGACTTGTCGGAATTCGGAGTCACTCCGCGAGCGTTGACTTCATGATGCTTGTCTCGCAGCGCTCGCTGAAAAAGGGGAGAGTTATCCTGATCAGGAACCAAATACTTTGCCGTGATCAAACCACTGCTTTTGGCGGGATCGATCGAAAACGAGGCCGATTTCAGAATGACTTTATCTCCTGAAAGTGATTTGTCAGAGAGATACTCGAGTTCATCGAGCCACACATAATTTCCAGATAAAAAGGTTTCGATCCTTTTCCAGTCCGCGTTTCTTTGGTTCGCGGTTTTGACATCCGCTTCATTTCGTTTAATCCTCGCGCTCAGTTCCTCGATTTGCTCGTCCAAAGCGGAATGAGTGGAGGAGTACAAATAGTACGCGCCACCCAGCAGTACCGTGGCCGCGGCACCTGCTAAAAGATACGTGCGAACGGGGCTCTTTTTTTCTTCCCGCTTACGAGGATTGCAGAAGTCGATGAGCTGGTCTGAATTGGAAGGGGCAAGCAACGAACCGATGACGGCCGCATATCGGCCTTGTTCTCCGGCTGCCTCTTGTTTTGCTTTTGCCGATGCATCCACCAGATCAAAGGGATCGAGGCTTTCAACAGGGAAGCCCAACGAATTGGATAACGCATTACACAACCCTGTTGTCGTAGCTGCTGCTCCCCAAACGACTGCTTGCGATACGGTCAGGCCGGACTTTTGCGAGGCGGCAGCGAGAAGGGTACGCTTGATTTCGCTCGTCAGCGTTTTGTGATGAGCAGCCTCATCTTGATCGGCATCGAAACGAATGGTACGCATGAATACCACATGCTTTCCTTCGACGATTGCCATGTCGGCTTCTTCTTTAAGCAAGTCGATGAAAAGAGTGGCCTTGGCCCCCAGTTCGGGCCGTCTCGACAAGGCGACAGTGCTCGCCACCATCGGACGAAGCACCAATTGACTGAGCTTCAAACCGTTTGCCTCGAGCAATTTGGAAATGCGCTCAATCCTGGCCGGGTTCATCGATGCTGCGAGTACTTCCGTCATTCCATCGGCGGACGACGAGAGTACGACGAAATCGATAGGCCAGCTATCGCCCACATTTGCGAAGTGACGCTGTGCAGCGAAACGGACCATGTCAGGCAACTCGTTCTTTTCGACGCTCGGGAGTTGCACGGATCGGAGTTCGATACTGCTGCGACCGATACAAACGATTGCGTTTCCAGACCTCACTCCGGCTTGCTTTAAGAGCAATTGAATGGCCGCTACAGTCTTGGCACTTTCTAGGTAGTCTTCTTCTGGACCGAGGTCGAGCGGAGCACTCAAAACATGCTCTACAGAGACGCCGGTCAAACCACTCGAGCCGACCGCTATTCGGACTTCTCTTGGATCGCAGTCTATACTGATTGTTCGCGACATAGTTTTCAGCGTAGTTGTTTATCTTGGTTTACTGAATGACTGTTCCCTGGGCTCTCTGTCCCAGAACGGTTTGGCTGAAGCCTCGGCCTAGGTGGTCGAGTTTCCGATACATAACCACCGTTGGCACCGAACCGGATGCGTCGATCACAGCCTCCACTCGGGAATACCCGGAAGACTGTTCAAAATAACCCACACTTTGAACACGCATCGAATCGCCTCCCCCGGTAACCAGCGGTGCAATCATCTGCATTTGTTGATACGAGATGATGCCTTCTGCCATGGGCCAGGTTTCAAACTTTCTGTTTTGAGTGTCTGATTCCTGAGCTCTCGCCTCAATTAGCTGATCCAGGATTTCTGCGGTCATGCCGGGCAGACCTCTCAAGATCTCCCGGGGAGCCTCATTTATGTTAATTCGCCCGGGTAAAACCGTTGCGGAAACTGCAGTTAGTTTGTCCATAATCGTTGGCAGGTAGACCGCCATCGCCACGGGGGACGGATCCAGCGGCGAGGTGAAGGTCACTGGTTGACCATTCACTTGAGCTGTGAACTGTGCCCCGATTAAATCGAGAACTTGACGGATGTTCGCGGTCGGGGGTTGCGAGGTGTCGATGTTCAAAGCGCTGAATGCATCAGCAGTCCAGCGAGTTGGCTTCGATTGAGCTGCACCCCTGGCACCGCCTCCTGCAGCCATAGGGCTAGCGCTGATCGGCCCACCGCGTCCCGTATTTCCGCTGTTTCCTCGACCTTGGCCATCACCTCGACCTTGGCCGTCACCTCGACCTTGGCC
>JBBAXA010000022.1:25407-33163 GCA_040396935.1 Pirellula sp.
CCACCGGGGCCTCCACCACCGGGGCCTGCACCATCGGGGCCACCCCGTCCTCCTCGATTGTCGCCATCTCGGCCACCTCCGGGTCCTCCGCCGTTTCCGCCTCCACCTCCGGTTCCTCCAGCACCCGGCATCCCACCGATTCCACCACCGGCACCTGCCGCTCCACCTTGGTTCGCTAGGTATCGGTAGGCGACGATGAATGTTGCCAAGTCAGGCCCCACAGCTGTTTCCAAGTCCGATTGTAGCGTCGTCATGTCGGTACCGTTGATATTGATTCGCGGTGTACCATCTGCTTGGGTATTCTTTTCTTTCGAATAAAGTGTCAGATAGATACCCCATCCCAAATCTGGGTACTCGATTTCGCTCGACTCATCGGATGTGCTCGTCGACGTAGTGTTGGCTCCGGACTCTACGATGGCGGATTGCTCTGCGGGGTCCAGAACTCCGTTTCGATTTTGGTCCAAACCGAAAAGCAACTGCGGAGTGACGCCACGCACGAGAAGGAGTTGTTCGATAGACTGCAAAGGTCCATTGGCTGGTGCGTACGGCGGGTCCAAGGTTGCGTAGTAATCTCTTTCGGCTCCGTATTCTCGAGGCTCGTCATCGCTGTCGATGAAGTCGAGAATCGCGTCGGCAATATCCTCTGTCATCCCGGGTAAAGCCATCAGGAGCGACCTGCCAATGCCGCTTCCTCCACCATTTGCTCCTCCACCTTGACCTCCACCCTGTCCTCCACCACCAGCACCTCCCATACTGGCGCCTCCACCGAGACTGGCCGAGGGGCCCCCGGCTCCACCGCTTCCGCCCCCCATACCGCCTCCTCGTTGAGAACCTCCACTGGACGACAAGGGCATCAGGCTCTGACCACCACCTCCGCCTCCAGCTCCTGCCGCAGGATTACCCGAGGGTCCTCCACCACCTTGGCCGATGCCTCCACCCTGGCCACCGCCGCCGCCCTGGCCACCACCACCGCCGCCTCCACCCATCCCAGGAATCGCGCCTCCTCCGAGTCCCATGGCGCTTAGCCCGCTGGCGCCGGCCATTTGTTGCACGGCTTGTCCCAATGCCAATTGACTATCGATTATTGGCAGAACGTTCAGGTTGAGTTTGGCAGATTCGTTTTGTAATCCATACCTAACTCCTGCGAACTTGCCATTCTCATTCAGGTTTGGAGCGATCAATGTGTAGTTGAGGACATTGAGTTCCCCTTTTCCCTGGAGAATGGGGATCGCTTGAAAATTGCTTGGATTATTGAAGGTGCCTCCTGCCTCGACTCGTTCATCACGTGTGTACGCGAGAAACAATCGAGCTGCATCGATCGCCGAATCGGCCGCATACCTGGCTTGGATCGTCTCTCCAGCGATCATTGCCTCTTCATGTCCCGTGAGCATCGATTTGGAATAGGACAGGGCTCCCAAAGAAACCGCTGCGAGCACCAACAAAACGACCAGCAGCAAAAAGCCGTGTCGATCCATCTCTGGCCGCTTAGGTGCAACTTTTTGCAAATGGCTTTTCGGGAAGTGTTTCTTGTTTCTTTTCATAGCTCAATCCTTTAAAAGCCCATCGAGCTCGTACCGGATGCGGCACTGCCCTGGGGAGCACTTAATAGCTGTGATCCTGGAATGGTTGTGATCGTGGAATAGAGTTCAATCCCATATTCCTTCATGGAGTCGGCCGTGAAGGTGGAGAGCAACTGTCCAGGCTCGACTGGATTGGTGCGGGCCTTGCTCGCCTTTTGGATGGCGATCGTAATTCTCACAACAGGCGGAAGCCCTTGCGTGCTGCTGTCCCATTGCAGTTGCCACATGGCGCCATCGAAATACTCGAACTCGATCGCTACAATCTCGGGAGCCAATAGCTCGCCTGTTCTGCGAAGGGAGTCGGTTTGTCCCATCTCGTACGCATACTGAGTGACGGCTCGATCCAGCGACCGGCGAACCAAGCCTCCGGTATCCGAGCTCGTCGATGGATCGTTGATGGGTTTGAGTCCGCCCAAGGGGTCCTGAATGCCGAGCGCATTGGGAGCCTGAACGAAATAAGCCACCGTTTTGATATCGCTCGGTAAATCGCCAAGCGTTCCCGTGGTCATATTACTGCCGAGTGGGAAGTACTCGTCGGGGCGAGGTAATCGACTGATATCGATTTCAATCGATGTATTCGTGCCGTAGATGCCGGGTGGCAAAGATGCCGCAGTTGTGGAGTCAGTCGGAGCTGGTGTAGTTGGAGCCGAGGCTGCCCCGCTGGAAGCGGCCGCTCCACCACCTGAACTCGACGTGGGAGCAGAAGCGGGCTGAGCGCCCCCACCACCTAGGATTTGGCTCAAACCGCTCGCATCGAACGGTTGGTACCTCACCGTGGATCGAATATCTTCGGCGATCATGTTGAGGACCGCTCGAGCCAGTTGAGCCTGTCTCACTTGATCTCGTCCCGAACTCTCGTTGACCAAATAGAGCTGGACCAAACCGCCAATCAGAGCTGCAACCACCGCCGTCAAAGAAAGTGCGAGAAGAATCTCGAGGAGTGTAAAACCCTGCGCTCGGGAACGCTTGCGATTTCTCATGGAGTCCCCCCACTCGTTCCTGAAGTCGAACCAGAGGTTGCGCCTGAGGAGCCGGACGTTGCGGATTGTTGAGGCTGATCCAAGCCTAGATTAGGGTCGATCACCCAACGCACCAGAAAAAACCGGACTGGATTTCGGAAGGTTGTCGTAGGGTCATCCGACACCGATACTTTGACACCCAGCATGTTCGGGCGTTCGGCGGTGACCGTCTCAATTTTGTAATGCCAATTCCCAGGACGAGATGTCTCGGTGATTTGTGTCCAATCCTGAGGCTGCATTGGAATGGCCCCTGCCAAGACTTCTGCCATCTTGGACTCGCATAGCATTTGAGCTGTCCCGTTTGTCTGCGCCGACAAAGCATTATCCGTGGCTTGAGACGTAATCTGAGCTAATAGGCTGGCCGCGATAGCGAGAATGGCGAGAGCCAAGACAACCTCTAACAACGAAAGCCCCGTTCTCGAGGCGAATCGAGCAGACGCTTTCGATCGACGGTAGAATTGCTTCGATTGGATCACGGAGTCGTCCCCAAGGTAGATGGATCGACGGAGGATGTTTTGAAAATCGAAATCTGGCCGGTCACTCCACGAATCTGTACGACCATTCTGCGGCCTCTCTCGTCAGCGATCACAATTTGTGCTGTTGTCCCTGAACCGTCTGGATACAGCATCACGGGATTGGATTCACCACTACCAGCGCCTCCCGTACCTGCTGCACCGGGAACAGTGCCTCCCTCGGATTCAATCGCAGAGGCATTTCTAGTGTCGATCAAGGTATCGACAGCAAAAAATTGAATTCGATCGTCGAGTTCCTTGATGTCATCTTCTGTATTTACCTCGGAGGTGCTGACTCCGCCTTTTGCCCCCGCCGACGTCTCTACCACGCCCCCCGTTCCATCGGTAACGGTGGCACCTGCCGACGCATCCGCCGAATCGTAGGAACCGAGCCAAGGGGTGATCGAGTATGAACGCCCTTGGAGGGTGGCTTTCAACACTTGCGCCTGTCCCGTCCTCATCGCTTTCACTCGAGCCTCGGAAAGTTCATTGAACAGTCGATCGGCAGAATTCTTTATTCGTCGACTACCGACCATGGCATCGAAGGATGGAATCACAATGCCGGCGACTGCAGCCAAGATCGCGAGGACGATCAGCACCTCGAAAAGCGTTACGCCCGCTCGAGCGATTAAGAAAGATCGCGAGGCGCCATCTCGATGGCTCCCTGCGGTTCTGTTGGCTCGGTTAGGGGTCGTTAAAAGGTTCATTGCATCGTAGCTGATTTTAGGTAGTTCAACCATCCATTTTCGAAACAGAGCTGCGGGCTCCTCGTTCGTCGTTCCATCGGCTCCCGTCGGAAGTTCTCTCGGTTCGAGCAATTCTCTCCGGCCCGCCGCTGGTCGCTGCCTGATGCTGTTTGTTGCATCTCCTTTAAACTTCAAGCGTGATCGAGCCGTTTGCTCTCTCACGCTTGCCGACTGGGGAGTGTCGAGATTGGAACGAATCGCTTCTCATACCCCAGTTTATGGTCCCCGACGGTCAGGAGTTATTCTGTTCCGTCGAGGACTGTTTGTTCGACTATTGGTGTTAACCCACAACGTCGTCCTGGGTTCCTATCTGGCCGTCGGGTCCGCCGCTTTTCAATTCGAAGCTCGTTCCATTGGGCTTGTACTCATAGGGTTTACCCCATGGATCCATCGGGACTGGTTTATCGAGCATTTGAATCCAGTCGCCTGGGTTTGCCAGGTCGGCAGGTTGTTCGTGAAGCGCGTCCAGGGTCGCGGGCAGATTCCCATTACCTACGTCGATCTGGTACCGCTTCAGCGAATTGGAGAGCAAACCCATGGTCGCTTTGGCGGCATTGATCTTCGATTTTTGGAAGCTACCCATCAGTTGCTGGATCCCTAAACCAGCTATCACCACGATGATGATGAGCACCAACAAGACTTCCATCAAGGTAAAGCCTTGTCGCACGCGTCGTGAACGTCGAATGTTTCGAGTCGTCTTTCTCATAAGTATTTGCCTTTCGTGGACGTCAATTCGTCAGTTAGGTGGGAGGGGTTGATTTGTCAGCCAGGTGGGATGAATTGTGGGCCTAAACGGCGCTTGCGGAGTTGATGATCGGTAGCATCAAAGCCAACACGACGAACATTACCATGCTAGCCAAGAGCAACAACATGACCGGCTCAAGCAATCGTACGACCGTTTCCAGTCGTCGAAAAGTTGTGCGCTCCAAGTTGTCGGAAATGGTCACTAACACATTGTCGAGGTTATTTGATTCCTCCGCAATGGAAATCATCTCAACGACAGTCTGCGGGAAATGTCCTGATTTTTCGAGTTGCTTCGCTAATCTTTCCCCTGCAGTGATCTCTTCGCTGGCTTTTTGCACCGACTCAGACAGAATCACATTGCCGGCGGCTTGCCGACTGATATCCAGGGAACGTAGTAAAGGAACCCCATTTTTCAATAAAGTTCCGAGAACACGACAAAAACGAGCAACCGACAAGTTTAAAAACACGGAACCCAGCATAGGTGTCTTGATCTTTACCAAATCCAATCGTCTTTTTCCCTCGGGGGTACTCAAATACTGCCGGAGGAGTATCGCCAAGCCAGCGAGCCCTCCCAGGGCGATCCACCAATATTTCTGGGTAAACTCGCTCAACGCGAGCAGCATTTCGGTCGCTTGCGGAAGCCCACCTTTTTTTCGCATCTGTGCGAAAAGATCGTCGAACTGAGGAACGAAGAAAACAAGGAGCACTCCGACGACGATGAGGCCGACGCTCATCACAAAGACGGGATATGCCAGAGCACCTGCTGTCTTACCCTTCATCTCTTCCTGCTGTTCAATGAAGGAGCCGACGCGCTCGAGTGCGTCTTCTAAAAAACCACCCTCGCTACCGGCGCGAACCATGTTCACACCCATGTCATTGAAAATACGTGGAAAGCGAGACATCGCATCTCCGAGCGAGTCCCCTTCTTCCACGCGACTCTTGATTTCATTGACTGCAAAACGAAGCGTTTTGTTACCGCCAGCCTGAGTCGACAATACAGTAAGCGCTCGTAACATCGGCACGCCGCTTCTCAGCAAAGATGCTAATTGCTCATAAAAACCAGCCATCGCAGTACCAGGGACTCGTCGCGTCCTCCTGACTTGCGTTCCCTTGTTGACCGTAATTGAGACCGGAAATAGGGACTTGGCACCCAGTTGCGCAGCCGCATCTCGGGGATTATTTGCCGAAATCGTTCCGGTAATGGATTTGCCCTTGAGGTCGCGGGCGACGTATGCAAAGTCAGGCATATTGGACTATCCGAGGTGATCGCCTTTGGTTGCCCGCAATACTTCGTCCATGCTGGTCGAGCCTTCCATCGCCTTTCGGAATGCATCATCGCGTAGAGTCAGCATGCCGGCCCGAATCGCAGCTTGCTTGATTTCGAATGAACTCTTTCGATCATGTGCGAGTTGTCTCACTTGTTCTGTCGTCGCCATCAATTCGTAGATCCCAAAACGCCCTGCGTACCCTAAATTCCGACAGGCACGGCATCCGACGGGTCGGTAAAGTTGTCGTCCCTCGAGCTTTTCCCATGGGAAATCCTTCGGCATATCGTCGGGTTTGGGCGTGTAAGGCTCTTTGCATTCCACGCAGAGTCGACGAACAAGTCGCTGCGCCATAACCCCTTCGACTGTGCTGGCTACCAGGAACGGCTCGATTCCCATGTCGACGATCCGCGTAAACGCGCCCGCCGCGTCATTGGTGTGAAGCGTGCTGAAGACCGTATGGCCCGTCAAGGAAGCTTGGATCGCGTTTTCGGCGGTTTCCGCATCCCGAATTTCACCGACCAGAACGATATCCGGGTCGTGACGCAAAATACTTCGCAAGGAGGCAGCGAAAGTCAAACCGATCTTGGGATGCACCTGAATCTGGTTGATCCCTTCCAACTGATATTCAACGGGATCTTCGGTCGTGATAATTTTAACTTCGGGAGACTGAATTTCCAGAAGCGAGCTGTAGAGCGTTGTCGTCTTGCCGGAACCCGTTGGACCTGTGACCAGAATGATCCCGTGGGGCAATCGAATCAACTCGCTAAAAAGTTTGTACGTAGCCTCTCCCATACCGAGATTGCGCAGGTCGAACTTCATCGATCCTTTGTCCAAGATCCGCATGACCAAGCTCTCGCCGTGGATCATCGGAATCACAGACAACCGAATATCGATCTCCCGCCCGTGAACCCTCAACTTGATACGACCATCCTGGGGCAATCGCTTCTCGGCGATATTGAGCCTCGCCATGATCTTCAACCTCGAGATAATCGCGGCTTGAAATCGATTGATTTCCGGTGGAATCGGTTGGGTGTGAAGGATACCGTCGATTCGATATCGGACCACCAAACCGCTCGCTTGCGACTCGATGTGAACGTCGCTCGCACGTGAGTCAACGGCTTCGACCAGTAGTTCGTTCACCAAACGAACCACGGACGCTTCCTGGGCCTGCTCGCCTAATTCACTGCCGTCCGCCTCGATTTGCTCGAGCAGCTCGATCGCATCATCCTCCCCCTTGGCTGCGATCAGCCCTTCGATAGTTTCACTTCCCACGCCAAGATGTTTCTTGACGAGCTTGGCAATTTCTGTCTTTTCGGCAACGAGCGGTACGACTTGCAAACCCGTTGCCGCGGCGGCCTCATCGATCGGATAAAGGTCGAGCGGATTGTGTGTCGCGACGAACAATACGCCACCTTCTCGCTTGATCGGGAAAAGCGCGTGTCGGTAAATCAATTTTTGCGGAAAAGTCTGGAGTAGGTTGAGGTCGACATCGGCTTCGCGAAGATCGATGAAATCCAAACCAAATTCCTCGGCGATCGCCTTCAGCGCTACCTCCTCCTTCGCGAAACCAGAATTGATAATAGTTTCGAGGATACCTCCACCGATAATATTCGATCGAGAGTGCGTCAGTTGCTCCTGCGTGATCAGGCCCCGCCGAAAGAGTAATTCGCCCGCTTCTGTGATCATGGTTTAATTGCGAGTCCCTCGATTTCCGCCGCCACCAAAGTTACCACCGCCGCCTCCGCCGCGGGTGCCACGACCTCCGCCACCCGTACCCTGGAAGCCGCCGCCACCACCCTGCCGAAAGCCTCCTCCTCCGCCGAAGGGATTGCCGCCGCCACCAAACGGGCTCGCTCCTCCTCCGAAGGGGTTGCCGCCGCCGAATCC
>JBBAXA010000022.1:33263-64667 GCA_040396935.1 Pirellula sp.
GAATCCGCCAAATCCGCCCCCACCCGTTCTACCTCGGAACTGATTGAATGCGTTTTGCTGCTGCGTGGAGTTGGTCGTGCTACTGCTGCTGTTGGTTTGGGGAGTTGTAGTAGCTGATGTTTTGACGCTGGATCCGAACAGAGATGATACTGCATTCTGGATAACCGTTGGGCTTACGGTACCATCGAGCTGCAAAGTTCGAATGGTTTGTTCGTCCTCCTCGGACCGAGCATCCAAGTCTCTTACCAAGCTTTCGACATCCTCAAAAAGCTGCTTCGGGGCAACCACGATCAACGCATTGTTCTTCTTATCGGAGCTAATGGTCATCGTCTGTTCTTTGAGTTCGGTCTGACTCCCACCCCTGCCACCTGCTCCGCCCCCTCTTCGCCCACTGAGCAACGCCAGGATCTGGTCTGGAGAGGGCTGTGCCTGTTGCTGTCCACCCGCGCCTCCTCTCTCCTGCGCAATCTGGCCAGCGAAGACTTGTTTGACAACCGCCTCCACGTCAGCAACCGGAGTGTTGTTCACTTGAATCAATCTCGGAGTGCCTCGCGTTCGAATGGTTGCGGGGCTATTTTCGACGTCGATCAGATTGATCAAATCCTCGATGAACATAGCATCGATCGGGTTGGCTTGGATCCATAGAGCATTGAGCCTCGCATCAGGAGTGATGACCACTTGTCCGGTGGTAGACGCGCCGGAAATCGCCGACGCGGTTGTGCTCGAGCTGGAGCCTCCTCCAAACAAGCTGCCAAACAATCCACCTCCACCGAGAACTGTGGAAGCTACCTCTCCTAACAGTCCACCGCCCCCTCCGCCGCCTCCCGTCGCTTGCTCGCCCGCGATCACTTTTTGAATCAATTCTGCTGCTGCTGCCGCCGTAATGTATTCAAGAAATCGAATCGTAGGCTCGGCTCCAGCGGCTTTCATTTGTTCCTGGGCGATGGCGCTGAGCTTGTCAAACTCAATGAGCGCTTGTGGATCATCGCTGGCAACGATCAAACCAGCGGGGCCTTCCATGATCTGAACTTCTCCTTTGGTCTGAGCACCGCTGGGCTCAGGAGTTGCACTCTCTTGGATGAACGAGGCTGTGAGGACTTCCGAGGGACGGTTTCGCATAGCCGTTGGCTGTGCTGCTCCGCTTTCAGACTCCTTCTTTTCCGAGCTTTCCGATGTCGTTTTTGTTTCTGCTTTTGTCTCGGAGCCTTCCGCCGAAGGCTTCTTCGGCATTTGGATCTTGATGCGAGAGCCGCTTGCCTTTTTCAGCATCTCGATTTGCTGTAGTAAGCGATCCGCAGCTTTACCGCGAAGTGGAATCATTCGAACACCATCGCCAAATCCGTCCAGCTTGGGCCCGGTATCCTCTAGCTTCGACAAGAGCAGCCGAATTTGCTCGATCTCTTGCTGCGTACCCTTAACCATCAGCTGGCGTCCGAGCGGATCCGCTTGATAGATCGGACCTTTGATCGTCGCAGGATCCTTATCTTTTGGAATCTTGCCATACATTCGCTCCAGGGTTTGAATCGCGACCTGGATGTCGACTCCTCCCAATGGAACGATTTCAAATGTACTGGACTGACCCGCGAGTTCTTGGATTAACTTGACAGCCGCTTCATGGTCCGAGGGGGTGGCTCTCAGGACGATCTTGTTCGTCTTTGGATCCAAAGCCAGATTGACATTGGGTTGACCAGCAAAGAAGGACTCGAGTACGGCTTTGGTGGTTTCCGGATCAGAGCCCATAACATCGTGGGTCCGAACAACTGGCTGCTCCTGAGAAGCTGCCGAGGTGGACGAACTGTCCGGTTTGGTGTCCAGCTCCCGAACCAAATCCTGAAGCTTTTGCAGTTTGTCCGCCGAACCCGAAGCAAAGATGGTGTTCCCAAATGCATCCATCGAAATGCTGATATCATCCGCCTTGTTTTCGAGCTCTTTCAGCCCGAGATGCGTTCTTGCCACCGCCAGAACCTCTTCGGCGCTAACGTACTTTAAGTTGATCCTGACAATCTTGGCTGATCGAGGGCCCTCGGGATTTTCGGATCTCTGGATCGTGTCCCGAATGATTCGTAGTTTGCCACCCGTCTCGGTGACCAGGATTTGCCCTGCGGTCGGAAGCGACACAACCGATCCTTGGGGTCCGTACAAGGACTTCACCGCTTTCTCAATTTCGTCAACGCTCGTCCTTTGTAATGTAAAAATGCATTTGACCAGTTCGTACTCTCCGCGTTGATCGAGTTCCTCCGGGCTTACCAGCTCAACTGATTCGCGAATCAGACTTCGCATCACATCAGCGGACTCCGCACTGGACAAATCGATGACCATCAAGGTCCGCTGCTTTTTTATCAGCGTAAAACCCTTCGTCAGTAATTGTCCATTCATGATGTCCAGCGCTTCGGCGACCGTGTACTTGCGGTAAGGATCTCGATAAGTAAAGGTTCCACTCGGATAGATGTCCGTTTGCATGCTGAGTTCTGCTTCTCGGGCAATAAAAGTCAGAACCTCCTTCCAGGGAGTACCTCCGAAATTGAGAACCAGTCCATCCGCTGGTCCGGAGAGGACGACGGGTGGCCTTCCTTCCAGAGAGTTGCCGGAGGTAGCAGGGACTGGGTTCGGCTGCCCGACCGCGTCGGAGGGACTCCCCTCCTGCGTTGAGGGCGCCGACGATGCAGGTGCCCCAACGAGCTGGGTCCATTGAGTTTTTTGTTCCTCGGTTAGCGTTTCCGTCAACCGTTTGCTGATTTCCTCACGAGCCTTTTCGGGGCCAACCGAACGCATCAAGGCACGACGGCCCTCGAGAATATTTTGCATTTTGGCTATTTGCTCTTCCGAAATCGCGAACTGCTTGGCAGTTTCAGGATCCAGCAGCGCCATGGGGCCAAGTTTTTGCAAACGCCACTTTTCCGCAACGGCTCGCTGTTGATCGCTCAGCAGGTCCATCCCCCGCTTTTCAATGCTTCGGATGTTTTCTATCTCCTTTGCACGCCGCTCAGTCGAGGGGAGGGAGCGAATCTGGCTCGAAAAATCTAAGGCTTTGCCTTCGTGTTCTTTGATTAGAGATTCTAATTTGTCTATTTGGTCCTGAGACAAACCCAGTTCCGCTGCATTCGCGGGTTCGGTGATGGAAGCCAAAATACCAACGATGTCGGGGTTACCAGACGCCCAAATCGGTCCAGAAACCGAAATTGTCAGGAGTGTTGCCAAGAGATGTTGGCGGAGACTGCGTTTGGTGTTCATAGGGAGATCAAAAGTCTAAGACGAGAGAAGCGGCCAGATTGACTCTAGTTGCCCGGCAACCGTTCGCTAGCCCGATCCACAACTTGCAAGTAATTAGTTTGGAAAGAGGGCATTTTTCAAGGAATGGAGCGGCAGTTCGAGGCTGTTTGCTCTGGTTAAGCAAATTATAAACCCGCCAGGGCAAAAAAGGTTCCGATCTTAATGCGTTTGGAAAGCCGGATTCTTGGCTGACTCATCGGAAAATCGCGCTCGAATTCACTCCCCGGCGGTATCGATCGTGCTCCATCGATTGGGAGACGAACCCATCTGTTACCGTACAGGGTAGCTGGTCGGCTGCTGAGGGTAGTAGGGAAACGTCGTTTGCCATGCCCCGCCTGGCGTCATCGCCGGAGATCCGTAGGAATTGACGGACTGGGATTGGTACGAACTGCCCGCGGGAACGAACTGGGAGAATGGATACCCGCTAACTGCAGCCCCGGAAGCATAGTTGGATGGCCAACCCTCGCGCGCTGCAAGATTTGCGACCGTCGATCCATTCGTTGCTGGAACAAAGCTATTGCTGCTCACTCCCAATCCACCGGTAGCAGGCCCGGGGACGGAATTTGCGTTGTAGGCCATAGTGCTAGCGCTCGGTGCGCCATAGTGCGAGCTGTAGGAGCCGTTGGTGTTGTTCAGTGAGCCGAGCGGCCCATAGTTTGGCTGGTAGGATGCGTTTGGAGGGTAGTTAGTGCCAAAGGGTACGGAGGCTGGTTGATTACCATAGGCGGCAGGAGCCGTATTCGGATTGTAAGCGGAACCGCTCGGATAGCCGCTGGCCGGGATTTGGGATGGCATTTGACCTGAATACTGCTGGCCTGAATACTGCTGGCCTGAATACTGGGGTTGGGCGTTGTTGCCGTTCGGCATACCGTAGGGATTCTGGTGTTGAGGGACACCGGAATTGCTAGCGGGCCAGTAACCGTTGCTCGGATTTGTTGTGTCCCCAGTCGAGGGGGTATAGGTGTTCGGACGCTGAGCGTTACCAACCGGTGTGGGATATGGATTCTGCGGCTGATAGCCAGCCGACGGGAGGTAATTGCCATATCGATTTGATAAATCGTTCCATTGGCTGGCCAGCAAGCTTTGGGGGCTCGGAACAGAGAACTGCTGTGTCCCCGGCTGAAACTGCTGTGTCCCCGGTTGGTAGGACTGCATGGGGTAGGATGGTTGGTTGTGTACAAGTGCGGGTGCTGATTGCGTTTGAGGCGCCGGGTCTCCAAAAAGGAGTTTCGCGACCGTTTGATGAGATATCCCCAAGATGCCGAGAATGAGCAAACCGTTATCGATCCAGGAAAACCTGGAGGATTTCTTCCGGCTAAGTAGAAAGCTCATTCATATGCCCTTGCATAAAGCATCCAGAACGTACTGCACCTCGGTTAGGGCTCGTATTCGACGGCTCGAACCATCGATGACCTCGTTCGCTGCGCGTTGCTGAAGATTCTCGACCTCCAAACATAGCGCGACCGCGCGGATCGTACTGAAAAAGCTCTTGCTAGTCCTAGTCCAATGCGTCTCCAATCCGGAATTTCTCCCAAACAAATTCCGTTTTCGCCGCGTCTCTGAGGATTCCTATTTGCTCTAGTTTGCTCTAGTCAACTTGACGTAAGTTGTTGAAAATCGTTGACTTAATGGCGCAGTCAATTCGATGTGAGGCTGCCGCAAGGAATTCTGACTCCCCTTCAGTAGTTGCTCGTGGACAATCGACGATTCTTCGCTTACCTGCTCCTCGGGCTATCCATCTTCCTGCTTTTCAATAGCTGGCAGCGTCAGCGTGAACTCGCTGCCATCCAAGCGCGCGAGGAGGCTGCTAAGGGAGAAAAAGCGAAGCAGTTGAGAGCAGAGCAGCTGCTGACGATGCGCAGCAAATTGGCTGCGGAACCGGCTTTCGAGCTACCCGCTGAGCCTCCGAGGTCGAAACACATCCTCGGTAGCATGGACCCTGCTGAAGGTTATTCGCTAGTGGTCTGTTTGGATAATCGCGGAGCTGGAATCGAACGGATTGAAATCGTCGAACGCGACAAGAAAGGGAATTTGAAGTACCGATCGCTTCAGGAAAAAGAACGACGAGGTTATGCAGGTTATTTGTCGATCGATTTCTCGAAAAGCCAACCCGTCATCCAAACGGTTCCACCCGGTAGTCCAGCAGCCTTGGCAATCTGTAAAAGCAATGCTGGAATTAAGGGGGTGATGGCTGGGGATAAGATCCTCTCCTGGGGTAGTCTCGAAGGCGAACCGTCCGAATACAAGTGGGATCAGTGGGTCGATTCGTGGCGTATCGGAAAACAGGTTGAACTGGAGATCGAACGTGAGGGGGCAGGGAAGCTCACATTTGAAATGGAGCTCACGGAGAAACCGCTGGACATCGTGCGTTCAGAAGACGATTATCTGGCGGAACAAGTGCCCGGAAACACCCCCGTTCTTTCCTGCTTGACGACGCTCGCCAAGGTGGATGACCTTAGCATTGAAGATGGCGAATCGTCAATTTTGGGTTTGGAGCCGACACTCCAAGGGAACTGGGAAGCGCGTTCGATCGACGTCAAGGATGGAATGGGCGTTGAGTTTTCGATTTCTCTGAAACCTTTTCTGAAACTAGCAGGTCTCGACAATGCCGACTTGGAACTGGTCAAGCAATATCGTCTGAGAAAGCGATCGGAAGGAGCGCTGGAAACGACGCCAGAACATTGGCAGTTTCACGTCGAGCTGACGAATATGGTTCGCAATCTTGGGGAAAAAGAACACAAGATTGCAGTTCGACAAGAAGGGGTGAATGGCATTTCCTTAGAGGGGTGGTGGTATCCGACGAAGATATCTCCATTCTTCTTCAACGCAGCGGGTGCACGCGACGTGATCGTTAGCGATGGCTTTGCACCTCATACGCTCTACACCACGCGAGCGATTGTTTCCCATGCCATCAATACGCCGGCGCAGCCTGAGTCCAATCTCTTTGGCCCGGCTGATAGTACGGCAAAACGTTCTCTGAACTACATCGGCTTGGATACACAGTCCTTCTCGTCCGCGTTTCTTCCGTCCGCCGACACACCGAGTGCGATGCAAGGACTCCATCGCGGAAACGCCAAGGTACTGAATTCCGTCTATCGAGATGGTAGCAAGCTATCCAACTACAAGCAGCAAGCGTGCAACATCGGGTTTTGGTTTGAAACAGAGGTTGAGTCGATCGCTCCTCGCTCTGAAAAGAAAATGAACTATACAATCTTCGCAGGACCAAAGGATCCCACGTTACTTTCAGCGTACCGGTTGGATGAGGCGCTCGAATATGGTTGGGACATCTTCGGTTTCTTCGCCAAGAGACTCGGTTGGATCCTTCACTTTTTCTATGGAATCATCGGGAATTTTGGGCTGGCTATTATGATGCTGACCGTTCTCGTACGATCCTGCATGTTTCCTGTCAGTCGCAAGATGGCGATCAATGCACAGAAGATGCAGTCGGTCCAATCGCATACGGCCAAACTTCGAGAGGCGTTTAAAGAGGACCCTCGTAAGATGATGGCGGCTCAGCAAATGCTGATGAAGAAGGCTGGTATCAACCAGTTCGCAGGGTGCTTGCCAGCCATGATTCAATTACCGATCGTCATCGGGCTGTACCGCTGCGTCTCGGTCGATGTCGGTTTGCGACAGCAAGCGTTGATACCTGGTTGGGATTGGTGTTCCAATCTCGCTGGGCCCGACATGTTGGTCGAGTGGCACAAATGGATGCCCGATTTTATTGCTGGCCGCGGCACGGGTTACTTTGGGCCGTTTTTTAATATTCTTCCGATCATCACCGTGACGTTGTTTATCATCCAGCAAAAAGTGCTCATGCCGAAGGCCACGGATGAACAAACCGCCATTGCCCAAAAAATGATGATGTTTATGACCGTAGCGATGGGAGTGTTGTTCTTTCGTATACCTGCGGGATTATGCATCTACTTCATCACATCCTCGACGTGGTCGCTCGTCGAGCGATGGCTGATCAAGAAGTACACGCCCAAGGGGACAAACATCGAATTAGCGGAAAACACGGCGAACGAAATCATCCAATCGGTCAATAAACTGGGGACGGCAACGGCTCAGCGCAGTTCCGGTAATCAGTCAAATTCAGATAAGCCACGAGAGAAGATGACGAAACCGCCAGAGACACTCGCAGATATTTTTCCGAAGTGGTTCGGCAAGAATGACCAAAATGGAAATGGTGGCAGCGGTGTAGGCAAAGGATCATCGAAGCCCTCTACTCGACCAAATCCGGAACGCAAAGGGCGGAAACCGAAACCGAAGTAAAGAGTTTTTACCGAATAGCTCGAGCACTCCTGCGCAGCAGTCACCATGTTCTGCGAAGTGTCATTCCAACGCGTGGATGCTCTCGTCTAATGTTCGTTCAGCCAGCTTGGATATTAGGAAGCTCTCGATGATCTCAGAGCATGCATCCATGCTCTCTGGGGTATGGTTTGGCAAGATCAGATGCGCTCGCTGTCGGCTAGGCTCGATCCATTGCTCGTGCATCGGTCTGGCTGTCCGTCGGTATTGGTCGACAATCGAATCGAGTGTTCGATTCCGCTCCTGAAGATCTCGATGGATTCTGCGCAGGATCCTCTCGTCGGCCCCCACCTCGAGAAAAAATCGCCACTGGAGTCGATCGCAAATCTTAGAAATCGCAAAGATGAGAATTCCTTCGATCAACAGAATTGGTTTTGATTTCACCAGCACGGGAAACGGCTTTCTCACATGCTCGTGAAAACAATAATCAGGTCGCTCGATTTCCTCGCCGCGGAGCAATGCATCGAAATGACGGAGGAATAAATCGGTATCGATCGCATCCGGATGGTCCCAATTGTCGGTCATTCTTACAGACTCAGGAAGGGATTCCTGGCTATGGTAGTAGTGGTCATGCGGTAACACAGAAATATGCTCTCCGATGCGACTCGATAGCAATCTACCCACCAGACTGGACTTCCCAGACCCGGTACCTCCTGCAATACCAATAACAATCATCGACTCACTCTCGGCTCTAAACCGCTCTTTCGTTTTGAAACGCTGCTAGGATTCCAATCAAGATACCATGCGAAGGAAACTTTCGTCATGCGTTGGGAATGCGAATGAGATGCCGCAATACGGAGATTGCCTTCGGGGGCCATTCTCTGACACGTTCCCTCTGTGTCGTTCCAAATCTATTTCCGCAGGGAAACAATCCGCGATCCAATCCGAAGCCGTACGACAAGGTAGAGTGCCCTGAAATCCATGACTGGTGTCGCATCTCCGGACACACGCTCCGTGAAATGCCGTCGGCCTTTCGCCTCCACACTACTTGAAAAGCGTTGCTGGATCTGCGGCCCACAATTTCCGTACGGCGAGTAACCCGCTCAACGTGCACATCACATACGTCAGTGCGAAAACCAATCCGACACGAGAAGGGGTGAGTCTCATCACCAAACCCGTCCACTCCGAAAGACCGTTGTAAAGTAACCAACTTAGAAGCCAACCTGGAAAGAAACCAAAGAGACTGAGATAGAACGCCTCGGATAGGATGAATTTCAAAAAGTAAAACGGCCCGTAACCCATCGCCTTGAGTGTTGCGAATTCCGCCAAATGATCGCTGATGTCTGTAAATAAGATCTGGTAGCAAATGATGACTCCGACAAACAAACCCATCACCGTGCCGATTGAAAAAATGGCGCCGATCGGCGTATTCCTCGCCCAGAAACCAATTTCCCTCTGGATCAACTCCTCGCGAGTGAGGACTTGAACTCCCTGGCCCAAGATTTCTCCGAACACTTTTTTGGCTGACTCCAGTTGGCTGGCTGCATTGTCTCTCAGCTTGATCAATCCCAAGTCAACTGCGTGCAACGGTCGCCCCCCTGGATTCCGCATGGGAAAAAAATGCTCTACGCCTCGGTCTGTCAGAATGATCGTACCGTCATAGACGAAGTCGGTTCCGACATCGACCCAATCTCTCAACCGCACCTGCTTCCCCGATAACTCAGCGATTTGCGACTGTAGTTTATTCAAATCCTTCTTTTCGAAGCCGTATTTCTCTTTGCTCCGTCGGTCGACCAACACATCGTTCACTGCGATCAGTTGTTGGCACTTTGCATTCATCTCCTCGGAAACGAACACGTTGGCCGATGGAGGGACCCCGATCGCCCGAATCGATCGCGATACGTGACCCATGACGCGAATTTCAGATAACGCGCGATCAATGTAGAGCGGCTGAATATTTGCCACGGTCGGATGCGAGCGAAGTCGATCGAGCAGGGCATGGTCGAAGCGTTGCTCGCTCGGGACGGTGTAACGAGCGGGGCTGATTAGAATGAGATCCGCATCGAGAAGCCGCAAAACCTGAACCGCGCTATCGAACAATCCATTGAGAAACCCGATCTGCATAAACATGAGAATCGTCGCGAAACCGATCCCGGATGCGCCAAGTCCTAGTTTCGATAGACTCGTCGTGGTATTCAGCCAAGCCAATGGAGTTTGCATGAGACAAGTTTAGGCGAATTCCCTTTCGACGAGGAGTCGAATAGCCTCCGTAACCCTGCATTTCGATCCACGGATTGGTGTTGCCACAGTGGAGCACTTGCTTCAAACTTGACACCGCATCCGAGAGCGGATCCGGCCTGATCGATCGGAACGCTCATTCCTTTTGAAATAAGGTTTATCGCTTCCGTGAGCGACTCGTTTCCCTGGCTCGGTCTCGACATTGGAGGTGCCAACATCAAAGCGGCCCATACCTCCCAGTGGTCCGAGAGCGCATCGTTTCCTCTTTGGCGTTTTCCGGATAACCTCGGCACCGCTGTCGCGCAGGTGCTGGAGAAAGCGCCCGCCTTTGTCGGTATCGCGCTGACGATGACCGGGGAACTGGCTGATTGCTACCAGACTCGGGCGGAGGGGGTCGCGCGTATCTTGGAGCAGGTCACGAACATTGTCCCTGCATCGATGGTGCAGGTCTACGGAGTGGACTCCAAGTGGCGATCCGTTTCAGCTGCTGCGAGAGATCCCTGGATGGTAGCGGCTTCCAACTGGCATGCCTTGGCATCGTATGTTTCGCAATCCCTGGACTGCGCGAGCGCTCTGTTGATCGATATCGGCTCCACAACCACCGATTTGATACCGATGATCGATGGTCGACTAGCGATTGCGGCCCGAACGGACTCTCAGCGTATGCAGTGCGGAGCTCTGGTTTACACCGGAACCGAACGTTCCAACGTAGCGGCTATCTCCGGCCAAGTCCCGTTGCACGGTTCTCCCTGTCCTGTCATGAATGAGTTGTTTGCAACATCGATGGACGTGCATCTATGGCTGGGTGATCGGGAGGATTCGCCGGATCGATGCGATACAGCCGATGGCAAGCCTGCGACTCGGAGCTTGGCTCGTTATCGCTTGGCACGCATCGTCGGTGAGGATGGCTCGACGTTAGCAGACGATGATATCGATGCCATAGCGCAAAAAATTCGCCGCGATCAATCCCAGCTCATTGCCGATGCAATGCAAAAGGTGTGGGCACAGGCTCAACCGAGGTCGGTTGATTCTTTGGCCAGAGGAAAAAACAGTCGAACGAACAAAAAGAATGGTGCACAGTCTCGCAGTACCCCCGAGCAAATCATTGTCTGTGGGCAAGGGGATTTCTTGGTGGAGGATGCGATTTCCCTTTTGGAATGGTCTGTGCCCAGGAAATCATGGAAGGAATCCTTCGGCTTAGATCTATCGCGTTCTGCACCGGCCTACGCCGTAGCGAAGTTAGCCCAGATGCAAATGGGCGGCGGGAGCTGAGTGCGCGTTCTGTACCATCCGCAAGTCGGGTGTTGACTCGTTCATTCAGCCTTGTTGATCCGAAGAGACACGGCTAGTAAACGATCCCGCTCCCTATCATCGATTGAGAGATCGCTGTTTCCAGTTAGGGTACAGACTAGTCGAAGGCAACAATCGTCGATCCTTTCTCGCCGGGCAAGAATAGCCCCACGACAACATTTTGCTCTGCATGGATCACCGGTGCCCCCAGCAGGTCTTTTGCAAACGCAATGCTCGAATCGACAGTCCAGCCGTTCTCTGTTTTGGAGAGTCGTCCCATATCGATCGCCATCGGTGAGCTGGTATCGTCCGCAGCAATAATCGCCGCAAACGGGACTGTTGGTGCACTCTTGATCCAATCGATGGGCCACGGAATCGTTGCCGATGCAGATGTGTCCGGCAGTCGAAATCGTACCATGCGGTTTGAGTTCGGTAGGCCTTTCTCGATGAGTTCAATCGATTCCGGCTTCATCGAGATTCCAGCGAACTCGATCAGAGGGCTGCCAGCTAAAGCAGTCTCCGGTGCAATGATTTGATCCTTCAAGCAAAGGACAGTCCCATCCGTCAGAGGTAAACACCATCCGACGATCTGCCGGTTGACTCGAAATCCGAAGGAGCGTTCCTGCCACCGTAAACCCATCCGAATCGGCTGCGGTAATCGACTGGCGATATCCCCCCAGGCCTCTCCATGCCCAATGGACGGTTTCCATTCGGTCCATTCCGGGCGCGCCTCGCTGTACAGAACAAATCGGTGACCCATGTTGACTGGGGACTCTGAATTGTCGGGCGTCGCCATCTCGATACCGCCGGATAGGATCTGCACAATGGAATCGGCATCGAGACGAACTCCTGTCAAACCCACGTTCAAACGCCATCCACTCCGATTCCAGAATTTCGTATTGGCACGAACCAAGTCCCTATATTCAGGATCGATGGCGCATCGGGCTCTCACGCTGCGTGCATCGGTCGCCAACCCAACCTGGACGACACTCCCGATTTGGTATCCTCGATAAAGAATAGGAGCTCCGTTCGATAGTCCTCCCTTGGTCGCTCCATCGAGGAGGATTTCGAGAGAGCCGTTTTTCGCGGTAGCGACTGGGGCAACATCGCGTCCAACAAATCGTGTAACGCGAGGTTTGTCTGGACTCGCAGGGGAAACGGCCAGGTATTTTGCACCCAGAATCGTCTCCAGACCACTTACCGAGTCGACGCTAATCGATGGGCGTACAATCCAAAATTGCGATCCTTCTCGGGCTATCGAGGAGGCCTTTGGCTGCAATCGTACGTGTACAAACACGCGGGTCAGCTCGGGTGCCAATTCCACTTGCTCAACGACGCCAACGTCAATTCCTAAATGCTTCAATCGGTCCTCGGGCTTGATTCCGTGCCCCTCCTTAAATTCAATGACGATGGGAATCCCCTGGGTTTGTTGAGCAAAGAAGAAAAGACCCAAACTCAGGCCAGCGCATAACGCAGCCAACCACCACCACTTGGACCGCGATACGCCTCGAGGAGGTAAAACAACGGCCGTTGGAATCGATTGGGTATTGGAGGGTTCGGTCGACGAGAAAGTGATATCCGTCATGTAGATTCCCAAATGCCGTGTGGATCGAATGCAAGCGCTGCCAGCAGACTCAGGGCAACGCATGCCGTGAAGGCAACGACGGCGGGTCCGAAATGAAATTCAACCAAGCCGCTCAACTTGATGAACATGACCAGCAAAGCCAAAAGCATGACGTCCATCATGCTCCATTTTCCTGCTAGCTCCATCCAGCGATAGGTCCAGGCTCGATGTTTTTTTCCCAAAGCTCCAAGCCACGAAAGCTCCAACAGGGCAATCAGTTTGGCCAGCGGAAAGACGATCGAGAAAAGGAGGATCACCGAGCCAATGAAAATACTACCATGCGCGAACAATTCCCAGATACCACCTAGAATGCTACTGCGGTGGTGGTGACCTAATCGTTGTACCTCAACGATCGGCAGTAAGACGGCAGCGGGAAAAAGTGCCAAAGAACTCAGGGTGAGGGCCGCGACTCGACTACGCATCTTGAAAGAATCTCGTTTGGCTGCGAACGAGCTACCGCACCTTGTACAGATGACGCGAGAACCGGGATCGTGCTCCGGTATCCTGTGAATCAATCCACAACAATGGCAAGATGCGAG
Organism: Pirellula sp.; assembly: GCA_040396935.1. Taxonomy (GTDB): domain Bacteria; phylum Planctomycetota; class Planctomycetia; order Pirellulales; family Pirellulaceae; genus JBKCUI01. The sequence continues at coordinate 46,476 of JBBAXA010000022.1, forward strand.
GTTCATCTCCTCATTGTATTCCCGGGGCAGCATCCGAGTCCATCGAGGGCATTGGCACAATCCGAAGGTTCCTCTCGAATGGTTCCGAAAATCGATTCGAAAAATGTCTAGAAGGGATTTGAGAACATCGATTCCTACGGTTCGCGAACCTGCAATTCCAATTTCCAGGATTCGTCGCTTCGGGTACTCCTGCATGAGAGTTCGAGTGTCCCGAGCTCTGTAACGTGACTATGGAATCGGACTGGAACGAGACCGCCCGATGCAGTTTGTGGTAGCTCGGTCTCTAGGGAGGCGGTCTCGTTCAGCTCCTCTGGATCCCAGTGTCTCAACAGTTCGCCCGGCTTGTCATGCGTGCGTGTAGTGCTCGAAAAGAATCGAAAACGAGCTTTTCTCCCCGTACGCAATCCGACTTCTTTACTCTGAATATCGCACGCCGTTCCTTCTTCCATACCATGGGGTACGACACAAAGAGCCTGTAAAGGACGCGGAACTCCGGGGATAGCCGGCCCTGATGTCTCAATACCGACGTAGTAACTTCGTGCAGTCCCACCTCGAATACGAATGCCTCCGTGTTCCTTCGCCCAACCGTAATATGCGGCTCCACAGGCGACCGCCTGGTCCAGTTCCTCAATCCCCCCTAGAACGCGGGGAGCAACGGAATCGACACTCCATCCGGAGATCGTTTCGATCATTCGCTCTCGGAAGACTTCCGAATTGAAGACTCCACCGTTGAAAAGAAGATGAGAGATGCGCTGATGCTGAGTCTCCGGCAAATGCTCCGATACAAAGGCAGCGATATGTCGGGTGATGCCGGAATCCGCTTCGAAAGGCAAACCGATTTCCAGGAATCCGGTCTCGGATTCGAGTTGCGGACGAGCCTTTTGAGAAACGCGAGGGAAAAAACCGTCTACCAGAGTGGACTCGACAATCTCTCGATCCATATCGACGGAGACGGTCCCAGCGATCAATTTGCTTCCTCTCCCGAGTACATTGAGTGGATAGCTAGACGGCGCATTGTTTCGCAGCAAGGCTTCCTTTGCCAGTCGACAGGAATGCCAAAGCGAAATCGACTGCCACGCATTTAAATGGATTCCTTTGGCGACAAATAGTTGCGATGCGACATGGGCCAGACTCAGATCCATGTTGTCTCCTCCGACGAGGAGATGTTTTCCGACCGCGAGGCGCTTCAGTTGCAGTGCGCCCGATTCCTCAATAACCTCAACCAAGGTGAGATCCGTAGTTCCGCCACCTACATCACAAACAAACAGTGTGTCTCCCTTTTGAAGCGTTTTGCGCCATTGCTCTCCCTGCGCATGAATCCAGTTGTACAACGCAGCCTGCGGCTCTTCGAGAAAAAGGAATTCCTGGGGGAACCCGGCGGAGAGTGCAGCTAGACGCGTTAATTCCCGAGCATCCAAATCAAAGGATGCTGGGACGGTCAAAACCACTTTCTGCTGGTCAAAGGGTTCGTTTGGGAATTGCAAATGCCAAGCGTCGATCAGATGCTGCAAGTAGGCCGTCGATGCATCCAGAGGTGAGAGCTTTACTTCCGAATCGTTGCAGTCCCATGGGAGCAACGGGGATTGTCGATCGACCCCACTGTAACAAAGCCAACTCTTCGCGGCAGCGACCACTCGATCCGGCTGTTCGCAAGCGATGCGTCGAGCGTACTCGCCGACGACGCCGAACGATTGCCTCATTCCTGGAATCGATAGGGCTTCGCTACTCGCATCGATTCTCAACAAAAAAGAGGGTAAACCAAGCCGTTTTTCGATGGTTCCCGGTGCGATCAATTGTGGTATCGGCAGCGTTGCTACCATCGCATCCTCCTCGAGTAGCGATGCAAACGAGAGGACGGAATTCGTCGTTCCTAAATCAATTCCTATGGAATACTTCGCAGACATTCAGCGTGTTTCTAGTTGGTAAACGAAGGTCGCTATGAGATAAACCTGGACGATTGGTGGACGCGTTAGTTTACTAGCTTCTGAGAAACTGGGCAGCGATGATGAATGATGCGAGTAGCAACACCCAAACGATATCCAGAAAGTGCCAATAGATCGCACAGAAACGGAGACCGAAGTTCCGTTCGTGGTCGTATTTGTTTCGAATGGATTGCATTGTCGATAAGACCAAACCGACAATCCCGGCTACCACGTGCAGGGCGTGCAAGAGCGCGAGGACAAACGTGAATGCATACGCATTTTTTCTGGCGGCGGTGACCGTCGACATTTCGCTGACCAAGCGATACATCCCTTCCGATTGGACGGCCATGAACAACAATCCAAAGAAGCACGCTAAAACCATGGAGGATTTCACTAGCGATTCACGTTCTCGCTTGGCCGAACGGTAAGCCAGCTCGAGAAATCCGGAGACACCTATGAGAAGGAGCGTCGATGGGACAAAACTCTTGGGCAGAAACAGAGCTTTCTTAGACTCGCTGTCTGTAGGATCTATCCGTAATGCGATGTAAACCACATAGAGCAGGATGCTTGAAAAAAAGAAAATACCAAGTGCGGCAATCAGTAGCCAAACACCCTGCATCGCTCGTTGATCTGCCGGTAGAAGACGCGGCTTCGCTATTTTGGCTTTCAATGTTGCTGGGCTTGCAGCATCCACAAATCCGTCTCCTGGGTACTGTTGATTCTATGAAAGAGGCTTGGCAGATCGCAGGTCGCAGCGGGTTGCAGGCAATTTGAAGCGATAGGTTCGTGTCATCAAACTTTTCATGGGAATGCAAACACCCCCCGCGTGGGAATCCAAAAACAATGCGGCCGATTTTCCGTTTCGCGATATTCGGCTTACGAGTCAACCGAGGAACGGGAACCGCGATCTCCTGCTCTCTCGGACGTGCGAGATGATCTGATCTAGCGACTCGAGCCCAGATTCTCATCCCAGAGAGTGGTATCCGCAATCCCGAATCCGATGCAACACCCGGGGGAACCTCGCTTGGCGTCGGAATTCAGAGACGCTTTTATTGAACCGAGGAGGCAACCGAGGCTTGTGAGATGAAGTCGAAACCGGTGAAGGATCGCCACGCGGCTTGCAAGCGACGCAGGATCGGGCGTTCTCGATTCCTTCCTAGGGGAATGCTATCGAGACTTCTCGCCTCCCAAACGCCTCCCGAGGTACCGACGAGAATCACTTCATTCGCAGCGAATAGATCGGCGTTTGTCAGCGACTGCTCGGCAATCGGAGAGTTGCTAGTCGACGAGACCAATTGCTGAATTCTCTTCAACGTCGTTCCCTGATGCGCTTCGAGTTTTGAAGGGGTGAGTAATGCGTTTTCGGAATTCACGACAATCAAATTGGCAATCGATGTATCGGCAAGGAAGCCTCTGGATGTTTCCAGCAGTGCCAATCCATCGGGATCGATCGATTTCACATGACGATCAGCCAACCAATAGTTGAAACGACTGCGATGCTTGATCTCGGTCGGAATCGTATCGGAAGAGATCGCTCGAACCGAAGTCGTGAACAGATCCATCCCATGGGCATACCACTTGGCCAGCTTGGTAAAGGGCAATGCAGATAGGTGCCCGATGCATTCCCATTGATCCTCTTTTGGACTGAACAGAATGACGACGGAAACATCACCGCACTGCTGAATGATCTCTCGATTGGACACTAGCAACTCTTCGGCTACACGCAGAAATGTATGGTGAACCGAGTCTGGACAAAATCGGAATGCCCGCGCTCCGGTTTGCAGTCTTTCTCCATGGAACGAGAGATCCAATAGCCTCCCACCATAGGTTCGCATTCGTTCGACTAGGATGGCCCCATACATGGGTCCCTCCGCCGTTACTTGCCAAGTCAGATCACCAAGATTGCATCGTATGAGTTCGTCGGATGGTTGGAATGCACGGAGTGCAATGCTATCTTGAACGATTGGCACAATTCCACCCTTGACCGTTCGGATTCCAGAGAACCGTATCCAGCAATATTCGGAAATAGGGACATTCGCCGTAGTAACTTTTCTCGCTGTGTGTGGTTCCGATGATAGAACCGCAGTCAAATTGCTGTACCTTGGCTTGACCGGAGAAAGGTGTCGTCACACGAGGATCGCTTAGCCCCTCGAATCCGGTGAATCCACCCGCGATAGGACGGGACAGTCGGTCGATGAATCGAAATCGTCGCAGAACAGGATCACGCGAGTTGTACATGTTGACAAATGCTTCAATATTGGAAATCGCTAGACCATGGCGTCCATTCGGCTCGATCCAATTTTTATCGATCGCGGGTGCGACCAAACCGAGATGGTACGGAAACTCTCTCGCAGGTGGGCAACTTAACGATTTCAATCCAGGGATGGAACCACCTGCGTCTAAGTGCAAGGCACCCGTCACACCGCGTGCTCCGAACGAAAACCCCAAGAGGCTCACCTTGGGGTGATCCCGCAATTCCCTGAGAATCCACGCCAGATAAAGAGACTGGTCTTCGGCAGACTCCGAATTTTCATAGACATCCTTCAGAGGTTTTTTGCCTCGCTCACTCGGCCAAGAATATCCGAGCAGTCGATAGTCCTCTCGAGCTTGACGTTTCAAGTAGGAATCGACGATACGAATCCTCTCAAGCGCATTGTCGCGTTCCATAAAGTTGCCATGCACGTAGAGGATGGTCAATTTTCCATCGTGCGGTAAGGCCTGGTAGATGTCTGCTCGTTGCCAACTACTGCCGTCCCATTGATTGACTTGGAAGGGTGGGCAGTCTTCCTTGATTGCGCAAAACTGGTCAGGTAGATGCCTCGTCGAGATCTCGAAGATTTCGGATTGAAAGCATGGTGTATTCGGGAGTGGAGTGTCTCTTTGGATGACGAGCGGCTCATTCAGGTCGTTCGCAAAACAATAGCCATGGATGCAGACCATGGCCAGTAGAAAAAATGCTCTTAGGACGACCGAACGATCCGAAATCAACATCAGTCGATTCGACATCAAGGACAGTTCAATCCCACTCGGACGCGCCATGCATCGAAAAGCCTCCGTGACTGGGTTCGGTGCGACTGGACTTTCAACGATTGATGGATCATCGACTGCGGTCCGATCGGCTCTGAGGAGGGCTCGCAAGGAAAATCGCTGGGACATGGTAATAGGAGCAAATCGGAGAGTGTTGCAGACGGAAGGATCGAATCGGTGTTGTATAAGCCATTCCACAACTTCGGATTCGTCGTCCGAAAACTCTACCACTCGTTTTAAACTGTGATGGTTAGCAAATCTGTAATAAATAAGGAAAATTTTTGGGATTCATTTGCCTGCTCGGAATGGCGACGTAGAGTTTCTGGCTTTTCCGTGAGCTAAAAGGTCACAAATCATTCAAGGGGATAAGGGAATGAAGAATTCGAAGTTTGTTATTGCTACTTTGCTGGTAGCATTTGCAGGATGCTCATGTGGCCAAGGCTGGCGACCCAATATTCTGAACAATTTGCATAATCGCATCCACGGTGGTGCTAGTATCGGTGATCCCTGCGATGCGAACGGGTGCACGATACCGGCTGGCGAAGAGCACTGCAGCACGTGTGGCGAAGGTGTCTCGAGCAGTTACGGTGGAGTTCAGGGTGAAGTGGTCTACGAAGGAACACCGGTCAACACCAGCGTTCCACCCTCGACCTATGTGACCCCTGGTACGAGGATCGAGAGCGTACCCGCTCAACGTCAGTAATCGGCGTCTCGTCGGTGGCTTGGTAGATTCGATATTGAATCGAACGGGCCTAGTTTAGTTGTAAATAACCTTCATAAGCTCCCTTGGTTCCCGAGGGAGTCGGGGTTTTGCGAGGTCCTAGAGGGCGATCGCACGCGTGTTGAGCTGACCACTGTTATCGAAATCCGGTAAACTAACTCGGTCGGCGAGAAGGTCTAGCTGACGATTTGGCAGATATCTCGGCACTCTGCACGCTTTCTGGTTTGGAATTACGATGGCCGGCGTCGCCAGCACTGATCTCAGTGAGGCATTACAGAAATTTGGCCTGCAGCAATTCCGGCGAGGTCAGAGAGAAGTCATCGACCATATCCTGGCCGGATATGATTGCCTTTGCGTGATGCCCACCGGCGGCGGCAAGAGTCTCTGCTACCAGTTGCCTAGTGTCGTGCGAGACGGTTTGACCATCGTCGTTTCGCCATTGATCGCCTTGATGAAGGATCAAGTCGATACATTGATCAAGCGAGGAATATCGGCAACTCTTATCAACAGTACGCTCAGTCCTGCCGAGCAAAATCACCGCTTGGAACGCGTCGCGGGTGGACATTATTCCCTGGTCTACGTCGCCCCTGAGCGATTGAGAAATCCTCACTTTCTCGAGGCGATACGCGCGACACCGGTCCAGCTTTTGGCCGTGGACGAAGCGCATTGCATCAGTGAGTGGGGGCACGACTTCCGTCCTGATTATCAACGACTCGGGCGTTTTCGTGATGCGTTGGGCGGAGTCCAAACCATCGCTCTGACAGCCACCGCTACGCCGAGGGTCCGGCAAGATATCGTCGACTCCTTGAAGCTGAAGGTTGCCAAGCACTTCATTACAGGATTTGCGCGAGACAACCTTTATTTTGGTGTTTCGACAACTCGAAGCGACCGTGAGAAAGATAAGAAATTACTCGAATTTATCGCCTCCAAGCCCGGTTCTGGAATCATCTATGCAGCGACCCGGAAACGCTGCGAGTCGCTCGTCGAACTGGTGTCGAAAGAAGCCAAAATCAGTGTGGGTGCATACCATGCTGGTTTGATGCCCGACCAGCGAAAGCACGTTCAAGATCAATTCATGAACGGTGAGCTCAAAGCGATCGTTGCGACCAATGCCTTCGGAATGGGAATCGACAAACAGGATTTAAGATTTGTTATCCACTACAACATGCCGGGGACGTTGGAGGCTTATTATCAGGAAGCAGGACGCGCCGGACGAGATGGACATGCCTCGCAGTGTGTGCTCCTCTATTCACCTCAGGATCGCTATATCCAAGAATTTTTTATCGAAAATGCAAATCCTTCCAAGGAAATCATCCAACTCGTCTACGATTTCCTGCTGAGTCTTGAGGTAGATCCTATCGAACTCACCGCAGAGGAGATCAAGGAACGAACGAATGCACCGTGCGGATCGGAAGCCATCAACTCCTGCTTGCAAATCCTCGGTCGTACCGAAGTGATCGAACGTTTGGAGATGGGTGGCGGACTGGCGATGGTACGCATCGATAGCCAGCTCCCAACCTTGGTCGATCTTTTGCCTAAAGAAGCAAACGTGAAACGTACCGTGTTGAGGGCGGTCGAAAAAGCGATTGGAGATCGACGAGAAGAATCTGTTTACATCAATCCCCGTTGGTTGATGCAGCATTTGCAAATGGAGAGGGATGTGATCGGCAGACATCTGCGCGAGCTTTGTTCCTTGCCCGGGTTTGACTATGTGCCTCCTTTTCGTGGACGTGCCGTTCATGTTCGGAAAAGAGGTGTCCCCTTCGCGGAACTCAACATCGATCATGCCACCCTAGCCGCCCGGAAAAAAGCTGACTACGAAAAACTCGATCAGATGGTTGCGTTTGCTACCGGGAGGGAGTGCCGTCAGAAGGCTATCCTGCATTACTTTGGCGATCTCTCAGCGGATATCTGCCGCATTTGTGATCGCTGCCAAGGCAAAACGGGATGGCCGCAACTGCCGTCCGAAAAAATAGATAAGAAAAAGGAGCCAAAAAAAAATCAGCCGATCGGGATTGCTTCTGATGAGATAGCTCCGAATGAACGACCTGGTGAAACGGATGAGTCGGAAATCTCGAATTCCAGGAAAAAAGTAAGCAGCAGCATGAGCCCGTTGCCTACTCCCGGGGAAATGGAACGAGCACGTCAATTAGTGAGTCAAGTACTGGCGGCGATCGATCGCACGCATGGCTACCTCAGCAAGACGATCCTCGCACATTTTTTCTCAGGACAGGACAATCGCGCGGTCCAAGGCTTAAGATTGCAGAGACTCCCGGAGTTTGGCTTATTGGCTGTGTGGAAAAAATCCCATGTGTCTACCCTGCTGGATTCATTACTGGACCATCGGTTGCTGGAGCTTGCGAAACTAAAAGGGGATAAGGTCACGGTGAGTCTTGGGGCTTTGGGGAACGACTATCTCAAATCGCAAAAACCTTTCCCCGAAGTCGTCATTGAGCTGGTCGTCAATTTTTCTCGAAAAGTTTCGGCTCCGACGGAAAGTAAGTCGTCAGATCCTTTGTCGAATCCTGAAGGCTTTACCATCGTATCGCCCCCTTCAGTAACGCCTGCACGAAAAAATCAAATCGATAATGCCGATACTGAGACCGCGACGGATTTCGTTGTCGACAAAGGATCGGAATCGATCCATCGCCCCGAAAACACTTCCCTCAAGGCGAGCTTAGAAAATTTCTCGGAGGAGGATGTTCGTGGGTTCCGTGAAATGCCCTCGGCTCAAACCTCCCCAGCAGTCGATGTCAGGGATCCTTCCCAGCCGACGGTATTTGATTGGCATTGGACGTTGAGATTGGTTCAACATGGCTACCGACTCGGAGAAATTGCAATGATTCGCGGTAAAGTACCTGATCAGGTGCTGGATGATCTCTGCCAGGCGATCGATGCAAAGCATCAGGTTCCGATTGATCAATTATTCGATCGCCGTACGCAAATCGCCATTCGAGAATTTCGGGGTAATTCGTCTCATGCAGAAGAACCGCCAATCATCTTCAATGCTTTCCCTCGACTTTGGGATTTTGTTCAACGTTGGGCACGGCAGAGCTGAATAGCGGCTAAATCGAGCCAGCGTGCGTCTTTGACTCAGATACAGATCCGAGTAGCCGACCTGCCCAAGGGTTGACGTTTTTTGATTTTGCCTTTTGTCTCTGGTTCTGCTTAGCATCGCGGTGATCGCGCTCGCTACCTGAAACCTCGATTTAAGAAAAATCGCTCTCTTTCTCAGGCTTCCTATCCAACTTACTTCGGCGGAGTTCAGTGGTATGGATTGGGACGCTCCCAACCGTGGATCGCTTGCGTGTTGATGGTGATGGGAAACGGCCCCGAGGAGATGGAATCGACTAAATTCTCTAGCTTAGGGACTATCGCGAAGCGACTGGGAAAATCCTCACCTTTTCATACCAGGTGCATCCGAGATTCGAATTCCATCCCCTGAAAGAACGATGCCACTTGATCAACATCCATACTACTGGCGTATGGATTGTCATTCTCAGAATCCGGAATTCAGAATAGGAAGATAAAGATGAGGTTGGAAGTACGCTATTTAGCTATGGCTATCGTCGGTTTCTTTTCGGCGACGTGCAATGCCAGTGATATCGTGGACACGGCGGTGGCTGCCGGTCAGTTCAAAACCCTGGCGACCGCCCTGAAGGCGGCCAATTTGGTAGAAACATTGAAGGGTTCCGGCCCCTTTACCGTATTCGCTCCAACAGACGATGCGTTCGCAAAGCTTCCCAAAGAGACGATTGAAAGCCTCCTTCTGCCAGAGAATCGAAAAAAACTCGCTGGGATTCTGACGTATCACGTTGTGCCTGGGAAAGTACAAGCGAAGGATGTTGTGAAGCTACGCGGTGCCGTTACTGCAAATGGTCAACGTGCTGACATCCAATTCGGAGAGGATGGCATTCAAATTGACGGTGCTAAGGTTCTTACGACCGATATTCTGTGCGATAACGGAATCATTCATGTGATCGACTCGGTTATCTTGCCTGGGGAGTCGACCATTCCGGAAACTGCGAAAGCAGCAGGGAAATTTGAAACATTGCTCGCGGCCGTGAAGGCTGCCGGTCTAGCGGATGTTTTGGGAGGTTCCGGTCCATTCACGGTTTTCGCCCCTACGGATGAGGCTTTCGCCAAGTTGCCGCCGGGGACAGTGGAAACCCTACTCAAGCCGGAGAATAAGGACAAGCTTGTCGATATTCTGAAGTTTCATGTGTTCGCCGGACGTCTGTACTCCGATCGGATTCTGGAAACCAATGGACTGAGAATGCTACAGGGAGCTGCTGCATCTGTCTCGCTACGAGACGGCAGCCCTCGCATCCAAGACGCAAAAATCCTCAAGACCGATATCGATGCATCCAACGGAGTGATCCATGTTATCGACAGCGTCATCCTACCGCCGCCGGCCGGCGCCGACGCTCAACGCAAACTGGAAGAGGCCGTTTCCAAAGGGGTCTCGCTCTTCAACTCGGGTCACCATGCAGCCTGTGCGACGGTCTATCGCAATACGATGAGCGAGTTGATGTCGACCGCTTTACCGCAGTCGATGAAATCCCAAATGGCGAGTGTAATCGACCAAGCAAATCATACCCAGTGTCCAACGGAGCGCGCTTGGGTGCTCCGCCGCGGAATTGACCAAATGTATTCTCAACTAAACACACAGAGATAAGCTGTTTGAAATGATACTTGTCTCTACCTGCTGAGGCCTCTCGTCGAGGCCTCGAAAACAGGGATGGGTATTTTCCTCAGCTACCAGGGTAGGCGGAGTTAAACAGAATCGAGCGCAGGCGACTATTTCTTTCGTAGTCGCTGCTTGATCCAGCCCCAACGTTTTGCTAATTCCGACTCAAAGCCACGATCGACTGGTTCATAAAACTCTCGATCGACACCCAAATACTCCTGCGCAGCAATTCCGTCGGGTGCTTCGTGGGAATATTCATAGCCAAGGGAGTTGCCTAGTTTCTTAGCCCCATCGTAATGTTCATCCCTTAGGTGGCGAGGAACGGGAATGATCGAGCCCTCTCGAACCTCTTTTCTCGCGTAGAGGATAGCTGTTGTTGCTGAGTTACTCTTCGGTGCTAACGATAAGTAAATGACGAGCTGTGATAGGGTCAGCTGGCACTCTGGCAATCCAATAAACTCACAGGCTTGAAGGGCTGCGGCTGCCAACATCAAGGCCTGTGGATCTGCGTTTCCAACATCTTCGCTCGCCAAGATGACCAAGCGTCTGCAGAGGAATCGCACCTCCTCGCCGGACTCTAGGGATCGAGCTAGCCAGTAGAGCGCTGCATCGACGTCGCTTCCGCGAATGCTTTTGATCAACGCACTAGCCATGTCGTAGTGTTGATCTCCCGTGGAGTCGAATTGCAAAACCTTTTTTTGCATGCTTTCACGGATCGATTCTAAATCGATTCGGATGGGCTGGGTTGTCGATGATAGTACGGCGAGTTCGATCGCCCCCAATGCCCGCCGCGCATCTCCCTCTGCCATACGAGCGCAGTAGCTCAAGGCATCATCGTGAATCGTCGCGTTGTAAATTCCCAATCCTCGTGTTTTATCCTCGAGAGCCTTTCGCAACAGCAGTCGGATCTCCTCCTCATCGAGTAAATGCAACTCGAAAACTTGCGACCGACTCAGCAAGGCTCCATTAACGGAGAAATAGGGATTGCTCGTTGTTGCTCCGACGAGTGCGATCGTTCCTTGCTCGACATCTGGTAGAAGGGCATCTTGTTGGGAGCGATTGAAGCGATGGATTTCATCGATGAACAGGATAGGTCGATTACCGGTCGCAGCGACTTCGTCCTGCGCCCACTCGAGGGCTTCACGCAGATCCTTGATACCGCTAGTGACGGCGTTGAGTTGGCGAAAAGCTCCCTGCGTTTCTGCAGCTAAAAGATGAGCCAATGTAGTCTTGCCCGTACCCGGTGGGCCGTAAAGAAGAATGGACTGTAATTTTTTGGTCGCGATTAGGCGACGGAGCAGTTTGCCTTCACCCAACAGATGTTTTTGGCCTACGAACTCTTCGAGGTTGCGAGGACGCATGCGGGCAGCGAGCGGCTGCGATTTCTCACGATTCTGCTTTTCCGCGTTTGCAAATAAATCCATCGCATAAAGAAAATCGAGAAAACCGGTTTGAATGCGACCACCGAGTCAGTTTATCACAGAAGCATGTCGACGTATCGTCCCTGGATGAGATCATTGAGGAGAGGCAGCAACGGCATTTTTCTGTACGATTCTCAGCAGGCCCTTAAAATATCGATAAAACGTTGCGATCGGATGGGTCGCGGCTGCTGCCGTGATGGACTAACACGACAGGGTTTTTCTCGATCTCGGAGGGGGGTAATCCTAGCAATCGTGCAGCGTTGCCCTGCGATGTGTGAATCGCGAACTCGAACGGTCGCTATCGGATTTGAATAGGTAGATCAAATAACACGAGATTGACTTGACCGCTGCAATCGCCGTCGCAGGGCGAATCCGCCTAACACCAAACCCCACATGCAAATTGTCGATGGTTCCGGGATTGTGGGATTCGAGACCGGGCTGTTGATGTCGACGCGCGAACCGAAACCGGACTCTGTCGTAGCGCCGTATGTCCCCTGCAGCGTGCTTCCGTTCGAAAACACAGCCTGTGCCGTAGCACCAACGAATTGCTCACCGAATAAACCGGCATCGTCTGGTTGTGAAAAGAAATCCGTATCGACACCGAATCGAAAGAACTCCCCAGGATCGAAATCGGTAAAACCGATTGTGAGCACGCTTTGACCGTTCAGCGAGGCATTGCTCGGAAACGAGTGCCCGACAGGGCTTGAGGCTCCGAGAGTAAGCGGGCTGCTAAAGAAACCAGGGAACGAGGAAGTTGTATCAAAAAATGCACCTATGGGTGTCAGATTCCAGGTGATGGAGACAATGCGTTCACCCGAGGTCGAGTTGTTAAAAAATTGAAACGCATTGGAGGTGTTGTAAGTGCTGCCGCTGATGATGAGTCCTGATGCGATCGCCGCAGCATGAACCTGGAGACTCGAGGCAAGGAAAGAAACCCACACCAAACTCACGACCGTGAGATATCTCGACATCTTACAACTCCCCTCAGATGCAGGCTCATCCATTGAGTCAAACTCGGAAACTAGCCGAGCTAATTAAGAACCGCATTCTCTAATCAGGAAACGTCTGTTGTCAAGTTTTTTCCGTAAATTTTTTGCGACTAAAATAGATCTGGTCGGAGGAGACTTTGCCCGATTGCGGAGAACGTCTCATGGCGCCACTAAGTCAACCAATACTGCGAGAACCCACAATTTCACGCATGGCTCGCACGCTGAGCTTCGCTTCGAGATTCGTAAGATTGTAGACGCTTCTACCAAAAGCCTATCGGTCTGAGTCTCTCAGCCCCTTGGCGGCAGCCGCGATCCTATGCTGCTGGTCATGCGTCAGTTCTCCCAAGAGCGGTTGCATAGGACCGGTGGCAGCTATTTCGCTTGCTGCGACAGCATAGTGTAATACGCGGATGGGTTGGATCCCGTTTCTGAGATCTTCCAAAGGCAAGAATATCTTTCGTAGGGTTTCTGCATGAATATAGTCGCCGGATTGAACGGCCTTCAGCATCGCCATCGACAACTTGGGAGCGACACATACGCAACCACTCGTGTAGCTGATCACTCCAAAATCTCGCATGTGAATGATCGCAGGTTGTTCACCGATTCCGCTAACCACCATCTTTCCAGGGACGACATCTAGGATTTCTCGGAGGTAGGGATCGTTTCGAGGATCTTCTAGGACAACCGCATATTTGATCCAACTGACAAGTCCATCGGATACTAGCTTGCTCACGAGGGATGGGTTTAGCCACCGATCATGCTTCAAATACAGAACGATCGGTTTACCATAAGCTTCCGCGAAATGGCGAATCCCTTTTGCAATACCCTGTTCGTCGGCAATCTCTTTTTGTGGCAGCACCATAGCGGTTGGGAAGTTGAATCGTTTCAACGCCTCCACTTGATCCATCATGATTCCGTACGACGGGCCGACGGATGGAATCACGAGTGTTGAAGCCGAAGCCTCCTCGGCCAGCATGGCTAACGTATTTTCATATTCGGAAAGTCGAATGTGGTAAAAGACCGCATTTCCGCCGTACAAGAGAATATGGATACCACCCGCCTCGAGATAGCGAATGATCGCTGCATTGTTTTTCCGACAAACGTTACCGTTAGAATCGCGGGCCATCGGAGGGACTGCGATGACGCTGCCTGCGAGCTTCTCGGAGGTAATTGGAGCGGTCCACATACGGTATTCCTTTGCTTGATGCGAAAGCTAGGCTTTTAAACGGGGTAACAACTCGCGCTCAACCCACTTCGTGTCGACACGCCCCTCGATAAATTCCGGTTGACGAAGCACCAATTGGTGAAAGCCTGCCGTTGTCTTGATCCCGGTAACCCGAAGTTCCTGTAGACTTCGAACCATGCATTCAATCGCTTGTTCCCGAGTCGGTCGGTGGACGATGATTTTGGCGATCATCGAATCGTAGTAGGGTGGCACGGTGTAACCTGTGTGCGCGTGCGAATCCACACGGACTCCGAGTCCTCCGGGTACGAACATTTTTTCGATCTTGCCGGGGCACGGTTGGAAGTTGCGATCGGGATCCTCCGCATTGATTCTGCACTCGATCGCAGCTCCGAAGGGCTTAATGTCCTGCTGAGCAAACGGGAGAGGCGCCCCGGATGCAACCATGATCTGGGACTTGATCAAATCCACTCCGGAGACCATTTCGCTCACCGGATGCTCGACTTGGATTCGAGCGTTTACTTCAATGAAGTAAAAATTGTCATCCTGGTCCACAATGAATTCAACGGTAGCCGCGTTGTAGTAATTCGCTTGCTTGACCATCCGAACAGCAGCTTCGCACATCGCTTTTCGGGTCGACTCAGGCAGTCGAGGGGACGGGCTCTCCTCGATAAGCTTCTGGTGGCGTCGTTGCACCGAGCAATCTCTTTCGTGCAAATGGACAACATTGCCGTGTTGGTCTGCGATGACCTGGACCTCGACGTGCCGTGGTCGGTCGATGTATTTTTCTAAGTAGACGCCCGCGTTCCCGAAGGCTGCTTTCGCCTCGGTTTGGGCTTGAAGGAGCGAGGTCTGTAGCACCGACTCGTCGGTGGCGACCCTCATCCCTTTTCCACCTCCTCCGGCAGTTGCTTTGATCAAGACCGGGAATCCAATCTTTCGGGCAGCTGCCAACGCTTCCGCTTCTGACTCGAGTAACCCATCGCTGCCAGGTACCACCGGAACGCCGGCAGCTACCGCCATCTCTCGAGCCGTGTTTTTGTCCCCGAGCTTTTCCATCGCGTCGGGCGAAGGGCCGATGAATTCGAAATTCGAACTCCTGCAAGCCTCGTTGAACTGCGCGTTCTCGGCCAAAAACCCATACCCTGGATGGATCGCATCTGCCCCGCTAGCCTCGGCTGCAGCGATGACTCGTTCGAATCGGAGATAGCTCTCGATCGATTTTGGTGGCCCTACGCACAAGGCCTGATCGGCTAATTCGAGATACTGGGCTCCTCGATCGGCCTCGCTGAAGATAGCGACCGTTTCGATTCCCATTTCCTTGCATGCACGAATCACTCGGAGAGCGATCTCACCACGGTTGGCGATCAAGACACGTTTGAACATGAGTAACCCTGACCTAACGCACTAGCCTCGAGTGTCGACCTTGAAGAGCGGCTTTCCATAGTCGACTGCTTCCTCATTCTGCACCAGGATCTGCACGATTTTTCCTCGCAATTCCGCGGGGATTTCATTGAACACCTTCATGGCCTCAATGATACAGACCGTTGTGTCTGCCTGGATGCTGGAACCAACCTCGACGAAATTTTTTGCGTTTGGATTGGGCCTGGCGTAAAACGTTCCGACCATCGGCGATTTGATGAGGGTGATGTGTGGACCGTCCACATCTCTGTTCGTGCTGGTGGCGTCGGCAGGTGTAGGGGCAGGCGTCGGCACGGGAGGTGCAGTCGGGGCTGGCAAAGCGACTGGGGCGGGGAACGTACCGGTGATCACGGGCTGTCCGTGGCCCGAGCCACAAAGGCGTATCCTTTGATTCTCTTGACGAAGATCGATTTCCCCAAGATCGTGTTCTTTCATCAATTCGATCAGCTTGCGGATTCGATCGATATCAAACACATCATCTGGTTTGTTCGATTCTGCCATCGGCCGGCACCTTTCGGTTCCAAAAAAGGAATTAGGAATTTACAGTCAGGGAAATCATGCGTCTTTGTAACAAGGGCAATACGCGTCCAAGGGGTCCCAAACGATCACAACCGATCCGTGTTCGATGCGTAAATCCCAAAATTAGTCAGTGTTTTATACATTCCCTCACCCTACCCTGGAAGCCCTAGAACCAAGGTGCGTGCTCTCGTGTTGACAGTCATGGCAAATGTCCCTTTCGCAGCGACTTTGGGAGAACATGCCTCCCTTTGGTCAATTCGGCTCTCGTTGCTCCTGCTCGTTTGTTGCCTGGCATTGCAAAGCCGTGGTTTGAATTCGACGGATTGGCGGCTCGCAGGGTTATGGTTCCTCGGAGCCCTGCTCGCCGCTTGCCACAGTTTGGGTGCTCTCTGGACATTCCATCACGGGAGCCAATGGGAGGCATTTCAATCGACGGCTCAGCAAACCGAGGAAATGATAGGCGTTCGGTTGGGAGCAGGACTTTACATCAATTACCTTTTTGTCTGCGTTTGGCTGTTCGATTCGATCTGGCGCATCGGCTCGGCTCGCACCTACGGAAAACTGCCATCGATCTACCACTGGCTCACCCTAGGATTTCTCCTATTCATCGCGTTCAACGGCGCGGTTGTCTTCAAAAGCGGGCTGATGCGTTGGCTTGGAATCCTGTGCACCGCGTTACTTCTCTTTCTGTGGATACGACGACGCAATTTGGTAGGAGGAGTTGATAGACTAGGCAGGAAGCCCAAGACCCGTTAGGAAACCTGTAGATAACCAGCCAATCGCAAACCCTGCGGCTATCTCGCACGGATCTATGTCTATGAAGAAACTGCTTCCAGCCTTCTTGTTATTGTCCTGTTGGTCGATCTTCGGCGTATTGGAGTTGATGGCTGGTGACAAGCCGAATGTTCTTTTCATCGCGTCGGATGATATGCGTCCCCAATTGGGCTGTTACGGCTATTCCGAAGTTATTTCTCCTCATCTGGATCGATTGGCGAAGAGAGGTCTGGTATTTCATCGCAGTTATGTCCAGCAAGCGCTCTGTTCCCCATCCCGTATCTCCATGCTCAGTGGCCGGTATCCGTCGTCGACAGGTATTTTTGAAATCGGACGGCCTCTGCGGGTAACCATGCCGGATATCGTCACGATGCCTCAGCATTTCAGAAATCATGGATACGACACTCGCAGTCTCGGAAAGATCTACCACGTCGGAATCGATGACGACGCGTCCTGGTCCGTTCCCGCTTGGCATAGCAGAAAACCTCGTACCAGCCGTGCTACGCAGGAATCCGTAGCGAGTTTTCTCGCTCAGTCCCGCTCGAGTGGAATCGAACCTGCGAAACAAGGGAAGGGTAGTAGAAACAGCGTGATTCCCGCCTTCGAATCGGTTGACTGCGCCGATGAGGATTTGCTCGACGGCGATACTACAGTCCATGCAATCAATCAACTCCAGA
The DNA here is from genome assembly GCA_040396935.1 of Pirellula sp. Classification (GTDB taxonomy): domain Bacteria; phylum Planctomycetota; class Planctomycetia; order Pirellulales; family Pirellulaceae; genus JBKCUI01. Next base: position 63,821 of record JBBAXA010000022.1, read on the forward strand.
ACTATGCTCAAAACCCGGATCAACCCTTTTTCTTGGCTGTCGGATTCGCCAACCCCCATGTTCCGTGGATTGCACCCAAAAAGTATTTCGACCTCTATTCGCCAGACGCGTTGACGCTCGCAGGGAACGAGTTTTTACCAAAAGATGCACCTAAATTTGCCGCGACCAGTGGAGCCGATTTCTACTCCTACAAAGATGTTCCCCAGGTCGGGGGACAGGACTTGCCGGAGAGGTACAAGCGAGAATGTCTCAGGGCCTATCTGGCAGCGATAACCTATGTCGATGCGCAGATTGGGAAACTGCTGAACGCCTTGGAGGATACCGGGCTATCGAGCAATACGATCGTTGTTTTTTGGAGTGATCATGGTTACTACATGGGGGAACATACCTGGTGGGGTGCCAAGCATAATAACTACGAAGGAGCGACCCGCAATTGCCTCATCATTTCGACTCCAAATCAGAAGACAGCTGGAGGTTCGACCATGGCGATCGCTCAGTCGGTGGATCTCGCTCCCACGCTGACGGAGCTTTGTCGTTTGCCAGCCCAGCGAGGGTTCGAGGGGAAAAGCCTGGTCCCGATTTTGCAGGATACAGCCGCATCTGTTAACGAGGCTGCCTATAGCTGGTATCCTAAAGCGGGATACCTGGGGGTTGCCATGCGAACGGAAAAATGGCGTTTTGTTGAATGGACGAAAGAAGGCAACGAAACGGAGCAGGAACTGTACGACGCTACTGCCGACTTTCAGAATGATCAAAATTTAGCCCAGCAGCCCGCGTACCGAGCTTTGGTAGCTTCGTTAAGTCTGCAGTTGCGTAAAAGATTTCCCGTACAAAAATTCGTACCCCC
>JBBAXA010000022.1:64767-81617 GCA_040396935.1 Pirellula sp.
CCTACAAACACCCGGCGACGATCGCCGAACTCGGGAATGGAGATCTGTATGTCGCCTTTTTTGGAGGATCGGGCGAATACCATCCGGATCAGATGGTTTGGGGAACTCGTCTGCCAAAGGGCTCGACACAATGGTCCAATCCAGAGGTGATTGCAGACACTCCCTTCCTCGGGGATGGCAACGCGGTCATCTGGCAAGCTCCGGACAATAAGGTTTGGCTCTTCTATCTGACCCGATATGGCGAGTCATGGTCGTTTTCTCGAGTCAAAGCGAAGATTTCCACAGACGATACGAAAACCTGGTCCGATCCAATCAATCTCACTTGGGAATTGGGGACCATGGTGCAGGGAGCACCGATCGTCACCCGTTCCGGCGAATATCTCTTGCCAGTGTATTTGGAGAAAGGGAATGATCGGGAATCTGTCGGTCCAGACTCGAATGCCTATTTCCTCCGGATTGATCCGAAAACAGGCGCGTGGAGTGAAACTGGACGGATAAGATCGAAACGAGGTTGCATCCAGGCGAATGTGGTGGAACTCGGCGACAAGCATTTTCTCGCCTACTGTCGTCGAGGTGGAGGATACGGCCCAGGAAGCGAGGGCTACATCATCGCGTCGGAATCATATGACGGTGGTCAGACATGGTCGGAGGGGAAAGATACGGCCTTCCCGAATCCGAACGCGGCTGTGTCATTGATCAAGCTCAAAAGTGGGCGACTGATGCTCGTTTACAACGACAATATGTACGAACGAACTCCACTTGTCGCCACTGTTTCCGAAGATGGTGGAAAGACATGGCCTCACCGACTTGTCATTGCGGATGGAAACAATGCATACGGGTATCCCTATGCAATCCAGGGGAAAGACGAGCGAATCCATTTGGTCTTCACCTCCGACAAACGTTCGACCATCAACTATGTCGAACTCACCGAGCAGCGCTTGCTATCCAACCTCAGCGGTAAATAACCGGTCTGGTACGGATCGATCCTATCCAGCATCCGCTAGAGCCAGGAGAAAGACTCGAGTTTTGGGGTGAATGGTGTCGTTGTTTTCTCTCTTCAGGAAACGTTACAAGATGCGATGGTTAGTTTCACCATGCGATAGTTAGGAAGAGAATCGCATGTTTGAGATAGGTGAATCATCAAGGGCATCAAGGGCTAGGTGCGGCATCAAGAAAGGCGGACGTCCGAGTCCGATGGATTGGTGACGGCGATCCAGCGAGTCATCTACCTCGGTGGACAAATCAAATGCTCGTCGGTCCAATTGATTGGACCGTCGAGTGTGCTACTTGCCAGATAGGCATCGCGGAGTCGATCCCGCAGAACGACTAGCTTATCCACGATCGATGTCGCGCGACTCGATACCTCGTTTTGTTCCCACCGGTCGTCCGGTTTCGCGTACAGTTCTACGACGGATTCGCCTTCAGGATTCAACGAGAATCGGCAACCCCAAGCGGGAACTGCGAGATAGGTTTCATTTTCATGGATTGCGATTGCTGCCCCGATGCGGTCGACCGTGTCGAATGATTCCTCTAGCATCCCCTGGAGTATTTCGTTCGAGTCTGAATCTTCGTTTCTTTGTAGCCATGGCATCAACCAATCCCCCAATTCATGCGGCTGAAGGATGTTGGGTAATCTCGCACCGAGAGGTAGGGCATCACCCAGGCAAAGCATACATGGCAATTGCAGAGATTCGACGTGAAGTGGTTTGGCAGATCCACCCACTCGCCCATGCTCCCCCAGCGGATAACCGGAGATACCGCAAACCATGACCACGCAGTTATGAGATACCTCCATTTGACTGAGGGCTCCTCGAAAGTCTCCAAAGGCCTGGTCCATGGAGATGACCTGACCGCCTACGGCGCAGGCGATTTTGAAAACATCATCGGGGTCCGTTTTGGCGTGCATGACCAACTCCATCGGCTCCGCTCCATGCGGTGGGTCTGGATCTCCCTCGTCGCACATGATTTTCCGCAACTCGTAGGGGGCGTCCCAACGACCATGCAATCCTCGGGAGTGGATCCAGAGCAATGGATATTCGTGAGGATGGTCGTTCCAGGTCGCTAAAGCGGCTTCCAAAAGTAGCTCAAAATGGGTTGCGTTTTCTCTCGACTGCCCTTCCGCCAGGATCGCTTTCGCAAAAGGCAACTCATCGGGCCCATCGAAAATAAGAGGGTTGTCGGTAACCAAAAGGGAATCCTGAAGGAGTTCAATCCAAGGGCTGTAAACGGTATGGCCTCGGCTCCGAGAGATCCTATGCGATGAGGTCCACCAGGATGTCAGGGTTTCCAAAGGTTCCGATGAATCCGACCACAATTGATCCAAAACAATGGACTTACTCGCCAATTGATCGAAATGGGGTGTCGGGCAAAGACTATTCCCGTAACAACCTACGCAATTGGTGCCTAGACCCTCGATCGTGATGATAATCGCAAATTGACGAGCCACTTTTTTTTCACACGGGATCGAAAGGTAATAGGTTGGAATCGGAAGATGAACATGGTAGCCGATCAGCTCCACGAAGCTAGGTCGTCCAATCTAAACCAATCGACCCAGGGCGATGGCGATTCGTTCCATCGACAAGGATCGAAACAAGCCGCATTCCATGCAATGAAACGCGTCTAAAGGTTTCTCTTCGCGATATTCACAACGCTTTCTGAAGCGAGCTTGCCAAAACAGGTCTTGTCAGGAAAACCTTCCATGGTTCAATCCATGGCCTTTTATTTTTTTGTATCGATAGGTCTTGACGTGAAGTGCTCGAAGTCTCCCTGGTGAATAGATTCAGGGTGAAATGCAGCGCCGTCCATGATCTGAGTCATTAGGAATGGGGATCGTGATGGAGCTTGGTTATCTCGAACGGTTGACTTTGCAGCTTACAGCAGGCGCTGCAATGCTACCCGATTCCATCCGGAACTCCCAAACGAATTATCTGGTCCAGTCTCAACGGTTGGATGGTGGCTGGTCGGGTCGTGAAGGAGAGAGCGATCTTTACTACACCTCGTTCGCGCTCAGATCCCTGGCGATTCTCGGACAATTGACCGGAGAACTGGCTGAAAGAGCTAGCGCTTTCTTGATCGCGAAGACGAGACAGCAAGAGTCGATCATCGATCTTTTATCACTGGTTTATAGTGCTGCATTGATCGAAGCATCGACAGAGACGAATCCGCTTTCAAAGATCGCTGTCGACTGGCGATTGAACTTGGAATCTCTATTGCTTAAGTTGCGTCGAGCGGACGGCGGATTTGCGAGAACCGAGGATGCGAGTGTTAGTAGCACCTATCAGACTTTTTTGGTCGCTATTTGCCTTGAATTGATCGACCACCGTCTTCCTCAGGACGACCCCTGTATTGATTTCTTGATCTCGCAACGTAGAAACGACGGAGGTTTTTTGGAAGTCCGAGTTGCCAAGCGTTCTGGAACCAACCCGACGGCTGCAGCGGTCGGAGCTTTGCGTACACTCGGGGCTCTTTCCCGAGAGATTCAGGATTCGGCGGCCGACTTCTTGCTGGAGATTCAGACGGAGGATGGGGGCTTTCAAGCGAATACGCGCATGCCTTTACCAGACCTGCTCAGTACGTTTACGGCATGTGTTACCCTCTGGGATATCGAGCACTTGGATCAAGCGGACGTTCAAGGGGCCTATCGCTACGGTCTTGCGATGGCCAAAGAGACGGGGGGCTTCTCGGGGTTTGAATTGGATCCTGCCCACGATGTAGAATACACTTTTTATGGGCTCGGACTGCTCAGCTTACTCTACCCATGGTTGGATTGAGTCCCTCTCGTAGTTTCGGCAAGAAGAACTTGGAAGCAAATCCTCGTTCTAAAGCTTTGGTGCAACTGCTAGTTCTCAATGCTTTGGACTCTTGAGATACATTTGGCTCAGCCGGTAGCGTGCCTGGACAGACATGCTTTTGGCACCGCCGAGCCTCGTTCACAATCTCCCTCAACCAATCGCGGCGGAGAAGATCACGATAGCGATTGAAGCTCATCATGGTTGGCGTTTTGTTGAATAGGAAACCACTCAAGGATTTGATATTGCTCAGAAGAGCCATCAATCGTCTTGACTGTACCGAGGGTAGGACTGTCCAGTTTAAAGGTCCATCCAGGATGGGCCGTGAGGGTCGCTGCGATAGTCTAGGGTAGCAGACTTTTTAGGGTCGCTTCCGACTCGATCGCTTGGTTTCCTACGCGAGTGGCAATTTAAGAATCGTTTTCTAAAAACTCGCGAAGGACATGTCTCAACCCTTCCCGATAGGAGGGATATTGAAAACGATACGAAAGCTCCCGGTGTAACCGTGCGGAAGATACTCGTTTGTTTCCTGATTTTCTAGTAGAGGTGGGGTGCGTTGAGGGATCCTGGGAAAAAACGGGCTGGGGCCAGTCCCCTAAGTCCGAGATGAAAGAATAGTACTCCCGTCGGGTTGTCGGAGATCCATCGCTCACGCAGTAAAGTTCGTGTTGGCATACTCGATCTGCCATCTCTACGATACATTCAGCTAGATCGGTCACGTGAACAAGATTCAAATAACTTTCAGGATCGATGGCTAGCGGGGTTGTATCACGAATGCTTTTCCAATTAGGAACGCGACCCGGACCATAGATCCCTGCTGGCCTTAGAATCAAACGCTGGAGCGCCGGGATCGTTTGTTGGATCCATTGTTCTGCAGCCCACGCTGCCACACTTCCCGCGCGAGATGGACCGCATGGGGAATGTTCATCGACCCAACCTGAGTCCCCGGTTTCTCCATACACCCCCGTCGTGGAGAGGTAGATCCACTTTGCGGATCGTATGCGGGAACCCAAGGAATTGTTGACGAGCCGTCTGAGTCCGGCGACGTGCGTTTCTGCAGCGGGCAGGTGGGATTGGGCTGCATGCGAAACGGAGATGAGGACCGTCGAACACTCAGAAAGGTGGTCATTTCCAGAGAAATCCTCGTACCAGTTCCAACAAATAGGAAGGATACCCAAGTTATCGAGCTCCAGAGCTCGATCCTCTGAGCGGGTCACAGCGAAGACGCGATCTCCCTGTGCAAGCCATCGCATTGCAACCTCTCGACCGACATAGCCGCAACCCAAAATCAATCGATCCGCCATCTTCACCCAATCGTTAGAATGAGGATTATCCCCATAAAGCGTACTAATTGTTCGTCCGCACCACCAACTTTTGGAATTTTATTAAAGTCGGTGGGTTTCATTTTGACTCCGCTTAGCGAATAATCGAATTCGGTTCCGAATGATCACTCTGTATGGTTTTTTCGGCAAGTTCGAAGCATTTACGCAGGGTATTGCAAGCGGTGAAAACGAAGCGATTGCGATTTGCGGCGGGATTGGTCGTAGCGTTAGTGTCAATACTGCAGCTAAACCGGTGGGTTTCGGCTCAGGAGCTAGCAACAAGACCGATTGAACGTTCGAGTCTCAAACCTGCGATTCCAGTCTATTTTTCTGCTCGTCTGGATGATCCTTCTGCGTTGACGAAGGTTCCGATGAGCGGGACGGTGAGACTGCTAGCGGGCGGAAACGAACCTAAAAACAAACAAGAGTTGATCGAGCTCCAGACCCAACAGGCGGAAGTCGCCAAGCGGCTCCATTTGGTGACCGTGAATCTGCAGCATGGAAACACGCAAGGAAGCGGTGTCATCGTTGGGGAAGAGGGTTATATCCTCACCGCCGCACACGTTGCTGGAAAACCTGGTACCAAGATGAACATTACGCTTCATGATGGTACAAAGGTTCGCGGTCTCTCTCTCGGGTCCAATCGAAACGAAGATGCCGGCGTCGTCCGGATAACATCTCCGATGAATGAAGGTGCAAAGCCCCTCGCCTACGCATGCCTCGGACAAGCTTCCGCTTTGAGACCGGGAGCCTGGGTCATCGCTATGGGCCATCCGGGCGGTTGGCAAGCCGATCGGCCTGCAGTGATCCGAATCGGTCGTCTGTTGAATAGCTTGGAATCGACATTGATCACGGATTGCGCACTGATCGGTGGCGATAGTGGTGGTCCCTTGTTCGATTTAGAGGGAAAGCTGATTGGGATCCACAGTCGAATCGGGGTCGATGTCGACGAGAACATGCATGTACCCATCGAGGTCTACTACCGCAATCACGAGCGGTTGGTAAAGAGCGAAACATGGGGTACTCTACCCGGATTTAGACCTTACATCGGTGTGATCGGTGCAGCAAAAACCAGTGGAAGGTGTCTCATTGAGAGCGTCACCCCAAGAGGACCAGCAGATCAAGCTGGGATTAAGCCTGGGGACATCATCGTTCGATTCGACGGCAATCCAATAGGCCAATTTCAGGAACTGAAAGACAACGTAGACGCGATGGTTCCCGGAGACACCGTCAACGTTGATATTGAGCGAAATGCTGAGGTGATCACGCTGCGGATTCGCATTGGTTCCAATGGCCCGTAATTGAGCAGCCTGTTGAAAATGGAAGCGGCACGCTGCGAGCCGTCAGATCAGTCCGGTTTTTTAAAGAAAAGCTGGGCAACTCGCACTGTACCGCTAAGAGTTCGATCGTTTTTCAATGGACTATAGCTTAGGGTGGGCAAGATCTTGAAATTTCCTGTTCGAAGCCCAAGATCGTGCCTATACTAGAGCCTGATCGAACGTTGGCGCTGTTCGATTCTCATCTTCAGGGAGCATCTCTGAGGATGGTGGATCGATACAGCACGCAACATGGTTTCGCCATGCAGATGGAGAGACATAAATCCATGCTGTGATGCTCATAGCAAAATAGCTGGGGTGGGCTCTCATGATTCAGTAAGGACCCTAGGGAATTGTTCTGGAGGACATTGATGAAAAGAATTCTGCAACGCGGAGTCGGGGTCTTCTTGGTTGCATCGCTGGCAATGTTTTGCGTTTGGGACCTGGCATTAAGCACAGACGTTCGATTCATTGTTCGAAATATCTCTGGATTGCCACTCGATGGTGTGGATGGCTTAGCTTCAGTTGGAGATGCGAATACATCGGAATCTCGTTTGGTTCAACAGGGGCGGATTAGTTCAGGACGAGAATCCTACAGTTTTTCGGGACGCTCGCATCAGAGAACCCACTACCAAACGCTGAGAGCCTTCAAAGAATCCATCGGAGAAACCTGGAAGTCGACCGTCCAGATCCTGGTCCGAAATCGTCAGGTTGCTCTCGGTGCGATCATTCATCCGGATGGGTGGATCGTTTCAAAATCGAGTGAGGTTCCCGATCAATTTGAGGTGAAGCTGGCAGATGGAACCAAGGCGATCGGGACCGTCAAATCGCGCAAGCAGGATATGGATCTGGTGCTGGTCAAAATTGAAAGAAGCGGGTTGAAGCCTGTCGATTTGAGAACGAACCAGGAGATTCCTGTTGGAGGCTGGCTCGTCAGTACCGATACGCGTCCGACCCCGCTAACGATAGGTGTGCTGAGCATTTCGAATCGTAACCTTCGGCAGGAAAAGGCCGTCTTAGGCGTCATCCTCGACGAGGCTCCCAAGGATTCCTCGGGAGCTGCGATCGAACGCTTGATCGTGGGAGGTGCGGCCGATCGAGCCGGCTTGGAAGTCGGAGATGTGATCCAGGAGATCGATGGTAAAGCCTATTTCACACGGCAGGAAGTTTTGGATACCTTGAGGTCTCTGACCGCCGGGCAAACGATTTCTCTCGGAATCGTTCGCGAGGGGCGGCAAGTTAAAATTTCTGCTCAGATGATGGACTTACCAAACGCTCTGTGGGACAGCACCGAGATGGAAGTCAACGGCCAAATCAGCGCACGCGCGACTGGCTTTCAGAATGTGATGCAGCACGATACGGTGCTCTTGCCCCATCAGTGCGGTGGACCCATTGTGGATGTCGAAGGCAATGTGGTGGGGCTGAATATTGCACGTGGAGGACGTGTTTCCAGTTATGCATACCATGCGAAAAATCTCGATCCTGCGATTCGAGACATGATGACTCGCGTTGGTGGACCGGCTCTCGGTAACAACCGTGATACGGGCGTGGTTTCGGCTTCCGCCCTGGGGAACTCCGCTTCATCGCAATCGACTGTGCTCCCCGCCTCGGTTCCCACGTCGATTCAAGTCGAATCGCTCAAGCCCGAAGTTGTTCTACCCTCACCGATGTAAATAGGATGAAAGCGGTAGGATGGGTACTGATTGTCTTGCTGACTCTGTTATTTGTTTCGAGTGCCTGTTTCAAATGGTTCTTTGCGGATAGCGGAGAAGATCATCCGGCAGCTCTCGGCTTGTCTTTAGCTACGATTCGCGTGATCGGAGTTGTTGAAGTCGTATGCGCCTTGATCTATCTGATCCCTCAAACGGCAGTCTTAGGGGCCATCCTCCTGACGGGCTATATGGGTGGAGCCATCGCCTCCCATCTCCACGATGGAGAAAGTCCTATTCCGCAAATTGTGATTGCCATCTTAGTTTGGCTTGGCTGCGCACTTCGCCAACCGGAGGTCTTTCGAATCGTCTGGGGAGGGTTGATATCATCGAACTCCCCGACAAGCGATGCACCCAAGCTCGAGTCCGAGTCTTGAGATAAGAGTCGGTGGCCGACGGGTCGTTACGGGTCGGAGCAGAAGGGAGTCCCTGTCACGTCGACACAGCGAATCTTCCCCTGGGACCACTGCAATTCTATGACTTTATCCGCATACTGCTCGAAAAGCTGCCTGTCATGATGGCTGATCATCAATACCTGGAAACCGAGAGCTTGACTCGCATCGTGGATGATCTTCACAAGTTTCGGTACTAAATCGGATCGCAGCCAGCAGTCCTGTTCGTCGAGAACTAAAAATCGACGATGCTTGCGCTCGTCCAGGGTTGTCAGTGCGAACATTCTGAGACAGACACTCACAATATTCGCGACGGACCCACCTTGACCTAGCAGCAAATCCTCTTTTTTCCCCTCACGCTCAATCCAAAATTCGACGCTGGCACTATTCCGTTGAAATCTCGCATCCGCTCGGAATTGGATAGGTTGTTCGAGTATCTCCTGGAGCGCTAGGGTGATCTTTTCTTCGACGGTTTCCAGCAAGTTCGCAAACAATTCCGTATGAAGCGTTTCCAAAGCTTTCGAGACTTTCTCTGCGACTTCGAGTTTCGCGGACAATTGCTCTCGCCGCGCGCGTTTGCTCTCCCTTCGAGAAACTGTGTCACAGAGAGCAAATTCAAGTCGGGAAATACGTCGCCCAATCGACTCCTGATTGTCTCCCTGATGTCGGTTGTCAGACGTTGTATTGTCTAGCTCCTCGTCTTTCGCTTCACTCAAACCCTATCCTCCTAGACGATGAACTCATCCACTTGCGGATACCCTGTGAAAATCTTAACCCACAATTCCATGAGAAATATATGCTGAGAGTGCATAGTCGGGAATGCTTCTGGGGCATGTGCTTCGCTCCAGTATCGACCATACCGGTATCGTTGAGGTTTGAATGGGACAGATTGGTTCCTGAAAACAACGGTATTGAATTCCCAAGGGAAAGGAATCGTCTCCGTCCACCGCGTTCATCCACGCAATCGAACAACCGTCTCGAGGGTTAGCTTCCATTCTCGATTTTCTCGACGGAAAGGCATGATTGCGAGATGTGCTTTCAATCAATGGAAATCCATTGTAAGCAGGCGGTGGCGATCGATTCGTAGAGAGACGATTTGGTGTTTGCGAACGGGAATGCGCCCGCTGTGGGGGCAGCCCCATCCGACTCCATCTGGCGTGGGGTGTGGACTACCTGGCTAGGCCGTCGATCGTGAATGGAGTTCGAACTGCAGTGTCATGCAGGAGGCGCAGAGAAACCTGAGAGGTTTCATGAAGCGAAACATACAAAACCTGAAGCAGGGGCAATTCGTGCATCATCGAAAAAGCGGTTTCGGGGCCGAGGACTGCAACCGCAGTCGCTCCTGCATCTGCGTCAATTGCACGCTTGGCGACCACCGTGACACTTTGTCGGCGCGTGATCGGTTCGCCTCGCTGCGGGTGGATCAGATGGCTGTAGCGTACACCATCTAGCTCGATGAATTGGTATAAATCCCCCGACGTTGTCACCGAGCAATTCCTCAATGAAAGGCGCGCTAGAGCCGGAGCGGATTTCGAAATCCCCGCGATATCAATCGACCAGCCCTCGCGATTCGGGGGCGGATCGCCGACGATAATGTCTCCTCCCGCATTGATCAATGCACTCCGGATCCCGGATCGATGCAAAGACTCCATCATTGCATCGAGCAGGAAACCGGTGGCAATCCCTGAAAGGTCAATCGCCATGCCACGGCTCGCAAAGACAACGCTAGACGGATTTTTCTTGTCATTGGAAAGCTTCAAATTCTCCCAACCTTTGTGTCTCTTTGCGTCTTCCAATCGTGCGGCATCGGGAAACTTTTTTTCGGTTCTGGCCTCGCGCCAGACTCGTATGAGAGATCCTGTCGTAGAGTCGAACGCGCCGCGGCTGTGTGCGTGCCATCGTAACGATTCTTGTAGCAAGTCAGCGAGGGTGGTGCTGATAGGAATTTCGGTTTGAGGCGGTGCGAACTCCAGGCGAGAGACTTCGCTCGAGGGGTCGTAATTATTGATGGGAATCGCCATTGCGTTCATCACTCGTAGGGCCTCGTCGATCGCGCTGGTTGCCTCCCCTTCTTCTGTTGCATAGACGACAAACGATAGAAGGGAACCCATCGCGGGTTGCGAAGACTCAAATCGTTGCAATCGACTCGCCTGGCCGTGAGCGGATTCGCTCGAAGCATAAACGATCCATATCCATACCAATGTCCGTAGGTAGCAAAACGTAGCGAGCCAAATGGGTCGATCCAATGGCCCGCGATCCTTGATGGGAGATGATTTCATGAGCCTTGTCATTTTTTTGAAATGGATAGATCTTCCAGTCATTTCATACCGCTGACGATGGAGACCATCGGAAACACTTACGATGCCTGAGCAGCAGAACCGAATCCCTCGATATCGATCGCTACAAAAATGACTTTTGTAGCGGAAAGCATAAGCCTATTCGTTTCTCTGCGGAAGCATTCCCTGGGGACAGGTAGAGAGGGAGTCAGATCGCGCTGTCCAGGATTAAGCTATCCAGGTACGGTTCTCATTCCGTACGAATGATACAATCCACAGTAGATAGGGTTTGGGTCGTAAGTGAACGCGAGGAGATTTGGGGAATGGCGTTTCAACTGGAAGAGGTGCCGTCTCCCATCGGAACGCTTTTCGTTGTGACCGAGGGGGAAACGCTTCGAGCAGTTGACTTTGAGGATAGTTGGACCCGTTTGAATCGGTTGATTGAAAAACACTACGGTTTTGTGAAACTCGAGCGGGGCGGCCGATCCAGTGAAGTTGCGAGACGGCTTTTGGCTTACTTTAAAGGCGATATTGAATCTCTGGAATCGATTGTTGTGGCTACGAACGGAAGTCCCTTTCAGAAAGCCGTCTGGAACGTGCTGAGGAGTATTCCTGCTGGAGAGACCGTTAGTTATGGTTGGATCGCAAGCCGACTGGGGAATCCGAACGCCAGCCGAGCGGTGGGACTGGCCAACGGTAGCAATCCAATTAGTATCGTCGTACCTTGCCATCGTGTGATCGGAGCGAATCGTAAACTGACTGGCTATGCAGGTGGTCTCGCTAGGAAGCAGTGGTTGCTCGATTTTGAAAAAGGGATTCAATTGAAAAGAAATAGAAAATGATCGATCGGATTGCCTTGATTTCGGACTTTGCGGGGATGAGTGTCGTTCCGCTTATGATTCCTCGCGACAATGGGTATGCTATGGCCTCCGGCGGAAACAGACAAAAACTGATTGGATCGTGTGCCTCCATGCTCAGGGTATCGATGGAATGATTTTCTTCAAGCTATCGTATGGGTTTCTTGATTTCGCTGGGGATGGCAGGCTCTAATGTCTCAACATGTACATGAGTGTTCGAAGAAAATCATTACGAACATCGAAAAGGTCATCGTCGGAAAACGAAAGCAGCTAGTTCTATCGCTTGTTTCATGGTTCAGCGGAGGTCATATTCTCCTTGAGGATGTCCCTGGTGTTGCAAAAACCATGCTCGCTCGAGCGTTAGCATCGAGTGTCGGTTGCCGATTCAAACGAGTGCAATGCACACCGGACTTGCTCCCTAGTGACATTACGGGTGCTTCCGTATTCAATCAAAAGAATGCGGAGTTTGAATTTCGTCCCGGTCCGCTATTCACCAATATCCTGTTGGCCGACGAAATCAATCGAACGACACCCAGAGCCCAGTCGTCCCTTCTAGAAGCCATGGCGGAATCGACTGCCAGCATCGATGGCGTTACCTATCCGTTACCATCACCCTTTCTCGTGATTGCTACCCAAAATCCGATTGACCATGAAGGTACATTTCCCCTGCCCGAGGCGCAGCTGGATCGGTTTTTTATGAAGTTTTCGCTCGGTTATCCCTCGATGGAGGAAGAGCTGCGAATGCTCCAATTGCTTGAAAAAGATCATCCCATCCAGACTCTGCATCCGGTCGTGACCGCTGAAGAAATCGTCGCAGCACAACAGCAAGTTAGATCGGTTTATGTCGATGTCAAGGTACGACAGTACCTATTACAGATCGTGCATGAAACGCGGGCGCACGCAAGTCTTGCACTCGGTGCAGGTCCGAGGGCGACGATTGCATTGTTTCGCGCTTCGCAGGCGATGGCCGCGATAAGAGGGCGGAATTTCGTTCAGCCCGATGATGTCAAAAAAGTCATCGAACCCGTCATGTCGCACCGACTCATCCTAAGGCCAGAGAGCCGACTGCGAAAAGTGACGACAGACCAGATTCTTCAGGAGATCCTAGCTGAGATCGCTGTGCCGACGATCGAGGAAGGGCGTGGTTGACGATTGATGGCATCAGATACAGCACAGATTGACATTCGAGGCATTCCATTCGGATTGAACCGAATCGCCTTGGGATGCTGGCCCATGGCGGGTATCAGTTCTCTGGGTGTTTCCGACGATCAATCCCTCGCGACCATCCAGAGAGCGTACGAGGAAGGGGTGAATTTCTTCGATTCTGCATTCTCCTACGGCTACGACGGCGAGAGCGATCGATTGCTGGCCCGGGCCTTAAAAGGTGTAAGGAATCAGGTGGCAATCGCCAGCAAAGTCGGACAAGGTTGGAATCCGAATCGAGAGCGAGTGATCGATGGAAGACCAGAGACTCTTCTGGGACATGCGCAGCGGTGTCTCGAGCGATTGGAAACGGATTGCGTCGATATCATGTACCTTCATTCACCGGACCCTCATGTCCCATTATCGGAGTCTGCTTCCGCGATCGGGGAAATTGTCGGACGTGGTTGGGCGCGAACGGGCGGTGTTTGTAATGTGAACCTAGAGCAGGCGCAGGAATTTGCGACGCATTGCCCAACGGGGGCGATTCAAATTCCATTCAATATGCTCCAACAACAGTCTCTTCTAGACTTGGCCGCATTCGCTGAAAAGTATGGAATTCGACTTGTCTGTTATTGGATCTATATGAAAGGGCTCCTCGCCGGGCGCATGTCGCGGAATCACGTTTTGAACCCCCGAGACAAGCGATTGTCTTACCCGATCTATCAAGGCGATTCTTGGGAACGAGCCCAAAATCTATTAGATGTACTTCGGGCTTTGGCGAAGAGAAAGCAATGCGAGGTGAATCACCTAGTGATCGCTTGGGCTCTGAAGCAGAAGAGTATGAGTGTGGCTTTGATTGGTGCAAAAAATCCACAGCAAATTTCGGAGTCGTTGCTCGGTAACAGTATCGAACTCACCGAATCGGAGAGCGTTGAAATCGATCAGGCGATTCAAGCGAACCGGGGCTAAGCAATGGAAGGCCTGTTCGCTAAAAGATTCGTTTTCAAAAAAGCAGAGTGGGGTTGGCGACCTGATGCGGTTCCTGATCTTTGGGCTAGGACTCGCTGATAATCGTATGCAAAGTCCTTCTGCCCCAAGAGGCGACCGAATTCCTACGTTTGTCAAATCGCATCAAGGTCGGCGATCGAATTCGCGGGTGTAGCGTGCTGTGTTGTTATTCCATCGAGGCAGGAATTCTTTTCTCGAAGGTATGTATGAGAGTTTGCGAAGTTCTTCATTGCCAGGCTCCGATGAAATTGGGAAGGCCACTCTTTTTCGAACTGGAATGGATTACACTAAACGGGTCTTTATCCCCGTAACTACGAGATGTTATGTGCCGTTGCATTCCGTTTTTTTTCGCTGTAGTTTTTGGTTGCTATTCGTTCGGATTCGGCCACGAAAAACCTAACGTGATCGTCATCATGGTTGACGATTTGGGGTATGGAGATGTTTCTTGTTACGGAGCGCACTCGGTCCGAACGCCGCAAATCGATCGACTGGCCAAGACGGGGCTTCGTTTTACGAGCGGTTACTGTTCTGCGTCGACATGCACACCGACTCGATATTCTCTGCTGACGGGCACGTATGCGTTTCGCAAAAAGGGGACGGGAGTGGCTCCACCCAACAGTCCTGCACTGATTCAGCCGGATGTTTTCACGCTGCCGAAAATCTTCAAGCGAGCCGGCTATGCTACCGCTGTGATTGGAAAGTGGCACTTGGGGTTAGGAGGTGCTAGCGGCCCAAATTGGAACGGCGAATTGAAGCCTGGCCCGTTGGATATTGGTTTTGATCACTCGTTGATTTTACCGACGACCAATGACCGCGTCCCTCAAGTGTACGTCAATGATTATCGAGTCGAAAATTTGGATCCTCGGGATCCGTTGTGGGTGGGTGACAAGACTCCGTCCGAGGATCATCCCACCGGTGTCACGCACCGCAACACGTTGAAGATGGATTGGTCTCATGGTCATAATCAAACCATCCATAACGGGATCGGTCGCATCGGTTTCTACACGGGTGGGGTCAAAGCTCGCTTCCGGGATGAGGATTTAGCCGATCGCTGGGTAGATGAAAGTCTTCGTTGGATCGAAATGCATAAGGAAAGGCCATTCTTTTTATTTTTCGCGTCCCATGATTTGCATGTGCCTCGGATGGTTCACGAGCGGTTTCAGGGAAAATCCAGTTTGGGACCAAGGGGAGATGCGATTTTGGAATTGGATTGGAGCGTAGGTCAGATTTTGGACTCGCTCGAAAAACACGATTTGTCCGAGAAGACGATGATCGTCTTCTGTAGTGATAACGGACCGGTTTTGGACGATGGGTATAAAGACGAGGCGATCGAAAGGCTGGGTGGACATAAGCCCGCGGGGCCATTTCGAGGGGGCAAGTACAACGTGTTCGAAGGTGGGACTCGCACCCCTTTTATCGTGACATGGCCAGAGCACGTCTCGCATGGTGTGTCGGAAGAAGTTGTCTGCACCATCGATCTCGCTGCATCGTTTGCCTCGCTTCTGCAGGTGGAACTGCCCGATGACAGCTGTCTCGACAGCATGAATGTGATGGAAGCGCTGATGGGTAAAACGTCTGCGAGTGGGCGGGATTTTCTAGTTCAGCAGGACAATGGCGCGAGTGGAAATTTCGGATACAGGGAGGGGAAGTGGAAATTGGTTCGGCACAAGTCCCGCAGGGCGACGAATGTCGAATTGCGATTGAACCCAACGGAAATGTCCGAGTTGCAGTTGTTTGATTTGGAGGAAGACCCCAACGAGAGCGACGATCTGAGCGAACGCTTTCCCGAGGAGGTTGAGCGGCTCAACAAGGCGCTAGAGGATGTGATCGAAGCGGGCCGCACGCGCTTGGTGACGACAGAATAGCCTCGAGGAGTTATTGCGATACTCTGGAATGGCGACATCGAGACCTTGTCGAAATCGCGTAAATCAACTGGCGAGGGCAGACCGGCGAAGCGGGATCGTTCGCCGAGCGTCCTATTTCATCGTGTTGGGTTGCCGAACTAAATTTTTCAATGTGTCGTTAAACCCCAACGAAATCTTGGCTGTGCTTTTCGCGATGCGCCAGCTCCAGGTCGTGTTCAACCATGATGCGAGCCAATTCGCGAACGTCGGTTTTGGCGGACCAGCCAAGCAGTTTCTTAGCCTTCGATGCATCACCGAGAAGCAGATCGACTTCCGCGGGGCGGAAGTAGCGTGGATCGATTTCCACGTAATCCTCCCAGGCCAGCTCGAGTTGTTCAAAAACGAGCGTCAGGAATTCACGGATCGTTCTTGTTTCTCCGGTTGCGATAACAAAGTCGTCTGGTTCCTGATGTTGGAGCATGAGCCACATTGCCTCGACATAGTCTTTGGCGTATCCCCAGTCCCGTTTAGCGTCGAGGTTCCCGAGATAAAGTTTGTCCTGGAGTCCCAATTTGATCCTGGTTGCTGCACGCGTGATTTTCCTGGTGACGAACGTTTCACCTCGTCGTGGGGACTCGTGATTGAAAAGGATTCCGTTGCTAGCAAACATGCCGTAGCTACGTCGGTAGTTTACGGTCTGAAAGAAGGCGTATACTTTGGCGCAGGCGTAGGGGGATTGTGGGTTGAAAGGAGTTTTTTCGGTTTGGGGGGTTTCCAGAACCATGCCGTACATTTCGGAGCTGCTGGCTTGGTAGACCCGACATTCCTTACGTTTGTTGAGGAGTCGTGCTGCCTCGAGGACGTTGAGCGAGCCGACGCCGTCGGACATGAGTGTGTAGACCGGTTGGTCGAAGGAGACTCGAACGTGGCTTTGAGCGCCTAGGTTGTAGATTTCGTCAGGCTCGACATCTTGGACTAAATTCGTGAGTGCTTGTCCATCGGTAAGGTCGCCGTAGTGGAGGAGCAGTTGGGGATTTTCATGGATATCCTTGTAGAGGTGGTCGATTCGCCCGGTGGAGAAGCTGCTCGACCGACGTACGAGTCCGTGAACGCGATAGCCTTTTTCGAGCAGCAGTTCAGCCAGATACGAACCATCCTGTCCTGTAATTCCCGTGATAAGAGCTGCTTTGGTCAT
>JBBAXA010000023.1:0-4964 GCA_040396935.1 Pirellula sp.
TCGTCTCGAACCAGCAGGTCGACGAGTTCGAATTGGAGTGCAAGTATGTTGAATAGAATGCGTTTCTCCTCACCGACCTTGCAGCGACTCAGCTACTCCCTGCATTTTGCAGGATTGGCTGCACTCATCGGATTTGGATTTCTGGGATGGAAAATCCAGGCTTCGATTCAGGATTGGCGCCTTGCCATGGAACAGGACATTGAGAGAGATCGGCAATTGATCAGTGATATGGAACGGATCGAATCTCAGTTCGATCAAGCGATAACCATGCGCGACGATGTCTCCGCCACGTTTCGGGCGCTTCGAGAGCGAGTTCCCCGTCGTCTGATCGACTCCGATATCCTGAGGGAATTGGAGAAAATGGTCACAGCCTGTGACTGTAAGCTCAACGATTTTCGTCCAATAGGTAGCCAGAACGTGGATACCAAGGAACTCAAATGCAAGGTGCGTTCCTTTCAACTGAGTATGAATGGGTCTTACGCTGGTTTATTCGAACTGGCTCAGGAGTTAGAGACTTTTCCATTTCTCCTACAGATTAAGAAATTGCATCTATCTGCTCCGGCAGATGGTCATTCCGATAGTCGGATCGAGATGGAAATTGGGATCCTCTACGAACCGGAGTGGGGAGAGAGCGAACTGATCACGGCAGATCGCGCTTGATATTCCAGCCTCTCATCTTGTAACAGGAAATCCCATGGGTACACCATCCTTGATCAAATCGCCGAGAATGAAATTAGCGGTCATTCCCATTCTGGCTGCGATTCTCGGATTTGTTTTAACGAAGGAGGATGATTCCCATCCCACACCTGTGCTTCAAGCCGAAAAACCGAGAGAGACTTTGGTGTCTACCTCTGCGAAGATGGCATGGCCGGAATTTCAGCTTGAAGAGATTGCGGTCTTGCAACCATTTCGAACACTCAAACAGTTAGAAAATCTCCAAACCGCGGAAAACCAGGAGGGGATTACCAGCAAGACGGTTCCTGGCACCAAAGGACAAGCGACTGCGACTGAAGTCTTGCAGGTTCGTGCCATTTTCCAAACTCCGAGCGGAGCATCTGCTCTGCTGGGTGATCGCGTCGTACGAGTCGGAGATATTCTGTCCGATGGAAAACGGGTCATCGCGATCCATCCCCAAGGAGTGGAAGTTGCCGAGCAACAGCAGGCCGAGACCCCTGAGAGCATGCACACGCCGCCCCGGTGAGTCGCGCCACCGCTCAGGATCGGGCGTGCTTCCGTGGGAATCGTTGTACCCAGGCTTTAATCGCTCGATCTATTCCTTGGACGAACTATTTTCTTTTTCTACCCTGCGAGGCTGCTTTACCTTTTGCAGTAGCGATTGCTTGGTTGCCCAAGCAGACTTACGATCGAACAGGACGGGATAGGGTTCATAACCATGACCATGGATGGAATAAGCAGTCATCGCTACGAGTTCGGCGTCGTACGCTCGCCGGGCGGCATCGAGTTGTTGCGAATATTGGTTGTTAGTTGCCACATTCTGCATTTCTAATCGGTCGTCATGCAGATGGAACAGCTCCTCCGTCGGATTCATCCCGTCTCCACCGTAATACCAGTGTATGTATTTCCAACGTTCGGAGACGATCGCCATCGACTGGGCGGACGGCTCGCCCCAGAAATTAAATAGAGGCAGCAATTCGCGAACCTGGCTAGTGGGGTTGTTCAAGAGTGGTAGTAGGCTCTTGCCATCGATCCCTGGGGGTATCGCTACATCCGCTATCGCGAGGATAGTCGCAGCCATATCCACATTGCCTGTGATCGCATTGCAAAGCTTCCCGTTGCGTTCGTTGGACAGGCGAGGGTCCAGAATGATGAGCGGCGACTTCGATCCCTCTTCGTAGGGCAAGACTTTGTCACCGAAGCCGTGCGAGCCACTGTTGTATCCATTATCGGAAGTGAAGATGATGACCGTGTTTTGCGCAACCCCTTGGCGCTCGAGTTCATCGCGAATCATCCCTACGGCTGCATCGACACCGGTGATCCGGGCGTAGTAATTGCGAACGGTCTTATCATAATCCGTTACCCAGTCGCGATACTCTGTGGCTGCGCGGCTTGTGTGGGCTTGGGGCGAGAGATGACTCCCGTTTTGGGTTCCATAATTCAGTGGACGTGCGAAACTCGATTTGGAATCGTAGAGGTTCTTATCGAGTGGATCAGGAGTCGCTGGGAGGTGTGGTGCTTTGAAGCTGATGCTCAAGCAGAAAGGTTTACCGCTCTGTTTCGCAGCTTGGATGAAATCCTGCCCCCATGCACCGTAGGCACGCGAGCAATGCGGATAGCGGTCTGAATACTTACGAATTCCGTCATTCTTTTGTGTCTCATAGTGCGTCTGGCCCGGCCCACCGGCCCATTGATCAAACTCATGCTCGAAGATCTCAAAGGGTTCACCCTCGAGGACGAAGCCGATCTTCCCTGCGAATCCACAATAGTAGCCGGCGCGACGGAGCAACGCAGGATAGGATTGATCGAAAAGAGTTCGCTTCATGTCTCCATGGCTAAAGTTACAACCATGACGATATTCATAAAGCCCGGTCATAATACTGGACCGACTCGCCATACAGATCGACGTCGTGTTGTAGTGATTCGAAAAGCGAATACCCTCTTTCGCGAGCTGGTCGAGATTGGGAGTGATAATATCCTTATTCCCATAGCAACCCACAGCGCCCACCGTTTGATCATCTGTCAGTAGGAACACGATATTCGGTCGTGAGCTCGAGGATTGAGCGGCTGATGCTGCCGCGGCGAACCAGAAAAAAGGTACCGCTGACAGGACCATTAGATGGATTGCCAGGTTGCTTTGGTTGAGTCGACGGGAAAAGAATGGTTTCATGTTGGGAATTATTGGAAGGGCAGGACTGTCGAAGTTCATCGTGTCTAACGACCCCGGGGGTTATACCACTATCCACCGCAACAAAAAAGAACCAACCAACCGGCTCATGAAGAGACATCGAGGACACAACCGACACCACTCGCTCGAACGCTCCTACGTTCCCCCCAAATCCGAGGGTTTACCCGCATTTTGCGTGAACGGCACATGGAATGTGCCTACCACCTTGACTTTTGTCGGCTGTGTCAGCCAGGAACGATCGCATGGAACCGGGTATGGATGACCGATCTCCGGTCGATGCATTCGGTCTTTCTGAACCACATCGGATCCTACGAATTAGCGTTGTGCTGCGGTGCAGATCGAGAAGTTGGCCGCTCAAGGAGAGCGTTGTCGAGAAACCGGCTATCTGATAGCTGTCTTTTGTCGGTCAAGCAACTCGGCGATGCGACGACAATTCCAAGTGTGCCGATTCGATAGTCGCACTACTTACATATCTCAATTCCTGCGCAAAGCCAATCATTAAAGAAAGATCGCACAATCGATTGATGCGTCGGGGTATACCCTGGGCGAGCATCTGAATGGCTTCCATCGCTCGCATATCGAAAACATCGTCTCGAGAGCAGCCACCCGCCCGCATTCGATGTTGGATATAGGCGACGGTATCTTCAAACGAAAATCTTTCGATCAGACATCGTACCGCCACACGATCTTCGAGAGACGAGTGCTTGGAAAGATGCGAAATGAGGGATGGCGACCCACATAGAATGAGGGTGATTGGGCTTTCGTAGGCACAGTTGTCATTCGCTAGATTCAGAATCAGCCTCAAAGTTTCGAGTGTTCCAAACTGCTGAAGCAAGTGAGCCTCATCGATTGCGAGGACCGCATGACAGTCTTGAGAAACATTGTGTCTTAGAATGCGTTCGATCAGCTCGATCGAGCAACACAAATCATGTGTCGAGTCAGACGCTTGGGGACCAATCTGTCTTGCGATATGCTTGAGAAGCTGGTCTGCTGGCATTGCGGGATAGACGATTCTCGCAATGGGTGCAAAGTGATCCGAAAGTTGGCTGAGGCAGGAATCGAGAAGCATGGACTTTCCAGCGCCGGATTCACCGCAGAGGAGTGCCACAGCCCGTCGCTGCTCGATCGCATAGTGGATCTTTAGGGCTGCGGCTTGATGGCTTTCCGATGGATAATACGTTCCCGCATCCACCTTGGCATCAAACGGTTTTCGAAGAAGGTTCCAATGGGCTTCGTACATCGTTCCTGCCTTGCTCTAGCTGTGGAAGTTTTCTACCAAACCGATCGATGAGATACCCATTCCATGGAGAATACTAACCGCGGTATCGATTTTCTCCTTGATACTCAGTTCAGTATCTACCACCACGATAGCCGCATCGACAACCGATTCCTGCGCGACACCAACGAGATCTCTTTGTTCCAGATTGAGACGGTTGGAATCGAGCAATACTAAATCGAACGCAGTCGACAGTCGTTTGACGATTTTCGAAACCCGATGCAGATTCGCATGCAACTGCTGCTGGGAAATGACCGATGTGAGCGGAAAGAGGGTTATTTGATCTTCTAAAGAACGTACGGCGACTTCTTCGAGAGGAACATTTTCAAACAAGCAGTCTTGCCATCCGTGAGCCATATCCAGACGCAATTGATCGATCATGCTCGGATAAAACACATCCGCATCTACCAATGCAACCGTCAATCCCGCATCGGCTGCGCATCGTGCCATGTGCATCGAGACGGTACTTCTGCCTACGCCCCGTTCACCGCTCGTGACCGCCATGACCTTCAAGCCGTCTTGGTTCGCAAGTCGTAGATGTTTCCCGATCTGTTGGAATGCATTTCCATGGGTTTTCTCTAAATGCAAAACTACTTCAGGCCAAAAGAACTTGTCCACTTCCCAACTTGGTGTGAAGGCCACAGGCAATGGCAAGGTGCGTGCTGTATCCCTTTCCGATTGCTGGAGTGGCTCGCGGCGAGACGATGGACGACTCGCGGCCAGGTTGCTCTGCGTTTCCAATCGATTTTCACGAGCGGAGTGAGCTTGCGGAGCGGAGTGAGCTTGCGGAGCGGAGTGAGCTTGCGGAGCGGAGTGAGCTTGCGG